>NZ_JBIVCV010000011.1:116428-234510 GCF_044746765.1 Pseudomonas sp. NPDC090203
TTTTGGGCCCCCCCCTTCGGTGGGGGGGGGCCCCCCATACCCGCCCCCCCCCCCCCCCCCCCCCCCCCCGGGGGGGGGGGGGGGGGGGGTCGCCCCCCCCCCCCCCCCCCCCCCCGGGCTGCCCGGCGGGGGCATTTGTGAAGTAGTCGAATGACGTATCGGCAGATCGACACACTCGCAAGCGAACGGACGAACGGTCATTCACGCTCCGGCAATTCATCAAGCCGCCGCTGCAAGAAGGCCCGGTCAACCGCCTGGTTCGCCTGCTCGATGGCCCTGCCGTAAGCGCTGCGCGCATCTTCGTAACGCCCCAGGCGGCGACACAAATCAGCACGCGCCGCCCAGGCCAGGTGGTAATCGGACAATTCACCGTCGTCCAGCAACTGATCGACCAGCGCCAGCCCCGCCGCCTCCCCTTCCACCATGGCCAGGGCCATCGCCCGGTTGAGCCGCACCACCGGGGAATCATCCAGGCGCAGCAGCACGTCATAGAGCCCGAGAATCTGCCGCCAGTCGGTGTCCTCTGGCCGTGCGGCTTCGGCGTGCACGGCTGCGATGGCCGCTTGAACGCTGTAGGGCCCTGTCCTGCCTGAGCGTAGGGCCTGTTCCACCAGCATCTCGCCTTCCTCGATCAAGGACCGGAGCCACAGGCTGCGGTCCTGCTGGTCGAGCATGATCGGCTCGCCCTGCGCGGAAAGCCGCGCCCCACGGCGGGACTCGCTCAGCAGCATCAACGCCAGCAAACCCGCGACTTCAGGCTCCGGCAGCAGATCGAGTAACAGGCGCCCCAGACGAATGGCTTCGGCCGACAGGTCGCTGCGGGTCAGTTGTTCACCGCTCGATGCGAAATAGCCCTCGTTGAACACTAGGTAGATCACCCGCAATACCGCGTCGAGCCGCTCGGGCAACTCTTTCAGCGCCGGGACTTCGTACGGGATATGGGCATCGCGAATCTTGTTCTTGGCGCGCACGATGCGCTGGGCCACGGTGGTGGCGGTGATGAGGAACGCCTTGGCGATTTCTTCGGTGGTCAGGTCGCAGACCTCACGCAGCGTCAGCGCAACCTGGGCATCGGGGCTCAAGGCCGGGTGACAGCAGACGAAAATCAGCCGCAGCCGATCATCCTCGACCTCGTCGACTTCGCTGCGATCGTCGCCGAAACGCTGCTCCAGTTGCCGGGCCATTTCATTGAGCGAGGCGTCGAAACGCGCCCGGCGGCGCAGGCTGTCGATGGCCTTGAAGCGCCCGGCCGACACCAGCCAGGCCCGCGGGCTCTCCGGAATACCGGAACGCGGCCACTGCTCGACCGCCGCGATGAAGGCGTCTTGCAGGGCTTCTTCGGCCAGTTCGAAATTGCCCAGCAGACGAATCAGTGTCGCCAGCACCCGACGGGATTCCTGGCGATAGAGGGTTTCGACCACCTGGCGTGTGGCTGACGCGGTGTCGAGATCTTTCTTATTGGAGTTATCGCTCATTCCCACACTCGCCGACGACTATTGAGGTAGCGGTCGGCCAAGCGTAGTTGTGGATCGGGCGTCGCTCCATGACGCCCCGACGGTCAGTTGTCCGGGCAGACAGCCAGTACGTCATCCACCTGCATGCCACGGCGCATGCCGAAGAACATTGCGGTCAACAAACCAACGGCGCCCATGATGACGCAGTAGCCGACGCACACCCACGGGCTCCACGGCATGAGCGCGATCAACGCCAGCGGCGTGGTGCTGGCCCAGAGTGCGTAGCTGATGTTGTAGGTCAGGGAGATGCCGGACACCCGAATATTCGCCGGGAACAGTCCGACCATGACCGACGGCACTACGCCGACGATGCCGCAGGCCAGCCCCGCCACCGCGTAGGCCAGGCCTACCGGCAGCCACTGGATGACCAGGCTTGCGTACAGCAGCCCAACGCCGACCGGCAGCAACAGGCTGTAGAGCACCACCCCGCGCCAGGCGCCGATGCGGTCCACCAGCATGCCGGCCAGCACGCAGCCAATGTTCAGGAACACGATACCGACGCTGCTCAGGCCGAAGGTGTCGCTGGGGCTCATGCCGAAACGCTGCTGCATCACGGTGGGCGTGATGACCACCAAGGTCACCACGGCGGACGTCAGCACGCAGGTCAGCAGCGCCGCAGGCAGCAGAGACTGGCGGTGTTCACGCAGCACCGAGCGCAGTGGCAGCTCGGTCATGCCTTCGCGCTGGGCGTGCAAGGCCATGAACACCGGGGTTTCGCTCAGCCAGCGACGCAGCCAGACGCCGATCACGCCGAACACCCCGCCCAGCAGGAACGGGATGCGCCAGGCGAAATCGAGGATCTCCGCGTGGCTGTAGACCTTGGCCAGCCAGGTCGCGGTCAGTGCGCCGATCAGGTAGCCGAACGTCAGCCCGGCCTGAAGCACCCCCAGCGCATAGCCGCGATGGCCCTTGGGCGCGTGCTCGGCGACGAACACCCAGGCACTGGGCACTTCGCCACCCACCGCCGCGCCCTGGAGGATGCGCAGTGCCAGCAGGATCAGCGGCGCCCAGTAACCGATGTCGGCGTAGGTCGGCATCACGCCGATCAGCAGGCACGGCAGCGCCATCATCATGATGCTCAGGCTGAAGACGCGCTTGCGCCCCAGTTTGTCGGCAAAGTGCGCCATCAGGATGCCGCCCAGCGGGCGCGCCAGATAGCCGGTGACGAAAATCCCGAAGCTTTGCAGCAGACGCAGCCACTCGGGCATTTCCGGCGGGAAGAACAGCTGGCTCAACGTCAGGGCGAAGAACACGAAGATGATGAAATCGTAGATTTCCAGTGCCCCGCCCAGCGCCGCCAGGCCCAGGGTCTTATAGTCGCCCCGGCTGATCGGTTGTGGACGTGGTCGAAGAATGGCTGTCATGAAAGACCCCATTTGGCAGGTTGAATCGGCAGTTAGGTGCGACAAAGGCGCGCAGGATAACAAAGCTTGCGCCATTGGGGCGGCTGGCAGACAACCGGACTTGCGTCACATCACAGGGCATAAGCGCCGGGGGTCATGCCGAATTGCGCACTGAAGGCACTGATAAAGGTGCTGACACTGTCGTAGCCCAGGCGCTGGGCGACGCGACTGACGGTGTCGCCCTGGGCCAGCAGTTCCAGCGCCCGTTTCATCCGCGCGACGATGCGCCATTGCACCAGTGACATGCCGGTTTCGGCCCGGAAGTGCCGGGTCAGGCCTCGCCGAGACATGCCCGTTCGCCGGGCCCAGTCATCCAGGCCGAGCTTGTTGGCGGGGTCGGCGACGATGGTCAGGGTCATGCCCACCAGATGCGGACTGCTGGGCATAGGCAGGAACAGCGGGTTGGCAGGGGAAATCTTCAGTTCATCGAACAGCACATCGAGCAGCCGGTGCTGTGGCGGCGCAAGCTCGGCCGGGCCTTTCTGCCAGCCGTCGATGCGTTCCAGCAGCGCGGCGGCCAGCGGGGTCATGTCGAACACCGTCGGCGTGCTCGGGAACAGTGGGCACAGGTCAGGGCGCAGGTAGATCATCCAGCCCCTGGCGGCCGCGTGAACCCGCGCCGCATGGGCGACGCCGGGCGGGATCCAGCCGATACGCCGGGCGGGCACCACCCAACTGCCGGTGTCCAGCTCAGCAGTGATCACCCCCTGCTTCACCGCCCACAACTGCCCTTCGCGATACCGGTGCAGCACGTCATCAGTGCTCGCCTGCAACGGCTGGGCGTTGATCTGCAGCGGCCGTCCATCCTGGATGAAGCGGTGCAACGGGTACTCGACTGGCATGGCCCGATTTCCCTGCGAAGAGACCTGCCGACGGTAGCAAGCCAGCGCAGCTTCGTACACTACTCAATCACGTAGCAGCACGGCTTGCCGGCGGGGGCGGTGTGTCAGCAAGTGATGAGTCGCCTGACACACCGCTCCCGCCGGCAAGCCGTGCTGCTACGGGGGGACATATGTTGTGAAATAGTCAGGCGTGCAGTCAGTTGCAGGGGTGGATAGGGTGACTTTTTGCGTTTCAGGGGCAAAGGGATGCAGACACCAGCGAGACGGCGCCATTTTCTTCGTACGAACCGATATTCGGAGCCGGGGCGGATTTACATGGTCACCGTCGTGGTAACCGACCGGCAACCAGTATTCAAGGATTGGCCCAGTGGCCACCCCGTGGTTCAAGCATTGCGGCAAACCGAAGAGGAAGGCACCGCGCGGTCCTTGTGCTGGGTGGTGATGCCCGATCACATCCATTGGCTTATGGAATTGCAGAGAGGCGATTTGTCATCGGCGGTGGCACGTTTCAAGTCGAGGTCAACCTTGGGCATCAATCGCCGAATGGGACGAAGCGGGCAATTTTGGCAGAAGGGATTCCATGAACACGCCTTGCGCGAGGAGGAAGATCTTCGAAGCCACTCGCGCTATATCGTGATGAATCCCGTGAGGGCAGGATTGGTTGCCAGCGTGCGGCAATATCCACTCTGGGATGCCATCTGGTTGAATTCATAACCCCTCGTAGCAGCACGGCTTGCCGGCGGGGGCGTCGTATCAGGCGACTCATCACTTGCTGACACACCGCTCCCGCCGGCAAGCCGTGCTGCTACGGTGCTTGCGTTAGCCAGTAGTTCGCGCCCGCTCCATATACAAACTACGCAAGGTGATGCCGCTGGGGTGTGCGTAAGGCTCGTCGCGCACGGCGACGAAGCCCATGGCGCGGTAGAAGTCGGCGGCGTTGAGGGAGGAATAGAGGTAGAGCCGGTTGAAATGCTCCTCTGCGGCAATCGCTTCCAGCCCTTGCATCAGGCGCTTGCCGATGCCCCGCCCTAGCTGGTCGGGCTCCACGAAGAGCGCCATGACTTCGCCGCTTTGCCGGTCAAGGATGGCGTAGCCGAGCAACTGGCCGTCTTCTTGCGCCACCAGGCCGCAGCCGGTGGCGAGCAGGCGCAGGTAGGATTCAGGGGGCGGTGAATCGCTCCAGACTTCGATCTGTTCGGGGGAATAATGGCTGGCGCAGACCTGCCGCACGGCGCGGGTGCGCAAGGACCATAACAGGGGAATGTCGGGGATTTGCGCGGGTTTGAGTTCGATCATCTTGCTGCTCCATCAGAAAGAACACCAGGGACGGCCTGTCCCTGCACAGCCTTCGAGCGTCTGGAAATGATGCTCTCTGGATGGGGCGGTGGGAAGGGGTGGAAATGTATCGTCTGGGCCAACGCCCCCGCCGGCAAGCCGTGCTGCTACGGGTCCAAGGTGAACCCGGATAATGGGTACGCCCGAAGTCCGTAGCAGCCCGGCCGGGCGGCGCTCCGCTTGCCGGCGGGGGCGTCGTGTCAGGCGGTGATGCATCCGGGTAGGTCAAAAACTCACAGTCGCTGAAAGCCTTGCCGTGCGCGGTGCGCCGAGGAACAGGTAGTCGTCGCCCAGGTACTCGCCTGCGTCGCGCCAGTAGCGTTTGTCGAACAGGTTGTCGACAGTCAGCCGGAACACCGTGTCGTAGCCATCGAGCTTGGTGCTGTAGCGGCTTCCGGCGTTGAACACGGCGTAGTCGTCGACCTTCACCGATCCCTCGCGGTTAGCGTATTTGCTGGAGCTGTACTGCATGCCGCCCAGCAGTGCGAGGCCCGGGATCGGCAGGCTGTAGTCCGCCGACAGGCTGGCCCGGTACTTGGGCACGTTGATCGCCTGATGGTCTTCATAGGCTGCGGTGCCACTGCCTTCCACCCGCGCGCGGATGGCGGCAACACTGGCCGACACCTGCAATTGCGAGGTCAGCCAGCCGTTGGCGCTCAGCTCAAGCCCGGTGTTCTTCTGCTCGCCCTGCTGCACGAAGGTCAGGCTGCCGTCGTCATTGGGTCTGGAGTACTGATAGGCCTGCCGAGTCTGGAACAGCGCCGCCGTGAAGCTCATGCGCTGCCAGTCGTACTTGACCCCGGCCTCCAGTTGACGGGAGATCGTCGGCGCGAGGATTTCACCGATATTGGTGTCGAACACCGACGCCGTGCCGCCCAGCGACAGGCCTTTGCTGTAGCTGGTGTAGAGCGAAACATTGTCCACCGGCTTGTAGATCAGCGCGGCCTGGGGCAGGAAGATCGAGCGCTGGGTGTGGCGATTGTCGCTGCCGTCTTCGTTGTAGGCCTTTTCATCGAGGCGCACCTGACGACCACCCAAAACCGTCTGCCAATGCTCGTTGAAGCTGATCCGGTCGGTGGCGAACAGGCCGTACTGGCGGCTGTCCAGACGCCGTTCGGTATGGCCCACCGGCAAGTCCGACGGCGCGAGGGCCGGCGGCGTTTCATGGATATTGCCAGTCCCGACAAACTCGCTGAAATAGGGCCGCGTATCCACCGTGCGACGGAACGCGCTGGTGCCGAACGTCAGCTCATGCTTGAGCCAGCCGGTGTTGAACAACCCCGTCATGGACGCCTCGACTTCATCGTTGCGGCGTGTGTCGTCAGGGCTGCGGAAGTCATAGATGTCGTAACCGCCGTCCGGAGTGAAATGCCCGTTGATGGGGGTCGTAGGGCAGTTGTCCTGGAAATAGCAGCCGTAGGCGAACGCGCTGTAGTCGTCGATCACCACGCGGCTGCGCGAGGCGCTGAGGCTGGCTTTCCAGGCATCGTTGAAGCGGTATTCATAGCGGCCGTTCAGATTCAACGAATCGATGCCCACCGGGTTCGACCAGCTCTGGTAGCCCAGCAGTTTGCGCGGCGAGGCGTCGTGGGGCAGTTCGCTGCCGCCCAGCAGTTGATAGCCCGGGACCGAGCGCTGTTCGCGGGTCTGGTATTCGGCGTCCAGTTGCAGGGTGGATTGCTCGTTAATGTTCCAGTCGAAGGCCAGGGAAGCGAAATCACGTTTGCCGTCGGCGTGCTCGACGTAGGAGCGGATGTCCTCATGGGCGACGTTGGCGCGCAGGCCGAACTGTTTCTCGCTGCCGAACCAGCCGCCCACGTCGGTGGCGAGATAGCGCTCGCCGTGCTCATTGGTGGACACCGTCACCGAGCGCACATCGGCCGGTCGTTTGGTCTGGTAGTTGACCACGCCCGCAGGCTCCGACACGCCGCTGGAAAGGCCTGACAAGCCTTTGAGCAGTTCGACCTGTTCCTTGTTTTCCAGCGCCACGTTCTGCTCGCCGGTGATGCTGCGGCCGTTGATCCGGTAGCTGTTGGCGGCATTGAGCGAGAACCCGCGCACCACGAAGTTTTCGTAGTAGCCAATCGGCGCGTAGCTGTCGCCCACCGAGGCGTCGTTGCGCAGCACTTCGCTCAACAATTTGGCCTGCTGATCCTTCAGGCGCTGCTCGGTGAACACCGAAATCGACGCCGGCGTGTCGAGCAATGGCGCCGGAGCGAACCCTCCCACCGAGGCATTTTCGGCCTGATAGACCGACGCCTGTTCCCCCGACACCTTGACCGCATCCAGGGTCAGCGGCTCGGCCTCCTGAGCGGCGAGCCACGGCGAGGCGAAGGCGATGCTCAGGGGCAGCAAGCGGCGCGTGAAGCCTGCGGCAGGTCGGTGTGGGGTGGTCATCTGAGGTACAGCTCCGGCAGGATTTTTGTGGGCGCATGTTTTACGTTCTGCACCGACTTTTTACAACTGCGATACAACCTTCATAAACGTATGAAACATCTCGAAAATTAGTCATCCCCTCATCTACACTCGGGAATTGACCTCGCATGCCCGCCATCAGGAACGCCTGCCATGACCCCGTCGCTGCTGCTTGCCGTACTCGCTTCTGGTTTCATCTATGCCATCTCGCCGGGGCCCGGCGTGTTGGCGGTGTTCGGCATCGGTGCGTCCAGAGGCAGGCGCGCGGGCGCGGCTTTTCTCTGCGGACATCTGCTAGGGGATGTGATCTGGTGCAGTACGGCGCTGGCCGCGATCATCGGTGCGCGGGTGATCGGCACCACGGCATTTGATGTCTTGGGGATCATCAGCGGGCTGTTTCTGTTCTGGCTCGGCTGGCGTGCGATTCGCGCCAAGCGCAGCAGCGAGACAGAGGAAAAGGCGCCGTCGCGGCATCCGTTCTGGCACGGAATCATGTTCGGCCTGACCAACCCCAAGGCGTATCCGGTGGCCGTGGCGACCTTCACCGCCCTGCTCTCCAGCCGCGCCGACCTGCTCAACTGGTCGATGCTGCCGTTGCTGATCCTGATCAGCACCCTGGGCGGGATCGCAGCGTACGGGATCATCGTCGGCGTGGTCGGCGCCCGCCATGTGCGTGCGGTGTATCAACGGCATGAGCTGACGATCACGCGGCTGTGCGGGGTGATGTTCATCGGGTTTGCGATCAATGCGCTGATGCATGCGGTGCCGAGCCTGCTGCCGCGCAGGCCCTGAAGACTACCGCCTATTGAATGATCGCCACGGTCTGCCTGTAGGAGCGCGCTTGCCCGCGAATGCGGCGTGTCAGGCGCCGCAAATGTGTCAGATATGACGCCGTCGCGGGCAAGCGCGCTCCTACAGGTCAGGTGTTGAGGGGGGTGGCGGCCGCTTCTTCGGCCAGCCACGCCAGAAACGCCTTGACCTGCGGATCGCGCTCGCGCCCCGGCACGCATACGGCGATGTAACGCGGGCCTGGCAGGCTGATCTCAGGCCGGTACCCCACCAGCTCGCCCCGCTGCAAGCTGTCCGCCACCAGCACGTTGCTCGCCAGCACCAGCCCGTGGCCGGCGACCGCCGCGCTAAGGGCGTAGTGTTCGTCGTCGAACTCGCGCATTCGCGCCGTCGCAAGCCACTGCTCGCAACCTGCCGCCGCGCACCAGCTTTGCCAGTTCACCCCATAGGCACCGGGAATCTGCCAGCGCAGGTCAATCAACTCGACTTCTGCGCCGTTGAGCGAGGCCAGAAGATCGAGCGCGCCATAGACCGCAAAGCGCTCGCTCATCAATTCCGCACGATACAGATTCGGGTCGTCGCGGCTGACCGCACGAATCGCCAGGTCGATGCTGGAATCACGCAGCAGGTCCACCAGCTCATTACGGGTGTCGATTCGCACATTGAACTGGGGAAACGCCCGATAGAAGCGGCTTAACCGGGGAATCAGCCACAATGCCGCCAGGCCCGGCGTGGTCGATATCGTCAGGGTCTGGGAGGCTGTTTCCGGGCAGAAACTTTCCAGACTGCGGCTGATTTCCAGCAGCGCACGGTGGGTCTGGCGGTACAGCTGCTCGCCCTCCTCCGTCAGCGCCACGCCCTGGCCGGAACGCTCGAAAAGCATCGCGCCCAGCCACGCCTCAAGGGTTTTGACCTGATGGGAAATCGCCGCTGGCGTGACTGACAACTCTTCGGCAGCCGCCTTGAAACTGCCCAGCCGCGCGGCCGCCTCGAAGGTGCGCAGCGCGTTGAGCGGAAGGTTGGAAAACACAGCAAGCTCCCTGCATGAAATGAATTGAAGCGGGTTCAATTTATCTCATTTTTCGAACGCCCGACCGATCGGTAGCGTGGCCGACATGCAAACCCTCACCCTCAGGAGTCAACCATGCAAGGCCCCACCCGAAAGCTGGTCCAGGCGGTGCTGTACGAAGCCATCGCGATTGCGGTGCTATCGCCGACCCTTTCGCTGATCTACGACGACGGGCTCGCCCACGCCGGCGCCCTGTCAGTGATGCTGTCGGCCAGCGCGCTGATCTGGAATGTGCTGTACAACTACCTGTTCGAATTCTGGGAAGCCCGGCAACAAAGCCGCACCCGCACCCTTTCGCGGCGCTTGCTGCACTCGTTCGGATTCGAAGGCGGACTGGTGGTGCTGCTGGTGCCACTGGTGGCCTGGTGGCTGGACATTTCCTGGTGGGCGGCACTGGTGACCGACCTTGGGCTGTTCGTGTTCTTCTTTTTCTACGCGCTGGTGTTTCAGTGGGGTTTTGACCGGGTGTTCGATGTGCCAGCGTCGGCGCAGGCGTGCGCCGACTGACATCTTTCGGGGCTGGGTACTAATTCGCCAACCCGACCTTCAACAGCTTGCCGCTGTCATCATCGGTCAGCACGTACAGGTAGCCATCCGGCCCCTGACGCACATCGCGGATGCGGGCCTTGAGCTCGCCCAGCAGGCGCTCTTCGTGCACCACCTTGTCATCCTTGAGTTCCAGGCGGATCAGCACCTCGGCGGCCAGTGCGCCGATGAACACGTTATGGTCCCACTGCTTGAAGGTGTCCGAGTTGTAGAAAGCCATGCCGCTGATGGCCGGGGACTTCTCCCACACATGGAAAGGGTTTTTCACGCCTTCGACGATCTTGCCTTTGGATTCGGGAATAGGCTGGCCGTTGTAGTCGATGCCGAAGGTGGAAATGGGCCAGCCGTAGTTGGCCCCGCGTTCGATGATATTGATTTCGTCGCCGCCCATGGGGCCGTGTTCGTTGGTCCACAGGGTCCCGGTCCAGGGGTTGAGCGCGGCGCCTTGCTGATTGCGGTGGCCGTAGCTCCAGATTTCCGGGCGCACGTTTTTCTGGCCGACGAAGGGGTTGTCCTTGGGCACCGAGCCATCAGGGTAGAGACGCACGACCTTGCCCTGCAGTTTGTCCAGATCCTGGGACGTGGGCCGGTTGTTGTTTTCGCCCAGGGCGATGAACAGGTAGCCGTCACGGTCGAAAACGATGCGCGAGCCGAAGTGGTTGCCCACCGACAGTTTTGGCTGTTGCTGGAAGATGCGGGTGAAGCCTTCAAGCCTGGTCATGTCATCCGACAGGCGTCCGCGGCCGGCCGCCGTACCGCCGGTCTTGCCATCGCTGGCCGCCTCGGCGTAGGTCAGATAGACCATTCGGTCCTTGGCAAAATCCGGTGACAGCTCGACATCCAGCAATCCGCCCTGCCCCTGCACCCAGACCTTGGGCACGCCAGAAATCGGCGCTGATAGCTTGCCTTCGGGCGTCACCCGCCGCAGGGCGCCGGTGCGTTCGGTCACCAGCATGCCCTTGTTACCCGGCAGAAAGGCCACGGCCCAGGGATGCTGCAGGCCGCCGACTACCTCATCGACGGTCAGCGTGCCCTCCTCGCTTTGATAGGTGGCGGCAGCGGCGTTGAGCGAAAGGCTCAGCAACGCCGATGCGCAAACACTGGCAAGCAGGGTCCCCGGGAAAATGTTCTTACGCAACATGGGCGATTCCTTTTGGCTGGAAAATTGACTCTGGCTGTCGAAAAAAGGGTGTTGCCGATTCAGTTGGAGGGCCGCTGGGTCCCGCCGTTCGTGGGCCTGGGGGACTGCTCCCGGGTCGGGTAGCCGTTGCGGATGCCGCCGTTCTCAAGGGTTGGCGGGCGGGCCTGGGAAGGCCCAAGGTTGGGACCACGCATCGTCGGTGAAATGGATTCGGTGCCTTGACGGCTGTTGGGGTTGGCGCGGCGGATGGCGCCGTTGTCCGGCTGATTGTTGGAGCTTGCGGCCAACTGGAACGGCGCGAACTCACCGGCCTGGACCAGCCCGATGCTCAACAGCCCGACGCTCAGGAAGCCGCCGAGCAGGAAGATCGCGAAGCCTCGCAGAAAACTGTTCATCATTTACCTGCTGTCGATTGGGTGACACATGCGGTGTTTGATGGCGATCGAAGGCGTAGGTTCGCCCCAAGCGCATGACGGAGCAATGCGCAGGGGGGTTGGGTTTGTAACAAGAATAGTCCGCAACGGGGGTTCACGTCCGTGTAGCAGCATGGCTTGCCAGCGGGAACGGCCGAACGAGCGCCGATGTTCTTGAGTTGGAAATTGCATTCGGTCGCCGCATGCACAAATCTTCCAGACCCAACGCCCCCATGCCGATAAGCTAGGCAGTGATCGGCCCGTATTCGATGCTGGCAGGTCAGACGCCCCCGCCGGCAAGCCGTGCTGCTACGGGTGGGGTGTCATACGTTCAAACGTGAAAGGAACCCCCATGCCCGAACGCAACTGGATCGATCTCAAGCAGGACGCCACGTCCGGCATCGAGACGATGCGCGCGCATTTCGAGGGGCATGCCTACGATCCGCACTGGCACGACAGCTACCTGGTCGGCATCACCGAGCAAGGGGTGCAGCAGTTCAACTGCCGGCGCCAGCAGTACAACAGCACGCCCGGCCACGTATTCCTGCTGGAGCCGGGGGACATCCACGACGGCAACGCCCCGGAAGTGGACGGCTTCACCTACCGCACCCTGTACCTGGACCCACACTGGCTGGAGCGCGAGTTGCGCGCGCAGTTCGAGGAGGCGCCGGACAACGCGCAATTGAGTTTCGCCGCGACCCTGGCCGATGACCCGCGCCTGGCGATTGCCACGGCCAATGCCTTCGAGGCCATGCACAGCAACGAATTGCGCATCGTGCGCCAGACCGCGCTGGACAACCTGCTGGCCAACCTGACCGGGCACTTGCACTGGCGCGCGCGGATCAGCCCCGACCCTCGCCTGCCACTGGTGGCGCAACGGGCACGGGACTTTTTACACAGCCGCCTGCATCAGGACATTGGCCTGGACGATCTGGCGCTGGCCACGGGCGTCGACCGTTTTCGCCTGAGCCGTGCCTTCAAGAGCGCCTTTGGGCTTGCGCCCCACGCCTACCTGATTCAACTGCGCCTGACCCGTGCCCGCCATCTGCTGGCCCGCGGCGAACTGCCGGTGAACGTCGCCGCAGCGCTGGGTTTCGCCGACCAGAGCCATCTGGGCCGCTGGTTCCAGCGGGCTTACCGGATGACGCCTGCGGACTACCGCCGCCGCTGCTCAAATCTTCCAGACTGACCCCCGCCTTCGCAGCGATCATCGCCCCATGATCCACTGCTGCCGAGTCTTCCCATGCAAACCCTGCAAAGCTTCCTGCCGTTTCTGCTGTTCGCTTTCGTCGCCTCCATCACCCCGGGGCCGACCAATATTCTGGTGCTGACCAACAGCTCGCGCTACGGCATGCTGCGCACCGCGCCCATCGTCGTCGGCGCCTGCGCTGGGGCGGCTTTGCTGGTGCTGCTGGTGGGCACCGGGCTCGGCGATGCACTGGCGCGGCACATGCAGGTCCAGACTGTGATGGCGTGGGCCGGTATCGGCTGGCTCACTTGGCTGGCGTGGCAGATTTTCAGCGCGCCTGCGCAGGCCATCGACCCGGCAGCCGAAAGCCGCGGGCCCAGGCTCGGCCTGTGGGGCGCGGCCACACTGCAACTGGTCAACCCCAAGACCTGGATGATGGCGCTGGCGGTGGTCAGCGTCTTCGCCGGGCACGAAAGTGACCGGCTGACGCGGGTGGCGTGGCTGTCGCTGGTGTTCTTTCTGGTGGCGATTCCTTGCATGTGCGCCTGGGCCTATCTGGGCGTGAGCGCGGGGAAAGTCTTTCGCACCGCCCGCAGCATGCAGCGTTTCAACCAGGCGATGGCGATCCTGTTGCTGCTCTCGGCCTGGGGCACGCTGGTGGTGTGAGGTCCCACGGCGGCCATGATTTAATGCAGCTCCCGATCCTGCCTGCGGACCCGCCATGGCCCCCTTTTACGATGCACGCGGCAACATCTACGCCGTGATTTCTCCCCAGGCGCTACGTGCGCTGGGCGTTGACCTTCCTGATGCTGCCGCCCAGGCGGCGCTGACCCGACAAAGCTGGAGCGCACACGCGGTCAGCGCCATCTGTGACTGGCCCGAAGGCCAGCGCCCGGCCGGCAGCAAGTCCCACCGTTCGGACGGCCTGCTGGTGGGGCCGTTTCAGGACGCCGCGCCCTTCGACGTGCTGATCGTCAACACCGACGGCACCCTGGCCGAACGCAGCGGCAATGGCCTGACCATTTTTGCCCAGTCACTGACCGACACCGGTCGCGCACCCGATGGCGAAGGCTTCACCCTGCGCGTGCATCACGACAACCACGACAGCGAAAGCCCCGTGCCCACCCAGGTCGTTCCCGCCGAGATCGATGGCACCCCAGGCTTCTGGCTGGACATCGGCACCCCAGGTTTCGGCCCCGACGCGGTGGGCGCCAGAGGGCCGGGCGTGCGTGGAGCGTTGCTTGAGGAGGTACGCGTCAGCCGGGTCGAACGCCTGGCCGAGTTGCACCCCGACTGGCACAGCAGCGTGTTCGTGCGCGTCGGCAATCCTCACTGCGTGACGCTGGTGCCAGCCATCGACGCCCTGCCCGGTTTCGAACAACTGCACCAGGCGCCGCTCAATCCGGCGCTCACGCGGATTGCCTTCGCAGCGGGCGAGTTTGGCAAGGGCGATCCGTGCCCTGCCGGGGTCAACCTGCAATGGGCGGCGAAAGAAGGAGAACACCGCATCATGGCGCGGGTGTTCGAGCGTGGCGAAGGCCCGACGGCCTCTTCCGGCACCAGCGCCAGCGCCGTGGCTTCCGCCGCCTGGCTGGCGGGTTGGGTCAATGCCGGGATGGTCGAGGTGGTGATGCCCGGCGGCACGGCGCCGGTGCGCCTGATCGAACAGGAAGGCGCGCTGCAGCAAGTGCAATTGTTCGGGGCCGCGCACTTGCAACGCTGATCGCAGCGCGTAATGCGAACGCCCACGCAATCGGATACGAAAATGCCACCATCCGGATTGCATCCGCTGAGCCCTTGTCTATGCTTCGAGCAACCGCCGCTGACCACCCCATGAACGGCCTGGCAAGGGTTGCAGCGGTTTCCGGCACAGGAAGTGGGTCGCGCATATGGATTGTCCGTCGCATCCGGCAAAATTCTCCCCCGCTCGACGACCACTGATCGCTTCGACCGCGATCAGACGGTCGGCATCCCTTTGTGAATTTCCCCACCTGACGCTCTGGCCCGCGGCTTTCAGCCGTCTGCTGCAATGCTCCCTGGTTACTGATGTCATCCCGCCATGACTCAAGCCGGCATCTCCGGTGTCGATTCCCGTGTAGCCCATCAAGGAAGACGGTCATTCAGGCCGCCGTTTCGTCATTATCGAGGTAGGTGGCAGATGTTCAATTCACACCGCAAGGCCGTCGAAGCCGAGTTGCAGGTATCCACCGCCGCACTGTGCCAGTCCCGGGCCAAGCTCGCCGCGATTGGCCGTTCCATGGCGATGATCGAGTTCACCCCCGATGGCATCATTCTCGAAGCCAACGAAAACTTCTGCCGGACCATGGGCTACGAGCCTGGCGAGCTGGTGGGCAAACACCACCGCATCTTCTGTGAGAAAGCGTTCTGCGACAGCGACGCCTATCGCAAACTGTGGCGCGACCTGGCTCGCGGCGAACCGTTGTGCGGCACCTTCATGCGCCTGGATAAATCCGGCCGCGAGATCTGGCTGGAAGCCAGCTACATGCCAGTGCACGACAACGACGGCAATGTGCAGAGCGTGATCAAGGTGGCGTCGGACATCACCGCGCGCGCCTACAAGGATCACGAGAACCAGAGCATGATCAACGCCATCGGCCGTTCCATGGCGGTGATCGAGTTCTCCCCGGACGGCCGGGTGATTACCGCCAACGATAACTTCCTCACCACCATGCATTATTCGCTGGGCGAGGTGGTCGGCCAGCACCACAGCATGTTCTGCACCCGCGCCGAAGTCGATTCGCCGCAGTACAAGGCCTTCTGGGCGTCGCTCAATCGCGGCGAGTACCATTCCCATCGTTTCGAACGGGTGAACAAGCACGGCCAGTCGGTGTATCTGGAGGCCACTTACAACCCGCTGTTCGACGCCAAGGGCCGGCTGTACAAGGTGGTCAAGTTTGCCAGCGACATCACCGATCAGGTCACCATCCAGCGCAGCGCCGCCACCACTGCCCATGACACCTCGGTGCGCACCGACGCCTGCGCTCAGAAGGGTTCGAGCGTGGTCCAGCAGACAGTCGAGGTGATCGAGCAGATTTCCTGCGACCTGAACGAGGCCGCGCGCAGCATCGACGCGGTGAACAAACAGTCGGAAATCATCGCCACCATCGTCCAGACCATTCGCGGCATCGCCGACCAGACCAACCTGCTGGCGCTCAACGCCGCCATCGAAGCGGCCCGCGCCGGCGAACATGGCCGTGGTTTTGCGGTGGTGGCCGATGAGGTGCGAGGGCTTGCGGCGCGCACCAGCAAGGCGACGGTGGAAATCGTCGACGTGGTGCGGCAGAACAACGAGCTGGCCAGGAGCGCGGTGTCGAGCATGCAGTCAAGCCTGAGCCGCACCGGCACCGGGGTCGAGCTGGCCAATGAAGCGGGCGAGGTGATCCTGGAGATTCAGCAGGGTTCACGGCATGTGGTGGATGCGATCAGCCAGTTCAGTTCGACGTTGCAATTGGAATAGCCCACACCCCGTAGCAGCACGGCTTGCCGGCGGGAGCGGTGTGTCAGTTACAGATGTATCGCCTGACACGACGCCCCCGCCGGCAAGCCGTGCTGCTACGGGGGCAGAGTGTTACTCGCCGATATCCTCATTCCACAACTCAGGCTTGTCGGCGATGAACTGCTTCATCAGGCCGATGCAGGTCGGGTTGTGCACCACGTCCACCTGCACGCCGCGACCGCGCAGCAATTCTTCCTCGCCCATGAACGTCTGGTTTTCGCCGACGATCACCTTGCGAATGCCGTACAACAGAATCGCGCCGCTGCACATGGCGCAGGGTGACAGCGTGGTGTACAGCGTCGCCTCCCGGTAGACACGGGCCGGCTGGCGTCCGGCGTTCTCGAAGGCATCCATTTCGCCGTGCTTGATCGCGCTGCCTTCCTGCACCCTGCGGTTGTGGCCGCGGCCGATGATCTTGCCGTCGTGCACAATCACCGAGCCAATCGGAATGCCGCCCTCGGCCAAGCCCTTTTGCGCTTCATCGATGGCCGCCTGCATGAATGGGTCCATGGTTTCCCCCTGATTGAAAACGAATGCTAAGGCTTGGCTTTTTTCAGCGCGTTGTCCAGTGAAGTGGACACATAGACTTCAAGCAGCTTGCTTGAGCGGGCTTTCATGTCGGTGCCGACGTCGCGCTGTTTGTCGCGGAATTTCTTGGCGACGTCCGGCGGCGGATCGCCCACATCCAGCGCCGTGAGCTCTTCGGCGGTAAAAGACGCCGCGTAGGCGGCCGCCAGGTTGCGGTCCCATTCCTGCTGGTATTGCGGCTGCAGGTACTGCAACTCGTCCTGGACGATCTCCTGGGCCTTGGTGCGCCCCACGGTCTCGACAATGGTGGCGAAGGTCGGTGTGCGCGAGGCGACCTGGTACCCCAGCCAGCCCAGGCTTTCCCCCAGATGCCGATCCTGGACGAACGCCAGGGCGCTCGGCGGCACCGGCGCAGCCTCGGCCGCCAGCGCCACGCCCGGCGCGATGAGCAACATCCCCAACAGCAGCCCATGAACAGTCGTCAACGCAGTCGATCTGCTATATCCCATGTCCTCTCCCCGGCGACTTTTATCGATGTGATCAACGCATTGACTGCAGGGTGACGCTAGCAGCTGAACAACGGTTTTCCAGTCACTCCTCCCGCGTGGGTCGCGATGACCATTGCCGGGCGTTCATGCGGTAGATCCGCACGCCGTGGCGGTGATACTGGCTATGGATGAAGCCGCTGAAGCCCAGCTTCTGAATGACCTTGACCGAGGCGACGTTGGCCGGCTCGACAATGGCGATCAGCGAGTCAATCCTGAGTTTGTCAAAACCGTGGCTCAGCGCACGGCGTGCCGCCTCCGTACCCAGTCCCTTGCCCCAGAACGAAGGCGCAAGGCGGTAGCCGATCTCGATTTCATCGGCGTCGTCCACGCGCTCGGCATTCAGACCGCAGAATCCGGCCAAGGTTGAGGAGGATTTGTCTTGCACCGCCCACGGGCCAAAACCGTGGACGCGATAGGACCGGCGGCACCAGTCGATGAACTCGCCGGTGGCCTGCTCGCTCATCACGCCGCGCACCGAATGGCGCATGACCTGGGCATCGCCCAGAATCCTCGCCAGTGCCGGTGTGTCGTCGGGGGTGAGTTCGCGCAGGATCAGACGTGGGGTATCGAGGGGGGATCGTGGAGTGTTCATGATGGCGGGTCTCACGGGTGGATCGATGACCACCCATGAGCATGGCGCATGGTTGCTGGGGTCGCCAGTTTGAAATTTAAACCCGCGTTAATCGCCATTACAACCCGGCGGTCACTTTCTTCGCGACGTCCCCAGGCACCCACGGTGTCCAGATCTCCGGGTGATCCTTGAGGAAGGACTTGGCCACGGCGTCCGGTTCCAGGCGCTTTTCGCTCATCTCGCCCAAGGTCTTGTTGAGCTGATCGATGGGCAGGTCGACTTTCTTGAAGAAGGTCACCAAATCCGGGTACTGCTTGGCGAAAGGCTCGGAAACGCCGATTGCCAGGTGCGCCGCCAGGGAGCTTGAGCCGATGGGGTTGGGGTTGCTGGCATCGGACAGGGTTTTCCATGCAGCCTCGTTGAACGGCGGCTCTTCGAGCTTGATCAGCTTGAAGCGGCCCAGCAGCGGCGTCGGCGACCAGTAATAGAAAAGCACCGGCTTGCCACGGCGGATCGACGCGGCCACCTCGGCGTCCAGCGCAGCACCGGAGCCGGTGCGGAAGTTCACGAAGCTGTCGTTGAGCTTGTAGGCCTTGAGCTTCTGGGTGTTGACGATTTCCGAGGTCCAGCCGGTGGGGCTGTTGAGGAAGCGGCCTTTGTCCGGGGATTCCGGGTCTTTGAACACGTCCTTGTAGCGCGGCAGGTCCGCCACCGATTTCAGGTCCGGCGCCAGCGGCTTGATGCCGCGCTCAGGGTCGCCCTTGATGACGTATTCCGGCACCCACCAGCCTTCGGTCGCCCCTTTGACGATGTCGCCCAGGCCATGCACCTTGCCTTCGGCCTCGGCCTTGACCCACGCGGGGCTGCGTCCGGCCCACTCTTCGCCGATCACCTGAATGTCGTTCTTGGCCAGCGCGGCCTCAAGGCTCACGGTGCTGCCCGGCAGTTTGTCGGTGGGGTAGCCATAGCCCTTCTCGACGATGGTGCGCAGGATCTCGGTGATCAGGCTGCCGCTTTCCCAGGTGATGTCCCCGAAGTGGATCGGCGCGGCCTTGTCCGCCCCGTACGCCGAATGCGCCAGCACAGAGAGCGCCAGCAGCGAACCGCCCAGCCATTGTTTGATCGATGTCATTGTTGTCTCTCGTGGTGAGGCTCTTGATAAGGAAGGGTTGCGTTGGGTTTAGCACAGCACCCGTTTCATTCCAGACCTGCGCGCAGGCAACAGGTTTCAGCTTTCTGCATGTAGCTGCTGACCGAACGCATGGAAATGCCCAGGTGCCGGGCGATTTCGGGGTAGGTCAGGCCATCGCCGCGGGCGAGCATGAAGGTGGTCCTGACCTTGGCGGGCAGGCGATTGAGGCGCCGCTCGATCAGCGCCAGGCCTTGCAGGGTGGCGGCGAGGTCTTCCGGAGAATCGCCCGGCTGCAGGTCGTCTATCGCCAGGGCTTGCAGGAAATCGCGCTCAAGATCGCGCCGCCGCCAGCGCTGCCAGACCAGGCGCCGGGCGATGGTAATCAGCAGTGCACGGGGCTCGCGGATCGGCACCACGCTGGGCGAGGCCAGCAACTGGGCAAAGGTTTCGCTGGCAATGTCTTGGGCGCTGTCATGGCCGTCGAGACGGCTCAGACGCTCGCACAACCAGCGGTAATGCGAATTGAACAGCTCGCCAAGCGTGTGGCGATGGGCGAATTCGGCGCCGGACATGGGACTTCCCCTGGCATGGATGATGGTTCTGTCCGGTGTTCCGGTGAGGCCATCCTAGCAAGGGACGCTTATGCGCTAAAAATACCTAAAAATACTGCTTATAGATCCAATTTGAATAACAAACAGGCCCCCCGTAGCAGCACGGCTTGCCGGCGGGAGCGGTGGGTCAGTTACACATGCGTTGCCTGACACGACGCCCCCGCCGGCAAGCCGTGCTGCTACGGAAATTCGAAACCCGCCTCTCGCGCCTGGCGCTGATAGTCCAGAAGCACCTGATAATCCGCCTCGCTCGCTGGCAACACTTCCCGGATCGCCAACACCGCCGCCACCTCAGGCAAATCCCTGAGCGCCTGGTTCATTGCCCGGCGAATCCCTTCCCCATCCGCCTCCAGCCGGGTGATGTACGGCAGGCAGGGCCCCGCCGCCGTGCGGCCTATCACCTTCAACCCCGCGACTTCGTCACTGGCATCCCGCGCCAGGTAGTCAAAGGTCACGCTGTCGATGGCCGCCAGATCGCCCCGCCCTTGCTTGATCGCCGCAAGGCTGTTGCGATGCCCACCGGTGACCGACACCGTTTCGAAAAACCGGCCGCTCTGCTGCAACGGCGCCAAGGCATGGCGCAACAGGTTCATCCCCGAGTTGGAGTCGGTTGAGTTGATGAGACCGCGACTGCCGCGAAAATCCACCAGTTGCTCGCGCGGGTCATCGGCGCGGGCCACCAGCAGGCTGCAATGAAAACCCTCGCTGGCATGGGGCAGCTCATACACCGGCCGCCCCACCACTTGCACCTGCCCGCGCAGCGCCGTCATCAGCGGATAGCCGCAGGTCTGGGTCAGCAGCAATTGCGGCGAGCGCCATAGCGCGTGAAGGTCCAGACCAGCAGCATCCAGGCGCTCAGCCCTGAGAATTTCAAGCACACGCGCCAGCCAGCGACCTTGGGCCTGCTCCACCCGCTCAGGGCTGACATACATCAATAATTCGGCGAAACCCTGGGCCATATTCAGTTACCGGCGCTAGACGTGAGGATGTTGGGGGCTGTCCACAGGGTTGAAACTGTGGCGGCGAAAGAGTTCAGCATACCCCGGCAGCAGAAAACCACCGCTGCGCGCCAGCCACTGCTCGCGCCGGGCGCGGTACACAGTGGGAATGTGATACCAGGCCAAGCCCGGCAAGTCGTGGTGCACCAGGTGCAGGTTGAGGTTCAGGAACAGCCAGCGCCACGGCCAGCCAGCCTCGTTGATCACCGTGCGCTGCTGCGGATGCTCGTCGGGGCGGTGCTCGTAGTAGGAGCGCACCATGGAAATCGCCAGCGCCGGAATCGTGATGAACAGCAGGTAGTGCCAGCCGGACATGATGCTGACGCGCTCGATGAAACTGAACATCAGCAACAGAAAGAAGCCGTGGGTCGACCACATGAACCAGGCTTTGTCGTCGCCACGCACCAGCCGTTCGGATTGCTCGACGACCAGACTGCCCAGCGCCAGGGGAACACCGAACACCAGACGTCCGGGCGGGGTTTTGTCGAGCCAGCGCAGCAGGCGCATCACCGGGCCCGTGCGCTGCCAGCCCGACTGACTGAGGTAGCGGCTTTCCGGATCCAGCCCCGGCACGGTCAGGTCCTCGTCACGATGGTGCTGCATGTGGGTGTCACGATACAGCGTGTAGGGGTACCAGACCGCGAACGGCGCGTAGCCCAGCACCTTGTTCATCCATAGCCAGCGCGTCGGGTGGCCGTGGAGCAGCTCGTGCTGCAACGACATCCACAACACCAGCAGAGGAATCAGCAGCAGGGTGGTCGGCCAGAGACCCAGTTGCGGGCTGAGCAGCAGCAACCCAGGCCAGGCGCTGTAGACGCCGATCAACAGCAACCAGGTCGGCCACTCGGTGCGGCCGGTAAAGGACGCGCGCAGACGGGTGATGTCGTCACGCTGGGCGTCGTCGAGATAATTGGGCATTTTCACTCCTGCACCTGAGTCATATCACTAGGTGCAACGAGCGATGAAAATCCTGTAGATCAATTGGTTATCTCGACCAAACCAAATGTGCCATCCGCTGCCCGGTGGCGCGTGCTAGCCTCGCCCATCACCTCATGCAGTTGAACGGGACGCACATGAAACCGACGCTTCTGGCTTTCTCTCTTGCGGCGCTTTTTGCCGCGACACATGCCTCTGCCGCAACCCCCGCCCCCACGTCCAACGTCAGCCACGAACAGTTCGCCCAGGTGCTCAAGGGCGACTGGCGCGTGCCGCAAAACGCGGCCCGCGATCAGTACCGTCATCCCGAGCAGACGCTGCAATTCTTTGGTTTGCGCAGCGACCAGACCGTCATCGAAATCACCCCTGGCAACGGCTGGTACAGCGAGTTGCTGGCGCCGTTGCTCAAGGACAAGGGGCACTATGTGGCGGCGATTGTCGACCCGACCGTGAGCGACTACGCGAAGAAGTCCGCTGAGAGCCTCAAGCAGAAATACGCAGCCGACCCTGCGCATTACGGCAAGGTCGAGGTGGTCCAGTACCTGCCCAAGGCGCCGGTGTTCGGCAAGCCGGGCTCGGCCGATACCGTGCTGACATTCCGCAACGTGCACAACTGGGTGGATGCCGGCAACGAAGCAGCGACCTTCAAGGCGTTCTACACAGTGCTCAAACCGGGCGGCACCCTGGGCGTGGTCGACCACCGCGCCAAGCCAGGCACCACCGCCAGGGACAACGAGAAGAACGGCTACCTGCCCACTGACTACGTGATCAGCCTGGCCAAGGCCGCAGGTTTCACCCTGGCCGGCGAAAGCGAAGTCAACGCCAACCCCAAGGACACCAAGGATTACCCCGACGGCGTCTGGACACTGCCACCGGCGCTGGTCAAGGGTGACGTGGACAAAGACAAATACCTGGCCATCGGCGAGTCGGATCGCATGACCTTGCGGTTTATCAAGCCGGGGAAGTGAGGCTGTCGTTACTCTCAGGCCAGACACCCACCCTGTAGGAGTGAGTTTGCTCGCGATAGCGGTGTGTCAGGCATGTAGCTATCGCGAGCAAGCTCACTCCTACAGGTTCGAGGGTGCCAGATGATGGGCGATCAACGATCAATCATCCGCATTCGGGTCCATGTCCGGGAACAGCACTTCGGTGAACCCGAAGCGGCTGAAATCGGTAATGCGTGACGGGTACAGGCGGCCGATCAGGTGGTCGCATTCGTGCTGCACTACCCGCGCGTGAAAGCCCCGGGCAACGCGCTGGATCGCCTTGCCATCGGGGTCGAAGCCTTCGTAGCGAATGTGCTCGTAACGGTCGACCACGCCGCGCAGCCCCGGCACCGACAGGCAACCCTCCCAGCCTTCTTCAAGGGTCTGTTCCAGCGGCGTGATGAGGGGATTGAGCAGGATGGTCTGGGGCACCGCTTCGGCATCCGGATAGCGCTCGCTGCGCTCGAAACCGAAGATCACCAGTTGCAGGTCTACGCCGATCTGCGGCGCCGCGAGCCCGACTCCGCCGACGCTGCGCATGGTTTCGAACATGTCGTCGATCAGCGTCTTCAGCTCTTTGGAGCCGAACATCGATTGGGGTACGGGCGGGGCGATGCGCAGCAGACGCTCATCGCCCATCTTCAGAATTTCATGGATCATGAGAGAACCTTGTCAGTGGGCGGATGCGCCGTTCAGACACATCCTGCCACAAAACCGGTCAGTGCTTGTCGGTCCGCAACACCGGGTCAGGCTGCAGATCGTCGTGATCAAGGGAGTGATCACGGCCAAGGCCCGAGACATGCTGCTTGGTGTAGGTCGAATCGACGCCGCCGTCACCGGCGACCTTCTCGCCCTTGTCCTTGCCTTCCGCGGACATGTGCTCGATCACCGCATTCATCTCCGCGCCCAGCAGCAACACCGAGGCCGAGATGTAGAAATACAGCAACAGCACGATGATCGCCCCGATGCTGCCGTACATGGCGTCATAGTTGGCGAACGTCTTCACGTAGTAGGCAAAGCCCAGAGACGCAAGAATCCACACCACCACCGCCAGCACCGACCCAGGAGAAATGAAGCGGAACTCCTGCTCCACGTCGGGCATGACGTAATACATGGTCGCCACCGAAATCATCAGCAGCAGAATGATCACCGGCCAGCGCAGGATGGTCCACAAGGTGACGATGAAATCTTCCATGCCGATCTGCGCAGCCAGCCAGTTCATGACCACAGGGCCCGTAACCATCAGCGCAGCAGCCGCCAGCAACATCCCGGCAAAGCCCACGGTGTACAGCACCGACAGTGGAATGCGCTTCCACACCGGACGCTCTTCGACCACGTCATACGCCGCGTTCATGGCGCTCATCATCAGGCGCACGCCCGCCGAGGCACTCCACAACGCGATGACGATACCGATCGACAGCAATCCACCCTTGGACTGCTGCAACTGGTCAATCACCGGATTGACCTGCTCCAGGGCCATGGGCGGCAGCACCAGCTCGGACTGCAAGCGCAGCCAGCTGAAAAAATCAGGGAGGTGGAGGAAACCGATCAGGGCGATCAGGAACAGCAGGAACGGAAACAGCGAGAACAGCATCTGGTAGGCCAGCGCCGAGGCGTAGGTCGACATCTCGTCGTCGAGAAACTCTTTGACCGTTCTGACCAGCACCGTCGACAGACGTAACTGGCGCAAATCCGGGAATATCATGGCGTCTCCTTTCGCGACGTAGACGTATCTGAAACACATTCACCTATACGAGCGAGCAAACGCTCTGAAATTCCGTGCGGCCGCCTGTACGGACCGGGTTTTTACATAGAGTTAAGCACTTTTGCCATGTCTGATTGGTTTCAGGACATCTTTGACCGGATGCGATGACGGCCATCAAGGGATGGCCGTCATCGTTCATTCACTTGTTCCGCTTGAGGTCATGATCCTGCAAGCGCGATGGCCGTCAGGCCTTGTCGACGCCTTTTTTCACGGCGTCCTTGGTCTTGCCAACCGCTTGTTGCGCTTCGCCCTTGAGTTCTTGCGCCTTGCCTTCTGCGCGCAGTTTGTCGTTGTCGGTCGCCTTGCCTACACCCTGCTTGACGTTACCGGCTGCTTCGTTGGCCATGCCTTTTACTTTATCGGTAGTGCTGCTCATGGGAATTTCTCCTGGGCTTGAAAGGTGTCATCACCTCGACGCAACGGTTGACTGGCCTGTGTCGCGCAGAGTTTCAATTATTTTTCCCAGCGGTTCGCGAGCAGATGTAACGGCGCTTTTCACGACGCGAGATGAGTTTTGACTTTATGTTTGCCCCGCAACCCCGGAGAATGCGCGGCCGAGCCGACCTGCGCCTATCATGCAGCGTCAGGTTCACGAAACATCAGATCCCGGGAACATTATGAAACTCGACAAACAGCAGGCCATCGCGCGCCGCAATGAGCAACTGGGCGGTGCCGTGCTGGGCACCAACAACACCCACTTCGCGGTACTGGACCACAAGCGCAACATCTGGTGGTTCGACCTCCCAGTGAGCCGCCTGGCGGTGGGTCAGTACGAATGGCTGCACCTGCTGCTGCACACCCCCAGCACCGATGAGCTGATCCACCTGAAAGTGACCACCAGATTCCTGCGCGAGCACAAGGAAGGCGTGGTGATTCGCAACGAAGGCAAGCGCAAGTCCACGGTGAGCCTGGAGTTGTCGGCGGACAAGGATTCGTACCTCAAGGACATGCGTCCCAACGGCGCGAACCTGAGTTTTGCGGGGTTTGTGCAGAAGTAACGCTTCAGGGACGCCCGGTTATATCGGGATTGCGCGTAGACCACGTTCCTGTAGGAGTGAGCTTGCTCGCGATGACGGTATGTCAGTTATTGCATGAGTGCCTGACAAGCCGCCATCGCGAGCAAGCTCACTCCTACAGAGAACCAAATCGGCGTACCACCAGGTAGCCCGCCGCGCCTGCCACGCCCGAAGCAAAGGTGCCCCAGGCCCAGTCGATCAGCGCCAGTTGCGCGGGCCAGCCGCTAAGCGTTGCCCAGTTGGTCAGGTCATAGGTGCCGTAGGCCATCAACCCCAGCAGCGCACTGTGGCCCGCCGCATGCCCAAGGCTCGACGCGCGCACCCCAGGCAACACGCCAAACACCACGATACCGGCGACGTAGATCAGATAGAACAGCACCGCCGGCAATATCACCGGCTGCGCCAGCATCAAGGGTCCGAGCCAGTCGCGGTAGGTCGGCCCCATCAACAGCCCAAGCCAGAGCCCGTCGAGCAGCAGGAACGCTGCGAGAGTGGACAGGTACGCGCCGAGCAGTCGTTTCATGGGACCATCCTCTGGTGAACAGCGTGGTCAGACCAGCTCGATGCGGTCTGGGTGAATCACGATCTGGCCCTGTTTGTACAACGCGCCAATGGCCTTCTTGAAGTTGCCCTTGCTCACGCCGAACAGGTCACTGATGACCGCCGGATCGCTCTTGTCGCTTACCGGCAACACACCGTTGTTTTCACGCAACTTGCCGATGATCTTGGCATTCAGGCCCGTGGCCAGTTGTTCGCCCACCGGTTGCAGGCTCAGGCTGATCTTGCCGTCACTGCGCACTTCCTTGATGAAGCCTTTCTCCTGTTTGCCCGAACGCAGGAACTTGAACACTTCGTTCTTGTGGATCAGGCCCCAGTGCCGGTTGTTGATGATGGCCTTGAAACCCATCGCGGTTTCTTCCACCACCAGCAGGTCCACTTCCTGGCCTGCACTGTAGTTGGCAGGCGTCTTGTCCAGGTAACGGTCAAGGCGCGTGGTGGCAGTGATGCGGCGGGTGTGCTTGTCGAGGTAGACGTGCACCACGCAGTAGTCACCGGCCTTGAGCGGGCGTTTTTCCTCGGAATACGGCAGCAGCAGATCCTTGGGCAGGCCCCAGTCCAGGAAGATACCGATGCTGTTGACTTCAACCACTTTGAGGCTGGCGAATTCACCGACTTGCACTTTCGGCTTTTCGGTCGTTGCGATTAATTTGTCATCGCTGTCCATGTAAATGAACACATTAAGCCAGTCTTCATCTTCACTGGGCGTATCCTTGGGAATATATCGATTGGGCAGCAATATCTCGCCATCTTGTGCCCCATCAAGATACAGACCGAAGTTTGTATGTTTAACCACTTGCAAACTGTTGTAACGCCCGATTAAAGCCATGTGCAGATACCCTCATAACGTGGGCGGCATTCTACCCGAGTTTGGCAGCACATTCGCGGTCCTGCGAACGAGCCGCCTCGAAGCCTTCGCCACGCCTTGAAAATCAAGGTATTGGCAGCACCGGACAGCTTGACCGGTTCGGCAGGCGGGCCGCTCGTCAGGTTGCGGCGAAGATATCGCAGCCCAATGAGCTCGCAAAAATCCGGCAAGCCGGCAATTAAAACAGGCAGTTAGACGATTGTTCCGGGAAATGAATAGCCTCGTGAAATTCGGGCCACTGGCTGTCAAGGCTATATTTACCGGGCTATTTTGTGGCCAGTGAGATAAGATGGCCGGCCGTATTAATTTTTTATAGGTTAATTACAGCCATGCGCGTAAAAGCATCCCAGTCGAAAGCCAAGCCTGCTCCCGCCGTTGAAACCAGCGACTCGATCAACGCTCAGATCGCAGCTTTCCTGAAATCCGGCGGTGAAATCCAGCAGATTGCCAAAGGCGTCAGCGGCCAGACCTACACCACCTCCAAGCAGATCTCCCTGGGTAAAAAGTAAATTTTTCCCCGCCTGCGCGGTCGACATCCAGGCGCCTTGATTCCAGGGCGCCAGGTCCATCGCCCTGCTGTTCCGAAAAAGCTCTGCTTTACTGTCACGTCATGATGCGTTCGTCCTGAACGACCCAGGCGTACAGGCTGGACGATGCCCTGATCACCAGACATCTCTGCGGAACCCCTACATGAAAAAATGGATGTTTCTCGGCGCACTGCTATGCGTTGGCCTGGGTGGATGTGCGACACACGGTTGTGACACCGCCACCGTAGGCAGCAACTGCCGCACGGACTACCTCCTTTTCCAGAATGACATGCTCCAGGCGAAGTGGATCATCAACGAACGCCGCCAGGAGAGCTACGAGCTGGCCAATGCGCTGCTGGCCCGCGCGGCTCGCCAGGACAAGACCGGCGAGGCCGAGTTTTATCAGGCCGTGCTGTTACTGCGCCTGAACGCCTCGGGCTCTCAGGTCCACGACATGCTCCAGGAATCGGCCGATCGCAAGTACCCGCTGTCCATCGCATTGCTGGCGCAGCTGTCGGGATCGGTAGACCAGGAAAAGGCCCACATGTACCGCCTCAAATACGATGAACTGGACGTCGCCAAAAGCGGCTATCCGTCATTTGCCCAGGCGCTGGTGGTGGTCAACAAGCTGATTTCCCAGAACAACTGATCGCGAAGTTCGGATTTTCTGCGACGAATCGACCAGCGGTCGAAACATCGCGGCATTCGCCGGTATGCTTGCGAGGCTCTAGCTCGCGGTTCCTGTCGTATCATCGGGGTTTTGCCACAACGCCGACAGGACATTTTCGATCCACTCCTCGCAATCCCAAGGAGTGAAGCATGCCTCATGCTCGCCTTTTCAACCGGCAGACCACTGCCCTGCTCGTCTGTGCCCTGCTGGTGCACGCGCACGCCAGCGCCCAGGTGATGGAGCGCGATCTTGGCGACTTCAGCCTCAAGCTCGGCACCACGCCCAGCCGCAGCATGGCCCAGGGGCTGGTGACGCCCAGCGCGGGGGATTCGGCGTTTCATGGCGGCCTGGACCTGACCCACGAGAGCGGCTTCTACTTCGGCCAATGGTCCCCCAGCGCAGGGCTGACGCCGGACACCACGCTGGAAGTCGATTCATACATGGGCTTCAAGAAGCCGTTCGACAAGACCCTGGGCTACGAGCTGGGCGTCATCCGCTACAGCTACCCCAACACCGACCAGATCGACAGCCACGAGCTGTACGCCGGGTTTCGCATCTTCGACAGCCGCATCGGCACCGCTTTCAGCACCGACGCCGGGCGCCAGGACAGCACTCTGTTCCTGGACCTTGGCGGGATCGTGCCGCTGGGCCTGGACATGCGCATGCAATACGGCAATCACCAGCTCGACTCTCCGGCCATCATCGACGGTGGTGGCATGGTCAGCGCTTATAACGACTGGTCGTTCAACGTCTCCCGTCCCTGGCTCGGCATGGACATGAACCTGATGTACAGCGGTTCGAGCCTGAGCGGCGCGAGCTGCACCGCCTACAGCGGGCATAACAGCCAGTGCGAAAGCACGGTGACGCTCAAAGTGGTGCGCTCATTCTTCTGATGGGCTGAACCGCCACGGCCCGGCTTGCTCTATAACTGGGAGACGAAACGGCAAGGAGCTGTCATGCGTACCCTGTTCAAGACCTGCATTGCGTTGTGGCTGAGCCTGATGCTGCTGGCGGGCTGCAGTCAGATCGGTCTGACGTACCGGCATCTGGACCTCATCATTCCCTGGTCGCTCAACGACTACCTGGACATGAATGCCACGCAAAAGGACTGGCTCGACGAGCGCCTCAAGGAGCACCTGAGCTGGCACTGCACCACGCAGATTCCCGACTACCTGGCCTGGCTCGATCGCCTTGAGGGGATGGTGCAGAGCAATCAGGTCAACGAAGCCCAACTCAAGGCGCGCACCGCCGAAGCGCGTCAGGCCATTGCCACCGTTTCGCGGGAGATCACGCCGTCGGCGGTCGAATTGTTGCGTCAGCTTAATGACCAGCAAGTGGCGGAGATGGAAGCGGCCTTTGCCAAGGACATGCGCAAGCACGAATCCGAATACGTGGACCAGCCACTGGACCGCCAGGTCGCCGACCGCGCACAGCGCATGGAAAAACGTCTGAACCCGTGGATCGGCAAACTCAGTCCGGTGCAACGCGAGCGCGTGATGCAGTGGTCAACTTCGCTGGGGGAGCAGAACCGCCTGTGGATCGACAACCGCGCCCACTGGCAGTCATTGCTCGTGACGGCGGTCAAACAGCGTCAGGCGCCGGATTTCGATCAGAAGATTGCCAAACTGCTGCAGGATCGCGAAACGTTCTGGACGCCCGAATATCGCGCGGCCTACGACCATACCGAGCAAGCGGCGATAGCGTTGATCAGCGACCTGATGGCGCAAAGCTCACTGGAGCAGCGTCAGAAGTTGATGGAGAAGATCGCGGACGTGCGGCAGGATTTCAATAATCTGAGTTGCTTGAAGGCCGTCAAAAACACATAACCCGTAGGAGCGCGCTTGGCCTGGGCCGCATCCGGACGATGGCGGTGTATCTGTGACGCATTCATCGTGTGACACACCGCCGTCGCGGGCAAGCGCGCTCCTACAACGGTCTCCCGCTATGCCACCTGCGCCTTGGACGACACCTCGTCAAAGGTGTCCGGGTCCAGCGCATCGGCCTGCTCATCGAGCACCTGACGCGGGTGGTCGTTGCCTGGGATGCTGCTGTCGATCATCGCCAGCAGGCTCGCACCGCGCGGAGTCAGGACGAAATTCTCGCCATTGCCGCCCTCTTCTTCCGGACGCGATTCGATGAATCCGCGTTTGAACAGCAACGCCTCAAAGTCGGCAGCGCGCATTTTCAGGGCGTCCAGGTCACCGGTGCTTTCACCCTCGGCGGCCTTGGCGGCGGCGTGTTCCTCGGCGTATTTGCGGGGAGCAAACGGCTTGTCGGCGCTGTTTTGCACCTCATGCAGCAGACGTTCGATCAGATCCCAGTCGTATTTGTCAGACATATCCAACCTCCAGGAGCAGGGATGAAAACCCGTGACGTCCGGCCAGCGGGCTTGGTGCTCAGAATTGTGACCGGGCGTAGCGGTAGCCGTTCAGCCGGCTGGCCCAGCGGTCAATGCCTGAACTTTCCCCTCTCCTTGCGCCTCCATTCAAGTAAGCCCGCACTGGATACAGAGGCCACCCATGAAAACCCTGACAAGCATTACCGCTGCGCTCATGCTGCTGGCGGCCACGCCCCTCTGGGCCTGCACGCCCGAGGAGGCACAAGCCAAGCGCGAACAACTGGCGCAGGAAGTCGAGAAACTGACTCAGCAGAACCCGGCCAAGGCCAAGGAGCTGAATCAGGAGATCAAGGACATGCAACTGGAAACCGCATCCAAGGATCTGCCGGACAAATGCCAGTTGATCGATCAGCGGTTGAAGGAGATGGATGAAGCCGCAAAAAAAGCCGACGGATAGATCAGCCCCTGTAGGAGCGCGCTTGCCCGCGACTGCGGTGTGTCAGACGATAAATGCGTCATAGAGACACAATAATCGCGGGCAAGCGCGCTCCTACAAGTGTAGGGCGTGGGTTACTCGCTGACCGCGGGACGGGTCACGCGCTTTTTCAGGGGCGCCATTCCGTCCTGGCTGACCAGCGACTCGGCCTTAGGACGATTCACCGTCTTGCGCTTGGTCGGGCCCTTGGCGACGGCTTTTTTCTTGTCGCCCTTCTTGTCACCCTTGCCGTCGGTCTTTTTCTTCTTCACGCCCACGGCTTTGCCCGACGCCTTGACCTTCTTCGGTCCTGTGTAGGTGCCTTTGACTTCCTTGATGGTGCGGCGCTCGAACTTCTGCTTCAGGTAGCGCTCGATGCTGGACATCAGGTTCCAGTCGCCGTGGGTAATCAGCGAGATCGCCAGACCCTCGGCGCCGGCACGGCCAGTACGGCCGATGCGGTGCACGTAGTCGTCGCCGGTGCGCGGCATGTCGAAGTTGATGACCATGTCCAGGCCCTCGACGTCCAGGCCACGGGCCGCGACGTCAGTGGCTACAAGGATCTTCACCCCGCCCTGCTTGAGACGGTCGATCGCCAGCTTGCGGTCTTTCTGGTCCTTCTCGCCGTGCAACACGAAGGTCTTGTACTCCAGCGCGACCAGACGGCCATAGATGCGGTCGGCCATGGCGCGGGTGTTGGTGAAGATGATCGCCTTCTTGTACGTCTCGTTGGCCAGCAGCCAGTGCAGGACCTGTTCCTTGTGCACGTTGTGGTCAGCGGTGATGATCTGCTGACGGGTGCCTTCGGCCAGTTCGCTGACGTTGTTGACCTGCAGGTGCTGTGGATCCTTGAGCACCTTGGCGATCATCTCGCGCAGGCCCGAACCACCGGTGGTGGCGGAGAACAGCATGGTCTGCTGGCGGTTGGCGCACTCGCCGGCCAGGCGCTCGACGTCTTCGGCAAAGCCCATGTCAAGCATGCGGTCGGCTTCATCCAGCACCAGCAGCTCAACTTGCTTGAGGTCCAGGTTGCCCGCGTTCAGTTGCTCCAGCAGACGGCCAGGGGTGCCGATCAGGATGTCCGGGACCTTGCGCAGCATGGCGGCCTGGACCTTGAAGTCCTCGCCGCCGGTGATCAGGCCGGCCTTGATGAAAGTGAACTGGGAAAAACGCTCGACTTCCTTGAGGGTCTGCTGCGCAAGCTCGCGGGTCGGCAGCAGGATCAGTGCGCGAATGTCGACGCGCACCTTGGCCGGGCCGATCAGGCGGTTGAGCATCGGCAGCACGAACGCGGCGGTCTTGCCGCTGCCGGTTTGCGCCGTCACCCGCAGGTCGCGTCCTTCCAGCGCCAGCGGAATGGCCGCTGTTTGCACAGGCGTAGGCTCGACGAAATTGAGTTCGGCCACGGCTTTGAGCAGGCGTTCGTGCAGGGCGAATTGGGAGAACACGGGTGTTACCTCGGCGGAATGCGAAAAAACAGTCGCATAGGTTACCGGTTTAAGGCGCCTTAGCCGAGCCTCTTTAGCGCCAACGGCCGATTTTGTTACAGGATTTCGCCTGTGCACTGGCTTGTGGCGGTTCCCTTCTACACTCAAGGGGTGGTCGCAGAGAGAACCGAACAGGTCGCTTTGGTGCGCGATCGGCCAAAGCGCCATGGCAAGCTGCCCTTTAGCCCTTGATGAGGTGTGGCGCAGACCGCACCGGGCAAAACAAGACGCCCGACAAGGGTGCCCTGGCCAACGGCCTGAACTGCCACGAAGCCGTGACGTGGCGCGGCCGCAGCCGACACTTTCGGACAACCGACTACCCCTGGTATGTCCGTGACCGTGAGGAATGCTGTATGCCTGATGAGATGTCGTACCTGCCGATGGTCAACCACGTGCTGGAGCGCCACAAAGGCTCCCCCGGCGCGCTGCTGCCCATTCTCCATGAGATTCAGGAGGGCATCGGCTACATCCCCGATGTCACCGTCCCCGAAATAGCCCACGCCCTCAACCTGAGCCAGGCCGAAGTGCGCGGGGTGATCAGCTTCTACCATGACTTTCGCACCGCGCCGCCCGCGCGCCACATCCTGCGCCTGTGCCGTGCCGAGTCCTGCAAGAGCCGCGGCGCCGAGCAACTGGCCGCGCAATTGCGCGAGCGCCTGCATCTGGACGACCACGGCAGCAGCGCCGACGGCAACATCAGCCTGCGCCCGGTCTATTGCCTGGGAGCCTGCGCCTGTTCACCGGCGCTGGAACTGGACGGCAAGATTCATGCGCGCCTGAGCGCCGAGCGCCTGAACAGGCTGATCGACGCGTGTCAGGAGGGTGCGTGATGACCCATCTCTACCTGCCTGTCGATTCACTGGCCCGCGCCGTGGGCTCCGATGAGGTGGCCGTGGCCCTGGCCAGCGAGGCGCGCAAACGCAACCTGCCGCTGGACCTGCACCACACCAGCTCCCGGGGCCTGTACTGGCTCGAACCGCTGCTGGAAATGGACACTCCACAAGGCCGCATCGGCTTCGGCCCGCTGACCGCCGAAGACGTGCCCGGCGTGCTCGACGCCCTGCAAGGTGAACCTTCAAGCCATCCGCTGGCTCTGGGCCTGGTGGAAGAGCTGCCCTATCTCAAATCCCAGCAACGCCTGCTGTTTGCCCGCGCGGGCATTACCCAGCCGCTGTCGCTGGATGACTACCGCAGCCACGGCGGCTTCGAGGGCCTGACCCGGGCCATCGCCGTCGGCGGCGAACAGACCGCCACCGAGGTGTTCGATTCGGGCCTGCGCGGACGCGGCGGTGCGGCGTTCCCCGCCGGGATCAAATGGCGCACGGTGCGCGGCACCCAGGCTGCGCAGAAATACATCGTGTGCAACGCCGACGAAGGCGACTCCGGCACCTTCGCCGACCGCATGCTGATGGAAGGCGACCCCTTCCTGCTGATCGAAGGCATGGCCATCGCCGGGATCACCGTGGGTGCCAACTACGGCTACATCTACGTGCGCTCGGAATACCCGCAAGCCATCGCCACCCTGCGCGAAGCACTGGGCATCGCCCGCGCCGCCGGCTACCTGGGCGCCGATGTCGGCGGGAGCGGCCTGGCGTTCGACATGGAAGTGCGAGTCGGCGCCGGGGCCTACATCTGCGGCGAGGAAACTGCGCTGCTGGATTCGCTGGAAGGCAAGCGTGGGATCGTTCGCGCCAAGCCGCCGATCCCCGCATTGCAAGGCCTGTTCGGCCAGCCAACCCTGGTGCACAACGTGCTGACCCTGGCTTCGGTGCCCATCATTCTGGCCAAGGGTGCACAGTTCTATCGCGACTACGGCATGGGCCGCTCCACCGGCACCATGCCCTTCCAACTGGCCGGCAACATTCGCCATGGCGGGCTGGTGGAGCGGGCGTTCGGCCTGACCCTGCGCGAGCTGGTGGAAGACTACGGCGGCGGCACGGCCAGTGGCCGGCCCTTGAAAGCCGCCCAGGTCGGCGGCCCGCTGGGCACCTGGGTGCCGCCTGAACATTTCGACACCCCGCTGGATTACGAAGCCTTCGCCGCCATCGGCGCGATGCTCGGCCACGGTGGCGTGGTGGTCGCCGACGACACCCTGGACATGGCCCACATGGCGCGCTTCGCCATGCAGTTCTGCGCCGAAGAATCCTGCGGCAAGTGCACGCCCTGCCGCATCGGCTCGACCCGTGGCATGGAGGTCATCGACCGCATCCTCGCCGCGCCCGACCAGGGCAAGCGCACGGAACAGGCCATCGTCCTCAAGGATCTGTGCGACACCCTGCAGTACGGCTCGCTTTGCGCGTTGGGCGGCATGAGCGCCTTCCCGGTCGCCAGCGCACTCAAATACTTCCCCGCCGACTTCGGTCTGCAAGCCTCGGAGGCCGAACAATGATCACTATTTTCGATCCGAAAACCGACATCGATCTGGGCACGCCGGCGCGGGAAAGTCAGGTGCAGGTCACCCTCAACATCGACGGGCGCAGCATCACCGTGCCCGAAGGCACCTCGGTCATGCGTGCCGCGGCGCTGATGGGCACCACCATCCCCAAACTCTGTGCCACCGACAGCCTGGAAGCGTTCGGCTCGTGCCGCATGTGCCTGGTGGAAATCGACGGCATGCGCGGCTATCCCGCGTCCTGCACCACGCCGGTCAGCGAAGGCATGAGCGTGCACACCCAGACGCCCAAGCTCGCCACCCTGCGCCGCAACGTCATGGAGCTGTACATCTCCGACCACCCGCTGGACTGCCTGACCTGCTCGGCCAACGGCAACTGCGAGCTGCAGACCGTGGCCGGCCAGGTGGGCCTGCGCGAGGTGCGCTACGGCTATGAAGGCGAGAACCATCTGAGCGACGCCAAAGACACCTCCAACCCCTATTTCGACTACGACCCCAGCAAGTGCATCGTCTGCAACCGCTGCGTGCGCGCCTGTGAAGAAACCCAGGGCACCTTCGCGCTGACTGTTTCCGGGCGCGGTTTCGAATCCCGTATTTCGGCCGCCGGTGGCGAGGACTTCCTGGATTCCGAGTGCGTGTCCTGCGGCGCCTGCGTGCAGGCCTGCCCGACCGCCACGCTGATGGAAAAAAGCGTGGTGCAGATGGGCCAGCCCGAGCGCAGCGTGATCACCACCTGCGCCTATTGCGGCGTCGGCTGCTCGTTCCGCGCCGAGATGAAGGGCGATCAACTGGTGCGCATGGTCCCGGACAAGAACGGCCAGGCCAACCACGGCCACTCCTGCGTCAAGGGTCGCTTCGCCTGGGGTTACGCCACCCACCCGGATCGCATCACCAAGCCGATGATTCGCAAGCACATCAATGACCCGTGGCAGGAAGTCAGCTGGGATGAGGCGGTTACCTACGCCGCCAGTGAATTCCGCCGCTTGCAACAGCAATACGGCCGCGACTCCATCGGCGGCATCACTTCCAGCCGCTGCACCAACGAAGAAACCTATCTGGTGCAAAAACTGGTGCGCACCGCGTTCGGCAACAACAACGTCGACACCTGCGCCCGCGTCTGCCACTCGCCCACCGGTTATGGCCTGAAACAGACCCTGGGTGAATCCGCCGGGACCCAGAGCTTCGATTCGGTGATGAAAGCCGACGTGATCCTGGTCATGGGCGCCAACCCCAGCGACGCCCACCCGGTGTTCGGCTCCCAGCTCAAGCGTCGTCTGCGTGAAGGCGCGCGGCTGATCGTCATCGACCCACGGCGTATCGATCTGGTGGATTCGGTCCACGCCCGCGCCGAGCTGCACCTTGCCCTGCGTCCGGGCACCAACGTGGCCATGCTCAACGCCCTGGCCCACGTCATCGTGACCGAAGGCCTGCTCGACCAGGCGTTCATCGACGAGCGCTGCGAAACCGTCGATTTCGCCCGCTGGAGCGCCTTTGTCAGCCAGCCTGAAAACGCCCCTGAAGTGTTGGGCCTGATCTGCGGCGTACCGGCCGAGGACATCCGCGCAGCAGCGCGCCTGTACGCGACCGGCGGCAACGCGGCGATCTATTACGGCCTGGGCGTCACGGAACACAGTCAGGGCAGCACCTCGGTCATGGGCATCGCCAACCTTGCGATGGCCACCGGCAACATCGGCCGTGAAGGCGTGGGCGTGAACCCCTTGCGCGGACAGAACAACGTCCAGGGCTCCTGCGACATGGGCTCCTTCCCTCACGAATTGCCCGGCTACCGGCACATCTCCAACGAAGTGGTGCGCGCGCAGTTCGAGCAGGCGTGGAACGTCACCCTGCAACCCGACCCGGGCCTGCGCATCCCGAACATGTTCGAATCGGCGCTGGCGGGCAGTTTCAAGGGCCTGTATTGCCAAGGTGAGGACATCGCCCAGAGCGACCCGAACACCCAGCACGTGACCGCAGCACTGTCAGCCATGGAGTGCGTGGTGGTGCAGGACATCTTCCTCAACGAAACCGCCAAGTTCGCCCACGTGTTCCTGCCGGGCAGCTCGTTTCTGGAGAAAGACGGCACCTTCACCAACGCCGAGCGCCGCATTTCCCGCGTGCGCAAAGTCATGGACCCGCTGGGCGGCAAGGCCGACTGGGAAGGCACGGTGGCGCTGGCAAACGCCTTGGGCTACCCGATGAACTACAGCCATCCGTCGCAGATCATGGATGAAATCGCCAGCCTGACGCCGACCTTCACCAACGTCAGCTACGCAAGCCTGGACCAGCACGGCAGCCTGCAATGGCCATGCAACGAAGCAGCGCCCGACGGCACGCCGACCATGCACATCGATGCATTCGTACGCGGCAAGGGGCGCTTCATGCTCACCGGCTACGTGCCCACCGAGGAGAAGGTCAACACCCGTTATCCACTGTTGCTGACCACTGGCCGCATCCTCAGCCAGTACAACGTCGGCGCCCAGACACGGCGCACGGAAAACGTCGCCTGGCACGAGGAAGACCGGCTGGAAATCCACCCCACCGACGCCGAAAGCCGTGGCATCAACGAGGGCGACTGGGTCGGCATCGGCAGCCGCTCGGGGCAGACCGTGCTGCGCGCACGGGTGACCGAACGGGTCGCACCGGGCGTGGTGTACACCACCTTCCACTTCCCGGAATCAGGCGCCAACGTGATCACCACCGACAACTCCGACTGGGCCACCAACTGCCCGGAATACAAGGTCACTGCCGTGGAGGTCAGCCGCGTCTACCACCCTTCCGAATGGCAGAAACGCTACCAGGCGTTCAGCGACGAGCAACAACGCCTGCTCGATGAACGCCGCCAGGCACGCGCTGACGCGAAAGTCGAGGTGCGCCGATGAGCAATGAAAGCCTGATCAAGATGGCCAACCAGATCGCCCAGTACTTCAGCACCGAACCTGACGAAGAAGTGGCGGTAAAGGGCGTTCGCAATCACATGCAGATGTTCTGGACGCCCGGGATGCGCAAGGAATTGCTGGCGCTGCAGAGCGGACATGAGGGCGCCCAGCTGCACCCGCTGGCGCAGGTAGCGGTCAGTGGTGCGGGTTGGGGGTCATAGCCTGTCGCTTTTGTAGGAGCGCGCTTGGTCTGGGCCGCATTCGGACGATGGCGGTGTGTCATTCTATGGTTGCGTACCTGACACACCCCTGTCGCGGGCAAGCGCGCTCCTACAGGCGGTATAGGTAATTGCACAAACAAAAAGCCCGGCATCCGCCGGGCTTTTGATATGGGGTCGGTTCGATCTGAACCGGGTGCCGCTTGTTACTCGTAACGCTGATAGTGCGAGCCGAATTCCTTGCGGTTCTCAGCGACGATCACAGTGCCGCTCGACTGGCTGGCGAAGGGCTTGGCGACTTGTTTGCTGTCAGCGGTGGCGTGGATGTAGGTAGGTTCCAGTACGACAGTCTGGCGGGCAGCCTGAGGGGTGGCGAAGGCAGAGCCGGCGGCCAGGAAGGAAAATGCGAAGCCCAGGGCGATTGATTTTTTCATGATGGTATCTCCGGTAAGTGGGGGTGAATCGTTTTGTTGAAGCCAATTTATGCCCGTCACCAAAAGATTAAAAACCACCACTATTTATTCCAGACATCAGGAGCGCTGATAATAGTGTTTACACTATCGGGCCGATAGACGATGCACATCGGCAAATCACAAACAACAAAAAGCCCGGCATCTGCCGGGCTTTTTCATGTGCGTTCAGGTCGGACTGAACTTGCACGTATTACTCGTAACGCTGGTAGCTCGAACCGAACTCTTTGCGGTTTTCAGCCACGATCACAGTGCTGGTCGATTTGCTGTCGAAAGGCTTGACCGCATCTTTGCTGGCCACTTTGCTATCCAGGACAGTAGCGCTGGATGCATCGACGATGGCGCGTTGGTAAGTTTTTTCTGGAGCGGCGAATGCAGAACCTGCTGCCAGAACCGAAAGTGCAAAGCCGATAGCGATGGATTTTTTCATGGTCTTGATCTCCGCAGAACTGTTGGTAAGTTGGGTAATTCGTTTCGTTGGAGCCAAGTTAATCGAACGGCCTGTCATTGAAAAACCAAGCGTCGGCATACTGAACATCATTGGCGGTGATGGGTGCCACCAAAGGCTCTGGCTCAACGCTTTCCCCTGTAGGAGCGCGCTTGCCCGCGACTGCGGTGTGTCAGTTCACATTTGCGTGTCTGATACACCGCAGTCGCGGGCAAGCGCGCTCCTACAGGGACGGGGCAACTTTTTTATGTTCGAAAAAACAAAAAAGCCCGGCATCTGCCGGGCTTTTTACTGTGCGTTCAGGTCGGACTGAACTTGCACTTCTTACTCGTAACGCTGATAGCTCGAACCAAACTCTTTGCGGTTTTCAGCGACGATCACAGTGCTGGTCGATTTGCTGTCGAAAGGTTTGACCGCATCTTTGCTGGCCACTTTGCTGTCCAGAACAGTAGCACTGGAAGCATCGACGATAGCACGCTGGTAAGTCTTTTGTGGGGCGGCGAAAGCAGAACCTGCTGCCAGAACCGAAAGTGCAAAGCCGATAGCGATGGATTTTTTCATGGTCTTGATCTCCGCAGAAGTGTTGGTAAGTTGGGTAATTCGTTTCGTTGGAGCCAATCTATTGGATCGGCCCCAACATGAAAAACCACCCGTGCAGATATCAAACATCAGCCGCGATGATGCAGACGAGCAGCGCGTCTAGCACCGGTGTTTCAGCGAATCGATTGCGGCTGCGCAGCACTGCGACGGCTGATCCAGACCGAGAAAACGATCACCAGAGCGCCGAAAAACAGCTTGCCCAGGTCTTCGTTGCGGCCCCAGATCAGCAGGTTGATCAACAGCCCCACCGGCACATGCAGGTTGTTCATCACCGCCAGGGTGCCGCCGTTGACCAGGCACGCGCCCTTGTTCCACCAGTACATGCCCAGTGCGGTGGACACCAGCCCCAGAAACAGCAACACACCCCACTGCTGCGGGCCCTCGGGCAGGTGCTGGGGATTGCCGAACAGAAGGAATGCGGGCAGTGCCACGGCCAGCGCGCCCAGATAGAAGTAGCCGAAGCGGCGGTAGTGCGGCAGATCGCTGGGGTGGCGGGCCACGAGGTGTTTGTACAGCACCTGCCCTGCTGCGTAGGTGAAGTTGGCCAGTTGCAACAACAGGAAACCGCCGAGGAAGTTCGAATCGACACGGTCATAACGGATGATGACCGCCCCCAGTACCGCGACGATGGCCGCCAGCAGGCCCCAGGGATTGAAACGGCGATTGAGCGCATCCTCGATCAAGGTCACGTGCAAGGGCGTGAGGATGGTGAACAGCAGCACTTCCGGCACCGTCAGCACCCGGAAACTCAGGTACAGGCAGACGTAGGTCACGCCGAACTGCAATGCGCCGATCAGCAGCATCCCGCGCATGAAACGCGGCTCGACCTGACGCCAGCGGGTCAACGGGATGAACACAAGCCCGGCCAGCACGACGCGGATGAGCACGGCCAGGTAACTGTCGACGTGACCTGCCAGATAAACGCCGATCAAGCTGAAGGAAAACGCCTGGATCAGCGTCACAAAGAGTAGATAACCCATGATTGCCCCTTTTTCGAAGGCGGCGACCTTAGCGGGTTCAGCCAGAGCAGTTCAAGCGCAGCAATTGTAGGAGCGCGCTTGCCCGCCATTGCGCCGGGTCAGATACATGAATATGACTGACACACTGCCATCGCGGGCAAGCGCGCTCCTACAGGGGGGGTGGTGGACCTTGCAGGCAATAAAAAACCCGATGACCCGGCGCGATCAGGCGGGTCTATCGGGCAATGCACTCAGGAGCGGTTCGAGTGCCAAAGGAGTGTCGATGAACGTGAAGATAATCGCAGGCCAGGATTAACCGACCGTTAAGTCCTTCCCATCAAGCCACCTGGGCGAGTTTGGCGATGGCCTGATTCAGGCCTTTCTGCGAGAAGTCGCCGCCCATGTTCAGGCCTTCGGCATGAATGAAGGTGACGTCGTGGATACCGACAAAGCCCAGCACCTGACGCAGGTAGGGTTCCTGATGGTCCAGCGAACTGCCGGCGTAGATACCGCCGCGAGCGGTCAGCACGTAGGCGCGCTTGCCGGTCAGCAGGCCCTGGGGGCCGGTGTCGCCGTACTTGAAGGTCACACCGGCGCGCAGCACGTGGTCGAACCAGGACTTGAGCGTGCTCGGAATCGCGAAGTTGTACATCGGCGCTGCCAGCACCACCACGTCGGCGGCCACCAGTTCGTCGGTCAGCTCGTTGGAGCGCTCCAGCGCAGCCTGTTCAACGGTGCTGCGCTGATCCTGCGGCTTCATCCAGCCACCCAGCAGCTCGCTGTCCAGGTGCGGAACCTGTTTCACCGCCAGATCACGCACGGTGATCTCGTCGGCCGGGTGCGCGCCGCGCCATTGGCTGATGAACTGCTGGGTCAACTGACGGGATACCGAGTCTTGCTGACGGGCGCTGCTTTCGATGACGAGTACGCGGGACATGGGTTTGGCCTCTGGCGAATGATGGTGTGGATTCGATGGAGGCCAGAGTAACGAGCAACAATTCGATTAAAAAGCGCAAAAAACTGCTACTAAATATCTATTAATTTGTTTTAACAGCGAGAGCGATTTACTCTCTCGCCATGACGCTGACGTCTACTGCGGCTCGCAACTGAGCTTGACCCGCAGCTTGATGATCTCGCGGCTGAATTTGACCGTGACGTTGCTGCTGCTCTTTGCCGCGATCTGCACCCTGCGCGTGCGAGGGGCTTCGGGCCCGTTGTTGAACACCGCAGTGCACTTGGCAGGCACGTCGCCGTAGTTGTTAATCGTGATGTTGCCGATGTCGTAGGCCGTGTCGTGGCTGTTGTAGTCGATCTGCATGCCGTTGAGGTGTTTTTCCACATCGATCGGGTAGGCAAAGGCGCTCAGGGGCAACATCGTCAGCAGCACACAACAGAATCTTTTCATGCGGCAGTCTCCAATTATGAGGCTGCCAGCTTAGGACAGAAGGATCCACACATGAAAGCGCCCCGCGTAACCCTTGATCAATGGCGCACCCTGCAGGCCGTTGTCGATCATGGCGGCTTTGCCCAGGCGGCCGAGGCGCTGCACCGGTCCCAGTCTTCGGTGAGCTACACGGTAGCTCGGATGCAGGACCAGCTCGGCGTGCCCCTGCTGCGCATCGACGGGCGCAAGGCGGTGCTGACCGAGGCCGGTGAAGTACTGCTGCGTCGCTCACGGCAACTGGTGAAGAACGCCAGCCAGCTCGAAGACCTCGCCCACCACATGGAACAGGGCTGGGAGGCCGAAGTGCGACTGGTGGTCGACGCCGCCTACCCCAATGCACGGTTAGTGCGCGCACTGACCGCCTTCATGCCGCAGAGCCGTGGCTGCCGGGTGCGGCTGCGCGAGGAGGTGCTGTCAGGCGTCGAGGAAGCGTTGCTTGAAGGCGTGGCCGATCTGGCGATCAGCGGCTTCACTATTCCAGGCTATCTGGGTGCCGAAATGAGCAGCGTCGAGTTCGTCGCCGTGGCTCATCCCGAGCACCCTTTGCATCTGGTGCAGCGTGATTTGACCTTCCAGGACCTGGAAAGCCAACTGCAGGTGGTGATCCGCGACTCCGGCCGCAATCAACCCCGCGACGTGGGCTGGCTGGGTGCCGAACAGCGCTGGACCGTGGGCAGCCTTGCCACCGCCGCGACCTTCGTCAGCAGCGGGCTGGGCTTCGCCTGGCTGCCGCGGCACATGATCGAGCGAGAACTGCGCGAAGGCGTGCTGAAAATTCTGCCGCTGGACAAAGGTGGCAGCCGCAGCCCGACCTTCTATCTTTATTCCAGCAAGGACAAGCCGCTGGGGCCTGCAACGCAGATCCTCATCGAGCTGATCCAGACCTTCGACACCGCGCCGCTGGATGCGCCCTTCGCGGCGCCGCAGCAGGCGGTGTGACACTGACACACACGGACGTAACCCATGCCCTGGTTCGAACACGACGGCTGCTCCCTGCACTACGAAGAATATGGCCACGGCAGCCCGGTGCTGCTGGTCCACGGCCTGGGCTCGAGCTGCCAGGACTGGGAATACCAGATCCCGGCCCTGGCCGCGCATCATCGGGTGATTGCCGTTGACGTGCGCGGCCACGGGCGCTCCGACAAACCCCGCGAGCGCTACAGCATCCCCGGTTTCAGCGCCGACATCGAAGCCCTGATCGATCACCTGCACCTGGGCCCGGTGCACCTGGTGGGGCTTTCCATGGGCGGAATGATCGGCTTTCAACTGGCAGTCGATCAGCCGCAATTGCTCAAGAGCCTGACCATCGTCAACAGCGCCCCTGAGGTGAAGATCAAACGCCTGGACGACTTCAAACAGTTCGCCAAACGCTGGTTGCTGGCACGGCTGCTTCCCATGGAAACCATTGGCAAGGGGCTGGGCAAGAACCTGTTTCCCAAGCCCGAACAAACCGACCTGCGGCACAAGATCGCCAAACGCTGGGCGCAGAACGAGAAACGCGCCTATCTCGCCAGTTTCAGCGCGATTGTCGGGTGGGGTGTGCAGGAGAAGTTATCGCGAATCAGTTGCCCGACGCTGATCGTCACGGCGGATCGGGACTACACACCGGTGGCTTTGAAACAGGCCTACACCGATTTAATTCCTGGCGCGAAACTGATGGTGATCGAAGATTCACGGCATGCAACGCCACTGGACCAGCCAAAAGTGTTCAATCAATTGCTACTGGAATTCATTGAAGAGCAGGAGGTCGCCCACGCGTAGCAGCACGGCTTGCCGGCGGGGCGGTGTGTCAGTCAATGATGTATTGCATGGCAGGACGCTCCCGCCGGCAAGCCGTGCTGCTACGTGGGATCGCGCCACCTGCCTCTGTCCAAACCTGCGCAAACGTGCTTCCCTTGCCAACTGTTTGCAGTCGAACAATCAATCAGGACTTGTGCCCCATGCTGAAAAAAATCGCCCTCTCTGCCGCCGCCGTGCTGTTCGCTTCCAACCTGATGGCCGCTCCCGCGCCACACGTCGTGCTGGACACCAGCTTCGGCCAGGTCGAGATCGAGCTGAACCAGGACAAGGCGCCGGTCAGCACTGCCAACTTCCTCAAGTACGTGGACAGCAACTTCTACTCCAACACCATTTTCCACCGTGTGATCCCGGGCTTCATGGTCCAGGGCGGCGGTTTCACCGCGCAGATGGTGCAGAAGCCGACCAACGATCCGATCAAGAACGAAGCCGACAACGGCCTGCATAACGTACGCGGCACCATCGCCATGGCCCGCACCTCGGACGTGAACTCGGCCACCAGCCAGTTCTTCATCAACGTGGTCGACAACGCCATGCTCGACCACGGCGCCCGCGACTACGGCTACGCGGTGTTCGGCAAGGTGGTCAAGGGCATGGACGTGGTCGACCAGATCGTCAACGTGCAGACTGGCAACAAGCAAGGCATGCAAAACGTGCCGCTGGACCCGATCATGATCAAGTCGGCCAAGCGCGTGAACTAAGCTACCTGAGTGCGCAAAAGCCGGGCGCCCTGCCCGGCTTTTGCATTTCTGGGACACAGTCACGGGAAAGAGTCCGAGCATTCGTGATTTCATGCGGTCAGAACCCATGCGATTGAAAAAAAGCACTGCCCGACCCGCCCCTCAGAATGGAGAGCCCGCTCAAGCGTGGGCGTCATAGCCAATGCTCTATCGTCGTTTTGAAAAGCTGATCGACATCTTCCGCGACGCCCCGACCGCCGCGCCCCCCAACCAGGTCGTCGCGTTCTACGTGTATTACCTCAAACAGGTATGGCCAAGCTTCCTGGCCTTGCTGGTGGTGGGCCTGATCGGTGCGCTGATCGAGGTGTCACTGTTCAGCTACCTGAGCCGCATCATCGACCTGGCCCAGGGTGCGCCCAACCCGAACTTCTTCAGCGACCACGCTTTCGAGCTGGCGTGGATGGTCATCGTCGCGCTGATCCTGCGGCCGATCTTCGTCGGCCTGCACGACCTGCTAGTGCATCAGACCATCAGCCCCGGCATGACCAGCATGATCAACTGGCAGAACCACAGTTACGTGCTCAAGCAGAGCGTCAATTTCTTCCAGAACGACTTCGCCGGCCGCATCGCCCAGCGCATCGTGCAAACCGGTAACGCCTTGCGCGACTCCGCCGTGCAGACGGTCGATGCCATGTGGCACGTGCTGATCTACTCGATTGGCGCACTGGTGCTGTTTGCCGAGGCCGACTGGCGGCTGATGATCCCGCTGCTGAGCTGGATCGCCGGGTTCGTGATCGCGCTGTGGTACTTCGTGCCACGGGTCAAGGCCCGTTCGGTGGTGTCCTCCGACGCCCGCTCCAAACTGATGGGGCGAATCGTCGATGGCTACACCAACATCACTACCCTCAAGCTGTTCGCCCACACCAGCTCCGAGCAGCAATACGCACGGGAAGCGATCAGCGAACAAACCGAAAAGACCCAGCTGGCGGGCCGCGTCATTACCGAAATGGACACGGTGATCACCACCCTCAACGGCATCCTGATCGTCTGGACCACCGGCCTTGCGCTGTGGCTGTGGACCCAGTCGATGATCTCGGTGGGTGCGATTGCGCTGGCCACGGGCCTGGTGATCCGCATCGTCAACATGTCCGGCTGGATCATGTGGGTGGTCAACGGCATCTTCGAGAACATCGGCATGGTGCAGGACGGCCTGCAGAGCATTTCCCAGCCGGTCGGCGTCACCGATCGCGAGGCCGCGCCGAAACTGAACGTCAGCCGCGGCGAAGTGCGCTTCGAACACCTGAAGTTCCAGTACGGTAAAGGCAAGGGTGTGATCCATGACCTGAACCTGGACATCAAGCCTGGGGAGAAGATCGGCCTGATCGGACCGTCCGGGGCAGGCAAATCGACGTTGGTGAACCTGCTGCTGCGCTTGTATGACGTGCAGGGCGGGCGAATTCTGATCGACGATCAGGACATCTCCCACGTCGCTCAGGAAAGCCTGCGCTCGCACATCGGCATGATCACTCAGGATACGTCGCTGCTGCACCGCTCGATCCGCGACAACCTGCAGTACGGCAAGCCCAACGCCACCGATGCAGAGTTGTGGGAAGCGATGCGCAAGGCCCGGGCCGACGAGTTCATTCCGCTGTTGTCCGATTCCGAAGGCCGCACCGGGCTCGACGCCCATGTGGGCGAACGCGGGGTGAAACTTTCAGGCGGGCAACGTCAGCGCATCGCGATCACTCGCGTGCTGCTCAAGGACGCGCCGATCCTGATCATGGACGAAGCGACCTCGGCGCTGGACTCGGAAGTGGAAGCCGCCATTCAGGAAAGCCTGGAGACCCTGATGCAGGGCAAGACCGTCATCGCCATTGCCCACCGTCTCTCGACAATTGCCCGGATGGACCGGCTGATCGTGCTGGAGAACGGCCGCATCGCCGAGAGCGGCACCCACGCTGAACTGCTGGCGAACAAAGGGCTGTATGCGCGGTTGTGGGCGCATCAGACGGGTGGGTTTGTGGGGGTGGAGGACTTCCCCCTGGCCCCGCAATCGTTGTAGGAGCGCGCTTGCCCGCGAGGACGGTGTGTCAGTCGATATTCGCGTGTCTGGCACACCGCGTTCGCGGGCAAGCGCGCTCCTACGGGCGGGGGCGTCGGTCAGGCCTGCCGATACGGCAAGGCCAATCGCGCTTCCTCGGCGTACGCCAGAATCCCCGCCCTCTCCTGCTCCAGAAACCCGGCCACCGCTTCGCGCAATCCGGGGTGGGCCAGGTAGTGCCATGAGTGGGTAATCACCGGTTCGAACCCGCGAATCAACTTGTGCTCGCCCTGGGCGCCAGCATCGAATCGCTTGAAGCCGTTGGCGATGGCGTAGTCCATGCCCTGGTAGAAACACGTCTCGAAATGCAGCCGGTCGAATTCGGCCAGGCAGCCCCAGTAGCGCCCGTAGAAACTGTCGCCACCGATCAGGCTGAACGCCATCGCCACCGGTCGTCCACCTTGCCTGGCCAGCACCACACGAATCGCCCGGGGCATGCGTTCAGCCAGCAGGCTGAAGAATTCCCTCGTCAAATAAGGCGCCTGCCTACGGACTTCGTAGGTATTGGAATAGCAGGCATAGACAAAATCCCAATGGGCCTCGCTCAGCTCATGCCCTTCCAGCCACTGGAAATCAAACCCCTGCCCCGCCACCTGTTCACGTTCCTTGCGCATCTGTTTGCGCTTGCGTGAACTCAAGGCGTCGAGAAAATCCTGAAAGTCGCGATAGCCGCGGTTCTGCCAGTGGTACTGACAGCCGATGCGCTGCAGCCAGTCCGGCTGGCCGGCAAGCATCGTATCGATCACCGGGTCGTTGAAGTTGACGTGAACGCTGGACAGCTCCTCGGCCTGGGCATAACCGGGCAGGCAGGCCAGCAGTTCGCGCCCGTCCTCAGGCGTTTTTGCCAGCAACCTCGGCCCGCTGACCGGACTGAACGGCACGGCCACCAGCAGCTTGGGATAGTAGGTGATCCCTGCCCGGCGACAGGCGTCGGCCCACGCGTGGTCGAACACATACTCGCCATAGGAATGCCACTTGCGATAGGTCGGCATCGCGGCAATCAGGCGTTCATCTTCGTAATGTAGAAGATGCTCGGCACGCCAGCCCGAACGCGGCCCCAGGCTGCCGCTGTCTTCCAGCGAACTGAGAAAACCGTGGCGCAGGAACGGTGAATCGCCGGGGATCAGCGCATCCCACTCCCAGGGTGCCAGATCCGACAGCCTGTCCAAACGGTGTAACGACATCGCCCCCTCCAGAACCGCGCCAACGTTTGCGCATTATCACTTATTGAAACCCATTGCACATGAAATTTGCGATGACAGCGCTCTAGCTCGCGGGTTCCACGAAATTTTCACATGTCATCGACATGCCATCACATAGCCATCGTTTCGTAATAATCCGTCGCAATACTGGCGCCTGTTTTTAGAGCCCCCGGTTCTTAAAACCTGACTTTTTTCCGCCCACTCCGGGTCGGTTGTTCCCTGGATGGCCTTTGTCATCCCTTCTCATCTACGGAGATTGATATGCGTCTTGCTTCCACGAAAACTGCGGCAGCCCTGTGTGGCGGTATGCTGCTGGCCCTGAGTGTTCCGGCCAGCGCCGCAGTCGACGCGAAACTGCTCGACATGCTCAAGGCCAACGGTTCGATTTCGCAGGCTCAGTACAGCGAACTGCAAACCGAACTTGCCAAGGATCAGCAGGCTCAAGCTCAAGCACAAAAGGCACAAGCCGACCAGATCGCCGCCGCCACCGCCAAGTCTTCCGACCTGTCGGCTTTCGAGCAGAAAGTGGCATGGGCTGCCAAGACCCAGTTCAAGGGTGACGTACGTGTCCGCCAAGAGACCGTCAAGATCGACGATCAAAACAACAGCCAGGACAAGAACCGTCAGCGTATCCGTGTTCGTCTGGGCGCCTACACCGACATCAACCCACAAGTCAGCACTGGTATTCGTATCGCCACTGGCGGCGACAACAAGGCCAACTCCACCAACGTTGACCAGAACGATTACTTCACCAAGAAAGACCTGTGGCTGGATCAGGGCTATATCGACTACCACCCGACTGCCATCCAGAACCTGCACGTGATCGGCGGCAAGATGGCCCAGCCATGGGTCAGCGAAGGCGACGTGATCTGGGATAGCGACATCAACCCGGAAGGTCTGGCAGCCACTTACAGCGTGCCAGTCACCAAGGGCTTCGAGCTGTTCGGTAGTGCCGGTACCTACACCCTCAAGGACAACATCAGCGGCGACGGCACGCAGTTCAAGAACGACCTGCGTCTGAACGCCGGTCAGCTGGGTACACGTATCGCGGTCACCGACAACGTCAAGATGACCCTGGGCGGTTCCGTTTACCAGTACCAGCACTCCAACGACTGCAACCCGGCTGCGGCCAGCACCAGCACCACGTTCTGTGGCTTGGGCATCAACGGCAACAACACCAACGACTTCCGTCTGTATGAAGGCTTCGGTCAACTCGACCTGACCGGCCTAGTCGTTCCAGTGGGTCTGTACGGCCAGTACGTGGTCAACAGCGCCACCGACAGCGACCAGGACACTGCATGGCTGGCTGGCGTGAAGACCAAGGTGTTCGGTTTCGGCCTGGACTACAACTATCGCGATACTCAGCGTAACGCAGTGGTTGGCGCCTTCACCGACTCGGACTTCGCCAACGGCACCACCGGTTCGCGCGGTCACAAGCTGAGCGTTTCCTACGATGTTGACAAGAACTTCACCCTGGGCGCCACGTACTTCCTGACCAAGGCAGACTTCGCGTTCGCAGGTGCTGCGCGTGACCAGGATGCCAACACCCTGCAACTGGATGTGATTGCCAAGTTCTAAGAACACCCGCCGCGGGCTTCAAGCGGCAAGCTACACGCAACACACCTCCAACCCCGGGTGCTCCCTCGGGGTTGGAGCTGAATCTCACAGCCTGGTATTGCCCTGTCGGATCCCCATCATCCGTTTCGACAGGTCAGTTCCGGGCTGTTTTTGTTTGCACGTAGGAGCGCGCTTGCCCGCGATGGCGTCGGGTCAATCACCCGGGATGCGCCTGACCCGACGCCATCGCGGGCAAGCGCGCTCCTACAGGGTCGTGGATATCTGCTACTTCTTGCGCAAGATCACGCTGCCGATCGAATACCCCGCACCAAACGAGCTGAGCACGCCCAGTGCGCCGCTCGGCAGGTCGGCCTGGTATTTGTGGAAGGCGATGACCGAGCCCGCTGAGCTTGTGTTGGCGTAGGTGTCGAGGATCACCGGCGCTTCTTCGACCGTGGCGTCGCGGCCCAGCAGTTTCTTGACGATCAGGTGGTTCATGCTCAGGTTGGCCTGGTGCAGCCAGAAGCGTTTCACGTCGCTGACGTTCAGGTTGTTTTCTTCAAGATGCGCGCCCACAAGCTCGGCGACCATCGGGCAGACATCACGGAACACCTTGCGGCCTTCCTGCACGAACAGCTTGTCCGCCTTGCCTTCGCCTTCTTCGGCGGTGCGGTTGAGGAAGCCGAAGTTGTTGCGAATGTTGTTGGAGAAGGTGGTCAGCAGCTTGGTGCTGACGATGTCGAACTGTTCGGCTGAGGTCGCAAGGTCTGCGCGCTCGACCACTACGGCCGTGGCGGCGTCACCGAAGATGAAGTGGCTGTCGCGGTCACGGAAGTTCAGGTGAGCCGAGCAGATCTCGGGGCTGATGACCAGCAGTGCCCGCGCCTGGCCTAGCTTGATGCTGTTGCAGGCGGTCTGGATGCCGAAAGTGGCCGAGGAGCAGGCAACGTTCATGTCAAAACCGAACCCCTGCACACCCAATGCCGCCTGGATTTCGATGGAAATCGCAGGGTAGGCGCGTTGCAGGTTGGAGCACGCGACGATCACGCCGTCGATATCGGCGGCAGTCTTGCCGGCGCGCTGCAAGGCCTGTTCGGCGGCCGCTGTGCCCATCTGGCAGAGGATCGACCATTCGTCGTTGGAGCGCTCGGGCAGGCGTGGCTTCATGCGCTGCGGATCGAGAATGCCGTCCTTGTCCATGACGAAACGGCTCTTGATGCCACTGGCTTTCTCGATGAAGGCCGCGCTGGATTCGGTCAGCGCCTGCACCTGGCCCGCCTCGATGGCGGCGGCGTTGTCGGCGTTGAATTGCGCGACGTAGGTGTTGAAGGAATGAACCAGCTCTTCATTGGAAATGCTGTTGGAGGGGGTATAGAGCCCGGTGCCACTGATCACGACGTCGTACACGGTCGTTCCTCTCTTTTTGGATGGCAGCAGACAAAGCGCCTGCGCAAGCATGGTGCTGGCCATTTCTGGAACGACAGTACCAATGCAACGGTAAAATCCCCCGTTATACGGAGGATTGCTATTAGTAACACTTGAGGTTTTAGCCGTGAAGTTTGCCATAACGGCCGGGATTTGGCGCTAGGCATGCACGATCCCCGTAGGAGCGCGCTTGCCCGCGATTGCGCCAGGTCTGCCACACATTGGGCGCCTGACACACCGCCTCGCGGGCAAGCGCGCTCCTACAGGCCGGCGGTGCACCTCAGCCCTCCACCGCGCTCCACTGCTTGCTCAAGCGCTTGTCCGAAATCGGCACCTTGGTCCCCAGTTGCTGGCCGAACAGTGACACGCGGTATTCCTCCAGCCACCAGCGGTAGACCGCCAGTTCCGGGTCGCGCTTGCCTTCCTGGGCGTGTTTGTCGGCGCGGGTCTGGTATTGCGCCCAGAGGTTGCCCAGCTCGATGCTCCACACCCGGTCCTTCTGCACCTGCGAGCCGAGTTTCTCAAGGCGCAGCTCAATGGCCTTCAGATAACGCGGCAGCTCCTTGAGCCACTGCGCCGGGGTCTCGCGCACGAAACCTGGGTACACCAGCTTGCCGAGCTGCGCCTTGATGTCGTTCAAGGCCACCGCCTGGGCCAGGTCGATCTTGCCCTTGAAGCGCTTTTGCAGGCCATGCCAGAGCTTGAGAATCTCCAGCGTCAGCCGCGCCAGGCGCTCGGCGTGTTCGGTGAGGCTGGCGCGCTTGCGTTCGGCCAGCGACATCAGCCCCGCGCCATCGCGTGGCAAGGTGGCTTCGCCTTCGAGAATGCAGGTATCGAGGCTTGCCAGCAGAATATCTTCGATCAAGGCATCGACCCGGCCCATGTCGCGGTACAACAGCGCCAGCTCAGTCTGCCCGGGCAGCTTGCTGCGCAAAAACTTCGCAGGCTCGGCCAGCTGTTGCAGCAACAGGCGCTGCAAGGCGCGGCGGTGTTGGTACTCGGCTTCGGCCGCCGTCGAGAAACGCCCTTCCTTGACCGCGCCGCCCTCTTCCACCAGCGCCGGGTAGACCGTCATGGAAAGCCCGGCAATCTTCTGCTGGGTCTTCTCTGCCACCGCCGCGAAGCCCTTGGCCTCTACCGGCTGCTGGCTTTTCGCCGTTTGCGGCACGGCCAGCGCGGCCTGCCCGGCTTCGGCGAAGCGTGCGGTCAGCTCGTCCAGATCGCGGCCTTCGCCGAGGAACTTGCCGTTGGCGTCGACCACTTCCAGGTTCATCTTCAGGTGGCTTTCCACCTGCTGGGCGGCTTCGGTCCAAGCCTCGTCCGGCACGCGGGCGCCGGTCATGCGCAGCAGTTCACGGCCCAGCGCCTGGGGCAGCGAGCCCTCGGCGAAGACCATGCGTTGCAGCGCCGCCTTGACGAAATCCGGCACCGGCACGAAGTTCTTGCGCAGCGCCTTGGGCAGGTTGCGCACCAGCGCCACGCACTTGGTTTCCAGCAAGCCCGGCACCAGCCACTCCAGTCGCTCGGCCGGCAGCGACAACAACAGCGGCGCCGGTACGCGCAGGGTCACGCCATCACGTGGATGGTTGGGCTCGAAGTGGTAGCTCAGTGGCAGGGTCAAATCGCCCAGGCGCAGGGTGTCCGGGTACAGGTTGGCGGTGACTTCACTGGCTTCGCGGGCCAGCACGTCCTCTTCGCGCATGATGAGCAGTTGCGGATTTTTCTGGCTCTCCATCCGGTACCAGGCATCGAACGTCGCGGTCTGGTGGATCTCGGCCGGCAGGCGCTCGTCGTAGAAGGCGAACAGGGTTTCCTCATCCGCCAGAATGTCGCGGCGGCGGGCCTTGGCTTCCAGTTCGTCGAGCTGTTCCAACAGCTTGGTGTTGGCGCTCAGGCACTTGGCTTTGGACTGGATCTCGCCGCGCACCAGGCCTTCGCGAATGAAGAACTCGCGGGACACCACCGGATCGATCGGCCCGAAGTGCACAGGCCGGCGCCCGACCACGATCAGGCCAAACAAGGTGATCTGCTCGAAGGCCACGACCTGGCCGCGCTTCTTCTCCCAGTGCGGTTCGAAGTGATTCTTCTTGAGCAGATGGCTCGCCAGGGGCTCGATCCAGTCCGGCTCGATCTTGGCCACCATTCGCGCGTACAGCTTGGTGGTTTCCACAAGCTCGGCGGCCATGATCCATTGCGGGCGTTTTCTGCCCAGCCCAGAAGACGGGTGCACCCAGAAGCGGCGCTGACGGGCACCGAGGTAATCGCCTTCTTCGGTTTTCTGGCCGATCTGGCTCAGCAAGCCCGAAAGCACCGCCTTGTGGAATTTGGCGAAGTCAGCCGGTTCCTTGTTGACTGTCAATTGCAGCTCACGACAGATCAGGCTGAGCTGGCGATGGGAATCACGCCATTCGCGCAGACGCAGGTAGTTGAGGAAGTTGCGCCGGCACCAGTTGCGCAGCGGGCTTGCGGTCAAAGCCTGGCGCTGTTCCTCGAAGCCACGCCAGAGATTGACCAGCCCGGCGAAGTCCGAATCCTGGTCCTTCCATTGCGCGTGGGCCTGGTCGGCGGCCTGCTGACGCTCCGGCGGACGCTCGCGCGGGTCCTGGATCGACATGGCGCTGGCGACGATCAGCACTTCCTGCAGACTGCCCTGTTTCGCAGCTTCCAGCAGCATGCGGCCCATGCGCGGGTCTACCGGCAGGCGCGCCAGTTGACGGCCCAGAGGCGTCAACTGGTTCTCGCGGGAGACCGCCGACAGTTCCTGCAACAGATTGAAACCGTCGCTGATGGCCTTGCCATCTGGCGGCTCGATGAACGGAAAATCGTTGATCTGGCCCAGGCGCAGGTGCAGCATCTGCAGGATGACCGCCGCAAGGTTGGTGCGCAGGATCTCAGGGTCGGTGAATTCAGGGCGCGAGAGGAAATCCTCTTCGCTGTACAGCCGCACGCACAGCCCTGGCTCGACCCGGCCGCAACGGCCCTTGCGCTGGTTGGCGCTGGCCTGGGAAATCGCCTCGATGGGCAGGCGCTGAACCTTGGCCCGGTAGCTGTAGCGGCTGATGCGCGCGGTGCCGGTGTCGATCACGTAGCGGATGCCCGGCACGGTCAGCGAGGTTTCGGCAACGTTGGTCGCCAGCACCACACGGCGCCCGGGATGGGACTGGAAAATCTTCTGCTGCTCAGCCGGAGTCAGTCGCGCATACAACGGCAGGATTTCAGTGTGTTTGAGCTGGGCCTTGCGCAGCACCTCGGCGGCATCGCGAATTTCCCGCTCGCCCGGCAGGAACACCAGCACGTCACCCGGCGACTTGCGCTCGCTGCGTTCGAGCGCGGCCAGCTCGTCCAGTGTGGCGAGGATCGCCTGATCGACGGTCAGGTCTTCCTCGACGCTGTTGCCCTCTTCGTCCTGCTCGGCGGTCATCGGGCGATACCAGGTTTCCACCGGGAAGGTCCGGCCCGAGACTTCGATGATCGGCGCCTTGTCGAAGTGTTCCGAGAAGCGCTCCAGGTCGATGGTCGCCGAGGTGATGATGACTTTCAGGTCCGGGCGGCGAGGCAGCAAGGTCTTCAGGAAGCCCAGCAGGAAGTCGATGTTCAGGCTGCGTTCGTGGGCTTCATCGACGATGATCGTGTCGTAGCGTTCCAGGAAACGGTCGTGCTGGGTTTCGGCCAGCAGGATGCCGTCGGTCATCAGCTTGATCAGGGTGTTGCTGTCGCTCTGGTCCTCGAACCGCACCTGATAGCCGACCAGCGCACCCAGCGGCGTGCCGATCTCTTCGGCGACACGGCTGGCGACACTGCGCGCGGCGATCCGCCGAGGCTGGGTGTGGCCGATCAGGCCATGCTGGCCGCGGCCGATTTCCAGGCAGATCTTCGGCAACTGGGTGGTTTTGCCCGAGCCGGTTTCGCCGGCGATGATCAGCACCTGGTGCTTGAGCAGCGCAGCCTTGATCTCGTCGCGCTTGGCGGCGATGGGCAAGTTGTCGTCATAGCGGATCGCCGGCACGCTCTGCTGACGGCTGACCACTTGCGCGCACGACGCCTGGACACGCTCGACCCACTGCGCAAGCTTCGCCTCGTCGGGCTTCTTGCGCAGTTCGTGCAACTGGCGACGCAGGCGATGACGGTCACTGGTCATCGCGTGGTCGAGGTTCTTGAACAGTTGGTCGATGGAGGTCGATTCGTCGGTCATCAGGGCGCGAAGTCTTTTCTGTCTGAATTCAGGGCGCGGATTGTCGCAGATTTGCTCGCGGACGACACATTGTAGGAGCGCGCTTGCCCGCGATGACGGTATGCCTGATACATATTTGCCGACTGATACACCGCCGTCGCGGGCAAGCGCGCTCCTACAATTGCGCGGAATACACATCGCATTGGTCACGCCATGAATCCTGTAGGAGTGAGCTTGCTCGCGATGGCGGTGCACCTGACACTCCGCCTCGCGAGCAAGCTCACTCCTACAGGACCGTGTCGGGTTCTAAACAACAAACCCCGCACGAAGGCGGGGTCTGTCGGTGTTGCGATGAATCAAGCCGGTTTTTTCAGCGCCAGCTTCTTCAGCTCTTCATCACGCAACTCGCGGCGCAGGATCTTGCCGACGTTGGTGGTCGGCAATGCATCGCGGAATTCCACGCTGCGTGGCACCTTGTAGGCGGTGACGTTGGCGCGCATGTGCTCCATCACCTGTTCCTTGGTCAGGGTCGCGCCCGGCTTGACCACCACGAAGATCTTGATCGCCTCGCCCGATTTTTCATCCGGCACGCCGATGGCTGCGCATTGCAGCACGCCCGGCAGGGTCGCGAGTACGTCTTCCAGTTCATTGGGGTAGACGTTGAAGCCGGACACCAGAATCATGTCCTTCTTGCGGTCGACGATGCGCATGTAGCCATCGGGCTGGATCACCGCGATATCGCCGGTCTTGAGCCAGCCTTCGGCGTCGAGCATTTCGTCGGTGGCTTCCTGGCGCTGCCAGTAGCCTTTCATCACTTGCGGGCCCTTGACGCACAGCTCGCCCACTTCGCCCAGCGGCAGTTCTTCGCCGGCGTCATTGACGGTCTTGCACAGGGTCGAGGGCACGGGAATGCCGATGGTGCCCATCTGGATCTTCTGGATCGGGTTGACCGTGGCCACCGGGCTGGTTTCGGTCATGCCGTAACCTTCACAGATCGAACAGCCGGTGACTTCCTTCCAGCGCTCGGCAGCGGCCTGTTGCAGCGCCATGCCGCCGGACAGGGTGACCTTCAGCGCCGAGAAATCCAGGTTGCGGAAATCGGCGTTGTTGCACAGCGCCACGAACAGCGTATTGAGGCCGACGAAGCCGCTGAACTTCCACTTCGACAACTCCTTGACCATCGCCGACAGGTCGCGCGGGTTGCTGATCAGGATGTTGTGGTTGCCGATCAGCATCATCGACATGCAGTGAAAGGTGAACGCGTAGATGTGGTACAGCGGCAGCGGGGTGATGAGGATCTCGCAGCCTTCATTGAGGTTGGAGCCCATCAACGCCTTGCATTGCAGCATGTTGGCGATCAGGTTCCGGTGGGTCAGCATCGCGCCCTTGGCAACGCCCGTGGTGCCGCCGGTGTATTGCAGCACGGCAACGTCGCTGCTTTTCGGCGAGACATCCTGCACGGCCTTGCCCTGCCCCATGGCCAGCACGTCGTTGAACTTGACGGCTCGCGGCAGATGAAACGGCGGCACCATCTTCTTCACGTACTTGATGACACTGTTGACCAGCAGGCGCTTGAGCGGCGGCAACAGGTCCGCGACTTCGGTGACGATGACGTGCTTGACGCCGGTTTTAGGCACGACCTTCTCGGCCAGGTGCGCCATGTTCGCCAGGCACACCAGCGCCTTGGCACCGGAGTCATTGAACTGGTGTTCCATTTCCCGCGCGGTGTACAGCGGGTTGGTGTTGACCACGATCAGACCGGCGCGAATGGCACCGAACACGGCAATCGGGTATTGCAGCACGTTGGGCAACTGCACGGCGATGCGGTCGCCCGGCTGCAGGTCGGTGTGCTGCTGCAAGTAAGCGGCAAACGCCCCGGACAACTCGTACATTTCACCATAGGTGAGTGTCTTGCCCAGGTTGCTGAACGCAGGTTTGTTGGCGAAACGCTCGCAGGACTGTTTCAATACCGCCTGAACGTTTGGATATTCGTCCGGGTCGATATCGGCAGCGATACCAGACGGATATTTATCCTTCCAGAAGTTTTCTATCATGGAAGCCGACTCCTCAGCGACGACGTTTCTACACACCGCTTTGTGCGATGATTTCTTGTGTTTGGAATTCGTAGCAACTGCTTTTTGCTTATCGACTGAACAAAAAGCGGGCCGAGCGTAGCAGCTTTGTCTGAGGCCGACTAGAGCCAATAGTGGCCCCTACAGTCATAAACATGACTCTTGAATGTGTTTAAGTCACGTTTAGAGCAATGAACCTAATCACCAGAATTCCACAAATCCTGTAGGAGCGCGCTTGCCCGCGACGGCGTCCTGTCGGCTGATGATGCGATATCAGACACACCGCCATCGCGGGCAAGCGCGCTCCTACAATCATCCGTTGCCTGAAACAAAAACGGCGTGTTTTTCAACACGCCGCTTCTTTATATAGCTGGCTCAGGCGATATCGCGTAGCTCTCGCCTCAGGATCTTGCCCACCGGCGTCATGGGCAACGACTCTCGCAACACGATCTGCTTGGGAATCTTGTAGCCGGTGAAGTTCTCCTTGCAGTACGCCTTGAGCTCTTCAACGGTGAGGCTGGCCTCCCGAGGCACGACGAACAGCTTGACCGCTTCACCGGAACGCTCGTCCGGCACGCCGATCACCGCGCAGTTAGCGACCTTCGGATGGCGCGACACCACGTCTTCCACCTCGTTGGGGTACACGTTGAAGCCGGAGACGATGATCATGTCCTTCTTGCGGTCGACGATACGGATGAAACCGTCCGGGTCGATCACGGCGATATCACCGGTCTTGAGCCAGCCTTCACTGTCCAGCACTTCAGCGGTGGCCTCCGGGCGATGCCAGTAGCCGAGCATGATCTGCGGCCCTTTCAGACACAGTTCGCCCCGCTCGCCCAGGGGCAATTCCGCGCCGTCGTCACTGATGACCTTGGCCGTGGTCCCCGGTACCGGCATGCCGACGGTGCCCAGTTTCGACTTGTCACCATAGGGATTGGCCGTCGCCACCGGCGCGGTTTCAGTAAGGCCGTAGCCCTCGACAATGGGACAGCCAGTCAGCTTGAGCCAGCGCTCGGCGGTGGATTTGACCAGCGCCGTGCCACCCGAGTTGGTCAGGCGCAGGCTGGAGAAGTCCAGGCTCTTGAACTCCGGGTGATCCATCAGCGCCACGAACAGGGTGTTGAGCCCGACCATGGCCGAGAACTTCCACTTCTTCAGCTCCTTGATGAAGCCGCCGATGTCCCGAGGGTTGGTGATGAGCAGGTTGTGGTTGCCGCTGACCATCATGCACATGCAGTTACAGGTGAAAGCGTAGATGTGATACATCGGCAGCGGCGCGACCATGATCTCGCCGCCCTGCTTGAAGATCGGACTGCCGTCCGGCCCGTGCTGCAACATACAGGCGTAAACCTGCTGCATGTTCGCCACCAGGTTGCCGTGGGTCAGCATCGCGCCCTTGGGCGAGCCGGTGGTGCCGCCGGTGTATTGCAGCACCGCGATGTCTTCCAGATCCAGCGCCACCGGCTGCAACTGCACGCCGCGCCCCTGCTTGAGAACGCTCTTGAACGGCACTGCCTGGGGCAGGTGATATTCCGGGACGAGTTTCTTGACCTTTTCCACGACCGTGTTGACCAGCCAGCCCTTGGCCGGGGACTGCATGTCGCCCATCTTCACTTCGATCAGGTACTGGATGTCGGTATCGGGCAGCACTTCCTGGACGTTCTTGCCGAACACATTCAGGTACACCAGCGCGCGGGCACCGGAATCCTTGAACTGGTGACGCATCTCGCGGGCGGTGTACAGCGGGTTGGTGTTGACCACGATCAACCCGGCGCGCATGGCGCCGAACACGGCGATGGGGTACTGGATCAGGTTGGGCATCTGCACGGCGATGCGATCACCGGGCTTGAGATCGGTGCGCTGCTGCAGGTAACCGGCGAACGCCGCCGACTGGCGCTCAAGCTCGGCATAGCTGAGGGTCACGCCCATGTTGCTGTAGGCCGGGCGATCGGCGAACTTCCTGCAACTGAGCTCGAAGACCTCCACCACAGATTTGTATGCCGCAAGGTCCACATCGGGGAGAACCCCGGCCGGGCGTTTGTCGTTCCAGAAATCAGGTTGCATGTTGTTTTTATCCTCTTACCTGAGAATGCCGTTGCTGCCGGACGTTAGCAGTTGGCGCACAGAAGGCAAATCGTCATCAGCGTCGTGAATCTTGTGGGTGAACGGCATGCCATCTGGCAAGAGCTATACACTGGTTCTAGATGAGTGTCAGCGCGCTAATTCGAGACAATTTTTTACAAGGTCATTCGATACCACGTAAGGAAACGCCATGAAACACGATGCCTTTTGGCTGGACACCAGTGATCACAATCGCCTGTACGTCAACGCCTGGCTGCCGATGACAGGCCCCAGGGCGGTGGTGGTGCTGTCACACGGGATGGCCGAACACAGCGGGCGCTATGAGCGCCTGGGCGCAGCGCTGGCCGAAGCCGGCTTTGCCCTGTATGCCCACGACCAGCGCGGCCATGGCCGCACCGCAGCCAATGGCGTCCTGGGCCACTACGCCGACCAGGATGGCTGGAACAAGGTGGTGGGTGACCTGGCGATCCTGCAGGCCTGCGCGACCCAGCGTCATCCCGGGGCGCCGGTTTTCGTGCTGGGCCACAGCATGGGCAGCTACATTGCCCAGGCCTATCTGCTGCACCACAGCGCCAGCGTCCAGGGCGCGGTGCTCAGCGGTTCGAATTTCCAGCCGGTTTCACTTTATCGAAGCGCCGCCGTGGTGGCGCGCATGGAGCGCTGGCGTCAAGGGGCTACCGGGCGCAGTGCGCTGATCGAATACCTGTCATTTGGCTCATTCAACAACAGGTTCAAGCCGGTTCGCACGCCATTCGACTGGCTCAGCCGCGATCCCGAGGAAGTCGACAAGTACGTCAGGGATCCACTCTGCGGGTTTCGCTGCACCAATCAGTTCTGGCTGGACATGCTCGGCGGCTTGCAGCAAATCAGCAAAACCTCCAACCTTTCGCAGATCGACAAGAGCCTGCCGATCCTGATTATGGGCGGCGAATGTGATCCGGTGAGCGAAGGCAAGCGTCTCAAGGATCTGGCAGACGCCTTGACCGGCACCGATCATCAGTCCGTCACGCTGAAGATCTATCCGCAGGCGCGGCATGAAGTCTTCAATGAGACCCACCGTGAGGAAGTCACTCGTGATTTACTCGCCTGGCTCGAGGACGCGCTGGCACGGCCAAGACCCCGGCGCAGCGAATGACCGCTCAGGTCAAAGCCGCTTATTTCCCTATAACGTCACAGGACCGCAACATGTCTCAAGTCACCAATACGCCCTACGAAGCCCTTGAAGTCGGCCAGAAAGCCGAATACACCAAGACCGTCGAAGAGCGCCACATCCAGCTATTCGCCGAGATGTCCGGCGACCGCAACCCGGTGCATCTGGACCAGGAGTTCGCGTCAAAGACCATGTTCAAGGATCGCATCGCCCACGGCATGTTCAGTGGCGCGCTGATCAGCGCAGCGGTCGCTTGCGAGTTGCCCGGGCCGGGCACCATCTACCTGGGTCAGCAGATGAGCTTCCAGAAGCCGGTAAAAATCGGCGACACCCTGACCGTACGCCTGGAAATCCTGGAAAAGCTGCCGAAGTTCAAGGTGCGCATCGCCACCAACGTGTTCAATCAGAACGGTGACCTGGTGGTGGAAGGCGAAGCAGAGATTCTGGCGCCGCGCAAAGAGCAGACGGTGAGTCTGGCTGAACTGCCAACCATTACCGTGGGCTGACCAGCCGACATGGCAGGGGCCGGCATGCCGGCTTCTGCAAACCTGGCGTTGACCAAATCGCAGGCACAAAAAAAGCGACCCTAAGGTCGCTTTCTCTGTCGTTACGAGGAGTTCAAGGGCCTCGTAACTCAATATGGCGCAGCGGACGGGACTCGAACCCGCGACCCCCGGCGTGACAGGCCGGTATTCTAACCGACTGAACTACCGCTGCGCGTAACACCTTTCAACGAGTGGTGGGTGATGACGGGATCGAACCGCCGACCCTCTGCTTGTAAGGCAGATGCTCTCCCGGCTGAGCTAATCACCCTTGTCTCTCGGTGTGGCGCGCATTCTACGGAGCGATCCGACCTCTGGCAAGCACTTTTTTAAAAAATTTTTATAATCCAACCAAAGGGTTACATCAGGGTTGGCCGCGAGGGCCTGGCAGCGAATAATGCCCCCCTTTGTATAAAGGAGAGATGTACCCCATGTGGTTCAAAAACCTGCTTGTGTACCGCCTGACCCAAGACCTGCCATTTGACGCAGAGGCGCTGGAAACCGCATTGGCGACCAAGCCTGCACGTGCTTGTGCCAGCCAGGAGTTGACCACTTACGGTTTCATCGCCCCGTTCGGCAAGGGCGAAGACGCGCCACTGGTGCACGTCAGTGGCGATTTCATGCTGATCAGCGCGCGCAAGGAAGAACGCATCCTGCCGGGCAGCGTGGTCAACGATGCACTTAAAGAGAAAGTCGAAGAGATCGAGACCGAGCAGATGCGCAAGGTCTACAAGAAGGAACGCGACCAGCTCAAGGATGAAATCATCCAGGCCTTCCTGCCGCGCGCTTTCATTCGCCGCTCGATGACCTTCGCCGCCATCGCCCCTAAACAAGGCGTCATTCTGGTCAACGCCTCCAGCCCGAAACGCGCCGAAGACCTGCTCTCGACCCTGCGTGAAGTGGTTGGCTCGCTGCCGGTTCGTCCGGTGACCGTGAAGACCGCACCGACCGCCGTCATGACCGACTGGGTCAAGAGCGGCGAGACTGCCGAGAACTTCTTTGTGCTGGACGAGTGCGAACTGCGCGACACCCACGAAGACGGCGGCATCGTCAAATGCAAGCGTCAGGACCTGACCAGCGACGAAATCCAGCTGCACCTGAGCACCGGCAAGGTCGTGACTCAACTGTCGCTGGCCTGGCAGGACAAGCTGTCCTTCGTGCTGGACGACAAACTGGGCGTCAAGCGCCTGAAGTTCGAAGACCTGTTGCAGGATCAGGCCGAACAGGACGGCGGCGACGACGCCCTGGGCCAGCAGGACGCCAGCTTCACCCTGATGATGCTGACCTTCGGCGACTTCCTGCCTGACCTGTTCAACGCACTGGGCGGTGAAGAGATTCCGCAGGGTATCTGATTCACCACGCCTTGTAGGAGCGCGCTTGCCCGCGACTGCTGTGTGTCAGACAACATCTACATTGCTGACACACCGCAATCGCGGGCAAGCGCGCTCCTACAGCATGTAGAACCAAACAATAAAAGGAGCAAGCCATGCGTGCCCTGGCTGCATTGAGTCGTTTTGTCGGTAATACCTTTGCATACTGGGTGCTGTTGTTCGCCGTGCTGGCGTTCCTGTTCCCGAGCTGGTTCATCAGCCTCAAGACCCTGATCGTGCCTTTGTTGGGCCTGGTCATGTTCGGCATGGGCCTGACGCTCAAGCTTGAAGATTTCTCCGAGGTCGTGCGCCACCCGTGGCGCGTGGCCCTGGGTGTGGTCGCGCACTTCGTGATCATGCCGGGTGTGGCGTGGCTGTTGTGCCAGGTGTTTCACCTGCCGGCGGAAATCGCCGTGGGTGTGATCCTGGTCGGCTGCTGCCCGAGCGGCACTTCGTCCAACGTCATGACCTGGCTGGCCAAAGGCGATCTGGCGCTGTCGGTGGCCATCGCCGCCGTCACCACCCTCCTCGCCCCGCTGCTGACCCCTGCGCTGATCTGGCTGCTGGCCTCTGCCTGGCTGCCGGTGTCTTTCATGGAAATGTTCTGGTCGATCCTGCAACTGGTGATGCTGCCGATCGTGCTCGGCGTCGTTGCCCAGCGTCTGCTCGGCGCCAGGGTGCAATTCGCCGTCGACGTGCTGCCGCTGATTTCGGTGGTGAGTATCGTGATGATCGTCTGCGCGGTGGTCGCGGCCAGCCAGGCGAAGATCGCAGAATCCGGCCTGTTGATCATGGCCGTGGTGATCCTGCACAACAGCTTCGGCTTCCTGCTGGGTTACTTCACCGGCAAGCTGTTCAAACTGCCACTGGCGCAGCGCAAGTCGCTGTCGCTGGAAGTCGGCATGCAGAACTCAGGCCTGGGCGCCGCACTGGCCAGCGCGCACTTCTCGCCACTGGCGGCCGTGCCGAGTGCGCTGTTCAGCGTGTGGCACAACATCAGCGGCGCGTTGCTTTCGACGTATTTCCGCAAGATGGAGCCGGAGCCCGCCGGCGAAACCGCCACCGAATAACGCACCTGTAGGAGCGCGCTTGCCCGCGACAGCGTCGTGTCAGTCAGCAATATCAAATCTGACACAGCGCAATCGCGGGCAAGCGCGCTCCTACAAGGGGGGGGTTAGCGCATCTCCCCACGCAACTGCGCCACCCGCTCGCGCACCAGCGCGGGCTCTGATTGATCGCCCGCCAATGCAGGCCCCGCCACCAGGGTCACCCGCGACCACAAGCGGCGAAACACGCCCTTGTCCGGATCGCGGCTGAAAAAGCTGCCCCACAACCCCTGCAACGCCAGCGGAATCACCGGCACATTGGTCTCCTCCAGCACGCGGGTCATGCCGCCCTTGAACTCGTCGATCTCGCCATTGGTGGTCAATTTCCCCTCTGGGAAGATGCACACCAGCTCGCCTTCCTTTAAATACTCGGCAATGCGCTTGAACGCCTGGTCGTAGATCAGCAGATCCTCGCCACGCCCGGCAATCGGGATCGCACCGGCGGTGCGGAAAATGAAGTTGAGCACCGGGATGTTGAAGATCTTGTAATACATGACGAACCGGATCGGCCGACGCACCGAGCCTGCAATCAGCAGCGCATCGACGAACGACACATGGTTGCACACCAGCAGCGCCGCGCCCTCCTCTGGGATCTGCTCCAGATCACGGTGCTCGACGCGGTACATGGAATGGCTGAGCAGCCAGATCATGAAACGCATGGTGAATTCCGGGACGATCTTGAAAATGTAGGTATTGACCGCGATGTTCATCAGCGACACCACGAGAAACAGTTGCGGGATCGACAGCTTGACGACACTCAGGAAGATGATCGAGACAATCGCCGACACCACCATGAACAGCGCGTTGAGGATGTTGTTAGAAGCGATGACCCGCGAGCGCTCTTTCTCCGACGTGCGGGACTGGATCAACGCATACAGCGGCACGATGTAAAAGCCGCCAAAGATCCCGATGCCCAGAATGTCCAGCAACACCCACCACGCCTGGCCGTAGCCCAGAATCGCCAGCCAGTCGTTGGCCTGGACGTTCTGCGGGAAGTTTCCGGAATGCCACCACAGCAACAGGCCGAACACCGTCAGGCCCATCGAACCGAATGGCACCAGGCCGATTTCCACCTTGCGCCCCGACAACCGCTCGCACAGCATCGAGCCTGCAGCGATGCCGATGGAAAACACGGTGAGAATCAGCGTGACCACGGTTTCATCACCGTAAAGGAATTCCTTGGCGTAGGCCGGGATCTGGGTCAGGTAGATCGCACCGACGAACCAGAACCACGAGTTGCCGACGATGGAGCGCGACACCGCCTTGGTCTGCCCCAGGCCGAGTTTGAGCGTGGCCCAGGACTCGCTGAAGATGTTCCAGTTCAGGCGCATCTCCGGGCTCGCCGCAGGCGCCGGAGGAATGCCGCGACTGGCCAGGTAACCCAGACAGGCGATGCTGACCATGGCCACCGACACCACAGGGGCATAGTGAGTCGTGGACATCATGATCCCGGCGCCGATGGTGCCGGCCAGGATCGCCAGAAAGGTGCCCATCTCCACCAGGCCGTTGCCACCCACCAGCTCATTCTCATGCAGGTGCTGCGGCAGGATCGAGTATTTGACCGGCCCGAACAGCGCCGAGTGGGTGCCCATGGCGAACAGCGCCGCCAGCATCAGCGACAGGTGATCGAACAGAAAGCCCACGGCGCCGACCACCATGATGGCGATCTCCAGCACCTTGATCATGCGGATCAGGCGATCCTTGGGGTATTTTTCGCCGAACTGCCCGGCCAGCGCCGAAAACAGGAAAAATGGCAGGATGAACAGCAAAGCGCAGAGGTTGACGTAGATCGACCGGTCGCCGTCGATGGCCAGCTTGTAGAGGATGGCGAGGATCAGCGACTGCTTGAAGATGTTGTCGTTGAAGGCCCCGAGGGACTGCGTCACGAAAAACGGCAGGAAACGCCGCTTACCCAACAGACTGAACTGCGACTGACTCATCGATCTCGATCCTGAGTGGCGCCGGAATCGGCTTACAGGATTGGAACGCCAGCGAACCAATCCGAGCCACATTGAAGACGTTCAACCGTTAATTGTCGATAGCGTCGGGGATCATGGTTTCAAGCCTGCGATACAGGGCGAAACGAACAGCTCGCCGCGATAGGCGCCGATCACCGTGCGCCGCATGATGATCAGCCATAGCGCCGCAAGACCCGCCACCAGCAGCGTACCGAATGCCGAGAAGAATCCCAGGTGCAGCAAGGCGCCCAGCTTGAGGGTGGTCAGGGCAAAGACCCCGATGGGAAAGGTGAACCCCCACCACCCCAGGTTGAACGGCATGCCGTTGCGCAGGTAGCGCGCAGTGATCAGCGTCGCCATCAACAGCCACCACACCCCCACGCCCCACAGGATGATCCCGGCCAGCAGCCCCAGCCCCGCAGCAATCTCGCCCACACCCGGCAGGCCATTGGCGGCGAAGATAGCGGGCGAGTCGGCACCCAGCACGATCAGGCCATAGGCGCCGGTGCTGATCGGCCCCAACGCCAGCCAGCTCGACGACGCCATGCTTTCGTGGGGCAACTTGTGCAGGGCCATGCGCAACAGCAGGATGGTCAGGATGCTGAACGCCACCGGCACCGACAGCGCCCACAGCACATAGCTGGTAATCAGCACGCTGAACTGGCTGTGGCTGCTCGCCAGATGCGGCGCCAGCAGGGCACCGCTGACCGCCGCAACCTCCGCCGCCACCACCGGCAACAGCCAGACCGCCGTCATCTGGTCGATGCGGTGTTCCTGGCGGGTGAACATCATGAACGGGATCAGCGCGCCACAGGCCAGCGACATCGCCACATCCAGCCACCACAGCGCTTCAGCCAGCGGCAGCACGCCATCGCCCCAACGCGGCAGGCCAAAGGTGAACAGGCCATTGATGATGGTCGCCATGCCCATGGGAATGGTGCCGAAGAACATCGACACCGTGGAATGCCCGAACACCCTGCGCGCCTGCTCGAAAAACATCACCCAGCGCGCGATGTAGAGCAGCGCAAAGGTCACGAACATGACGATGTTGAGCATCCACAGCGCTTCGGCCAACTGAAACAGGCCGGGCACCTGCACCGGGAGTTGCGTCAGGACGGCCGAGAGAATCCCGGTGCCCATGGTGGCGGCGAACCAGTTCGGGGTGAACTGGCGAATGACTTCCCGGGGATGGCTCAGTTGGCTGAAAGGCTTGCCGGGGGTGAAGGTGGCGTAGGTCATGAAGGGTCTCCTGTCCTCGTGTGAGGTGGGAATCATGGTACGTCCGGGGTGTATATCTACTAAGCGGGTAATTTCTCTATATGTCATAGATAAAACAGATATAACCAACTGTAGGAGCGCGCTTGCTCTGGGCCGCATTCGGACGACGGCGTCCTGCCCGCCATGAATATGTATCTGGAGGACCACTATCGCGGGCAAGCGCGCTCCTACAACGGTGGCGTCTGTCCTGCGACACCCTGCCGCTCAGACCTTGGTCGAGACAGACGAACGCCACCGGGCGTGCGAGACTGTCCGGGCGGTGATGGATCGCCGCTGAAACGATATTTGCTTGAGTCTGGAGTTCCCCATGTCGCTGTCCAGCGGACTGATCGCCGCCGTCGCCCTGGCCTATATGGCCATCATGTTCGCCATCGCCTTCTACGGCGACCGGCGCAGCGCCGCCCTGCCCCCTCGGCTGCGCGCCTGGGTGTACAGCCTGTCGCTGGCGGTGTACTGCACCAGTTGGACTTTCTTTGGCGCCGTGGGTCAGGCCGCAGAACAGCTGTGGTCTTTCCTGCCGATCTACCTGGGGCCGATCCTGCTGCTGTTGCTGGCGCCCTGGGTGCTGCAGAAAATGGTGCTCATCAGCAAGCAGGAAAACATCACCTCGATTGCCGACTTCATCGCCGCCCGCTACGGCAAATCCCAAACGCTGGCGGTGGTGGTGGCGCTGATCTGCCTGATTGGCGTGTTGCCCTACATCGCCCTGCAACTCAAGGGCATCGTGCTGGGGGTGAACATCCTGATCGGTGCCGGCGCCGACGCCACCGGCACCCGCGCACAGGACACGGCGCTGATCGTCTCGCTGGTGCTGGCGCTGTTCACCATCGTGTTCGGCACCCGCAACCTGGACGCCACCGAGCACCACCGCGGCATGGTGCTGGCGATTGCCTTCGAATCACTGGTCAAGCTGTTCGCTTTTATGGCCGTGGGTATTTTCGTGACCTTCGGCCTGTATGACGGAGTCGACGACCTGTTCAACCAGGCGATGCTGGCGCCGCGCCTTGAGGAATACTGGAAAGAGACGGTCAACTGGCCGTCGATGGTGGTGCAGACCGGCGTGGCGATGATGGCCATCGTCTGCCTGCCCCGACAGTTTCATGTGACGGTGGTCGAGAACATCGAGCCCCAGGACCTGCGTCTGGCCAAGTGGGTGTTCCCGATGTACCTGCTACTGGCCGGGCTGTTCGTGGTGCCCATCGCACTGGCCGGGCAGATGCTGCTGCCAAGCTCGGTACTGCCCGACTCCTTCGTCATCAGCGTGCCGCTGGCCCACGCCCACCCGGCGCTGGCGATGCTGGCGTTCATCGGTGGCGCCTCGGCGGCCACCGGCATGGTGATCGTCGCCAGTGTGGCGCTGTCGACCATGGTCTCCAACGACATGCTCCTGCCCTGGCTCTTGCGACGCAAGACCGCCGAGCGCCCCTTCGAGGTGTTCCGCTACTGGATGCTTTCGGTGCGCCGGGTCAGCATCGTGGCCATTCTGCTGCTGGCCTACGTCAGCTATCGGCTGCTGGGTTCGACGGCGAGCCTGGCGACCATCGGCCAGGTGGCGTTCGCCGCCATCACGCAACTGGCGCCGGCCATGATCGGCGCGTTGTACTGGAAACAGGCCAACCGCCGCGGGGTGTTCGCGGGGCTCGCGGCCGGGGTGTTCATCTGGTTCTACACCCTGGTCCTGCCCATGACCGCCCACAGCATGGGCTGGTCGCTGAACAGCTTTCCGCTGCTGGCCTGGCTGCACAGCAACCCGTTCAACCTGCCGATCAGCCCGCTGACCCAAGGCGTGCTGCTGTCGATGGCGGGCAACTTCATCCTGTTCGCGTGGGTGTCGTTGCTGTCCCGCACGCGGGTGTCGGAGCATTGGCAGGCCGGGCGTTTCATCGGCCAGGAACTGCAAGCCAGGTCCAATAGCCGCTCGCTGCTGGCGGTGCAGATCGAGGACTTGCTCAAGCTCTCGGCGCGTTTTGTCGGTGAAGAGCGGGCGCAGCAGAGTTTCATCCGTTTCGCCTATCGCCAGGGCAAGGGCTTCAACCCCAACCAGAACGCCAACGGCGAATGGATCGCCCACACCGAACGGCTGCTGGCGGGCGTGCTGGGTGCCTCGTCGACCCGTGCGGTGGTCAAGGCGGCCATCGAAGGCCGCGACATGCAGCTTGAAGACGTGGTGCGCATCGCCGACGAAGCGTCCGAAGTCTTGCAGTTCAACCGGGCGCTGCTGCAAGGCGCCATCGAGAACATCACCCAGGGCATCAGCGTCGTGGATCAGTCCCTGCGGCTGGTGGCCTGGAACGACCGCTATCTGGAACTGTTCAACTACCCGGATGGCCTCATCAGCGTCGGGCGGCCCATCGCCGACATCATCCGCTACAACGCCGAGCGCGGCCTGCTGGGGCCCGGCGAGGCGCAGGTGCATGTGGCCCGGCGCCTGCACTGGATGCGCCAGGGCCGTGCCCACACCTCCGAACGGCTGTTTCCCAATGGCCGGGTGATCGAGCTGATCGGCAATCCGATGCCCGGCGGCGGCTTCGTCATGAGTTTCACTGACATCACCGCGTTCCGCGAAGCCGAGCAGGCACTCAAGGGCGTCAACGAAAGCCTTGAGCAGCGCGTGGCCGAGCGTACCCGCGAGCTGTCGCAACTGAACCTGGCACTGACCGAAGCCAAGGCCCATGCCGAAGCGGCGAGCCAGTCGAAAACCCGTTTTCTCGCTGCCGTCAGCCATGACCTGATGCAGCCGATGAACGCCGCGCGGCTGTTCTCCGCGGCCCTCTTGCACACAGACGACAATGTGCCGGATGAGGCGCGCAAGCTGATTCACCATCTGGACAGCTCGCTGCGTTCGGCCGAAGACCTCATCAGCGACCTGCTGGATATTTCCCGCCTGGAAAACGGCAAGTTCGCACCGACTATTGCGCCCTTTCCCCTCAGCAACCTGTTCGACACCCTGGGGGCCGAGTTCAAGGCGCTGGCCCAGGAGCAGGGTTTGAGCTTCCGGGTGCGCGGCAGCAACCTGCGCATCGCCAGTGACGTGAAGCTGCTGCGCCGGGTGCTGCAAAACTTCCTGACCAACGCCTTCCGCTACGCCAAGGGGCCGATCCTGCTGGGCGTACGACGCAAGGGCCAGCATCTGAGCCTGGAAGTGTGGGATCGCGGGCCGGGCATTCCCGAAGACAAGCGTCAGGTGATTTTCGAAGAGTTCAAGCGCCTGGACAGCCACCAGACCCGCGCCGAGAAGGGCCTGGGCTTGGGGCTGGCGATTGCCGACGGCCTGTGTCGCGTCCTGGGTCACAGCCTTGAAGTGCGTTCATGGCCGGGCAAGGGCAGCGTGTTCAGCGTCACCGTGCCGCTGGCGCGGACCCCGACCCTCGCACCGCAGCCCAGCACCGAGCCCAAGCGCGCAGCCCTCAACGGTACGCAGGTGCTGTGCATCGACAACGAAGACAGCATCCTGATCGGCATGAACAGCCTGTTGAGCCGTTGGGGCTGTCAGGTCTGGACCGCACGCAACCGCGAGGAATGCCAGGCCCTGCTGGACGACGGCATCCGCCCGCACCTGGCGCTGGTGGACTATCACCTGGATCACGGCGAAACCGGCACGGAGGTCATGGCCTGGTTGCGCACGCAACTGGGCGAGCCGGTGCCCGGCGTGCTCATCAGCGCCGATGGCCGCCCGGAACTGCTGGCCCAAGTGCATGCGGCGGGGTTGGAATATCTGGCAAAACCGGTGAAGCCAGCGGCGTTGCGGGCGTTGTTGAGCCGGCATGTGAGCTTGAATTGATACATCATCATCTGCTCTTGTAGGAGCGCGCTTGCCCGCGACCTGCGGTGTGTCAGGTACACGCATCGCAGCCGCAACACCGCAGGTCGCGGGCAAGCGCGCTCCTACAGTTCACCGGGCCTTTTGTGTTTCCACACATTTATTTTAACTCGGCCGTTTAGTCAGAATCAGAACGGCCGTTCGGTCAACATTTAACAAAAACCAACACTTCACCTTCCCGCGATTGCTGGGGCCGACCGCGTGTCTCAGATTTGTTACAGATCTGCATCCGCGAATTTCAGCCCCTCCTCCCGCTTCAAAACCTGCTCACATGCGAAAAACCCCGCCTTTATCAATGTGATAGCTATTTGATATACAGGCTGGAGAGCCCTCGCACAAAACTACAAAAAAAGGCTTGGAGAACCTCAAATTCGAATGCCAAAGGAGTTGTAGATGTTCATCAGAAACATGCGTATCGGGATCAGGGCGGGATTGGGTTTTGGAGTCGTGGGCCTGCTGTTGGCAGTGGTCGGCGTGTTCTGCCTGGCCAAGATGTCGTGGTTGCGCGCCAGTGCCGAAGTCCTGGAGCAGAACTGGATGCCCAAGATCGAAGCCATCCACGACGCCGCCGACAACGTCATGACCATTCGCATGGAGGCGCTGCGCCTGATCGCCAACAATGATCCAGGCAGCCATCGCAAGAGCCAGGGTGTGATCGCCGAAGAGCGCAGCGCCTGGAACGGTCACCTCAGCGCCTACAAGGCCCTGACCAACGAGCCGCAGGATCTGGCGCAGCTCTCCGAAGTGCAGAATCTGTTCACTGACTATCAGCGGGTGCTGGACGCCGTCATCGTCAGCATCGATGCCGGGCAAGTCGAACAGGCCGCAGCCCGCATCAACAGCGAACTGGCCGGCATCGGCAGAAAGCTGGACGCGGCGCTGGAAGGCCTCATCACTTTGAACCTGCAAGGCGCGGACACTGCGGCCCGCGACGCCACCGAGCTGTATGAGCGATCGTGGACTATCGTCGCGTCGATCATCGTGTCGTCCTTGATCCTGACCCTGATTCTGGCCTGGCTGCTGACCCGCAGTATCGTCCAGCCAATCCGCCAGGCACTGGAGGTGGCGCAGACCATCGCCGGTGGCAACCTCACCGCGCGCATCACCCAGGAAGGTCAGGATGAGCCTGCACAACTGCTGGCGGCGCTGTCGAGCATGCAACAGAACCTGCGCTCGACCATTCAGGGCATCAGCGAATCGTCGCAGCAACTGGCTTCGGCCGCCGAAGAAATGAGTTCGGTGATGGAGCAAAGCACCCGAAGCCTGCAGGCACAGAACGACGAGATCGAACTGGCCGCCACGGCGGTCACGCAAATGAGCGCGGCGGTGGATGAGGTGGCCAGCAATGCGGTGTCCACCTCCGAGGCCTCACGGGCGTCCGATGCCGACAGCCAGCACGGCCATCTGCAGGTCGCCCAGACCATCGAGTCGATTCAGGGGCTGGTGGGAGAAGTCATGAGCGCATCGGCGCAGGCCCAGGGCCTGGCCACTCAGGCGCAGGACATCAGCAAGGTCCTGGAGGTGATTCGTGGCATCGCCGGGCAGACCAACCTGCTGGCACTGAACGCTGCCATCGAGGCGGCGCGGGCTGGAGAGGCGGGACGCGGGTTTGCGGTGGTCGCCGATGAGGTTCGCTCACTGGCGCAGCGCACCCAGGATTCGACCCAGGAAATCGAGCAGATGATCAGCAGCATCCAGACCGGCACTCAGGACACGGTCGGGGCCATGCAGAACAGTGCGAACCAGGCCGAGCAGACCCTGCAACGGGCCAGCGGCGCCGGTCAGGCACTGGAGAAGATCACGGCGGCGATCTCGCAGATCAACCAGCGCAACCTGGTGATCGCCAGCGCGGCGGAGCAGCAGTCTCTGGTGGCGCGGGAAGTGGACCGCAGCCTGGTGAGCATCCGCGACCTCTCGACGCAAACTGCGGCGGGCGCCACCCAGACATCCGCGGCCAGCCAGGAATTGTCGCGACTGGCCGTGGATTTGAACGGGTTGGTGACGAGGTTTGTGTTGTAGCGCATAGGCTGTAGGAGCGCGCTTGCCCGCGACGGCGTCTGCACATCAACCTCGTTGATACAGACACACCGCAAATCGCGGGCAAGCGCGCTCCTACAAGCGACGGCGTGCGGTGCCAAGGATGGCACCGCACGCCGTTGTTTATTTCACCTTACGAAACACAAAAATCAGCCCCACCACGATCAACACCATCCCCAACAGGCTCAACAAGGCCAGGCGATTACCGAAGATCAGGTAATCCATGATCGCCGTCACCGCCGGCACCAGGTAGAACAGACTGGTGACGTTCACCAGGTTGCCCTGGGCAATCAGCCGGTACAGCAGGAAGGTCGCCAAAACCGACACCACCAAACCCATGTACAACACCGGCACGTAGAAGCCGAAACTGTGCTCGAAGTGAAACGGCTGGAACGGCACGAAGGCCGCGCATACCAGGGTCCCGGCGAAGTACTGGACCGGCAGCGTACCCAGCGGGTTGTCGGTGATGCGCTTCTGCATGATCGAGCCGCCGGTCATGGCCAGCATGCCCAACACACCAAAGGCCATCCCGGCCAGCGAGCCACCGTCGCCAATGCCCTGGAACACCACCAGCACCAGGCCGGCCAGCCCCAGGCACAAACCGAACATCCGCGACCAGGCACGGCTGCGCTCGACCAGCACTGCCGTGAGGATCGGCTGCACGCCCATGATGGTCGCCATCACCCCAGGCGCCACCTTCATGTCCAGCGCCAGCAGGTAGCAGATCTGATAGGCGCCCAGCAGAATCGCGCCGGTCGCCAGGGCGTAGCGCATCGACTGCCGGGTTGCGGGCAACTTGTAGCCCAGAGTGGGGATCAGAATCGCCAGCGCCACCAGCGCCAGCAGAAAACGAAACAGCAGGAAGGCAAAGGGAGAAGCGTGGGTCAAACCCCACTTGGAAACGATGGCCCCGCTACTCCAGAGCAGGACGAACAGGGTAGTCGTGGCCATCGAGGCCAGGGCTTTGTTGGCAAACATGAAGTCACCTGTGATTCAGACAAAAACGGACCCGGCGAGAACCGGATTCACAAACGTTTTGTTGGGCTTTGCAGCGTGATTCGACGGCGCGGGGGCAGTCGATCAGCCAAGCACAACCACGGCTGGCGGTGCGACAACGGCGCACACAACAGGGGTGGTCACAGGGGATGGAGGTGGATAGCGCGTGATGTAGAACGCTTGCTGGTCGCCACACGGTTTCTCCACAGCGAAGGCTGCGGCATCAAACGCGAACAGTGGGCGGGAAGCAGGCATGGCGCTGATCTTCTTCGGAATGGGGGTTGGGTGTTTCGACTTGATTCAAGACACCGGCGCTGAATATAACCAGCGCGCGGTGGATGATGCAACAGTTTGTGTCAGCCGAACAGCCAGTAGCCCAGGAGGGTCAGCACGATCACAGCCAGCACCGGACGCAGCACGCGGTAAGCCTTGGGATTGGCGCGTTTGAATTGCTTGACCTTGCCACTGAAGGCATTGCTGAAACGCTTGCTGAAGGCATAGGCCTGGTTGATCCCGCCGACGCGCTCGTCATCGGTGTTCTGCGGCGCGGTGGCGCGGCCCAGAAACGCACTGACGCTGCGGTTGACGCGGGTCATGAAACGATTGGAGAGCGGCCGCTCGATGTCGCAGAACAGGATCACGCGGGTCACGTCGGTCTCGTTCTTGACCCAGTGCACGTAGGTTTCATCGAACATCACGTCTTCGCCGTCGCGCCAGGCGTAGACCTTGCCATCAACGAAAATCCGGCAGTCGTCGGAGTTGGGCGTCGAAAGCCCCAGGTGATAACGCAGAGAGCCGGCAAAGGGATCGCGGTGCGGGTTGAGGTGACTGCCACCTGGCAACAAGGCGAACATCGCGCCTTTTACGTTGGGGATGCGGCTGACCAGCTCGACGGTTTTCGGGCACAGGGTTTCGGCCGAAGGCAGCGGCTTGTCGTACCACTTGAGGTAGAAACGCTTCCAGCCCTTCTTGAAGAACGAGCCGAAACCGGCGTCGTTGTCCTTGGCGGCGGCGCGGATGTAGCCCTCGTCGAACAGGTGCATCGCTTCGTCACGAATGACTTCCCAGTTGTCCTTGAGCACATCGAGCTCAGGGAACTTGCTGCGGTCCAGATAGGGTTTGGACGGCACGCTGGAGAACAGGTACATCAAGGCGTTGTACGGCGCGAACAGTGCAGAGTGGTTCACGAACTGGCGCAATACCGGCAAACGCGCCTTGCCACGCAAATGCACATACAGCGTGCTGCCCAGGAACAGCAGCAGGATCGCCGCCTTGGCAGCGAATGAAAGGGTCATGAATCTCTCCTTGGAACAGCCGGGTGACCGTTTTTCCTGCAGGAGCGAACTCAACCGCTCCCGCAGTGTTTTGCGCGGCCACTATAAGCCTTCGCAAGCCCGGTAAAAAGCCAGGTTGCCTGTCCGGGCGACTATTGGGTCAGCTCCTGTTCAGTAAACAGGTCGCTGAACAGCATGCTCGACAGGTAACGTTCGCCCGAATCCGGCAGAATCACCACGATGGTCTTGCCCTGCATTTCCGGCTTTTCGGCCAGGCGAACCGCGGCCTGCATCGCGGCGCCACAGGAGATCCCGCACAGGATCCCCTCCTCCTGCATCAGCCGCAGCGCCATGGCCTTGGCTTCGTCCTCGCTGACCAGCTCGACGCGGTCGACGATGTCCAGGTCCAGGTTCTGCGGGATGAAACCTGCGCCAATGCCCTGAATCTTGTGGGGGCTTGGGGTGATTTCCTGGCCGGCCTTGGCCTGTGTGATGATCGGCGAAGACATCGGCTCCACCGCCACCGACAGGATCGGCTTGCCCATGGTGTGCTTGATGTAGCGCGAAACACCGGTGATGGTGCCGCCCGTACCCACGCCCGCCACAAGCACGTCGATGGCGCCATCGGTGTCGTTCCAGATTTCCGGGCCGGTGGTCTTCTCGTGGATGGCCGGGTTGGCCGGGTTCTCGAATTGCGCCGGCATGAAATATTTCGCCGGATCGCTGGCCACCAGTTCCTCGGCCTTGGCGATAGCGCCTTTCATGCCCTTGGCAGGCTCGGTCAGCACCAGCTCCGCGCCGAGGGCCTTGAGCACCTTGCGCCGCTCTATGCTCATGGAAGCCGGCATCGTCAGCACCAGTTTGTAACCGCGCGCTGCGGCAACGAACGCCAGGCCGATCCCGGTGTTGCCCGAGGTCGGTTCGACAATAGTCATTCCCGGCTTGAGTTTGCCACGGCTTTCAGCGTCCCAGATCATGCTTGCGCCGATCCGGCACTTGACCGAATACCCCGGATTACGCCCCTCGATCTTGGCCACGATGGTGACCCCGCGTGGCGCGATGCGGTTGATCTGCACCAATGGCGTATTGCCGATGGAGTGGGCGTTGTCTGCGTAAATACGGCTCATGACCGGGTCCTTGTGCAGGTGGGGAAAAACCCAAAGCGTATGCCGTGGGCACATATTGCGTCCAGTCACAGCGAACCTGTGACGTGGCCTACAGTCAACAAATCAGGCAGTCATCAGTCGGCAACCGGAGAGCCTTGCCATGAAACGTCGCTATAGCTGGCCACTGTGGACAGTTGTGGGCCTCGTCGTCGTGTTGATCGCCATCCACATCGCGCTGCCCTACGTGGTGCGCAACTACCTCAACGACAAGCTCGCCGACATGGGCGACTACCGCGGCCACGTCGCCGATGTGGACCTTGCCCTGTGGCGCGGGGCCTACAAGATCAACGGCCTGAGCATCGTCAAGACGGACGGCAAGGTCCCGGTGCCCCTGCTCAAGGCGCCGGTCATCGATCTGGCCGTCAGCTGGCACTCACTCTGGTACGACCACGCCGTCGTGGCACAGGTTGCGTTTATCAGCCCGGAACTCAACTTCGTCGACGGCGGCACCGACAAACAGCAGTCCCAGACCGGTGCCGGCACCGACTGGCGCGCCCAGTTGAACAAACTCCTGCCCATCACCCTGGACGAGGTGCGGGTGCAGGACGGCAAGATCACCTTCAGCAACTTCAATTCCACGCCACGGGTGAAAATCCAGGCCGACGACGTCAACGCCAGCGTCTACAACCTGACCAACGTTGTCGATGCTGCCGGCAAGCGCGACGCCCGCTTCGAGGGCAAGGCGCTGCTCGAAGGCCACGCACCGCTTGAAAGCAGCGCCACCTTCGACCCTCTCAGCAACTTCGAAAACTTCGACTTCAAGCTGCGCGCCACCGGCCTGCAACTCAAGCGCCTGAACGATTTCGCCTCGGCCTACGGCAAGTTCGACTTTAACGCCGGCAGCGGCGACATCGTCATCGAAGCCCAGGCCAACAAGGGCCAACTGTCCGGCTACATCAAACCCCTGCTGCGCGACGTCGACATCTTCAACTGGCAGCAAGACGTCGAGAACAAGAACAAGGGCTTCTTCCGCTCGATCTGGGAAGCCATGGTCGGCGCCAGCGAAACCGTGCTCAAGAACCAGCGCAAAAACCAGTTCGCCACCCGCGTCGAACTCAGCGGCAGCGTGCACAAACAGGACGTCAGTGCCTTCCAGGCATTCCTGCAGATCCTGCGCAACGCATTCGTGCAGGCGTTCAATACGCGGTATGACAGTGGCAGGAGTGAGGCGCAGTGACGTGAATCACTCCTGCTCCTGATCGGCCCCCACGCCGTACGCGGGCCGTTCTTCTGCAATGAGGATGCCGCCCTGTCCTTGATTTTGCAGGGCGTCCCACCCCAGGCATGCAAGGGCCAACGTGCGCGGCGTCGCCTCCCTGCCATTGCTGTAGCGCGTAATACTGCGCGTACTGACACCCAATGCTTCGGCCGCCAGCGCCAAGGGAAGCCCGGTTCTGGCGCGCCAACCGATGAAAATCCGCGTGTTTTCATCTGTGGCGGCCTGGGCCTGTGCATCGAGATACAACGTGTCCGCGCCGAGCTGGATGTCAGGACCCAGCCATTCAATTGTCCAGCCGTCGTCACCGATCTGTGCCTGCATGAACACCTGATCGTCCTGCAATGGCGCAAGGCCCGGGTAATGCCGTATGTCTGCGCTCATGTCGATCACGAAGCGCTGATCATTGATGAACGTTAGCTCCAACCTGCAATCGGCGAGCGCCTCCACGGCCTTCAGACGTGGTCGTTTCATGGATGCCATCGGTTCCATTCCTCCATCAGTTCTCTCTGGTGGGCCCGTACCCATTCAAGCGCTTCCTTGAGCACTGCGGCTGGTGCACGGCCGCGCATGGGTTCAACCAACTGCAGGCAGATCAGCACATCCAGGCCTCCACCCGTCAGGTGTACGTGAGGTGGCAGGTGGTCCTTTTCCCGCAGTTGAATCCTGTATTTGTCTCTGAATCTGTGTTTGGTTGACATAGTCCTCAATGTATAGCCAAATTGGCGATACATCAATGTGCGTTACAATTTCGCGCTGTCGGCTCCCGACCCACCATTCAGCAACTGAATAAAGGGTCTGCGTTCACAGCCCGGTGGGGGCCGCGTTATAGTCGCTGCATTCTTTATGCTGAATCAGCGCCGTTCGGGTCTGTTGCCCGCACTTTACGTTCGAGGATTTTCCGATGAAGTTCGAAGGCACCCGCGCCTATGTCGCCACCGACGACCTCAAGCTTGCCGTCAACGCCGCCATCACGCTGGAGCGTCCGCTGCTGGTCAAGGGCGAACCCGGCACCGGCAAGACCATGCTGGCCGAGCAACTGGCCGAGTCCTTTGGCGCTAAGCTGATCACTTGGCACATCAAGTCGACCACCAAGGCCCATCAGGGGCTGTACGAGTACGACGCGGTCAGCCGCCTGCGTGACTCGCAACTGGGCGTCGACAAGGTCCACGACGTGCGCAATTACCTGAAGAAAGGCAAGTTGTGGGAGGCGTTCGAGTCCGAAGAGCGGGTCATCCTGCTGATCGACGAAATCGACAAGGCCGACATCGAGTTCCCCAACGACCTGCTGCAAGAACTCGACAAGATGGAGTTCTACGTTTACGAGATCGACGAGACGATCAAGGCGAAAAAACGCCCGATCATCATCATTACCTCCAACAACGAAAAAGAACTGCCGGACGCCTTCCTGCGCCGCTGCTTCTTCCATTACATCGCGTTCCCCGATCGCAACACCCTGCAGCAGATCGTTGACGTGCACTACCCCGACATCAAGAAGGACCTGGTCAGCGAAGCGCTGGACGTGTTCTTCGACGTGCGCAAAGTGCCAGGCCTGAAAAAAAAGCCTTCGACTTCGGAGCTGGTGGACTGGCTCAAGTTGCTGATGGCAGACAACATCGGCGAGGCGGTGCTGCGCGAACGTGATCCGACCAAGGCCATTCCGCCGTTGGCAGGCGCCCTGGTCAAGAACGAGCAGGACGTTCAGTTGCTCGAGCGTCTGGCGTTCATGAGCCGTCGTGGCAATCGCTGAGTTCTTCCGGATAAGTGCGGGGCCCTGTTCATGCTGCTCAACCTGTTCAACGAAATGCGCGCAGCGAAGGTGCCGGTCTCGGTACGTGAACTGCTGGATCTGATCAACGCCCTGAAACAGCGTGTGACCTTCGCCGATATGGACGAGTTCTACTACCTGTCCCGGGCGATTCTGGTCAAGGACGAGCGCCACTACGACAAGTTCGACCGGGCCTTCGGTGCCTACTTCAACGGGCTGGAAAAGCTCGACGACCACTTGCAGGCGCTGATCCCCGAAGACTGGCTGCGCAAGGAGTTCGAGCGCTCGCTGACCGACGAAGAGCGTGCGCAGATTCAGTCGCTGGGCGGCCTGGACAAGCTCATCGAAGAATTCAAGAAGCGTCTGGAAGAACAGAAGGAACGCCACGCCGGTGGCAACAAGTGGATCGGCACCGGCGGCACCAGCCCGTTCGGCTCAGGTGGCTACAACCCGGAAGGCATTCGCGTCGGCGATGCGGGCAAGCGCCAGGGCAAGGCAGCCAAGGTCTGGGATCAGCGCGAGTACAAGAACCTCGACGACCAGGTGGAACTGGGCACGCGCAACATCAAGGTGGCCCTGCGCCGCCTGCGCAAGTTCGCCCGCCAGGGTGCGGCGGACGAACTGGACATCGACGGCACCATCGACCACACCGCACGCGATGCAGGCCTGCTGAACATCCAGATGCGCCCGGAACGGCGCAACACCATCAAGCTGTTGCTGCTGTTCGACATCGGCGGTTCGATGGACGCCCACGTGAAGATCTGCGAAGAACTGTTCTCGGCCTGCAAGACCGAGTTCAAGCACATGGAGTACTTCTACTTCCATAACTTCATCTATGAATCGGTGTGGAAGAACAACCTGCGCCGCACCTCCGAGCGCACTTCAACCCAGGACTTGCTGCACAAATACGGCGCCGACTACAAAGTGATTTTCATCGGCGACGCCGCCATGGCCCCCTACGAAATCACCCAGCCGGGCGGCAGCGTCGAACACTGGAACGAAGAAGCCGGCTACGTCTGGATGCAACGCTTCCAGGCCAAGTTCAAGAAAATCATCTGGATCAACCCCTACCCCAAGGACGCCTGGGGTTACACCACCTCCACAAATATCGTGCGGGATTTGATCGAAGATCAGATGTATCCGCTGACGTTGAGGGGGCTGGAGGAAGGGATGCGGTATTTGGCCAAATGACACCGCGCCTGTAGGAGCGAGCTTGCCCGCGATAGCAGAACATCAGGCAACTGATGGAGTGCAGTTACATCGCAATCGCGGGCAAGCGCGCTCCTACAGCATCCTGTGGAGTTGATCGAACGCGTGCACCTGCTCCTTATGCGCCATCTCCTGCACCACCGCTCGCAAGCGCACCACACTCCCCGGCAGCTTCTGCGCCAGCCGCGCCAGTGACAACGGAGTCAGTGCCCCGAGGCGTGGGTAGCCGCCGATGGTCTGGCGGTCGTTGAGCAGGATGATGGGCTGGCCGTCCGGTGGGACCTGGATGGCGCCCAGGGGGATGCCTTCGGAGATCATGGGTTTGCCCTGATACACCAGCTCCGGGCCGAGCAGGCGGATGCCCATGCGGTCGGCGCGGCTGTCCAGGGTCCAGTCGCTGTTGAAGGCGTCGAACAGGCTCAGGCCGCTGAACTGGCCGATCTGTGCGCCGAGCACGACGTCCAGCGGGCGTGGGTCGGCCAGGTTCGGGATCAGGTGTTCAGGCAGGGTCTGCAGCGCGATGGAGCGATTGCGGCAGGTGAGGCGGTCGCCCTCGGTCAACGCCTTGCCGGTGCCGTCCAGGCCGCCCAGCCCTTCCCGAACCACCGTGGCGCTACTGCCGAGCAGGTCTGCCGCTTCAAAACCGCCGGGCGCGGCGAGGTAGGCTCGTGCGCCGGTGACCGGTTGTGTGAAGCGCAGTTGCTGGCCCTTGTTGAGGAAGAAACTGCGCCAGGGTGCAACCGGGCGATCATCGAGCATGGCGCCCAGGTCAGCACCGGCCAGGGCCAGGCAGCAATCATCGCTGGCGACCAGCGTCAGCCCGCCCAGCGTGACCTCGATAACCGCGGCGTCCAGCGGATTGTTCAGCAGCTTGTTGGCCCACGACATGGAAACCCAGTCCAGCGCGCCGCCCTGGGTCACGCCCAGATGACGAACGCCAAACCGTCCTGCGTCTTGCAGCAGGCACAGTGGGGTGCTGCTTTTGACCGTCAGCACGCTCATGCCAGCGCCTCCAGCGGAGAATCGTCGCCGCCCAGGCGAATGAATTCGGCGCGATCGACCGGCTCGAAGCGCACGGTGTCGCCAGGCTGCAGCAGGCTATAGCCGTCGATTTCACGATCAAAGAGTTTGGCCGGGGTGCGGCCAAGGATGTTCCAGCCGCCTGGCGATTGCAGCGGGTACACCGCCGTTTGACGTTCGGCAATGCCGACGCTGCCCGCCGGGACGCGTTTGCGCGGGGTCTTGATGCGCGGCGCGGCGAGAATTTCTTCTACCAGCCCCATGAAACCGAAGCCCGGTGCGAAGCCCAGCGCGAACACCTGGTACTCGCGCTGGCTGTGGCGTTGGATCACTTCAACCACCGGCAAGCCGCTACGTTCGGCGAGCAACGCCAGCTCAGGCCCGACCCTGGGGTCGTACCACACGGGCAGTACATGCTTCCGGCCGCTTTGGGTCGCATCCGGCGAGAGGTTGACCATCGCCTCTACAATCAACGCCCGCGCCTGCTGTGGGCTCAGTGCCAGCAAGTCATAGTGCACCATCAAAGTCGTGTAGGACGGCACCAGATCAATCAAATGCGCGCCGAATCCGTCCCGCAGACGCTGGCTGGCGGCGAGCATCCACGGCATGTTGGCCTCGTCGATGGCATCGAACAGGCGCACCATCAGGCAATCGATCGCAACGACTTCGATGCGCAACTTCATGAGGCAGAGGTCTGGCCCAAGGCTTCACGAATGCGCCGCACCGCCGCGATGGAGCTGGCGTTGTCGCCATGCACGCACAGGGTGTCGGCGTTGAGCAGCAACGAACTGCCGTCGCTGGCGGTCAAGGCTTCGCCGCGGGAAAGAGTGAGCGCCTGGGCGATGATCAACTCCGGATCATGGTGAACGGCGCCCGGCAGATTGCGCGAAACCAGTCGCCCGACATTGTCGTAAGCGCGGTCGGCGAAGGCTTCGAGCCACAAAGTCACGCCGAACTCATCGGCCATTGCCTGGGCTGCGCTGTTGTCGCGCATGGCCAGCAGCATCAACGGCAGCTCGGGGTTGTAGCGGGCGATGGCTTCGATGACGGCGCGCAATTGGACCGGATTGGCCATCATGTCGTTGTACATCGCGCCGTGGGGTTTGACGTAGCTGACCCGGCCGCCCTGGGCACGGCACACACCGTCCAGCGCGCCGATCTGGTAATGCAGCATGTCCTGGATTTCCTGTGGGGAGCAGGCCATGGAGCGGCGACCGAAACCCACGAGGTCCGGATAGGCCGGGTGCGCGCCGATGGTCACGCCGTGGGTCAGCGCCAGGGCGACGGTCTTGCGCATGACGCTGGGGTCACCGGCATGAAAGCCACAGGCGATGTTGGCGCAATCGATGTACGGCATGACCTCGGCGTCCAGACCCATGGTCCAGGCACCGAAGCTTTCACCGATGTCACAGTTCAATAACAGGCGGCCCACGGGGTATCTCCTGTGTGAATGGAGGGAAGACACGTTGAATCTACGCGCCGCACGCGATCCGTAGCAGCCCGGCCGGGCGGCGCTCCGCTTGCCGGCGGGAGCGGTCGTTCAGTTGATGATGCGTCGCCTGATACACCGCTCCCGCCGGCAAGCCGTGCTGCTACGGGAGCGCAGTCCTTGAGGGCTCACTGCCAGTCGCGATTGACCCGCTTCTTGTAGACCCTCCCAACGAACAACCAGTCGATGAACACCACAAAGCTTTCGATCACCAGCGAGAACAGCAGCGCGCAGGCCAGGCCCCAGCCGATGACTTCCGGTGACAGCAGCACCTGCCAGGTGTAGCCATTCCAGGTCTCGGTGCGGATGGCCGGGTCTGCGGCGGTCAGCACGTGAAACGCGCGGCTGTACCACGGCCCCTGCAACGCCATCCATTCGCGGTCCAGGATCTGGTTGCGGCTCAACAGGTTGGCGGTGTTGTTGGCGTCAGTACGGAACACCGGGTCATCGCTGCTGCGATAGTGCTGGATCAGCGCCTGCACGTCACCATTGAAGAAGCGCTGCGCTGTCTCGTTGTAGCCGCGCAGGTTCTGCTGGGCTTCCATCAGGTGCGCTTCGACACGCTTGCTGTAATCACTGATGAATCCGGGAATCTGCACGCCGATCAACAGGCCTGCGGTGAACAATACCAGTCGTACGTAGCTGCGCAGCATAGATCCCTCTCAGTCAGTCCGGCCTTCGGCCACGCATTCGCCACGACGCCACAGGCTCCAGTGGCCGGGTTCGTAGCGATTCCAGGTTTCGTTCTCGGTCAGCGGCTCGGTAGCGATCACCGTGACCACATCGTTTGGCGTGGTTTCGGCCTGAAAATCGACGATCACGTCGACATCTTTCAGGCGAGCCGGACCAAACGGTGCGCGGCGTGTGATGTGCACAAGTTTGGTCGAGCAGAAACAGAACAGCCAGTCGCCATCGCTGAGCAGGCCGTTGAACACGCCCTTGGCGCGGTATTCGTTACAGGCATTGACCAGCGTCGGCAGCAGGCGTTCGACCTCGACCGGCTCCGGAAAGGCCTCGCGCACGCGGTTGAGCAAGTCGCAAAATGCCGCTTCGCTGTCGGTATCGCCCACCGGACGGTAGAAGGTCGCGCTGGGGTGGAAATCCGCCAGCTGCCCGTTGTGGGCAAAGCACCAGTTGCGGCCCCACAGCTCGCGCACGAACGGGTGGGTGTTGGACAGGCAGACCTTGCCGACGTTGGCCTGGCGAATATGGCCGATGACCACTTCACTCTTGATCGGATAACGCTGCACCAGTTGCGCCACTTCCGACTCGCTGCTGGCAGCCGGATCCTGGAACAGGCGCAGGCCGCGGCCTTCATAGAAACCGATGCCCCAGCCATCACGGTGGGGACCGGTGCGGCCGCCCCGCTGCATCAGCCCGGTAAAGCTGAAGACGATGTCGGTCGGTACATTGGCACTCATGCCCAGAAGTTCACACATGCTCAGCTCTCGGTACACTCAACGACACATCAGCTTGTAGGAGCGCGCTTGCCCGCGATAGCAGAAAATCAGGCAACTGCTGTAGTACAGATACACTTCAATCGCGGGCAAGCGCGCTCCTACAGTGTTCGGCAAGGGTTAAAGCTTGGGTTCGACCCGATAACGACCGCTCGCACCGCCCTTGTCACCACCCGCCGGGGCTGCCGGCTGGCTTGCGTAACGAGGGGTGCCCTGGGCGGCGAACGGTTCGTCGTCCGCTTTCAGTTCGGCGGCAGCCTGGGCGGCAGCGGCCTCGGCGTGGGCCTGACGGGCTTTCTTACGGCGCAGGAATGGCAGGCGGATCAGCGCGAAGATGACGTACAGGCCCAGGGCGATGGCGCCGTAGGTGGCCAGGTCCAGCACCGCGCGCCAGACGTTGTTGCCCACCTTGAAGGCAAGGTCCAGGGCGCTGATGGCCAGCGCCGGGGCGTAGGTGTCCTTGACCGGGTCGATGACCGTCGGGCAGAACAGCAGCACCGCGCCGATCACCCGCAGCGGCTCGCGCAGGTAGCGCCACATCCAGCCCGTCAGCTTGAACCACACCAGCAGACAACCCAACGCAGCGAATGCGTACAGGCCCCAGGCAATCAGATAGTCGTTGTCGGTCATGACGTCCGTGGTAAGGCAGGTAAAGAGGCGCTTATGATAACGACTTTTCGCAAGCCTGGCTTACCCGGCTTCAGTTATCGGTCCGCCGCCCCTTTGAGAGAGCCCAGCATGCCTTCTTCCGCCACCTCCCCAAGCGCCCCGCTCGCCCGCAAGGCCGACGGCGCCGACCCGTATGCCTGGCTGCAGAATCGCGACAGCGATGAGGTGCTCGACTACCTCAAGGCCGAAAACCATTACCAGGAAAGTCAGCTGGCCGATCAGCAGGCCCTGCGCGAAACGCTGTTTCAGGAGATCAAGGGCCGGATTCTGGAAACCGACCTGTCGCTGCCTTCGCCCTGGGGCCCCTGGCTCTACTACACCCGCACCACCGAAGGCGACGAATACGCCCGCCACTACCGCTGCCCGCGCCCGGCCGACGACTCGCAAACGGTCGACGAAAGCGCCGAACAACTGCTGCTCGACCCCAATGTGCTGGCCGGCGGCGGCTTCTTTTCGCTGGGCGCATTCAGTATCAGCCCGGACCACCAGCGCCTGGCCTACAGCCTGGACACCAGCGGCGAGGAGGTCTACCAGCTGTACGTCAAGGAGCTGGCCACTGGCGTGGTGAGCAGCCTGCCGTTCGAAGACTCCGACGGCAGCATGACCTGGGCCAACGACAGCCAGACGCTGTTTTTCGGCGAACTGGACGATACCCACCGCCCGCACAAGCTGTATCGCCACACACTCGGCAACGATTCTGCGGACCTGGTATTCAACGAACCGGACGGGCGGTTCTTCCTGCATTGCTACCGTTCAAGCTCCGAGCGCCAACTGGTGCTGGCACTGGACAGCAAGACCACCGGCGAAAGCTGGGTGCTGGACGCCGACAAGCCCGAGCAGGCCTTCGTCTGCATGGCCCCGCGCAGCGAAGGCCACGAATATTCGGTGGACCATGGCCTGATCGACGGCACCTGGAGCTGGGTGATCCGCAGCAACCAGGCCGGGATCAACTTCGCGCTGTACCACGCGCCGGAAAAAACCAGTGGCGTGCCTGAGCGCAAGGACTGGCAAACCCTGATCGCCCACAGCGACAGCATCATGCTCGACGGTTTCAGCCTCAACGCCCGGGGCCTGACCCTGAGCCTGCGTGAAGGCGGCCTGCCCATCGTCGAAATCCACCCACAAGGCTTGCCGGCTTATCGGGTGCAATTGCCGGACGCGGCCTACAACCTGTATGTGCAAGACACCCTTGAATTCGAAAGCGACAAGATTCGCCTGCGCTATCAGTCGCTCAATCGCCCGCCACAGGTGCGTCAATTGGCGCTGGCCACCGGCGAGCAGGTCGTGCTCAAGGAAACCCCGGTGCTCGGCGTATTCGACGCCGATGCCTACGTCAGCCAGCGCCTGTGGGCGACAGCGGCCGATGGCACCCAGGTACCGATCAGCCTGGTGGTCAAGCGCGAACTGGCAGGCACCCCCGTGCCGCTTTACCTGTACGGCTACGGCGCCTATGGCGAGAGCCTCGACCCCTGGTTCTCCCACGCCCGCCTGAGCCTGCTCGATCGCGGCATCGCCTTTGCCATCGCCCATGTGCGCGGCGGCGGCGAGCTGGGTGAAAACTGGTACCGCACCGGCAAGCAGGAACACAAGCAGAACACCTTCGACGACTTCATAAGCTGCGCCGAACATCTGATTGCACAGAACCTGACAACGGCCGACACACTGGTCATCAGCGGCGGCAGCGCGGGAGGGCTGTTGATCGGGGCGGTGGTCAACCAGCGCCCCGATCTGTTCAAGGCAGCCATTGCCGAGGTGCCGTTCGTCGACGTGCTCAACACCATGCTTGATCCCGAGCTGCCGTTGACCGTCACTGAGTACGACGAGTGGGGCAACCCGCAGGAGCCTGAGGTGTACGCGCGGATCAAGGCCTACGCGCCTTACGAAAACGTTGCGGCCCAGGCCTATCCGGCGATGCTGGTCATCGCCGGCTACAACGACAGCCGGGTGCAATACTGGGAGGCGGCCAAATGGGTGGCAAAGCTGCGCGCCAGCAAAACGGACGACAACCTGCTGTTGCTCAAGACCGAACTGGGTGCCGGCCACGGCGGCATGAGCGGTCGCTATCAGGGATTGCGTGACGTGGCGCTCGAATACGGATTTGTGTTCAAGGTATTGCAACTGGCCTGAGGAACTCTTCAAAGCCCGTTGGTCATATCAGACGGCTCCGTACCGCTTGTAAGACGGAGCTGTTTTTGTGGTCAGTTTTCATTCTTCATCTCATTCAACAAGAACATGCCATGCCGACACCTTCATCTCTGAACAATGAAATCCGCGAAATGCTGATGGACTGCGGGCTGTTCCTGGCCCTGACCCCTGCCGACTTCTCTGCGGCGGCGGGTTACTTCAGCATCAGCAATATCGAAAAAGGCGAGGCGATCTTCAACGAAGGCGATGCGGGCACCTTCATGTGCATCATTCATTCGGGCACGGTGTCGGTGCAGAAGGTCAATGGCGAAGGCAAGCCGGTGGAAACCGCCATTCTGCGGGCGGGCCGGGCGTTCGGAGAGATGGCCGTGCTGGACGGAGAACGCCGCTCGGCCAGTTGCATCGCTGCCTCCAGTTGCTACCTGCTGAACCTGGGCCGTGACTCGCTGGACAAGATGCTCAACGACGCCCCCAAGGTCGCCGCCAAGATCATCCGCGCCATTGCCATCGCCATGTCCAAGCGCTTGCGCATGATGGATGGGCAGGTGCTGGCGCAGCAGGAATAGCCCACGCCAATCATTGATTGGGCTTGCCCGGCTGCTGCGGCTGCAACCCCGGCAACGGCTCATCCTCTTTCGGCGGGCCGGGCTGGGGGATTTTCGGCAAGAGTGGCGGATTACCCTGCCCGCCCACGTGGGGAACGCTGGGTGGGGAAATCTGCGGATAGGGGGTCGGCGTTGCGGTGCCCGGCGATCCCGAGGTGGCCGCCACCGGCTCCGGCGTGTTGAGTACAGGTTGCAGGCTTTCGGCAAAAACCGGCGATACGCCAAGCATCAGCGCAGCAATCGCCGCTAGAATGGACCGCTTCATCGTTGGCCTCCACTGCCAATCTTCTGCTGTGACGCTCAGGCTACTCCTGCGCAGCGCTTCGTGCGCTGACAAATTGCCCTGTGCCCTGACCGCGCCCCTCGACGAGTCCCCCATGAAACGTTTCGTTCTGCTCGACACCACCCCGATTCCCGATAACGGCGGCGCCCTGTGCCTGTTCGAGTACGGCGAAGATTTCGTGATCAAGATCCAGGGCGGCGACGGCGGCCAGTTGATGAACACCCGCATGCATGGGTCCGAAGATGCGCTGGCGGAAATCCCCTGCAAAAAAGTCGCCTCGCGCACGCAACCGCGGGTATTGATTGGCGGTCTGGGCATGGGCTTCACCTTGGCCTCAGCCCTCAAGCACCTGGGCAAGAACGGCGAGGTGGTGGTGGCCGAACTGGTGCCCGGCGTGGTTGAGTGGAATCGCGGCCCGCTGGGTGAGAAATCAGGCAATCCGTTGCAGGATCCGCGCGCCAAAGTGGTCATCCAGGACGTCGCCAAGGTGCTGAAAAGCGAGCCCCAAGGCTTCGACGCGATCATGCTCGATGTCGATAACGGCCCCGAAGGCCTGACCCAGAAAGCCAACAGCTGGCTGTATTCGGCCGGTGGCCTGGCCGCCTGCGCCACGGCCCTGCGGCCCAAGGGCGTGCTGGCGGTGTGGTCTGCCAGCGCGGACGCCGCCTTCAGCGACAAACTGCGCAAGGCCGGCTTCAAGGCCGAAGAGGTCAAGGTGTACGCCCACGGCAACAAAGGCACGCGCCATACCATCTGGATCGCCGAGAAACTCAAGGGTTGATCCCCCTGTCGCCCTGCCTAAAAAAACCGCGGCCAATGGCGCCCGAAACGCTAGAATCGGACCATTGCCAACCGTACACGAACCAGGTGACACCATGAGCTCCACCAATACCTCCAAGCTCGACCGCATCCTTGCCGATGCCAAGCGCGACAAGGAAATGGGCTACCGCGACAAAGCGCTGAAGATGTACCCCCACGTCTGCGGCCGCTGCGCCCGTGAATTTTCCGGCAAGCGCCTGAGCGAGCTGACCGTTCACCACCGTGACCACAACCACGACAACAACCCGCAAGACGGCTCGAACTGGGAACTGCTCTGCCTGTTCTGCCACGACAACGAACACTCGCGCTACACCGACCAGCAGTACTTCTCGGACTCGTCCCTGGGCACGCCGAAAACGGCCAAGGCCACGCACAATCCGTTTGCAGCCCTTGCCGGATTGATGAAGAAAGAAGATTGAGCCTGTAGGAGCGCGCTTGCCCGCGACTGGCCGTGTCAGGCGATGGAAATCCGTCGAATGCACAGCCGCCATCGCGGGCAAGCGCGCTCCTACGGTATCCCCAGTGTCTTCACCCCCGCGTATAATCCCGCGCTTTCCCTGAAGAGCACCCTCTCCCCGTGGCCAACAAACGTTACGCCTGCATCGGCTTGTACAACCCCAAATCCCCGGAAAACGTGGGGTCCGTGATGCGTGCGGCGGGCTGCTATGGCGTGGCGTCGGTGTTCTACACCGGCAAGCGCTACGAGCGGGCTCGGGATTTCGTCACCGACACCAAGAAGATCCACCAGGACATTCCGCTGATCGGCATCGACGACCTGAAGAAAATCATTCCGCTGGGCTGCGTGCCGGTCGCGGTGGAGCTGGTCGAGGGCGCTCGGGCACTGCCTGAATACACTCACCCGGACCGCGCCATCTACATCTTCGGCCCCGAAGACGGCTCGCTGGACAAAGAGATCCGCGACTGGTGCGAAGACGTGGTCTACATCCCCACCACCGGCTGCATGAATCTGGCGGCGACCGTCAACGTGGTGCTCTACGACCGCATGGCCAAAGGCAACAACACCCGCTCAGGCCCGCAGTTCGGTCGCGAAACCGACCGCACCTGAGCGCCTGCCGCGACAGACGCATTGAACAGTTCGCGTTTGTGACAGTCAGCTTTAAGGACCTTACCTCTTCATGGAGAACGCATCATGAGTGATACCCCGATCCTGAAACGCGTCGAACGCACGCTGCACGATGAAGTTGCGCCACAGAACGTCCAGGGCTGGGAGCGCATCGGCTCGTTGGCCGGTGGCGTACTGATGATGGGCAAGGGCCTGCGCCGCGGCGGGATCTTCGGACTGGTGCAACTGGCCATCGGCGGCGCCGTACTGGCCCGCGGCATCACCGGGCACTGCTCGGCCAAGGCGCTGTTGGAAAAGAGCCGCAGCGACATGGACATCGCCCGGGCCCGCATCGAAAGAGCCGGCGCCGAACTGAGCAAGCTCAAGACCAAGGCCGAAGTGGCGGCCGAAGAGGCCGTGGTGCAAAGCATCGACGCGGTCAAAGGCCCCAAAGGCGTCTGAGCTGCACACGCATCAAACTAAATGCGTCAAGCGGCGGTCTTTGAATTAAACCCGGTCAGAGCCGTCGCATGCCCAAAACCACTCCCTTCGCCAAACGCTGGTTCGCGGCTCGCGGCTGGAAACCCTTCGCCTTTCAACAGGCTGTCTGGTATGCCGTCGCTCGCGGCGAGTCCGGGCTGCTGCACGCCAGCACCGGCGCGGGCAAGACCTATTCAGTGTGGTTCGCGGCGCTCAACAGCTTCGCCCGCAAGCCCCCTCCTCCATCTGACGAAAAACCGCGCAAACGCAAAGCGCCCGCCGCGCCCCTGACGGTGCTGTGGATCACTCCCATGCGCGCGCTGGCCGCCGATACTGCGCGGGCGCTCGAAGCGCCGCTGCTGGATCTGGACATCCCCTGGAGTGTCGGCCTGCGTACCGGCGACACCTCCAGCAGCGAACGCGCCAAGCAGGGGCGACGCCTGCCCTCGTCCCTGATCACCACCCCGGAAAGCCTGACCCTGTTGCTGACCCGCGCCGACGCCCAGGTGATTTTCTCGACCTTGAAAATGATCGTCGTCGACGAATGGCACGAACTGATCGGCAACAAGCGCGGCGTGCAATTGCAACTGGCCCTGGCGCGCCTGCGCCGCTGGAATCCCGAACTGATGGTCTGGGGGCTGTCCGCCACCCTGGGCAATCAGGCCCACGCGCAGCAGGTGCTGGTGGGTGAACACGGCACCACGGTCGAGGGCAAGGTGGTCAAGGAACTGATCGTCGATACCCTCATCGCTCCCTCCATCGAGCGCTTTCCCTGGGCCGGGCACATGGGGCTGCGCATGTTGCCCCAGGTGCTGGCCGAGGTGGACAGCAGTGCCAGTTGCCTGCTGTTCACCAACACCCGGGCGCAATCGGAGATCTGGTATCAGGCGCTGCTTGAAGCCCGGCCAGACTGGGCCGGATTGATCGCGCTGCACCATGGCTCGCTGTCGCGCGAGGTTCGCGACTGGGTCGAGCGTGCCCTGAAAGAAGGTCACCTCAAGGCCGTGGTCTGCACCTCCAGCCTTGATCTGGGGGTAGATTTTCTGCCGGTCGAGCGCGTGCTGCAGATCGGCTCGGCCAAGGGCGTCGCCCGTCTGATGCAACGGGCCGGTCGTTCGGGCCATGCGCCGGGGCGACCATCCCGCGTGACGCTGGTGCCGACCCACAGCCTGGAATTGGTGGAAGCCGCCGCGGCCCGTGACGCCGTAGAGGCGCGTCTGATCGAACCCCGGGAATCACCCCACAAGCCGCTGGATGTCCTCGTACAGCATTTGGTCAGCATGGCGTTGGGCGGCGGTTTCTTGCCTGACGAGCTGCTGGCCGAGGTTCGTACGGCCTGGGCCTATCGCCAGCTTACCGACGAAGAATGGGACTGGGCGCTGGCCTTCGTGCGCCACGGCGGGCTGTCCCTCACGGCCTACCCGGATTATCGCCGGGTCGAGCCTGACGAGCACGGCATCTGGCGCGTGCCCGATGCACGTCTGGCCCGGCGCCATCGCATGAGCGTCGGCACCATCGTCAGCGATGCCAGCATCAACGTGAAGTACTGGAGCAAAGGCGGCGGGGGTGGCTCGCTGGGCAGCGTCGAGGAAGGTTTCATCGCCCGGTTGAAGCCCGGTGATGGCTTTCTGTTCAGCGGACGCCTGCTTGAGCTGGTACGGGTGGAAAACATGACCGCCTATGTGAGACGGGCTACAACCAAGAAGGCGGCGGTCCCACGCTGGAATGGCGGACGTATGCCACTGTCCAGCGAGTTGGCTGACGCGGTGGTCGCCCGATTCGACGCCGCTGCCCACAATGTGTTCGACGGCCCGGAAATGCACAGCATCAGCCCGCTGCTGGAAGTTCAGCGCCAATGGTCATCCCTGCCACGCAAGGATTCGCTGCTGGCCGAGGTGCTCAAGTCGCGGGAGGGCTGGCACCTGTTCCTGTATCCGTTCGCCGGGCGCCATGTGCACCTGGGCCTGGCGAGCCTGCTGGCCTGGCGTTTGAGCCGAGACACGCCGCTGACCTTCTCCATCGCCGTCAACGACTACGGCTTCGAGCTGCTGAGCGCGACCGAAGTGGACTGGTCCGGGCAGCTGAACCCGCAACTCTTCAGCGAGGACGGGCTGCTGGCTGACATCATTGCCAGCCTCAACGCTGGTGAACTGGCCCTGCGCCGCTTCAGGGAAATCGCCCGGATTGCCGGGCTGGTGTTCTCAGGCTACCCCGGCGCCCCGAAAAGCAACCGTCAGTTGCAAGCCTCCAGCGGCCTGTTTTTCGAGGTGTTCAAGCAGTATGACGCGGGCAACCTGTTGCTGACTCAGGCCGAGGAAGAGGTGTTGCGTCAGGAGCTGGACGTCAGCCGCCTTGAGCACACGCTGCGCCGTATCAATCAGCGCACCCTGGACTTGCACCTGATCAAGCGGCCCACCCCCATGGCCTTCCCGCTGCTGGTGGAGCGCATGCGCGAGAGCATGAGCACCGAGAAACTGTCCGACCGGATCGCGCGGATGGTGCGCGACCTCGAAACCGCGGCAGGGCCGGAGGTGAGTTCATGAGGCCCTACCTTGCGATCCAGTTGGCAGGCGCCGAGCTGTGGCTGCTGGCAGACAAGGCCATCTATTACCCTGCCGAACGCGCGCTGCTGATCGCCGACGCCCATTTCGGCAAGGCGGCCGCGTACCGTCGGCTCGGGCAGCCAGTGCCCCACGGCACCACCGATCACAATCTTGCGCGGCTCGATGCGCTGCTGGCCGGGTACGACTGCGAGCGGCTGATCTTTCTGGGGGACTTTCTCCACGCCCCCGAATCCCACGCCTCGGCGACGCTGGCCGCGTTGCAGGACTGGCGCCAGCGGCATCCCTCACTCCAAATCACCCTCATCCGCGGCAACCACGACAAACGCGCGGGCGATCCACCGGTCAGCCTGGGTTTTGAGGTGGTGGCTGAACCGCTTTTACTGGGCCCGTTCGCCTTGCAACACGAGCCCACGCCGCATTCCAGCCATCATGTACTGGCTGGCCATGTGCACCCGGCCTACCGGCTGCTGGGCAAAGGCCGACAACGCCTGCGCCTGCCCTGCTTCTACATCTTGCAAAACATCAGCCTGCTGCCGGCCTTCGGCGCGTTCACAGGCGGCATGAACATCGAGCGCCAGCCGGGCAGCCGGGTGTATGTGGTGGGGGATGGAGCGGTGTGGGAAGCCGTATAGAGGGAACCGTGGGCACGGTCCCCAGATGAGTGCGATCGCTATGGGAGAGGGCTTGCCCGCGAAGACGGTCGCCCAGCCACGACCTGGGCACTAGGTGCCGACGCATTCGCGGGCAAGCCCGCTCCCACAGGATTTATCTGGCATACCCGCTGCGGCGGGGGGCGATCTTTACATCGCCCCCGCCGGCAAGCCGTGCTGCTACGAAGTGGATAGCCGGAAAGGGGCCATCGGGGAAATAGGGGTCAGGCAACCGGAGCGGGAGGCGGCTCGTCTGGCAACGTCGGCTCGCCGGGCTCTTCAGGCTGGGGGTAATCGTTGGGCGTATCGGGCGTTGGCTGGCCGGGAATGCCGCCGGCAACCATGTTGTTCAGATGGGGATGCGCTAACAGCGACCAAGCCAGCATTCCGACCTGGTTCTGTCCGGGGTCGTACTCCTTGCTGCTCGGTTTGTGTTGTCTCTTCATAGGGCACTCCTGAGCGTAGGCCCCATCCGCGAGGCGCGGATGGGAACAGTTCAGTCAATAGAGTGCGCTTTTCCCGACAAATTCCTTTTCAGGATGACCAACGGTGCAATCAGGTACGTGGCAGTGTGACACCACGCTGACCCTGGTATTTACCACCGCGATCCTTGTAGGAAACCTCGCATTCCTCATCGGACTCGAGGAATAGCATCTGCGCCACGCCTTCGTTGGCGTAGATCTTGGCCGGCAGCGTGGTGGTGTTGGAGAACTCCAGCGTCACGTGGCCTTCCCATTCCGGCTCAAGCGGCGTCACGTTGACGATGATGCCGCAGCGCGCGTAGGTGCTCTTACCCAGGCAGATAGTCAGGACGTTGCGCGGGATGCGGAAATATTCGACCGTGCGGGCCAGTGCGAACGAGTTCGGCGGGATGATGCAGACGTCGCTCTTGATGTCGACGAAGCTCTTCTCGTCGAAATTTTTCGGATCGACGGTCGCCGAATTGATGTTGGTGAACACCTTGAATTCGTCGGCGCAGCGCACGTCGTAGCCGTAGCTGGACACACCAAAGGAGATCAGGCGGTCCGGGCCTTCGCCGCGCATCTGGCGTTCCACGAAGGGCTCGATCATGCCGTGCTCTTGCGCCATGCGGCGAATCCACTTGTCCGATTTGATGCTCATGGCGTTGTCCTGAATAGCGAGGTGAAAAAGATGTCGGGCATCTTACCGGGGTCGGGCGTGCGGCACAAAGACTGCGAACGGCGCGGGCTGCAAACCGTCGGTCATCTGGGGAAATAAACGTCCGAATGCCATTGGCACATTGCTGAAAAAGGGGTAAGGTGCGTCCACTGTGTTGCTTGTGTCACTGAGAATCTCTACACGATGTTGAATTTCGATCCAACCATCTCCAAGAATTTTTCCTGCTCTTTGCACTCAGTCTCGGCCAGGGTACTTCCTGAGTCGCAGTTAACTTTGTCCAAGGAGATACACCATGTCTAATCGCCAAACCGGTACCGTCAAGTGGTTCAACGATGAGAAAGGCTTCGGCTTCATCACCCCACAATCCGGTGACGACCTGTTCGTACACTTCAAAGCCATCCAGGCTGACGGTTTCAAAACCCTGAAAGAAGGCCAGCAGGTTTCTTTCGTCGCTACCCGCGGCCAGAAAGGCATGCAGGCTGAAGAAGTACAAGTTGTCTAACTTGCGCTTCCTCGCTTGATAAGAACCCCGCTCTCGCAGCGGGGTTTTTTTATGCCTGTGGTTTAGAACGGCACAGTCAGTTTCAGCCAGTAGGCATCGCCCTGGGCGCGGTTTCTCACCTGCGTTTCCGACTCCCACTTGGCCGTCAGGAACCAGCCGTCCTTGCTGGTGTACTTGACTGAAGGCCCGATGGCGAACGCCCGGCCCTTGTTGTCTTCGATGGTGTGGCCGTCCTGCCGGTCGTCGGTGGTCTGGCGCAGCATGTACCCGCCCACACCCAGCACCCAGCCATTGCCCAGCCCCCAGCCCACCGCGTAATCGACGTGCAGTTCCTGCCCGGAACGGTAGTCGGTGTCAGGGTTCCTGCGGTTAAAGTCGTACATGATCTTGGTGTCCACATTCAGCCCGTCCGGGTCGATGTAGGACAAGGCGTAAACCGGCTCGAACACCCAGTAATTTCGGCCGATATTGGTCAGGTCATCCCGGTCGTAGCGCCCGGTCGGCGCGATGAAATCCAGCGACACGATGCTGTGAAGTTTATCGCTGTGATGAAATCCCAGCGCCGTGCCAAAAATCACGTCACCCAGCCCCTGCTTGCTCTGGGACTGGCCATTGAGCGAAACCTTCAGATCCACCAGCGGTACGATGGCGTGCATGGCCAAACTGCCGCCCAGCAGGGTCTGGTCAGTAACCCAGATCAGCCGTGGCGTGATCGCGTTGGCGCGCACCTGAAAATCCACTGGAAGCTTCTTGCCATCATTGCCCCGCAAGTTGTCTGCCTCATAGTGATTGACGAACAACTGCCCGTAAAAGCCGGGTGGCGGCATGGCCCCCGACATGTAGTTTTCCGCCCCCATGGGGTAGGAACTGCCGCCTCCCTCGGAAGCGTGCGCGCCGCAGCAGAGCCCCAGCAGTGCGAGCATGGAAACGGGAAGCAGCGTACCTGTGTTTTTTTCAGCCATCAGAATCAACCTTTTTATTGTTATGGGTCGAGCGCATCCCGCCTCCTGATCTCGGGATCAGGAAGCAAGGGTGTCGGTTTGCGAAAAGCGTGGTGTCAGATGCGCTTGAACAGCGCCGAGCGTTGCGACTCGCCCGTCCCGTCGGCTGCGCTGTAGAAGCGCTCCATGAAGATGTCGCGCTCGAACAGCCGGCCCTGCATCAGGCAGGTGATCGCCGCGTCGATCATCGGCGGCGGACCGCACAGGTAGGCCTTGTTGCCGCTGAAACGGCCGTCGAAGTGCTTTCTCACTGCGTCGTGCACGTAGCCGCGAAAGCCAGACCACTGCTCATCCTCGGCAGCCTGGCTCAGGGCCGGGACGTACACGAAGTTGGCGTGCCTGAGCGCCAGCCCCTCGAACAGCTCACGGTTGTACAGCTCGGCCCGTGTACGCGCGCCCTGAAACAGCACGATGCTGCGTTTATCGCCCTGGGCCAGCAGTTCCAGAATCATTGACTGAGGGCTGGAAAGACCCGACCCGCCGGCGATGAAAATCAGGTCGCCAGCCTGTGATCCCCGCACGAAGAACTGCCCGTACGGCCCCGAGACCTCGACGCCGTCGCCCTCGCGCAACTGCTCATGAATGAAGCCGGTGGCCACTCCGCCGTCGACCTTGCGTACGTGCAGTTCGATCTCGTCGGCCTGTGCCGGCGGGTTGGCCAGGGAGAACGCCCGCGTGCCTTCAATGCCCGGCAACTGCAGGTTGATGTACTGGCCGGCCTGGAACGCCATGGGTCGGTCCAGCTTCAGGTGAATACCCTTGATGGTCGGCGACAGGTCCACGATCCGGCTGACCACCGCGCGGTAATCGGTGACCGGGTAACCCTTGAAGTCCGGGTCGACGTCGATGTCGGCCTCGATGACCATATCGCTCTGGGGCACGGCGCAGCACGCCAGCACCTTGCCTTCATCGCGCTCCATGTCCATCAGGGCAAAAGAGGATGCGGCACCGATATCGGCCTCGCCCTCCAGCACCTGCACCTTGCACGTCGCGCAGGTGCCATGCCCGCAGGCGAACGGCAGCCACACGCCCTGGCGCAGGGCCGCCTGCAGGATGGTCTGGCCCTCTTCGACCTCGATCTGCTCGCCGGTCGGCTCGATGGTGACTTGATAACTCATGGCGACCTCCTCAGTTGCCGCTGCCCGCCAACCCGTTCAGGCCTGGCGTGGACAGGTGCAGCAGACTCTTGTGGGTAATGCCGTTGTCCCCGAGGCTCAAGGTGTTGTCCGGGGTGAAAGGCGCGTCGTTGAGGCGCCAGCGAGCGGCGCTGAAGTCTACCGAGGCGGCGTCCGGATGTTGCGAAATGGCCGGGGTGAGCACCTGGGTGAGAAAGTCGCCGAAGCCCATTTGCGCAGGCAGCGGAAAGGTGAACGGCGCGCAGAACAGCAGGTGGTTTTCCCAGCACAGGTACACCAGTTGCGCACCGTGGAAGTTGCGTTGCAGGTCCAGGGGTTCGGCGCTGTAGTTGCCGATGGCGATCACGGACATGATGTGTGTTTCCTTGTTCTTATAAAAAAGGGCGGGCGACCGGCACCCGCCGCGGGTCGAGTCAACCAGCCTTGCGCGGGGTATCGGTATCCGGTGGCGCCTGGTCGGCCATCGGGGCGTGGGCCGCACCCTTGCCGTTGGGGTGCCACTGTTGCCAGCGCCGATGCTCGGGCGAGTCCTGGTACTCGAAGTTGTCCTGCCCTGAATGAATGTTGTAGTAGTCGCGCACCACCGACTCGACATCCGCGCCGCCACAGTTGCCCTGCAGAATCTGGTGCACCGGCAGCCACGCCTGCACATACTTCACCGGCTCGTACTGGAAGATGTCGCAGCAACCGTCGGAGCAGAAGTGGTAGCGCTCACCCTCGTACTCGGCACTGCGATGGCTCAAGGTGTTGGGGTCGTCCGGCTCGGTGAACGACAGCGGGATCTGGCAGATCTGGCACAGCATCGGCAAGGTCGGGTTGTAGAAGCGCTCGCCCTTTTCCTGCAAGGCGCGCCAATGCTCGAAACGCGGGCGGTAGATCTTGTCGAAGCTGTCCGGGTACTTGGCCGACAGCCAGTCCAGCTCCTCGTCGGTGGGCATCCAGGTGTGAAAGTTGGTCGCCTGGCTGTACTGATAGAAGATCGACCAGGCCTGGTGGGAGATGTGCTCCTTGCCGATATTGGCTTGCTCGACGTACTTGGGCGGACGAATGCCGTAGCGCTCAAGGTCCTTGAACAGCGCGCCGCCGGCCTGCTCGAAATACACCTCCCAGGCCTCGGCCCAGGACATCACCTTGTTGGGCAGCATGTAGTCCATCATCATCCCCACCAGCGTCAGCAGCCGGTAGCCGCGCCAGAACCACTTGTCGATCCAGCGCTGGATGATCGGCACGTTGTCTTCGTGCTGTTCGAGCAGAAACTTGATCACCTCAAGGCCCAGAGTCATGTGCCGCGCCTCGTCGGACTGCGCCGAGAAGCCGAAGGTGACCGTCGCCATGTCGCCGTTGTAGGCGGCGCCCGACATGAACGGCACGAACAGGAGGTTGGTCAGCACGTACTCGAAGGAGAACGAAATGGCCGTGAGGAATTCGAACGGGCCGGCGGTGCGGGCATCCTCGAAAAACGACTTGGGCACCGACAGGAACCACACCCGGTCGTGCATGTGGGCAAAGTCATGCAGGCCGTTGAAGTGCTTGTTGTAGTGGCTCATGGCGTGGATCTGCGTCTGCACATGGCGCAGTTCATCGATGGCCTGCATCTGGCAGGCGACCCGCGCGCCGGTGCCGCCGAAGTGCCGGCCGACCCGGGCAAAGCCCTGATAGGCCTGGTATTCGAGCGGCGTCACGCCGGACAGGAACAGCTTCAGCGCGTTGACGTAGCGGGCGTCGGAAATGTTGGTGTGACCGTTGTTCTGCGAGAACGCATCGAAGATCGCGTAGAGCTTCTTCTCTTTCTCGGCCTGGTATTTCCAGTAGGCGTCCATGGTCAGGCGGAAAGGGTCTTCCCACTTGTCCCAGTCGGTGATCTTGATCCCCTCGAAACGCTCGTAGGGGAAGATGTCTTCCTTGGTCTGATAGCTCGGCTCCCAACCCAGATCGCGGGTCAGGCAACGGTATTTGTCTTTCTGATTCAGGCGCTTGGCGACCATGATGTTCTCCGGTTCTTGTTCTTGGCGAAGTGGCTGCGCGTGTCAGTTCCAGTGCAGGACAAAGCTGTCGTCTTCTTCCTCGACGTTGCCGCCCAGGGTGATGACGTCGATCAGCATTTCCTGCACGTCCCAGGCGCGGCCGAGCTTTTCCTCGACCGTGGCGCGATGGATTTCCAGGCGGTTGGGGGCCTGCACGCGGATCATGGCCGGCTGGTGCTGGATCTGGGCGTGAGGGTTGTCCTGGGCGATGGCCTCGACGATGTAACGGGCGTTGTCGTTGTCCTGGAACGCGATGTACACGAGGGAATTCATTGGGCACCTCCGGCCAGGCCAAGCTTCTTCAGGCGGGCTGCAAAGTCGTTGTCGATAGAGGTCAGTGCGTCAGCGCCAGGTCCGATATCCGCCAGTGGTGCCAGCGCCTGCACGGCACGAGGGCGCCAGTGGGCGATCCAGCCTTCGATCAGCTCGCGGTTGGCGGCACTCTCACCGGCCACGGTCTTGATCAGCGCATCGACCCAGCGCTGGCTTTCGGCAAACCACAGGCGCATGAACTCGGTCAGCATCCCGACCTGCCCTGCCCCGTTGGCGCTCAGTTGCTCGTCGAACGCCTGGAACAGCAGCGGGTACACCAGGCCATCGCTGACCAGGTTCTGCGCCAGGGTCAGCTCGAACCAGTCACGCACCACCAGGGTGTCCTCGACGTAGCGGCGCATGCCCTGCCAGGCCGGATCTTCAAGCCATTGCTGCTTGGCCGAGGCGAGCAAGGCCAGGCCATCGTCTTCGAGCATCAGCCCGATCCGCGAGAGGTACTGCGCGATGGCCAGGCGATCCATGGCGGTGAACATGTGCATCTGGGTCAGGCTGGTGCCGAAACCGTCGGCGGCGATGCCGCTGTTGTTCATGTTCGCCCCAAGCTCGGCATGGCGCAGGGGCAGCAATAAGCGGGTGATCTGCTCCCGTTGAACGGAGTTGAGGCCGGCCAGCAGGTTGCGCTTTTCGCAAAAGGCGAAGTCGTGCTCGGCGTTCTCCTGCATCTTGGCCCGGGCCTGCACGTAGGCGCCGTAATAGAACTGGCGAGGGTCGCTGATCGCACCCCAGTCGGCCATCACCACGGCGGTGCGGCTGGCGTCGTTGAGCAATTTGTCCGGTTGCCACAGGGGCCGGTAGTGGAAGTTGGTGGCCGATTCGATATCGAAACTGGCCTCCTGGTAACGGCTGGCAGGCTTGTCGCCGAAGCGCCGGCGGGTGTGGCTGAAGGTGTGCCTGATGGGCTCCACGGTGGTGGTTTTAATCTCGATACTCATGACAGAGTCCTGTTGTTTTTATGGGTGCGTCAGGTGTTCGGGCAGGCCAGGGATGGGCGGCGCTCAATGCTCGGTGGGCTCATTGCCCTCGCCGTATCGCCACTTGCGCATGTCGTCGTCCACGGCCTGGGCCATGGCCGCATCCATGTGCTGCACGTTGTTGTGCTCGCAGAACAGCGCGAAGGCCCGACGCGGCAGGACCAGCTCGACGAACAGCTCGGGATAGCCGATGGCGAAGTCGAATTCGACGAAGGTTTCGTCCGGACCACTGCGTACTCGCACGTAGCGCTGCATCTGGTCGAAGGGGGTGTTGTTGTTCATGTTCGGCAACTCCTGCTGAGGCTTGCCCGGTCAAGGCAAAGGGTCCTCAGCAACGGCTGTGCCAGCGCAGTAAAAAATCGCCAAACTCTCTATTTTTCCTTTCTATTTCAGATAGTTATATTTTCAATGGCACTTCGCACCAGCGCCTGCTGGCGGCTGATCGCGCCCGCCGGATTCACCATTTGATCAAGCCCAAGCCGCCACTCACGCAAATGACAAATCGATTCGGGCGATTGACTTTTCTCGCGCTTTCAGGCCGCTTAGAAAAAGAAAAGCGCGACCGGCCTGAGCCAAAACCGAGGTCGCGATGCAAGCCTCAACGCCACCCCAACAACTACAAATCAGGGGCGTATCAATGATGACCACGTACAAAGCGTCGCAGCCTGCGCCGGCGCTCAAGGACCTGACCGATCAGGTTCGCTTTCATGGCACCGAAGGCAAGATCTGGCTTGAGGAACAGCGCATGCTGTTGGTCCAGGTGTCGATGATGGCGTCCTGCAGACGCGAGCTGATCGAGATGCTCGGCATCGAGCGGGCCAAGGGATTTTTCCTGCGCCTGGGCTATCAATCCGGGCTCAAGGACGCCGAACTCGCCCGCAAGCTGCGTCCCCATGGCAGCGATGTCGAAATGTTTTTCACCGGCCCCCAACTGCACTCGCTCAAGGGCATGGTCAACGTCCTGCCCCAGGAAATCGACATCGACCTGGACAACGGCCATTTCTACGCCGACATCGAGTGGCAGGACTCTTTCGAGGTGGAAAACTGTGCGTCCGAACACCTGCATTCCGAACAGCCGGTGTGCTGGATGCTGCTGGGTTATGCCATCAGTTACAGCTCGTTTTTCCTGGGCCGGCAGATCCTCTACAAAGAAGTGAGCTGCCGCGGCTGCGGTGACGAAAAGTGCCGGATCATCGGCAAACCGGCGGAACAATGGGACGATGCCGACACCTTCATGCGTTACTTCCAGAGCGATCCGATCATCGACGAACTGCAAGTGCTGCAGGTCCAGGTCGCCAACATGCGCCAACGCCTGCAACAGGCGGCCGGGCAGTTCTATGGCATCGGCGAGTCGGCGGTCTATCGCAAGACCTGTTCGCTGATCGACAAGGTGGCTGCGGGCAAGGCGTCGGTGTTGCTACTGGGTGAAACCGGGGTCGGCAAGGAGGTCATCGCCCGCAGCCTGCACCTGCGCAGCGAGCGCGCGGGCGGCCCGTTCGTGGCGCTCAACTGCGCCGCGATCCCGCCGGACCTGATCGAGGCCGAGCTGTTCGGTGTCGAGAAAGGCGCCTATACCGGTGCCCAGCAGTCGCGCATGGGCCGCTTCGAACGCGCCCACAACGGCACGCTGTTCCTCGACGAAATCATCGAACTCACCCCGCGTGCCCAGGCTTCGTTGTTGCGCGTCCTGCAGGAGCAGGAACTGGAGCGTGTGGGTGATTCCCAGACGCGGCGGGTCAATGTGCGCGTGATCGCCGCCACCCATGAAAACCTCGAAAACGCGGTCAAGACCGGGCGGTTCCGCGCCGACCTGTTCTATCGCCTGAACGTGTTCCCGGTGAACATTCCGGCACTGCGCGACCGGCGCGAAGACATCCCGCTGCTGATCGAGCACTTCCTCGACAAGCTGCACGAAAGCTATGGGAAAAAGACCCTGGGTCTGTCAGACCGCGCCCTGCAAGCCTGCCTGCACTACGACTGGCCGGGCAATATCCGCGAGCTGGAAAACCTGATGGAGCGCGGGGTCATCATCACCGACGTGAACCAGAGCATCGCGGTCGATTCACTCTTTCCCAACGACCCGCCACCGTCGCCAAGCGTGGGCCTGACCAGCGACGGGCGCCTGGCCAGCCAGACCGGCAAACAGGCGCAGGCCTGGATCGATCAGATTTTCGATGCCGGTATCAACCTCGCATCGGTCGAGGACCAACTCATGCAGGCGGCACTGGACCGCAGTCAGCAGAACGTCTCCGAGGCGGCACGGCTGCTGGGCATGACGCGGCCAGCCCTGGCCTATCGGCTCAAGAAAGGCCCGGCAGAGGAAGCACCGGGGGAACATTGATCATTTGAGCAACCCGGCGAGCCCAATTGAGCATCTGCTCAAGCCGGCTCGCTTGGAGGTCGCAATGAACAAATGCATTTATTTAATAAAAACAGACAGTTAACAGATATTTGGCACATTGGCATCAGGCTTGCTCTGAGGTGAACGACGCAGGCAAAGGCTTGCCTGCACACCACAACAAGAAGACGAGATGCGTTCATGACCGTGAAAATTTCCCAAACGGCGGCTGCCCGGCAATTTCTCGAAGAGGCCAGCGGCCTGCACAACGACGCAGGCAACCCGCGACTCAAAGCGCTGATTCATCGCATCCTGCAGGACAGCGTGCGCCTGATCGAAGACATGCAGGTGACCCCCGAAGAATTCTGGACCGCCGTGAACTACCTGAACGTGCTGGGCTCACGCAGCGAGGCCGGGTTGCTCGCCGCGGGCCTTGGACTTGAGCACTATCTGGACCTGTTGCTGGACGCCCAGGATGCCGAAGCCGGCCTGGAGGGCGGCACCCCGCGCACCATCGAAGGTCCGCTGTATGTCGCAGGCGCTCCACTGAGCAAGCATTTCGCTCGGCTGGACGATGGCCGCGATCCGGGCACCGTGCTGTTCATGCAGGGTCGGGTGCTGGACGTTGACGGCCAGCCGCTGGCCGGCGCCATCGTCGACGTCTGGCACGCCAACACCCTTGGCAGCTACTCGTATTTCGACAGCAGTCAGTCGGACTACAACCTGCGTCGGCGCATCGAAACCGACGCCGACGGCCGCTACCAGTTGCGCAGCATCGTGCCCAGTGGCTACGGCTGCCCGCCGGACGGCCCGACCCAGCAGCTACTGGACGCCATCGGTCGGCACGGCCAGCGCCCGGCGCACATCCACTTCTTCATCAGCGCGCCTGGTCATCGCCATCTGACGACCCAGATCAATCTGGCGGGCGACAAATACCTGCACGATGATTTCGCCTACGCCACTCGAGACGAATTGATCGCCGAGATTCACTTCAACGATGACCCGGCAGCCGCCGATGCGAAAGGAGTGAGCGGGCGTTTCGCCGAGATCGAGTTCGACTTCACGCTGCTGGCCAGCCAGATGCCGGATGAGGAGACGCGCAGACAGCGCCTGCGCGCACTGGAGGTGTGAGCCTTGCCGTTCCCGCACCTGTTGCGCGGGAACGGCAGCCACTCAATCGTCGCTGACGGAAATGCTGGGCATCGCAGGCGTTGCCGCTTCCTGCAACACAATGTGCGCGCCAACATGGCGGGCCAGCTCCTGGTAGACCATGGCGATCTGGCTTTCAGGCTCTGCGATGGCCGTGGGTTTGCCACCGTCGGCCTGCTCGCGGATCAGCATCGACAACGGCAGCGACGCCAGCAATTCCACGCCGTACTGCGAGGCGAGTTTCTCGCCGCCACCTTCACCGAACAGGTGCTCGGCATGGCCGCAGTTCGAGCAGATGTGCACGGCCATGTTCTCGACCACGCCCAGCACCGGGATGTTGACCTTGCGGAACATCTCGACACCCTTTTTCGCATCCAGCAGCGCCAGATCCTGCGGGGTGGTGACGATGACCGCACCGGCCACCGGGACCTTTTGCGCCAGGGTCAACTGGATATCGCCGGTGCCTGGCGGCATGTCGATGACCAGGTAATCGAGGTCGTTCCAGGCCGTCTGGGTGATGAGCTGCAGCAGTGCGCCGGAGACCATCGGCCCGCGCCAGACCATGGGAGTGTTGTCGTCGGTCAGGAAGGCCATCGACATGACTTCGATGCCATGGGCCTGGATTGGCACGAACCATTTCTGGTCCTTGACCTGGGGTCGGGTGCCTTCGGGAATGCCAAACATCACGCCCTGGCTTGGGCCATAGATGTCGGCGTCCAGAATGCCCACTCGCGCGCCCTCGCGGGACAGCGCCAATGCCAGGTTCGCGGCGGTGGTGGACTTACCCACGCCGCCCTTGCCCGAGGCCACGGCAACGATGTTCTTGACGCTGGCCAGGCCCGGGATCTGGCCCTGGGCCTTGTGCGCGGTAATCAGCGTGTTGATCTGGACCTTGGCCGAGGCCACGCCCTCCAGGCCTTCGATGGCCATTTGCAGCATCTGCGCCCAGCCGTTCTTGAACAGGTCGGCGGCGTAGCCCAGTTCCAGCTGCACATTGACGCGGTCGCCTTCGATGTCGATGGCACGCACGCAACCGGCGCTGACCGGGTCTTGATTCAAATAAGGATCGGTATACTGGCGAAGGACGGCTTCCACCGTTGCGCGATTCACGGCGCTCATGGGTCACTCCCGAAAAAGACTGAGCAAAACAGGCGGCTATCCTACCGCGTCTGTCAGGTGAGAGGGGGCGGGTTTTGCATCCGGCTTTTCTGCCGTCCTTGTTGATCGTTCCCACGCTGCGCGTGGTAACGCCTGGTTAGACGCTCCGCGTCGCTGGGTGACTTTGGGATTGGGGGTTGATCCGTTTTCGCGGTGGTTGGACTTTAGGGTTTCGCCCCTTACGGGCGACCTACTTTCTTCCGGGAAAGTAGGCAAACCATTTGCTCCTGGCTAGGGTCCTTCGGACTTCCCTCGACTCCGGCGCCGTTCCGGGGGCACGCCATGATGGGCCATCCATGGCCCGCACGGCTTTCGCGGCATCCCTGCCGCTCATCCCCCTGCACGACGCCTGCGCTCGGCCTGGCGCCTTAACGTCGCGCCCGGCGTCGTCTGCACCATCGCGGACGAAGATCAGGATCAAAATCTAAAACACACCACCGACCCGTAGCAGCACGGCTTGCCGGCGGGGGCGATTTTGCGGCCGCCATCGCGAGCAAGCTCACTCCTACAGGGTTGAGGTAAACGAAACGTAGCAGTCCGGCTTGCCGGCGTCGGCGATCTTGAAGACGCCCCCGCCGGCAAGCCGTGCTGCTACGGGTGTGTCCGACTTCAATCCTGCAGGAGCGCGCTTGCCCGCGACCGGCGATGTTGTATCCAGATTTCGCGAACGCCGCAGATCGCGCATCTGCGGGATGAAAAAAAACGCTCAGGCCTTTATAGTTACCGACCTCCGTTTCACTTCAAGTAGCCGAGCCCCATGTCCGAGCCACGCAAGATCCTCGTCACCAGCGCCCTGCCCTATGCCAATGGTTCCATTCACCTTGGCCACATGCTCGAGTACATCCAGACCGACATGTGGGTGCGTTTCCAGAAGCACCGCGGCAACCAGTGCATTTATGTGTGCGCGGACGACGCCCACGGCTCGGCCATCATGCTGCGCGCGGAAAAGGAAGGGATCACCCCTGAACAGCTGATCGCCAATGTCCAGGCCGAGCACAGCGGTGACTTCGCCGACTTCCTGGTGGATTTCGACAACTTCCACTCGACCCACGCCGAAGAAAACCGCGAGCTGTCGAGCCTGATCTACACCCGTCTGCGTGACGCCGGGCACATCGCCACTCGTTCGGTGACCCAGTATTTCGACCCGGAAAAGAAAATGTTCCTGGCCGACCGCTTCATCAAGGGCACCTGCCCCAAGTGCGGCACCGAAGACCAGTACGGCGACAACTGCGAAAAATGCGGCGCAACCTACGCCCCGACCGACCTGAAAGACCCGAAATCGGCCATTTCCGGCGCGACCCCGGTACTCAAGGACTCCAAGCACTTCTTCTTCGACCTGCCTGCCTTCGACGCCATGCTCAAAAGCTGGACCCGCAGCGGCACCCTGCAGGACGCCGTGGCGAACAAGATCGCCGAATGGCTGGACTCGGGCCTGCAACAGTGGGACATCTCCCGCGATGCGCCGTACTTCGGTTTTGAAATTCCGGACGAACCCGGCAAGTACTTCTACGTCTGGCTGGACGCACCGATCGGCTACATGGCCAGCTTCAAGAACCTGTGCGACCGCACCCCGGGCCTGGATTTCGATGCGTTCTGGAACAAGGATTCGACCACCGAGCTGTACCACTTCATCGGCAAGGACATCGTCAACTTCCACGCCCTGTTCTGGCCGGCCATGCTCGAAGGCTCGGGCTTCCGCAAGCCGAGCGGCATCAACGTGCACGGCTACCTGACCGTCAACGGCCAGAAGATGTCCAAGTCCCGCGGCACCTTCATCAAGGCGCGCACCTACCTCGAGCACCTGTCGCCGGAGTACCTGCGTTACTACTACGCGGCCAAGCTGGGCCGTGGCGTCGACGACCTGGACCTGAACCTCGAAGACTTCGTGCAGAAGGTCAACTCCGACCTGATCGGCAAGGTGGTCAACATCGCCAGCCGCTGCGCAGGTTTCATTCACAAGGGCAACGCGGGCGTGCTGGTGGCCGGCAATGCCGCGCCGGAGCTGACCGACGCTTTCCTCGCCGCTGCCCCAAGCATCGCCGAAGCCTACGAGGCCCGCGACTTCGCCCGTGCCATGCGTGAAATCATGGCCCTGGCCGACCGCGCCAACGCCTGGATCGCCGACAAGGCGCCGTGGTCGCTGGCAAAGCAGGAAGGCAAGCAGGACGAAGTCCAGGCCATCTGCGCCCTGGGCGTGAACCTGTTCCGCCAACTGGTGATCTTCCTCAAGCCGGTGCTGCCGAACCTGGCGGCCGACGCCGAACAGTTCCTCAACGTCGCCCCGCTGACCTGGGACGACCACCAGACCCTGCTCAGCAACCATCAGTTGAACCCGTTCCAGGCCCTGATGACCCGTATCGACCCGGCCAAAGTGGAAGCCATGACCAACGCCTCGAAAGAAGACCTCGCCGCCAGCGCCACCGACACCGGTTCCGCGCCACAAGGCAATGGCGAACTGGCCAAGGACCCGCTGTCGCCGGAAATCGACTTCGACGCCTTTGCCGCCATCGACCTGCGCGTCGCGCTGATCGAAAAGGCCGAGCACGTGGAAGGTGCCGACAAACTGCTGCGCCTGACCCTGGACATCGGTGACGAGAAGCGCAACGTGTTCTCCGGCATCAAGAGCGCCTACCCGAACCCCGCCGAACTGGAAGGTCGCCTGACCATGATGATCGCCAACCTCAAGCCGCGCAAAATGCGTTTCGGCATCTCCGAAGGCATGGTGATGGCGGCAGGCCCTGGTGGCGAAGAGATCTACCTGCTGAGCCCTGACAGCGGCGCCAAGCCAGGTCAGCGCATCAAGTAACCCTGCACGTGGCCAACGTTTCTTGCGGGGCGTTGGCCGGGTCAAATCATGAGCCTTATTTCGCGCATCGACGCCCTGTTGCCGCAAACCCAGTGCGGCAAATGCGGCCACCCCGGCTGCAAGCCCTACGCCGAAGGGATCGCCAGCGGTGAAGCGATCAACAAGTGTCCTCCTGGCGGCGATGAAACCATCGCAGCCCTGGCGCACCTGCTGAATGTCAACGTCATCGCCCTGGACACCGAACGCGGCAGCGCCCCGCTTCAGGTCGCGTTTATCCGCGAAGCCGAATGCATCGGCTGCACCAAGTGCATTCAGGCGTGCCCGGTGGATGCCATCGTCGGTGCCGCGAAGCTGATGCACACGGTCATCGTCGATGAGTGCACCGGCTGCGACCTGTGCGTGGCGCCCTGCCCCGTGGACTGCATCGACATGCTTCCCCTGCCCCTGGCGACCGTGGTACCGATTGTCGGCGGCCTGGCGGCGAACGACGCTCAACGAGCCGAGCGCACAGCCAAACGCAATCACGCTCGCCAGCGCTTCGAAGCACGCAACGCCAGGTTGCAGCGTGAGGAACGCCAGCGACAGGCAGAACGCCTGGCGCGCAAGCAGCCGCTGACAGCGCCACGAGCGGCCACGCCGGACCCGGTACAGGCCGCACTGGCGAGGATCAGCGCCCAGAAAGCCCCGGATGCCGAGGCGGCACTGAAACAGGCACGGATCAACGTTGCCATGAGCCGCGCCCAGTTGAACAAATCACTGAAAGCCTTCGGTCATCCGCCCATTGCCGAGCAAGCCGCGCAGTTGGTGGTCATGCAGCGCGAGCTGGATGATGCTGAAGAGGTGCTGGCGAAACTGCAGGCCGCTGAATCGCGGGAGGCTGCCGCGCAGCCTGCACCGCCCGCTGCGATGGAAAAAGCTGACAAGGCCACCCTGAACCGCGCGAAGATTCAATTGGCGATGAGTCGCGCCGCGCTGAAGAAGGCCCAGGCTGCTGAAGCCTCCAGTGAGGACATCGCCGCCTTGAGCGATCAGGTTATGCAAGCCGAACACACACTCAAGGCCCTTGAACCCGGCCCGGCTTGAACCTGCCAGAACACCCGACGCCCGACACGACCGTTTCCCAGGGAAAGCGCCTCTCATGAATGCAGCAAAACGTCTGGAAATTTTTCGTCGCTTGCACGAGGACAATCCCGACCCTAAAACCGAACTCTCCTACACCACACCTTTCGAACTGCTGATCGCGGTCATCCTCTCCGCTCAAGCCACGGACGTAGGCGTCAACAAGGCGACCGCCCGGTTGTATCCCGTTGCCAATACGCCCCAGGCGATCTACGACCTGGGCGTCGAAGGGCTGTCGGACTACATCAAGACCATCGGCCTGTACAACAGCAAGGCCAAGAACGTCATCGAGACCTGCCGCATGCTGGTCGAACTGCATGGCGGAGAAGTGCCGCAGACCCGCGAAGCCCTTGAGGCACTGCCCGGCGTGGGACGCAAGACGGCGAATGTCGTGCTCAATACCGCGTTCCGGCAACTGGCCATGGCGGTGGACACCCACATTTTTCGCGTGAGCAATCGCACCGGCATTGCACCCGGCAAGAATGTCGTGGAGGTCGAAAACAAGTTAATGAAGTTCGTCCCCAAGGACTATCTGCTGGACGCCCATCACTGGCTGATTCTGCATGGCCGCTACGTGTGCATCGCCCGCAAGCCCCGCTGCGGCAGTTGCAGAATCGAGGACCTGTGCGAATTCAAGCAGAAAACCTCAGACGATTGAGCGATAGCGTTTACAGGGGTTGATCGATTGAAAAAATCTTTTTTACCCGGTCGAGGTTTGTCGTTATAAGGTCCGCCAAAGACAGTCTAAGCCTGGAGTCGACTTTCATGAGTACTGACAAAGAGCAGATGGATGTAGACGACGACTTCGTATCCACAGATACAGACGAAGCCGCGCAAGTACCTGCGGAAACCGCAAAGACCAACCTCAGCAAGCGCCGCACCATCGACAACCTGCTGGAAGAACGCCGTTTGCAGAAGCAGTTGGCGGACTACGACTTCGACCTCTGATCTTCGGGCGCCAACAGCCTCTCGGGCAGCATGAGAGGCCAGGCCTGACGACATGAATTCAATTGGGGCAGCCTGCAAGATTCCGGTAGGGATGTACGCCCATCCCTACACCAGCCCGTTGCGCTGGGCGAGTTCGATCAGGTCCACCAGCGAGTGGGCGTTGAGCTTGAGCAGCAACCGGGTCTTGTAGGTACTGACCGTCTTGTTGCTCAGAAACATGCCATCGGCAATCTCCTTGTTGGTTTTCCCACGCGCCAACTGCTGCAGCACCATCATTTCCCGCGCCGACAGGCGATCGACCATCTCTGCCTCGCTGGCATTGCCTAGGCTGGAACGCACCGTGTGCAGCGCCTGGTTCGGGAAATAGCTGTACCCGGACAAAACGGCCTTGATCGCGCTGAGCAACTCGGTGAGGTCCTGCTGCTTGCACACGTAGCCTGCGGCGCCCGCCTGCATGCAGCGCATCGAGAAATGCCCGGGGGACTGGGACGTCAGGATCAGCACCTTGAAGGGCAATGTCATGGCCGTGAGACGGGCGATGACCTCCAGGCCGTCGAGCTTGGGAATGCCGATGTCCAGGATGACGATGTCGGGCAAATGCTCCCGCGCCAGTTGCAGCGCGTCCACACCGTTATCCGTTTCGGCGATGACCTCGTAACCGTGGCGCTCCATCAACATGCGCACGGCGAGTCGAATGACAGGGTGATCATCCACGATCAACACTTTATTCATGAGCAATCCATTCTTCGCTATTCGAATTTTCAGAGCCCGCACAATAGCTTAGTCGTTTAGTGCTTTGCATGGCGCTCCTCCCGCTGTACAAGCAGGCAAAGACCTTTCCCACTCAAGCAACAGAAATTTCCTACATTTTTTGACTTATATGCGTTCATTGGCAGGGCTTCCATTTGTCTTTCTCTGCCTGATGAACTCCTGTGAGCTGCGATGAAGGCTCATGGCGCGTAGGCCACACAACCCACACGCCCATTACTACAGCATGCTCGTCCATTTGCGTAATACCTCATGGGACTATTCGATCGGTCCGAGCGCGACGTGAAGAATATATACGCGCCCGGCGGACGATCTTTCCAAAATGAAAGGCTGACGACTCATCCTGGCGGCGCGCCTTGAACCGACCCTGCCCCCTTGCCGGCCCGGCCGACTTTCGGGCCAGCGAACCTTGCGGTGGCGTATTCGATCAGAATAAGCGCATCGCGCGGACATGCCAGAGGTGCACCACCAGAAAATATTGCAAGTCACACCACGACTCGTTCAGCGAACGGCGTGGTTGAAAAATACACACTGGAAAAAGTCTTTTTACATACATATATATTTACGGAAAAAGCCTACGACATATTCGGAAACTTCTGAATCCGCATCATTCGTCCCGCCGGGCCCTTCGGCGCAGAGCAGCCAGCGTTTTTTTGTCATGAATCGAAGAGGCGCCCCAGGTCTGAGTCAATCGGCAGGAGTAGTCATGCAGCCTCATCAGTAACGTTTGTGCGGCAAAGCATTCTTCCGACGCCTACGTAATACCATTCTTCTTATTAAATCCAGACAACTTCGCTCAAATAAGAAAAATACTACAACACTGACAGACCGCTGCGCCTCCCATGTAAGAACTTGGAAATCACTTTTGAAAAACTCTTTCAAAAAAATATTTTCCACTTGCAAATCCCGAATTCAATCGTTACTTTTTTTATGAATTACCGCTCTAATCCGACAACTAAAACGGCACACTAAGCCAATCCCGAGTTGTAACACCCTGACCACCATTCCGCTATTTATCTTGCCTTGATGTCGAGCGCGAGCGGGCTTCGGCCAACCCTGAACATGCCGCAGCCGATGCGTGAAAGTTATCCGGGCACCTGCATGTTCGCCGGGCTACGCCTTATACCTACATGTTCAAAGGAATAAACCATGACCAGAAAAGCAGAATTAACAGCGAAGACCTTTACTGAAAACCTAGAGATTGCCCAGGCCATCGAACGCTATGTCGCCCAGGGAGGGATCATCAATGTGGTTGCTGAAGGAGCCTCGGCCAGCAGGGATTCAGCCACGGCACAACCAGCGGCGCAGCCCGATCCGCAAACGTTGATCAACGCGAAGCTGGAGCAGCTCAAGGGGCTGGTGGCCAAAGGGGCGGGAGTGACCGCGATTCAGTATTCGCTGCGGATGAACCGCAAGGAAATCAGGCGGCTGGCGAGCGAGCATGGCGTGAAGATCGTTGACAGCAGGCCCGTCAGGGGGAAACGGTCGCTGCGTAACCGGGAAACCACCTCCGTCGATGACACCGTGGCTGGCCACGCAATGCATTACTCGACGCTGGGTTATACGGTGCCGGAGATCGCACAGTTGCTGGGACTTTCGGTGCGCGACGTCTGGAACATCGGCAAGGCTTACCGCTTTGAATTCAAAAGCCCGGGGAAAATCGACGAACCCGAACAGCCGTCTTCTGACGGGTCTGAGCCATTCAGATAAATAACCCGACGACCTGACCGTTAAACTTTCGATGCATTTGGAGGCAGATGCAACCCCGCAGCGGGGTTGCATCTCACGCGGTCAGCGATCAGAACAGCTTGCGGTTCTTGTTCGCGGCAATGCGCATGCGCAGTGCGTTGAGCTTGATGAAGCCCGCCGCATCGGCCTGGTTGTAAGCGCCGCCATCTTCTTCGAAGGTCGCGATGTTGGCGTCGAACAGCGAGTCATCGGACTTGCGGCCAGTGACGATCACGTTGCCCTTGTACAGCTTCAGGCGAACGACACCGTTCACGTGAGCCTGGGAGGCGTCGATCATCTGTTGCAGCATCAGACGCTCAGGGCTCCACCAGTAGCCGGTGTAGATCAGGCTGGCGTATTTAGGCATCAGCTCGTCTTTGAGGTGAGCGACTTCGCGATCCAGGGTGATCGACTCGATGGCGCGGTGCGCCTTGAGCATGATGGTGCCGCCCGGGGTTTCGTAGCAGCCACGGGACTTCATGCCCACGTAACGGTTCTCGACGATGTCCAGACGACCGATGCCGTGCTCGCCGCCGATCTTGTTCAGGGTGGCCAATACGGTAGCCGGGGTCATTTCGACGCCGTCCAGCGCGACGATGTCGCCGTTGCGGTAGGTCAGTTCCAGGTACTGCGGCTTGTCAGGCGCGTTTTCCGGGGAAACGGTCCAGCGCCACATGTCTTCTTCGTGCTCGGTCCAGGTGTCTTCCAGCACGCCGCCTTCATAGGAGATGTGCAGCAGGTTGGCGTCCATGGAGTACGGGGACTTCTTCTTGCCGTGACGCTCGATAGGGATCGCGTGCTTCTCGGCGTAGTCCATCAGCTTCTCGCGGGACAGCAGGTCCCACTCGCGCCATGGGGCGATGACTTTCACGCCCGGCTTGAGTGCATAGGCGCCCAGTTCGAAACGCACCTGGTCGTTACCCTTGCCGGTCGCGCCGTGGGAAATGGCGTCGGCGCCGGTTTCGTTGGCGATTTCGATCAGGCGCTTGGCGATCAGCGGACGGGCGATGGAGGTACCCAGCAGGTACTCGCCTTCGTAGACGGTGTTGGCGCGGAACATCGGGTAGACGAAATCACGCACGAACTCTTCGCGCAGATCGTCGATGTAGATTTCTTTGACGCCCATGGCTTGCGCCTTGGCGCGTGCTGGTTCGACCTCTTCGCCCTGACCCAGGTCAGCGGTAAAGGTCACCACTTCGCAGTTGTACGTATCCTGCAGCCACTTGAGGATTACCGAAGTATCCAGGCCACCGGAATACGCGAGAACTACCTTGTTTACGTCCGCCATGCCATCACTCCAACGCGTTGTACGGAAAACCGATGATTCTACCGTTCAAACCCGTGGATTTACAGTGTCGCGACAGCTTCTGACGACGAAGCGACAGAATCTGTCGAACACACGACCCCAATCACGAGGCTTTTGGCGGCGAACCCAGCGTAGAGGTTGGCGTTGGCGTGGCCGCTGGCGCAGGCACAGGTGCAGGCGCCGGGACCGGTGCCGGGGGTTGCGAGGGCGGCTGTACAGGCGCCTGCACCGGCGCCACTGCCGGTTTCAACTGCGCGACACGTTCCAGATGAATGTTCACCCGGCGGTTGCGCGCCCGGTTGGCATTATTGGTATTGGGTACCAGCGGGTACTGCTCGCCATGGAAGCGCACGGTGATCTGCTCTTCCGGGATGCCCTGGGCCTTGAGATAGTCCATGACCGCCAGCGCCCGACGGCGGGACAGGTCACGGTTGGTCAGGCGATTGCCGCTGTTATCGGAGTGGCCGTCCAGTTCGACGCGATTGACCGATGGATCGGCGCTCATGTAAGCCAGCACGGTGTCGAGTTGGCGCTTGGCCTGGGCATCGAGTTCGATACCGCCAGCCGGGAAGCCGATCTCCGACTTGCTGACCTGATCGAAATTCATCGGCAGCAACTTGGCCGTACATGCCTGGAACTGGTTGTAGGCCGAGGTGAACTTGACCGGCAACAGACGAACTTCCATCGCCCCGCCGCCGTCGCGCAGGCTGTGACGGATGACCGGGCTGCGGCCCTCCATCAGACCCGCGATCAGCCGGCTCGCCTGGGCCTGGCTGGTGTTGAAAGGAATGTCCCCGTTGCCCACTTTCACCGCGCCCAGGTTCAGATCGCCACGACCTGGCTGCCATGGCGCAGCGGCGGCAATCAGCGTCGCAGAACCTGCCGCCAGGCTGTAGCCATTGGCCTTCAGGCGAAAAGTCGCCTGCTCGCCCGCTCGACGCACGAACTCGCCCGCACCGAAGTCGGTGATCGGCTGGCTCAGGCGGCACTCGAACTGGTCGCCTTCCACCTTCCACTCGATATTCTCCAGACGGGTCTGGAAAGTGAGTGCCATCGCGGGCAGGCTGGCAAACGCGCTGAGCAGGGCTAGATATCGCTGGCGCACGGGAGGCTCCACAAAAAATTTACCGCGTAACAAGATTTATCGCTTACACATCTCTATCGGATAGTTCCTGCAAAACTTGATAGCGAGTGCCTGAAGGAGTCTTTTCCGGTAGCATTCGGGCACGTTTTACCCGCCTGGAATTCCCAATGTCCGACCGCCTGACCCTCCTGCGCCCCGACGACTGGCATATCCATCTTCGCGATGGCGCTGTTCTGCCCCACACCGTCGCCGACGTGGCCCGCACCTTCGGCCGCGCCATCATCATGCCGAACCTCGTGCCGCCGGTACGCAACGCCGAGCAGGCCGATGCCTATCGCCAGCGCATCCTCGCCGCGCGTCCGCAAGGCAGCCGTTTCGAGCCATTGATGGTGCTTTACCTCACCGACGTGACTCAGCCCGAAGACATCCGCGCCGCCAAGGCTAGTGGCTTCGTGCATGCGGCCAAGCTGTACCCGGCCGGCGCGACCACCAACTCCGACTCCGGCGTGACCAGCGTCGACAAGATCTTCCATGTGCTGGAAGTCATGGCTGAAGTCGGCATGCCGCTGTTGATTCACGGCGAAGTGACCCGCGGCGACATCGACGTGTTCGACCGCGAAAAGATCTTCATCGATGAGCACATGCGCCGTGTGGTCGAGCGTTTCCCGACGCTCAAGGTAGTGTTCGAACACATCACCACGGGCGATGCCGTGCAGTTCGTCAACGAGGCTTCGGCCAACGTCGGCGCGACCATCACTGCCCATCACCTGCTGTACAACCGCAACCACATGCTGGTTGGCGGGATTCGCCCGCACTTCTACTGCCTGCCGATCCTCAAGCGCAACACCCACCAGGTTGCCCTGCTGGACGCGGCCACCAGCGGCAGCAGCAAGTTCTTCCTGGGCACCGACTCGGCACCTCACGCCCAGCACGCCAAGGAAGCCGCCTGCGGCTGTGCCGGCTGCTACACCGCCTACGCCGCCATCGAGCTCTATGCCGAAGCGTTCGAGCAGCGCAACGCGCTGGACAAACTCGAAGGCTTCGCCAGCCTCAACGGTCCGGCGTTCTACGGCCTGCCTGCCAACACCGAGACCATCACGCTGGTTCGTGAAGAATGGACCGCCCCTACCAGCCTGCCGTTTGGCGAGCTGTCGGTCATCCCGCTGCGCGCCGGTGAAAAACTGCGCTGGCGCCTGCTGGAGGAAAACGCGTGAGTGAAGACCTTTACGACGACGAACAGGAAGGTTCCGGCGGCGGCACAGGCTCCCGGCACCCGATGGCGGCACGCTTTCGCGGCTACCTCCCGGTCGTGGTCGATGTAGAAACCGGAGGTTTCAACGCCGCTACCGATGCGTTGCTGGAAATTGCAGCGACCACCATCGGTATGGACGACAAGGGCTTCGTGTTCCCGGAACACACCTACTTCTTCCGCGTCGAGCCGTTCGAAGGCGCCAACATCGAAGCGGCGGCCCTGGAGTTCACCGGGATCAAGCTCGACCACCCGCTGCGCATGGCGGTGAGCGAAGAGACTGCGCTGACCGACATCTTCCGCGGCGTGCGTAAGGCCCTCAAGGCCAATGGCTGCAAGCGGGCGATCCTGGTTGGCCACAACGCCAGCTTTGACCTGGGCTTCCTCAACGCGGCCGTCACGCGCCTGGACATGAAGCGTAACCCGTTTCATCCGTTCTCGAGCTTCGACACCGCAACCCTGGCGGGCCTGGCGTACGGTCAGACCGTGCTGGCCAAAGCTTGCCAGTCGGCGGACATCGACTTCGACGGTCGCGAGGCCCACTCGGCCCGCTATGACACCGAGAAGACCGCCGAGCTGTTCTGCGGCATCGTCAACCGCTGGAAGGAAATGGGCGGCTGGCACGACTTCGACGACTGAAGCCTGCTGCGCCCTCCCAAACCGGCCCCCGTGGCCGGTTTTTTTATGCTCGCACACCCCGTAGCAGCACGGCTTGCCGGCGGGAGCGATCTTGAGGCCGCCCCCGCCGGCAAGCCGTGCTGCTACAGTGGAACGTGAGCTTTAGCATCCCTTCACCCGACCGTTCATCGGCGTTCATCTGAAGGTTGGGAAGTAGTTTTGACAAGCATTCTCATTAACATTAGTATCCGTCCCATATCGCAAATAACTCAGCGACGGTCCTTTTTTTATGTATGTCTGCCTCTGCACAGGTGTCACCGACGGACAAATCCGCGAAGCGATCATGGAAGGATGTTGCAGCTATCGTGAAGTGCGCGAGACCTTGGGTGTCGCCAGTAAATGTGGGAAATGTGCCTGCCTTGCGAAGGAAGTGGTGCGTGAAACCCTGACTGAACTGCAAACGACCCAGGCGGCCCTTGCCTACCCTGCAGAATTTTCTGCTGCCTGATTCAGCGAATTTCAAAGAACCGGACCCAGTGTCCGGTTTTTTTATGCCTGTAATTCAACTAGTTAGCGATAAGATGCGGAACAAAAACATTCTTATTCCTATTAATTTTCACTTATTATTCAATAACTTAGGTTTGACAGGCGATTGTTCGAAGCTCAGACTTGCGGCTTATATACGAACATCTTCGACAGGACCTCGATCATGAAAGGCGACATTACAGTCATCCAGCATCTCAACAAGATCCTCGGAAACGAGCTGGTCGCGATCAACCAGTATTTTCTGCATGCACGCATGTACGAAGACTGGGGCCTGAACAAGCTGGGCAAGCACGAGTACAAAGAATCCATCGACGAGATGAAGCACGCTGACAAACTGATCAAGCGCATCCTGTTTCTGGAAGGCATCCCGAACCTGCAAGACCTGGGCAAGATCCTGATCGGCGAACACACCAAGGAAATGCTGGAGTGTGACCTCAAGATCGAGCGCAAGGGTCACGCAGATTTGAAAGCGGCCATCGCCCATTGCGAAACCGTTGGCGACTTCGGCAGCCGTGAAATGCTCGAGGACATCCTGGAGTCCGAAGAAGAGCACATCGACTGGCTGGAAACCCAGCTGGGCCTGATCGACAAGGTCGGCATCGAGAATTACCTGCAATCGCAAATGGGCGAAGAAGACTGATTCCAGCCTTCCCCCAAAAAGCCCCGCCCGGTGTTCAGCCCGGCGGGGCTTTTTTATGCCCCGGGAAATCGGGCGGGCACCGGATTGGGTTCGCCGCAAAACCGTAGCAGCACGGCTTGCCGGCGGGGGCGTCCTCAAGATCGATCCCGCGGGCAAGCCCGGCTGCTACGGGGTTTGCGTCGTACGCGCGACCGGTTTCTGGCCGAAGGCCGTAGGAGCGCGCTTGCCCGCGATTGCAGTGGGTCAGCCTATACAAATGTGTCTGGGCTCACGCCGTCGCGGGCAAGCGCGCTCCTACACGGGATCGGGGTGATCATGCCTCTTGAGAACAACCCGGACTGCTACGGGGTTTGCGTCGTACGCGCGACTGGTTTCTGGCCGGAGGCCGTAGGAGCGCGCTTGCCCGCGATTGCGGTGTGTCAGTTCATCTAAGTGTGTCTGGGCTCACGCTGTCGCGGGCAAGCGCGCTCCTACGGGGGATTGGGATGGTCATGCCTTTTGAGAACAACCCGAACCCGTAGCAGCACGGCTTGCCAGCGGGGGGCGGCCGCGGGATCGCCGACGCCGGCAAGCCGGACTGCTACGGGGTTTGTGTCGTACGCGCGACCGGTTTCTGGCCGGAGGCCGTAGGAGCGCGCTTGCCCGCGATTGCGGTGTGTCAGTTCATCTAAGTGTGTCTGGGCTCACGCTGTCGCGGGCAAGC
>NZ_JBIVCV010000012.1:0-233532 GCF_044746765.1 Pseudomonas sp. NPDC090203
GGGTTTCCCCATGTGAGAGTAGGTCATCGTCAAGATTAAATTCCAGAACCCCAATCGCTAACGCGGTTGGGGTTTTGTTTTTGCGCCTGGAAAAGATCCCAACTCCACACCACTCGTAGCAGCACGGCTTGCCGGCGGGAGCGGTGGATCTGTCACACCTGCGTCGCCTGACACACCGCCCCCGCCGGCAAGCCGTGCTGCTACGGGGTATGCGGTGCGATCCCTGTAGGAGCGCGCTTGCCCGCGACTGCGTCACAACCGACACCACCGCACCGCCTGACCCACCGCCATCGCGGGCAAGCGCGCTCCTACAGATTGTGGCGCCTATTCCGTAGCAGCACGGCAAGCCATACCGCTACAGGTCGTCATGCCCCTCTGTTAGTCTTCTCCCTCTCCAAATGCCAAGGAAGCAGCTATGCCGGTGACATCCAGCCTCAATCCCGGGTTCATGGTGGTGCATGGCAACCGCCTGGATGAACTGCGCAGTCTTGTCGTGTCGTGGATGCGCCGTTATCCACTCACGCCTCTGGAAAACGAAGTCGCACTCGTCCAGAGCAATGGCATCGCCCAGTGGCTCAAACTGGCCCTGGCCGAAGACACCCAGGATGATGATCAGGGCGGTTGTGGCATTGCCGCAGCAATCGACGTGCAACTGCCCGGCAGCTTCATGTGGCAGCTCTACCGCGCCGTGTTGGGCAAGGACGAAATTCCGGAAACCTCGCTGCTGGACAAGGCCCCGCTGACCTGGCGCCTGATGCGCCTGTTGCCGACCCTGATCGACCAGCCCCACTTCGAGCCGTTGCAGCGCTTCCTGACCGCTGACACTGATCTGCGCAAGCGTTATCAATTGTCCGAGCGGCTGGCCGACCTCTTCGACCAATACCAGGTCTATCGCGCCGACTGGCTGGAAGACTGGGCCCAAGGCAAGCACCAGCTCAAGAACGTGCGCGGCGACATCACGCCGCTCAAACCCGAGAACTGCTGGCAGGCCGAACTGTGGCGAGCCTTGCTCCATGACGTAGGCGCCGAAGGCATGGCCCAGAGCCGCGCAGGGGTGCACCGGCGCTACATGGAGAGTATCAACGCCCTGAGCGAAGCCCCAGCCGGTTTGCCTGCGCGGGTGATCGTGTTCGGTATCTCTTCGTTGCCCGCTCAGGCACTTGAAGCCCTGGCCGGGCTGGCTCGATTCAGTCAGGTGCTGCTGTGCGTGCACAACCCCTGTCGCCACCATTGGGCTGACATCGTCGCCGACAAGGACCTGCTGCGCCACGAATACAAACGCCAGTCGCGCAAGGCTGGCATGCCCGTCGTTCTCAACCCCGACGCGCTGCATCAGCATGCGCACCCTCTGCTGGCCGCCTGGGGCAAACAGGGGCGTGACTACATCAACCTGCTCGACAGCCACGACGATCCCAACAGCTACCGTTCGGTGTTCCGTGACGGCCGTATCGACCTGTTCAGTGAAAGTGATCCACAGACCGTCCTCAATCAGTTGCAGGACGACATCCTCGAACTGCGCCCCTTGAGCGAAACCCGCGAGCTGTGGCCCGCCGTCGATATAAGGAAAGACCGCTCGATCCGCTTCCACGTTGCCCACAGCGCCCAGCGCGAAGTGGAAGTGCTGCACGACCAGTTGCTTGCGCGTTTCAGCGCCAATCCTGAACTTCGCCCCCGTGACGTCATCGTCATGGTCCCGGACATCGACAGCTACGCGCCGCACATCCGCGCGGTGTTCGGGCAGCTGGATCGCGAAGACCGGCGCTTCATTCCGTTCACCCTGGCCGACCAGGGCCAGCGTGGTCGAGATCCGCTGCTGATCGCCGTCGAGCATCTGTTGAAGATCCCTGACAGCCGCTTCCCGGTGAGCGAGATTCTCGATCTGCTCGACGTCCCTGCGCTGCGTGCACGTTTCGGCATCGACGAACGAGACCTGCCCACCCTGCACCGCTGGATCGAAGGTGCAGGCGTGCGGTGGGGGCTCAACGCCGGGCAGCGTGAAGGCCTGGGTCTGCCCGAAGCACTGGAGCAGAACAGCTGGCATTTCGGCCTGCGCCGGATGCTGCTGGGTTACGCCGTGGGTGCCGGAACAGCCTATGACGGCATTGAACCCTACGATGAAATCGGCGGGCTGGATGCGGCGCTCATCGGTCCGCTGGTGGCTTTGCTCGATGCCTTGCAAGTGGCCCATAACGAACTGTCCAGGGAGGCGACACCCGCAGAGTGGGGGACGCGTCTGCAAGCGCTCATGCAGTTGTTCTTCACTCCAGACAGCGAGCATGACGACTACCTGCTCAGCCAGCTGGAAACCCTGCGTGAAAACTGGCTCGAGACCTGCGAAACGGTCGGCCTTCTGGAGCAACTCCCGCTCACCGTCGTGCGTGAAGCCTGGCTCGCAGGCCTGGACCAGGGGCGCCTGTCGCAACGTTTCCTCGCAGGGTCTGTGAACTTCTGCACCCTGATGCCGATGCGCGCCATTCCATTCAAGGTCGTGTGCCTGCTGGGCATGAACGATGGCGACTACCCACGGGCGCAACCGCCGCTGGATTTCGACCTGATGGGCAGCGATTACCGCCCCGGCGACCGTTCGCGTCGGGAGGACGACCGCTACCTGCTGCTCGAGGCACTGCTCTCGGCGCGTGATCAGCTGTACATCAGTTGGGTGGGCCGCAGCATTCGCGACAACTCCGAGCGACCTGCGTCGGTGCTGATCGGCCAGTTGCGCGACCACCTCGCCAGCGGCTGGAAGCTCGCCGACGCCCAGGAACCTGAAGACGCCAGCAAGCGCGATCCGGGCCAGCAACTGTTGCATGCCCTGACGCTCGAACATCCGCTGCAACCCTTCAGCGCCAAGTACTTTCAGGAAAACATGGAGTACTTCAGCTTCGCCCGGGAATGGCAGGTGCTGCACGAAGCTGCCGACGAACGCAGCGAGGCCGGACCGCTGACGCGCCATGAGCAGGAAGAGCCGTTGAGCCTTGCGCAGTTGCAGGATTTCCTGCGCAACCCGGTCAAATACTTCTTCAGCCAGCGCTTGAAGATCTTCTTTGAAGTGGCCCAGGCGCCATTGGCCGACGATGAGCCGTTCGTGCTCGACGCCCTGCAGCACTACGGCCTGAGCGACAGCTTGTTGCAGGCCGCGTTGATCGACCCGGATCAGGCGCTGGAGCGACTCATCGCCCAGGCCGCTCGCTTGCAAGGCAGCGGCCTGCTGCCCATGGCAGGTTTCGGCGAACTGCTGCAGGACGAGTTGATCGAGCCGCTGCCAGCGCTTGTGCAGCGCTATCACGAGCTGCTGTCCCGCTGGCCGGAAAGACTGCACAGCGCAACGTCGGTGAAGTACCAGCATCAGGGGATCGCCCTGGATGGCTGGCTCGACGGTCTTCATCGCAACGCTCAGGGTGAACTGCTGGCGGTCACGGCCATTCCGAACGCCATCGGTGGCAAGAAATCACGCAAGTGGCATCGCCTGGGCAAGCCTTGGGTCAACCACCTGGTGGCCTGCGCCTGCGATCTGCCGCTCACCACCGCCCTGGTGGCCAGCGATGAGACGCTGCTGCTGCCGCCCCTGGAGGCCGAGCAGGCGAAACGAACCCTCAATGACCTGCTGCTGGCCTGGCAGCAGGGCATGCACCGGCCGCTGCCTGTGGCGATGAAAACCGCCTTCGCCTGGGTCGGTCAGAGTGACGAAATCAAGGCCGAAGCCGCCGCCCGTAAAGCCTATGACGGCGATGGGCAGAACATGGCCGGTGAGCACGCCGAGAGCACTGCGCTGGCCCGCCAGTACCCGGATTTCGACGCGCTGCTCGACACCGAGGAGTTCGTCGGCTGGTGCGAAGCATTGTACAAACCGATATTCGACGCGCCCTGGCAGTCTCTGTCCAGCGAGGAGGCCTGAGCATGAGTGACGCACAACAACCCCTGGCCCTGCGCTTTCCGCTCAAGGGCAGCCAGCTGATTGAAGCCAGCGCCGGTACCGGCAAGACCTTCACCATTTCCGCGCTGTACCTGCGTCTGGTGCTCGGCCATGGCAATGAAGTCTCGGGCTTTGGCCGCGAGTTGCTGCCGCCGCAGATTCTGGTGGTGACCTTCACCGATGCCGCGACCAAAGAGCTGCGCGATCGCATTCGTACACGCCTGGCTGAAGCTGCGCGATTCTTTCGCGAAGAGATCCAGGCCCCTGATGCGTTGATCGCCGACCTGCGTGACGAGTTCGCACCCCAGGCGTGGGCCGGGTGCGCAAGCCGGCTGGACATCGCCGCCCAGTGGATGGACGAAGCCGCGGTCTCGACCATCCACAGTTGGTGCCAGCGCATGTTGCGCGAGCACGCGTTCGACAGCGGCAGCCTGTTCACCCAGAGCCTGGAAACCGACCACAGCGATTTGCTCGGCGAGGTGTTGCGCGATTACTGGCGCAAGTTCTGCTATCCCATGTCCGGCGACGCCCTGGCCTGGGTCCGCAAGCACTGGGTCGGCCCTGCGACCTTGCTGCCCAAGGTTCGGGCGATGTTCGGCAGTGAACGTGCGCCGGGCACCCAGACGCCGGCACAGTTGATCGAAGCATCGGTCGGTTCCCGTCGTGAAGCGCTGAACATGCTCAAGGCACCCTGGGTCGAGTGGGTACCGGAGCTGTTGGCGATCTGTCGGGAGGCGTCCCGGACAAAGGCTGTCGATGGCACTCGCTTCAAGTCCAATCACTACACTTCCTGGTTCGACCAGATCAGCGCCTGGGCCAATGATCCGGATCAGGACAAGCTCGACATTCGCACCGGTTTCACCCGCCTGACTCCCCACGGCCTTGCCGAGGTATGGAAGTCCGAGCCGCCGGTCCACCCGGGCCTGGAGGCCATGGTCGGTCTGCAGGAAGCACTCGCCAGGCTTCCGACGCCTGACGCCGCCGTGCTCGAACACGCCGCGCATTGGGTCGGCGCGCGTTTCGAGGAAGAAAAACGCCGGCGTGCCGAAATGGGTTTCGACGACATGCTGTTGCGGCTGGACGCTGCCCTGCGCGGCTCGGGCGGCGAGCGTCTGGCGACCTTGATTCGCGAGCAGTTCCCGGTGGCGCTGATCGACGAATTCCAGGACACGGACCCGGTGCAGTACCGGATTTTCGACAGCATCTACCATCTGGAAACCAATGACGAAAGCACCGGCCTGTTCCTGATCGGCGACCCCAAGCAGGCGATCTATGCCTTCCGTGGCGCAGACATCTACACCTACCTGCGCGCCCGGACTGCAACCACCGGGCGCCTGCATACCCTGGGCACCAACTTCCGCTCCAGCCACTCGATGGTCGAGGCCGTGAACCATGTGTTCGTGCGGGCCGAAGAGAACCCGGTAGGCCGGGGGGCCTTTCTGTTTCGCAGCCCCGATCAAAACCCGGTGCCGTTTCAGGCGGTGCGCTCCCAGGGCCGCAAAGAGCTGTTTCAAGTCGATGGCCAGGTGGTCGCCGCGCTGAACGTCTGGCAACTGGAGAGCGATCAACCGGTCTCGGGCACGCTGTATCGTCAGCAACTGGCCGCCAGTTGCGCCAGCCAGATTGTGGGGCTGCTCAACGCTGGCCAACAGGGGCGCGCAGGTTTTGCCAGAGAGGGGGAGCCGGTCAAAGGCCTGCTGCCTGCCGACATCGCGATTCTGGTGCGCGATGGCAAGGAGGCCCAGGCAGTCAGGGGCGAACTGACGGCTCGTGGCGTACGCAGCGTCTACCTCTCCGACAAGGACTCGGTATTTGCCGCGCAAGAAGCCCATGACCTGCTGGCCTGGCTCAAGGCCTGCGCCGAGCCCGACGCCGAGCGCACGTTGCGCGCGGCGCTGGCCTGCATCACTCTGGACCTGCCGTTGGCCGAGCTTGAGCTGCTGAACCGCGACGAGCTGGCGTGGGAGCGCCGTGTCATGCAGTTCCGCGACTATCGGCGGATCTGGCGCAGCCAGGGCGTGCTGCCGATGCTGCGGCGCCTGCTGCACGACTTCAAGCTGCCCCAGGCTTTGATCCAGCGCAACGATGGCGAACGCGTGCTGACCAACCTGCTGCACCTGTCCGAACTGATGCAGCAGGCTGCTGCTGAGCTGGACGGCGAGCAGGCGCTGATTCGTCACCTGAGCGAGCACCTGGCGCTGTCCGGTCAGGCGGGCGAGGAGCAGATCCTGCGCCTGGAAAGCGATGAGCAACTGGTCAAGGTGGTGACCATCCACAAATCCAAGGGGCTGGAGTACCCGCTGGTGTTCCTGCCGTTCATTTGCTCCAACAAGCCAGTGGATGGAAGCCGCCTGCCGCTGCATTATCACGACGCACAAGGCCAGGCGCAGATCAGCCTGCAGCCTACCGAGGCTTTGATCGAGCAGGCCGACGACGAACGCCTGGCCGAAGACCTGCGCCTGCTCTACGTGGCGCTCACCCGGGCGCAACACGCCTGCTGGCTGGGCGTCGCCGACCTTAAGCGAGGCAACGCCAACAGCTCGACCCTGCACCGCTCGGCGCTCGGGTATCTGCTGGGTGGCGGACAGGTGCTGGCCGAATCGACTGGCCTGGGGCAATGGCTGCGCTCGCTGGCTGAAAACCAGCCAAGCGTCAGTGTCCAGGCCGTGCCCGAACCCGCCGACGCTACCTTCAGCGCGCCGCGCAGCGAAGTCGCGCTGAGCAAGCCGCGCATGCCGCGCCGCAGCGCCCGGGAAAACTGGTGGATCGCCTCCTACAGCGCCTTGCGCATTGGCGACATCATCACCGACAGCGGTGACCAGTCCCCCGACAGCCCCCAGGCCCAGAAGCTGTTCGACGACGAACGCCTGGACCCGGACGCACCACGGGAAACGCTGGTCAGCGGCGGCGATATCCACCGCTTCCCGCGCGGACCAAACCCCGGCACCTTCCTGCACGGCTTGCTGGAGTGGGCTGGGGAAAAAGGTTTCGCTACGGCCGCGAGCGATCAGGAGCGGCTGGAAAAGGTCGTGGCCCAGCGCTGCAACCGGCGGGACTGGACCGGCTGGATCAACACCCTGACCGACTGGCTCTCGCACCTGTTGAACATGCCATTGCGCCTGGGCGGCGACGCCGTTCCGGTAGCCTTGCGCGAGCTGGACCAACCCAACCAGTACCGCGTCGAAATGGAATTCTGGTTCGCCTGCTCGAAGGTCGACGTCGCGCAGATGGACGCACTCGTGCGCCGCTACACCCACAACGGCGCACCGCGCGCGGCGACCGATACCGTCTCGCTCAACGGCATGTTCAAGGGCTTCATCGACCTGACGTTCGAACACCAGGGGCGTTATTACGTGGCCGACTACAAGTCCAACTGGCTGGGTGTCGACGACGATGCCTACACCACCCAGGCCATGGAGAGCGCCATTCTGGACAACCGCTACGACCTGCAATACGTGCTGTATCTGCTGGCCCTGCATCGCCAGCTCAAGGCGCGGCTGGCCGATTACGACTATGACCTGCACATGGGCGGCGCGGTCTATCTGTTCGTCCGTGGCAGCCGTGCGGCCAGCCAGGGCGCGTGGTTCACAAGGCCTCCTCGTGAACTGATCGAGGGCCTGGACGCGCTGTTCCAGGGCCGCCCCGTGAATGCAGATGCCGTACTGTCAGGAGACCTCGCATGAACCGCACCTTTGCCCATCTGCTGCCCACGCCGCTGGATGCCGAGAGCCTGGCCCGTCTGGCGCCGCTTGCGCGTGTCGACGACTTGCTGCTGTTGCTGGAGCGCTGGGTCGAGCGCGGCTGGTTGCGGGCGCTGGACAAGGCCTTCGTGGCTTTTCTTGCGGACCTCGATCCGACCGCCGATTCCCTGGTGCTGCTGGCGGCGGCCCTGACCAGTCATCAACTGGGCCACGGCCATGTGTGCCTGGATCTCTTTGAAACCCTGAAAGAGCCGGACTTCGCCCTTTCGCTGCCGCCCGAAGGTGATCTGCTGTCCACGCCCATGCTGCTGCCCTCGGCGCTGCTCAAGGCGCTGGACGGTGCGACCTGGTGCCAGGCGCTGGCTGACAGCGTGCTGGTGGCCAGGGCCGGGGATGACAGCGCCAGCGCCGCGCAGAAGCCGCTGGTGTTGTCCGAGCGGCGCCTGTACCTGCGCCGCTACTGGATGTACGAGCGGCGTATCGATGCCGCGCTGCATCTGCGCCTGAACCAGGCTGAACCTGCGCCCGGTGATCTTGCACAACGGCTGGATGCGCTGTTCGGGCCGGCCGATCATTCTCCCGAGGCGCTGGTGGACTGGCAGAAACTGGCCTGCGCACTGGCCACCCGTGGTGCGTTCAGCATCATCACCGGCGGCCCCGGCACCGGCAAGACCACCACCGTGGTGCGCCTGCTGGCGTTGCTGCAATCGCCTGCGGTGGAGCAGGGCACGCCGCTGAGGATTCGCCTGGCCGCACCCACCGGCAAGGCGGCTGCGCGCCTGACCGAGTCCATCAGCCATCAGGTGCAGTCACTGGACGTGCCCGACAACGTGCGCGAGAAGATTCCCAGTGAGGTGACCACCGTGCACCGCCTCTTGGGCAGCCGCCCCGGCACTCGGCATTTCCGTCACCACGCGGGCAATCCGTTGCCGCTGGACGTGCTGGTGGTGGACGAAGCGTCGATGATCGACCTGGAAATGATGGCCAACCTGCTGGACGCCTTGCCGCCCCACGCGCGCATGGTGTTGCTCGGCGACAAGGACCAGCTCGCATCGGTGGAAGCCGGTGCGGTGCTGGGTGATCTGTGCCGTGATGCCGAGGCGGGCATGTACAGCCCCCAGACGCGGGCGTGGCTGGAATCGGTCAGCGGCGAGGACCTGGAAAAGAGTGGCCTGCAAGCCGGCGACGAGACCCTGCATCCGTTGGCGCAGCAGGTGGTGATGCTCCGTCATTCCCGACGTTTCGGCGAGGGAAGCGGCATCGGCCAGTTGGCGCAACGGGTCAACCGGCAGCAGGACAAGGAAGCGCGTGCGCTGTTGGCGACTCGCACTTATCCTGACCTGTTTTCCCTGGCGCTCAAGGGCGAGCAGGATAGGGCCTTGTCGCGGCTGTTGCTCGACGGGCACGGTAACGGGCCGCAAGGCTATCGGCATTATCTGGGCGTCATGGGGTCGCAGAGGCCGCAGGGCCTGACAACCATCGACGACCCGCGCTGTGTCGAGTGGGCGCGAACGGTGCTCGGTGCGTTTGATGAGTTCCAGTTGCTTTGTGCTGTACGAAAAGGGCCGTGGGGCGTCGAGGGTTTGAACCAGCGCATTACTCAGACGCTGTACGCCGCCGGACTGATCGAGAGTGACCAGCAATGGTACGAAGGTCGCCCGGTGCTCATGACCCGCAACGACTACGGGCTGGGCTTGATGAACGGCGACATCGGCATTGCCCTGCGTTTGCCTGAGGGTGCGCCCGAGGAGAATCGCCAGGCCTTGCGCGTGGCTTTCCCGCGCAACGATGGCAGTGGCGGGGTGCGTTTTGTGCTGCCGAGCCGGCTCAATGATGTCGAGACGGTGTACGCCATGACCGTGCACAAGTCCCAGGGCTCGGAATTCGCCCACACCGCGCTGATCCTGCCCGAGGCGTTGAACCCGGTGCTGACCAAGGAGCTGATCTACACCGGCATCACCCGCGCCAAGCACTGGTTCAGCCTGATCGAACCGCGCCAGGGCGTGTTCGAAGAAGCGTTGCGGCGCAAGGTCAAGCGCTTGAGCGGCTTGATGCTGGAGTTGTAGCCATACCCATCCCGTAGCAGTCCGGCTTGCCGGCGTCGGCGATCTTTCGGACGCTGACGCCGGCAAGCCGGACTGCTACGGGGTGTGCGACGCCTGTAGGAGCGCGCTTGCCCGCGATGGCGTCCTTGAAATCGCCCCCGCCGGCAAGCCGTGCTGCTACGGGTGATGTGTCGTTTGTAGGAGCGCGCTTGCCCGCGATGGCGGTGTGTCGCTCAACACCTGGTCACGTGGCACAAAACGAATTGCCCAACTCGACCCGCCCGAAGCTCGCCCCGGCATCCAGCGGGGTGATGGCCGCGAGTTGATCCAGGCGCACCTCGGCCAGGCCGTCGGCGAACAGCAGAAACTCCTCTTTGCTCGGCGCTGTCCGGGTGGTGAGCGGCTTGCCCTCGAAGGTCTGGCCGTCCACCAGCTCGACCTTCAACCGGTAACCGTGCATGCAGGCGATCTCCAGGTAGTCGTAGAGATCGCAGTTCATCGGTGTATAGCTGTCCATTTCAGGCATCCCCTGGGGCGTGGTAGGGCTACGATAGCCGCTCACGCCTCCTTGCGCACGGGCTCCTGCGGGACAATCACGTTATCCAGCCCCATGAACTTGCGCACCCGCTCGCCGCACTGGTCAGCGAGAATGCTCTGCGGCGCGGCATCGACCTGCACCACGCCGTTTTCCATGAAGATCACCCGGTCGGAAATCGACAGCGCAAAATCCATCTCATGGGTGACGATCAGCATGGTCATGCCTTCCTTCGCCAAATCACCGATGACCTTCAACACATCGCCCACCAGTTCCGGGTCCAGCGCCGAAGTCGGTTCGTCGAACAGCATGATCTGCGGGTCCATCGCCAGCGCCCGGGCAATCGCCACGCGCTGTTGTTGCCCGCCCGACAGCTGATGCGGGTATTTGTGGGCGTGGGCCAGCAGGCCGACCTTGTCGAGCAGCGCATAGGCACGCTGTTCGCTGATGGCCTTGTCGCGGCCGTGATAACGCGGGGCCAGGGTCACGTTGTCGAGAATGGTGCGGTGCGGAAACAGGTTGAAGCTCTGGAACACCATGCCGATGCGCTGTACCCCACGGCGGATCTGCGGCGCGTTGTGGTTGTCGCCGGCGCGAATGAAACTGCCGCCAAACAGGATGATCTCGCCTTTGTCGATGCTTTCCAGGCTGTTGACGGTACGGATCAGCGAGGTCTTGCCGGAGCCTGACGGACCGATGATCGAAATCACCTGGCCGGCATTCACGTCCAGGTTGATGCCCTTGAGCACCTCATGCTGGCCGTAGCTTTTATGAATGTTCACCAGTTGCAGGGCGGGCGCCGCACCGGGCGCTGCGTCGGTTTGCCGGATTTTGCCAGGCTGGCCCAGCACGCGGGCGCGCAACAGGGTCAGGGCACTTTCATCGAGGGTTTGCGGCTTGCGGTTGTTCAGTTCCAGATGCTGTTCGAGCCAGTGAAACAGCCAGCCGAACACGGTCACGATCATCACGTAATACACCGCCACCGCCGACAGGGTTTCCATGACCAGAAAGTTCTGCGCGTACAGGCGCTGGCCCACGGTGAGCAGTTCGGTCAGGGAGATTACCGATACCAGCGAGGTCAGCTTGACCACCGTGATGTATTCGTTGATGAGGGTCGGCAGGGAAATACGAAAGGCCTGGGGAATGACGATCAGCCGCTGCATGCCGATCAGCCCGATGCCCAGCGCACGGCCGGCTTCCTTCTGGCCGCGGGCGACCGAGATCAGGCCGCCGCGATGGATCTCGGCCATGTACGCAGCCTCGGTCACGACCAGCGCCAGCAGCCCGGAGTAGAAGGAATTGGACAGCACTTCGCGGGTGATCGGAAACATCTGTGGCAGGTTGTAGGTGAACACCACCAGCACCAGTAACGGGACGCTGCGGAAGAACCAGATATAAACGGACGCGGGCACGCTGATCCAGCGCGAGCTTGAAAGTTTGGCCGAAGCCAGCAGGAACCCCAGCAGCATGCCGATGAACCAGCCCAGCGCGCTGAGCTGGATCACGGTGATGCACGATTCCCAGAAATCCGAGACCGAGAACAGCGAAAAAAAGTAGGACCATTCGAATTGCATACACACCTCAGCGAGGGCAAGACCCTGCAAACGCAACGTCTTGTAGGAGCGCGCTTGCCCGCGATGGTGGTGTATCAGTCGCCGGATTCGTTTCGGGTCGACCGCCATCGCGGGCAAGCGCGCTCCTACAATCGGTGCGTCATTTAATTACTCGGCTCTTCCAGGTTGTACTTCTTCAACAGCGCTGCGTACTCACCGGATTTCTTGGTCTCGTCGAAGGCCTTGAGCAGCGCCTGGTACAGCTCGTCGTTGCCCTTCTTCACATAGATGCCCAACGTCTGCTGGTAGATCGAGTGCTCGGTGCTGACCACCACGCGGCCCTTGGTGCGTTCGGCGATCATGCCGGCGGCGCCGTCGATTTCCACCTGGGCCTGAACGTTGCCGGACAGCAGCGCCTGGGTCACTTCAGGTGCCGACGGGAATTCGCTGACCGCGATCGGCCCCTTGTTGTTCGGCACGCAGTATTCGGTGGACAGCTTGTTGAACTGGGCGACCCAGGTGGTGCCTTTTTCCAGGCCGATTTTCACGCCGCAGAGGTCTTCCGGCACCTTGGGCTTGAGCGTGCTGTCCTTGAGCACCATGATCGCCGCGCCGGTCTTGGCGTAGGCGATGGTCTGGGCCTGGGTCTGGCGCTCGGGCGTGATGTACATGCCCGAAATGATCGCGTCGTAGTGCCCGGCGTTGAGGCTCAGGATCAGGCTGGAGAACTTGGTGTCGACGAACTCGGGCTTGAGCTCCATGTGCTTGGCCAGCAGGCGCGACAGGTCCGGGTCGGCGCCGACGACGTTCTTCTTCTCATCATAGGACTCAAACGGCGGATAGGTGATCTCCATGCCGACCTTGAACTGGCCCGGGGTCACGGTGGTTGCGGCCTGGGCAGCTGTACCAAAAGCAGTCGCGCCGAGCACGGCGGTGGCAAGAACGGTCAAGCGAACAGCAGTGTTCAAAGTGTTGCGCATCGTCGGTGACTCCACGTCAGGAAGGTAAGGCACGGTGTGTTGAAAGGTCTTGTGGGGCATCAGGAAGCGTCCTGTGCCTGGTTCTTAAGGTGGCCGAAGCTCGACGGCTTGCGGGCTTTTTCGTAGAGCTTGAGCTCGCCGCTTTCGACCTTGCGCCGCAGGTACTGATAGGTCTGCAGGGCCTGGCCGAACATGTGCTCGCCGATGGTGATCTCTTCGTACTCCGTCCCTTCTTTCTCGAATTGAGGAAGCGGCTTGATCTGGGTGTGGAAGTCGCAGGCGAAAAACAGCGGGAAGGAGTAGCGCTCCTCGCGCACGGTGCGTACCCGATGAGCCGTAGCAACGAACGTACCAGCGGTCATGACCTCCAGCATGTCGCCGATGTTGACCACGAACGCGCCTTCCACCGGCGGTGCGTCGATCCACTGGCCCAGATCATTCATCACCTCAAGGCCGGGCTTGTCGGCCAGCAGCATGGTGAAGCACTCATAATCGGTGTGTGCACCAATACCGGGCGCGTCCTGCGCGGCACCGTCGAACGGATAATGGATCAGCCGCAGCTTGGACGGCGGACGCGTGACCATCGCCTCGAAGTAGCCTTCCTCAAGGCCCAGCGCCAGGGCGAAGCCATCGAAGAGGCGGCGCCCCAGGGCGAATACGGCGGCGTAGTAGGCTTCGACGGCCGAGCGGAAGCCGGGCAGGTCGGGCCACTCGTTGGCGCCGATCAGCGGCGTCCTGGCGATCACCAGCGGGTCTTCGTCGCCCACTTCAAAACCGATGTCGAAGGCTTCCTTGTGATCGGGCTTGCCCTTGGCATACACCTCTTCGCCCTCGGGCACGAAGCCCTTGTGGCTGCGCGAGGTGCCGATGTAATGCTGCATCTTGTAGTCCAGCGACTGGGCAAACAGGTCCTTGGCCGCCTGGCGCAGCCCGTCGATCAGCGCAGGTTCGATGCCGTGGTTCCTGACGTACAGAAAACCCACTTCGCGGGCGGCTTTGCCGAGTTCATCGGCGACGGCCTGGCGCGCGCCGATGTCGGCGCTGAACAGACCGGCGATGTCCACCACCGGGATGCTGCTGAAGTTGGCGACCTTCGTCGCCGCTGCTTGAGACTGGTCGGGCATGGCGAAACGCTCCTTATCGGCTTGTTGTATGCGTGAAACGCTTGAAGTGCTCTCGTTCGGTGCGGCCCATCCACACATTCAGCGACCACAGGTCGGCCACCGGCACGTTGGTGAAGGGCAGGTGATGCAGGTAGCCGTCGGCGCCGAATTCGGGGGTCAGAGTGGTGACCTGATAGCCGCGCGCCTGCTGGGATTGCCAGATCGCCTCCCAGTGCTGCTGATGGAAGGCCAGCTCTTTCGCGCGCTCGGGGCCGGCGGGGTGGGGGACTTGCGGGCCCTGGTCATAACCGACCCTGGCCTGGATGTGATGCACGCGCTCGACGAAGGCGCTGAGGTCGTCTTCCGGATCGTCGAGCAGGCGCTCGCAGGTGACGATCCAGTGGCTGATGTCGCTGGTGAAGCGCAGATCCGGCAACTGGCGGATCAGCTCCAGGGTCACCCACGGGTTGAACAGCGAGCGGGCGCGATGGGTTTCGAAGGTGACGGTCTGGCCGTGCTTGCGTGCCAGCTCCAGGGCCTGGCCGAAGAAGTCGACCTGTTGCGGCAGCTGCCAGCGGTCGTTGCCGGCCAGCACATTGACGAAGCGCGGCGCCAGTTCGGTGGACCAGGCGAGTTTCTTTTCAAGATCGATCAGGTGCTCGGCGGTGGTCGCCGATTGTTCGGGCAGGACGTCGTAGGCGGTGAATACCGTGGCGATGTAGGGCAGGTGGTTGGCGCGCAGAAAGGCACCAAGCTCGGCACGCTCCACTGGCGTCAGCGGCAGGCGCGCTTCCATGCCGTCGAAGCCGGCCTCCAGCAATTCGTCCAGCGCCTGGGCCCGGCTTGCGGTGTAGCCCCACATCGTGCGGAAGATTTCCAGTTTCATCGAACGTCCTCAAAGATTGCGTCTTGCGATTGACATGCCTGCGGCAAAGCTTCGCCCCGGCGCGAGCCGAAACGGGGTACAGCGGCAGTCACATCTGAAAAAGGCAATCTTCGGGCCGTGTCTCTGAGTGGACGGGCTCCTTTATTGGAGCCGATCTTAGGTGCGCCCGATGAACGGAAAGAATAGGAAAGCTCAAATGCATAGTTCAGAGATTTCTAAACTATGGTGGCAAGGTGCGATCTAGAGGTTCCCGAGCCTGTAGGAGCGCGCTTGCCCGCGATTGCGTCAGTTCAGTCGCCATCGCCACGCCAGAGAGAACGCGGTCGCGGGCAAGCGCGCTCCTACAAGTCGGTGCCGGGCGGTCAATCCACGAACGTCATGTTTCTGGAAGCCCCCAACAAAAACGCCTGATTCTGCTCGGTGGTCTGGCGGATGTAGTCCCATAACAACGTGATCCGCTTGAGCTTCCTCAGGTCCTCGCGGCAGTACATCCAGAACTGCCGCGTGATGTTCACCTGCGATTCCAGCACCGGCAGCAATCGCGCATCCTGCGCCGCGAGGAAGCACGGCAGGATCGCCAGTGCCCGGCCTTGCAGTGCGGCGATGTACTGGGCGATGACGCTGGTGCTGCGCAGCGGGGCGTGGGCACCGGGGAGCAGGTTGTTCAGGTAGAGCAATTCATTGCTGAAGGTCAGGTCATCGACGTAGCTGATGAACGGGTGGTCGGCCAGATCCTCGATGCGCTGGATCGGCGCGTGGCGCTCCAGGTATTCCTGGGTGGCGTACAGCCGCAGGTTGTAGTCGCACAGCTTGCAGCACACGTAGGGCCCGTGCTCCGGGCGCTCCAGGGCGATGACGATGTCGGCCTCGCGCTTGGACAGGCTGATGAAATGCGGCAGCGGCAGGATGTCCACCGAGATCGCCGGGTAGGTGTCGGTGAAGTGGCTCAACTGGGGCGTGACGAAGAAACTGCCAAAACCCTCGGTGCAGCCCATCCGCACATGGCCCGACAATGCCACGCCGGAGCCTGATACCTGCTCACAGGCAATGTGCAGCGTGCTTTCGATGGATTCCGCCGACCCCAGCAATCGCTGGCCCTCGGCGGTCAGCACGAAGCCGTTGTTGCGCGATTTCTCGAACAGCAGCGTGCCCAGCGAGGCCTCCAGCGAATTGATCCGCCGCGACACGGTGGTGTAGTCCACCGCCAGCCGCTTGGCCGCCGAACTGGCCTTGCGGGTACGGGCCACTTCCAGAAAAAACTTCAGGTCATCCCAGTTCAGCGCACTCAGGGAGGTGATGTTTTTTTGCATGTTGGACCTGCTTTTATGTGCGTTCTTGTTAGAAGTTTGCACATCTATACTCCGAAGCACGCCATGACGCGATCCCGCTTTTTGTAGGAGCGCGCTTGCCCGCGAATAGCGTCGTGTCAGACACCATCATTGGCACAGACACACCCCATCGCGGGCAAGCGCGCTCCTACAGTGGTCGATCCAACCGGAGACTCACCTGCAACATCGCATCACCCACACGCCATAACACCCTGCACAACAATAAATAAGCGGAGGAGTTTATGAAGAACGCTATAACGGCGAACGCTGGCGCACCTGACGCCAGTGCTGCCAGATCCAAGACCAAGGCCTACCGTCTGGCCGGCGCTGCAAGCATGGCCGGGACCACCATCGAGTGGTATGACTTTTTCCTCTACGGCACGGCCGCCGCCCTGATCTTCAACAAAATCTTCTTCCCGGCACTGGACCCTATCATCGGTGTGCTGGCGGCGTTCGCCACCTATGCCGTTGGCTTTCTCGGACGCCCGCTGGGCGGCATCGTGTTCGGCCATTTCGGCGACCGCATCGGGCGCAAGTCCATGCTGCTGTTCACCCTGATGCTCATGGGTATCCCGACCATCATCATCGGCCTGATCCCCACCTATCAGCAGATCGGTTACTGGGCGGCGGTGATTTTGGTGGCGATGCGCTTTCTGCAAGGCATGGCGGTCGGCGGCGAGTGGGGCGGGGCAGTGTTGATGGCCGTCGAACACGCGCCCGAAGGCAAGAAAGGCTTCTATGGCAGCCTGCCGCAGACCGGCGTCGGCGCCGGGTTGGTGCTGGCGTCGCTGGCCATGGCGATGGTCGCCAAGCTGCCCGAAGAGGACATGCTCAGTTGGGGCTGGCGGATTCCGTTTCTGGCCAGCGTCGTGTTGCTCGGCGTGGGCTGGCTGATTCGCCTGAAAGTCCCGGAATCCCCTGACTTCGAGAAGCTGAAAAAGGACAAGATCGCAGTCAAGGTGCCGCTGTTCAAGGTGTTCCGCGATCACCCTCGGGAGACCCTGACCATCATCGGCGCACGCACCGCCGAGAACGCCTGGTTCTACATGTCGGTGACCTTCGCCCTGGCCTATGCCGCCAACCAGTTGCAGATCCCCCGCGCCGATGTACTGGGCGCTATCACCGCAGGCGCAGCACTGTCGCTGGTGACCATGCCGCTGTGCGGCCACATCTCCGACCGCGTCGGCCAGAAGCGCCTGTACTTCGCTGGCCTGTTGCTGCTCTGCGCCTTCGTCTATCCGTTCTTCGCCATGCTCGGCACCCGCGATCCGCTGTTGGTGTGGTGGGCGATGGTGCTGGCGGTGGGCGTGGTCTTTCCGATTCTGTATGCGCCGGAGTCCCTGCTGTTCGCCCGACAATTCCCGGCTGAAATCCGCTACAGCGGCATCTCGGTGTCCGTGCAACTGGCAGGCGTGCTGGGCGGCGGCTTCGCGCCGATGATCGCCACGCAATTGCTGGCCATGGGCGGGGGCAGTCCGCATTACGTGATCGTTTACCTGGTGGGCATGGCGCTGGTGGCGCTGGTCTGTACCGCATTGATGAAGCGCGACCCGCCGCGCCACCAACCACGCCCGTAGAGGCTGTGTCGAATCGAGAATGGAGTATCCGCAATGAACGTTTCACTGAATCAGAACAACACCACAGTGGCCCGCGTGAAACTGCTGATCGACGGCGAATGGGTCGAGTCGCAATCCGGCGAATGGCTGGACGTGGTCAACCCGGCGACACAGCAAGTGCTGGCCAAGGTGCCGTTTGCCACCGCCGCTGAAGTGGACGCCGCCGTCGCCGCCGCGCACAAGGCCTTCAAGACCTGGCGCGACACGCCCATCGGCGCGCGCATGCGCATCATGCTCAAGCTGCAGGCGTTGATTCGCGAGCACTCCAAGCGCATCGCCGTGGTCCTCAGCGCCGAGCAGGGCAAGACCATCGCCGACGCCGAGGGCGACATCTTTCGCGGCCTCGAAGTGGTCGAACACGCCTGCTCCATCGGCACGCTGCAGATGGGCGAGTTCGCCGAGAACGTCGCAGGTGGCGTCGACACCTACACGCTGCGCCAACCGCTGGGCGTGTGTGCGGGCATCACACCGTTCAACTTCCCGGCGATGATTCCGCTGTGGATGTTCCCGATGGCCATCGCCTGCGGCAACACCTTCGTGCTCAAGCCGTCCGAGCAGGACCCGATGTCGACCATGCTGCTGGTGGAACTGGCGGTCGAGGCCGGGGTTCCAGCGGGTGTGCTCAACGTCGTGCACGGCGGCAAGGAGGTGGTGGACGCGATCTGCACCCACAAGGACATCAAGGCGATTTCCTTCGTCGGTTCGACTGCGGTCGGTACCCACGTCTATGACCTGGCGGGCAAGCACGGCAAGCGCGTGCAATCGATGATGGGTGCCAAGAACCACGCCGTGGTGCTGGCCGATGCCAACCGCGAGCAGACCCTCAACGCGCTGGTGGGCGCAGGTTTCGGTGCGGCCGGGCAGCGTTGCATGGCGACCTCGGTGGTGGTGCTGGTCGGCGCGTCGAAGCAGTGGATTCCTGACCTCAAGGCGTTGGCGCAGAAGCTCAAGGTCAATGCCGGGAACGAGCCAGGCACCGATGTCGGGCCGGTGATTTCAAAGCGTGCCAGGCAGCGGATCCTGGACCTGATCGAAAGCGGCGTGAAGGAAGGCGCGAAGCTGGAACTGGACGGCCGCGGGATCCAGGTGGCCGGTTACGAGGAGGGCAACTTTGTCGGCCCGACCCTGTTCACCGGTGTGACCACCCAGATGCAGATCTACACCCAGGAAATCTTCGGGCCGGTGCTCTGTGTCATCGAAGTCGACACCCTGGATCAGGCCATCGAACTGGTCAACGCCAACCCGTTCGGCAACGGCGTCGGCCTGTTCACCCAGAGCGGCGCGGCGGCGCGCAAATTCCAGAGCGAAATCGACATCGGCCAGGTGGGCATCAACATCCCGATTCCGGTGCCGGTGCCGTTCTTCAGCTTTACTGGCTCGCGGGGCTCGAAACTCGGCGATCTGGGCCCGTACGGCAAACAGGTGGTGCAGTTCTACACTCAGACCAAGACCGTCACCAGCCGCTGGTTCGACGACAACAGCGTGAATGACGGAGTGAACACGACGATCAATCTGCGCTGAGCAGCGCTGACGTCATACCGCTGTAGGAGCGCGCTTGCCCGCGATGGCGTCGTGTCAGACACCACCATAGGCACAGACACACCGCAATCGCGGGCAAGCGCGCTCCTGCGGGGGCTGCTTGAATCAGTAAAGGAGAACACCATGAAAATCGCATTCATCGGTCTGGGCAACATGGGTGCGCCGATGGCGCGCAACCTGATCCGGGCCGGGCATCAGTTGCATCTGTTCGACCTCAACAAGCAGGTGCTGGCCGAGCTGTCGGAGCTGGGCAGCCGCATCAGCGAGTCTCCCAAACACGCCGCAGAAGGCGCGGAACTGGTCATCACCATGCTCCCGGCGGCCGCTCATGTGCGGGCGGTCTATCTGAACGAGGACGGCGTGCTGGCCGGGATTTCCGCCGGCGTGCCTGCGGTGGATTGCAGCACCATCGATCCGCAGACCATCCGCGATGTCGCCGCCGTGGCCGCCAAGCAAGGTGTGGTGGTGGGCGATGCGCCGGTGTCCGGTGGCACGGGCGGCGCACAGGCTGGCACCCTGACCTTCATGGTTGGCGCGAGCCTGGAGCATTACACCGTGCTCAAGCCGATCCTGGCGCAGATGGGCCGCAACATCGTGCATTGCGGCGATGTGGGCACCGGGCAGATCGCCAAGATCTGCAACAACATGCTGCTGGGAATTTCCATGATCGGCGTGTCCGAGGCCATGGCCCTGGGCGACCGGCTGGGGATCGACACGGCGGTGCTGGCCACGATCATCAACAGCTCGACCGGGCGCTGCTGGAGTTCGGAGATGTACAACCCCTGGCCCGGCATCGTCGAAACCGCGCCGGCTTCGCGGGGATACACTGGCGGTTTTGGTGCCGAGCTGATGCTCAAGGACCTGGGCCTGGCCACCGACGCAGCCAAGGCGGCGCATCAACCGGTGATCCTCGGCGCCATCGCCCATCAGCTGTATCAGGCGATGAGTTTGCGTGGGGATGGCGGGAAGGATTTTTCGGCGGTAATTGAGGGGTATTTGAAGAAAAGCTGACAGACCACCTGTAGGAGCGCGCTTGCCCGCGATTGCGTCAGACCAGACACATGTCTGGTGAATGACACACCGCCGTCGCGGGCAAGCGCGCTCCTACGGGGTACTCAGGCGCGGGGGCCGTTGTAGTCCTTGGCCCATTTCTCCTGCGCGACCAACTGCGCCTTGAACCGCTCGACCTGCTCCGCCACGCGCACCGGCGAGGTGCCACCCCAGCCACTGCGGGCTGCCAGGGCAGCATCCAGGGTCAGGGCTTGCAGCACTTCAGGCGTCAGCCGTGCATCGGTGTCAGCCAGCATCTGCGGGGTCAACTCCTCAAGGCCTATCTCTTGCGCTTCGCATAGTTGCACCAGTTGCCCGGTGATCTCGTGGGCCTCCTTGAACGGCACGCCGCGCACCGCCAGCCAGTCCGCAACTTCGGTGGCCAGGGTGAAGCCCAACGGCGCCTGACGCTGCAGTTCGTCCTTGCGCACGGTCATGGTCCGCACCATTCCCGCGAACGCCGGGAGCACCAGATCCAGAGTATCCACCGCGTCGAACACTGCGTGTTTGTCTTCGCTCAAATCACGGTTGTAAGACAGCGGCTGGGCCTTGAGCACGGACAGAATCGCCGTCAGCGAACCGATCAGACGGCCTGACTTGCCCCGAGCCAGTTCGGCGATGTCGGGGTTTTTCTTCTGCGGCATGATCGAGCTGCCGGTGGCATAGGCATCGTCCAGCTCGACCCAGCGGAACTGCCGTGAAGTCCACAGGCAGAATTCCTCGGCCATGCGCGAGATATTGATGCCCAGCATGCTGGCGCAGAACAGGAATTCGGCGACGTGATCGCGGCTGGCGACGGCGTCGATGGAGTTCTCGCACGGGCCTGCGTAACCCAGCTCTTTCGCCGAACTTTGCAGGTCGCGGGCAATGGCCGAGCCCGCCATGGCCGCCGCGCCCAAGGGCGAAAGGCTGAAGCGGCGGTCCCAGTCCTGCAGGCGCTGGATATCCCTGGAAATCGCCTGGGCATGAGCCATGAGGTGATGGGCGAAGACAATCGGCTGGGCCTGCTGCAGGTGCGTGAAACCGGGGGCGATGGTGTGCAGGTGCTGTTCGGCCTGAGCGACCAGGGCCTGTTGCAGCTCGAGGATCGACAGGGTCAATGCGCGGATCCGGTCCCGCAGGAACAGGCGCATGTCGTTGGCGGTCTGGTCGTTGCGCGAGCGACCGGCGCGCAGCTTGCCCCCCAGCGCGCCGAGGCGTTCGGTCAACAGGCGTTCGATGAAGGTGTGCACGTCCTCATCCGCAGCGATGGGCTGAACCTTGCCCTCGGCGAAGTCATTCTTGATCGATTCAAGGCAGGCGATGATGCGAGCGGTTTCATCGGCGCTCAACAAACCTGCGCGTTGCAGTTCATGGGCGTGGGCGCGAGAGCCTGCGACGTCGTAGGGCGTCATGCGGAAATACACGGCAGGCGAGCGCGACAGGTTGGCCATGGCCTCGGCCGGGCCGGACTTGAACCGCGCCCCCCACAGGCGTTCGGTGGTATCGGACATCAGCATTCTCCCTCGGATACGTGGAGGGCCGATCCTAGGAAAAACCAGCGGGCGGGGACATGGTTCAAATGGCAAGTGGACTTGGCAGAAATGGAAACCTGCCAGCTTTTGATTCCGTAGCAGCACGGCTTGCCGGCGGGGGCGGCGTATCAGACGGCAAATTCGTCATAGATACATCGCTCCCGCCGGCAAGCCGTGCTGCTACGGTGATGTGCGAAGCGGCCGTAGGGTCAGAACGGTTTGTAAGGCAGGAACTTGCCGTCCAGGGTGATCACCGCGCGGGAGCCGCCTTCCGGGTCTTCGACTTTCTTGATGTCCATCTTGAAGTTGATGGCGCTGATGATGCCGTCGCCGAACTGCTCGTGGACGATGGCTTTCAAGGTGGTGCCGTAGACCTGGATCATCTCGTAGAAACGGTAGACAGTCGGGTCGGTCGGTACGCCGTGGCCGATGCTGCCGCGCAGCGGGATGGATTGCAGTTGGCGAACGTCGTCATCGTTGAGTTCCAGGCGCTGGCCGATGATCTGCGCGACGTTGGCGGGCAGCGGGTGTTGGCCCAGCAGCGCGGCGGTGACGTAGGTCAGGCTCAGGCCGGTGCCTTCGGCCAGTTGCTCGAACGACAAACCTTTCTGCGACTTGATGTCGATGATCTTGGCGGTCAGGGCCAGGCTTGGATCTTGATAGGCGTTGGACTGTTGCATGGTGATTCTCCTCGGGGACGGGTGTGGGGTTCAGGCGACGTCGCTGTTGCGTTGGGCCTGTAGAGCGTAGGTGTGGGGGTGGCGCGCCAGCGGCACGAAGCGACGGGTTGCACCGTCGAGTGCGTCGACCGTGCCGGTCTCGATGTCGTAGACCCAGCCGTGCAGGTTCAGGCGGCCTTGTTCCAGGGCCAGGCGTACGCTGGGGTGAGTCTGGATGTTGGCCAGTTGGGCGATGACGTTTTCACGGACCATCGAGCCCACCTTGGCGGTGTCACTCACATGGCTGCGGGCGCTGTTGATGACGCGCGCCGACTCGGCGTGACGCAACCAGCTCGCCACGGCAGGCAGGTGGTTCATGCATTTGCACTGGGCGATGGCGGTCATCGCGCCGCAGTCGGAGTGGCCGCAGATCACGATGTCGGTCACGCCGAGCACCGCGACTGCGTATTCCACCGTGGCCGACACACCGCCCGGTTCAGGGCCGTAGGAGGGCACGATGTTGCCCGCATTGCGGATCACGAACAGCTCGCCGGGCTCCTGCTGGGTCAGCAGCTCCGGGACCACGCGGCTGTCTGAGCAAGTGATGAACAGGGTGGCCGGGCTTTGTGTGCTGGCCAGGTGTTTGAACAGTTCGGCGCGTTTGGGAAACGCTTCGCTCTGGAATTTGAGCAGACCGTCGATGAGCGCTTTCATGGCAATGGACCTGTTGGCTGGTGTCTGTGGAGTCGTGCTGTGGAATCGATACTGATCCTGCCCGGCTATAGCGTCCAAGACCCATCTACAATAGTTTCCATAAGTGGTGCCTATAGGAATCAGCCATGCTGCTGCGTCATCTCAAATACCTGCTGGCCGTGGCCGATCACGGCAATTTCAGCCGCGCCGCGCAGGCGTTGCACGTCTCGCAACCGACCCTGTCGCAGCAGATCCGGCAACTGGAAGAAAGCCTTGGCGCCGAGTTGCTCGACCGCTCTGCGCGGGTAGTCAGGCCAACCGATGCCGGCGCGGCGTACATCGAGTACGCGCGCAAGGTGATGCGTGATCTGGAGGCGGCCAACCGGGCGATCCACGACGTGAAGGATCTTTCGCGAGGCACCCTGCGGCTGGCGATGACGCCGACTTTCATGGCGTACCTGGCCGGGCCGTTGATTCGTGAGTTCAGCAGCCGGCACCCGGGTATTCGCCTGAGTGTGTTCGAACTCTCGCTGGATGAGATCGAGGCGCGGCTGGCCGATGACAGCCTCGACCTGGCCATTGCGTTCACCGGCGTGCGCGACCCGGACATCGACTGCGTGCCGCTTTTCGTGGAAACCCTCAGCGTGATGGTGGGGCAGGTACACCCACTGTTCGGGCGGGAAGCGGCGCTGACGGGCGAGGAGCTGGCGAGCCTGCCGCTGGTGCTGCTGACCCGGGACTTCATCACCCGCACCTGCATCGATGATTACTGCCGCGAGCATGGCATCGCGCCGACGGTGGACATGCAGGCCAATTCGGTCAGTGCGATTCTGGAGATTGTGCGACACATGCCAGTGGCCACGATCCTGCCCCAGGCCACCGCCACCCAGGCGCGGGGCGTGTTCGCGATCCCGCTGCAGGGTGGCGCCCCGCAACGCAGCGCCGCACTGCTGCGCAGGCGCAATGCCTGGCAGAGCGCGGCGTCGGTGGAGTTCGTGCGTACCTTGAATCGCTGGTGCGAGGGGCTCAAGCAGCCTTAACCGCCGACCACGATTCTGCCGATCATCTGCGGGTGCAGCGCGCAGAAATACTCGAACGTGCCGGCGTTATCGAACTGGAAAGTGAAGCTGTCGTCGGTATCCAGCGCCGCCGAGTGGAAGGCCTTGTGGGTTTCCATGACGGTATGGGGGATCTGGTCGTCGTTGACCCAGGTCACCGTGCTGCCCACGGGAATGTTCAGTTGCGTGGGGGCGAACATGAAGTCCTTGATGTTGATGCGCACGTCCTGGGCGAAGGCGGGGAGGGTGATGATGAGAGTCGAGAGCAAAGCGGCGTGGATGAGGGTTTTCATGATTGATCCGTGTTTTTGGGTTGTGGCTAGGCCAGGGTTGAATCAATCAACGCCAACGGATGCTCGCCCTGGGTGGCGCGCACATCGGTGATGCCCAGGTAATTGCGCAACTGATCGGCGGGCACCGTGAGCGGGCCGGGGGAGGGCGCCATGCCGGGGGCGGGTTGCGGGTAGGCCGTGCCGCGCGCGGTGTGAAAGGTGATGTTGCCCTCGACCTTCTGGATCACCTGATGAATGTGGCCGTTGAGCACCGTGACCGAGCCGTAGTTGCGCAGCATGGCAATCGCCTGGTCGCCGTCCTCGGTGCCCCAGCCCCAAGGCTGATACAGCGTCCACAATGGAATGTGAGTGAACACCACCACCGGGGTGCTGGCTGACACTGCCCGCAGGTCGTCGGCCAGCCACGCCAGTTGATCGGCACCCAGGTTGGCCTCGCGACCGGCCTGGAAATTGAACACGTTCACCAGCGCGATGAAGTGCACGCCATGGTCGTCGAAGCTGTACCAGCCGTTGCCCTTGGTGCCCTTGCCGTAGCGCTCCAGGTACAGCTTGCCGCCGCCTTCATCGAGTGTGTCGTGTTCGCCGGGCACGTAATGCACGGGGGCGGGCAGTCCCTTGAGAATCTGCGCAGCGGTGTCGAATTCCGCCGCCTTGGACAGGTGCGTGATGTCTCCGGTGTGCAGGATCAGTGAGGGTGGCCGGGGCAGGGCGACCACCTTGCCGATGGCTTCTTGCAAAGTCTTCACCGGCTCAGGATTGGCCTCCTTGTTGAAGCCGATGTGCGAGTCGCTGATCTGCACGAACTGGAACGTGCTGTTCATCGCCGCAGGGTCAGTGGGCTGACCGTTGTTGTCCAGCGCGAAGGCACGCGGCACGCCGCCGGCCATGGCCCAGATCACGCCCGCGCCGGCCCAGGCCGAGCACTTGAGCAAGGTTCGGCGGTCGGGGTCGAGCGGCCCGTCGGTGCGTTTTTCGGACGGGGTGCGGTGGCGGTTCATGGCGGTGCCCTCGGTGATGGCTCGGTAATTGAGCGGACACCCTTTACAACCCCGCGCCATGAGCTTTTATTCCGGGTGCAAAAATATGTTTTTTTCCGGGAATAAAACCTGGGCGGGCGCGGTTATAGGGGGATCAGTGACCGGAGCCGACATGAAGCGATTCGAGGAATTGTTCGCGCCCCACATGGACGCCGCCTACAACCTCGCCCGTTGGCTGACAGGCGATGAGAGCGCGGCGCAGGATGTGGTGCAGGCCAGCGCATTCCGGGCGTTTCGCTTCGTGCATCAGTTCGTCGACGGCAATCCCAAGGCCTGGTTCCTGACCATCGTGCGCCATGAAAGCTACGGCTGGCTCAAGGCAGCGGCGGGTGGGCGCTGGGTGGCGCTGGGGGATGAAATCGCCGAGGACGACCTGGCGCTCAGCCACGCACAGACCCCGGAAGTGCTGGCCATGCATGCCGAAGATGCCGCCCTGCTGCGGCGGGCTTTGCAGGCGCTGGCTCCGGCCTTTCGCGAGGTGATCGTGCTCAAGGAACTTGAAGACCTGGCCTATAAGGACATTGCCCGGGTGGTGGATATTCCCATCGGTACGGTGATGTCGCGCCTGGCCCGGGCGCGGTCGATGCTCAGGCTCGAATTGCTGAGGTTGCATGCCCATGACTGACCTCACGTGTGCCACTTGCCGGGTCAGCCTTCACGGTTATCTGGATGATGAACTGGACGCCGCCGCAGCGGCTGAAATCGTCACGCATCTGCAGGGCTGCGCCGAGTGTCGGCAGCAGTACGATCAGGCCAGGCTGTTGACCGACAGCGTCAAGCGCCACGCGCCCTACTACGCCGCGCCGGACCTGCTGGTGCGCAGTGTGTTTGCGCCCCCGCCGGCACAGCGCGTGTCGTGGCTGGCGAGGGCCAAGGGCTGGCTGGCACCGGCGTTTTCCGCGGCGGCTCTGGCGCTGGCGTTGGTGTTGTACATCGCCACGCCAACCGGCGAGCAGCCGTGGATGGAGGAGGCGGTGTCGAGCCACGTGCGCTCGCTGATGGCCGGGCATCTGAATGACGTGGCCTCATCGGACCGGCACACGGTCAAGCCCTGGTTCACCGGCAAGCTGGACTTTTCGCCGCCGGTCCATGACTTCGCCGAGCAAGGCTATCCGCTGCTCGGCGGACGGCTGGACTACCTGCAACATCAGACGGCGGCGGCCTTGTCATACGGGCGGGCGAAGCACGTGATCAACCTGTTCATCGTGCCGACCACAGAGGCCGACACGCCGCGTCAGGATCGGTCGCTGCGCGGCTACAACATCGTGGCCTGGCAGCAGAATCACATGCGCTTCATTGCGGTGTCGGATGTGGAGAGGGGGGAGCTTGAGGCGTTCAGTGCACTGGTGGAAAAGGGGCTTTGAATCGTAACGGTGATGCCAGGCCGACAGCGATCCGTAGCAGCGCGGCTTGCCGGCGGGAGCGGTGTATCAGACGGCACATTCGTCACAGACACACCGCCCCCGCCGGCAAGCCGTGCTGCTACGGGGTGGCGCGGCGTTTGCCTGATCAGGCAAACACGAAATACTTGCGCACGGTCTCGACCACTTCCCAGGTGCCTTTCATGCCGGGTTCGATGATGAACTTGTCGCCGGCCTTCAGGTGGATCGGCTCTTTCCCTTCAGGGGTGATGATGCAGTAGCCTTCCTGGAAGTCGCAGTATTCCCACTTCACGTACTCGACGTACCATTTGCCCGGGGTGCAGATCCAGGTGCCCATGATCTTCTCGCCGTCGGCGCTGGTGTAGGCGTTGAGGTTGACGGTGTGCGGGTCGCCGCCGATGCGCTCCCATTTGCAGGCGTCTACGACGGGCAGTGGCGTGGTGTCGCGAAGAAGGACGATCAAGTTGCTCATGACAGCTCCAGATGAGGTTGCGAAAGTTGCGCTCGCGTACCTTAGGGGCGTCCTGTCGGGGTCAGTTGTCTGTGCTCGACATCGAGGTGTCCATTAACGCAGTTTCAGCCCCCAGATGACGCACCAGCGCCTTGGCGTATTCGGGCAGCAGGGCAAAGTCCGGCGCGCACAGCAGCAGCTTGCGGTCGGCCCATACCTCCCTCAGCTGTTGGGCCTTCAATCGCCCTGAACCTGCGAACCGCTCGACCGCCGCCTGCGGCACCACGCCCAGCCCTGCGCCATGCATGACCATGCGCATCACCCCGTCGAAACTCTCGGCCCGCACCCGGGTTTTCAGGCGTCGGCCCAGGTGCAGCGCCTGTTCTTCCAGATAGATCGCCATGGCGCTGTTGACGCCCAGGCCGACGAATTCGTATTCCAGCGCCTGGCTGAAGCGCACCTGTTGCAACTGCGCCAACGGGTGATCGGCTGGCATGACGAGGCTCAGCGGGTCGGCGCAGAACGGCAGTGTTTGAAGGTCACTGGCGTCTACGGCGTTGGAGATGATGCCGATATCGGCGGTGCCGTGGCGCACAGCGTGGAGGATGCGCAGGCTGGGGTGCTCTTCCAGATTGATGTCGATGTTGGGATGGGTCGCCAGAAAGCCCGCCAGCCGTTCGGGCAGGTATTCGCTCAGCGCCGAGGTGTTGCACAAGAGGCGAATCTGGCCCTTGAAGCCCTGAGCGTAATCCGTGAGGTCGGCCTGCATGCGCTCGACCTGACGCAGAATCAGCCGCGCATGCTGGGCCAGCGCCTTGCCTGCCGCAGTGGGCGTGACCCCGCGTCGGCCGCGTTCGAGCAGGGCGATGCCCAGGGACGATTCCAGCCCGCGAATCCGCGCACTGGCCGAGGCCAGGGACAGGTGGCTCAATGCAGCGCCAGCCGTGATATTGCCTGCTTCGCTGACGTTGAGGAAAAGCTTGAGGTCGATCAGGTCGAAAGGCATGGCGGATTCCGGTTGGTGGACGCATCCGTAGCAGCACGGCTTGCCGGCGGGAGCGTCGTGTCAGGCAGAACATCACTCTCTGACCCACCGCCCCCGCCGGCAAGCCGTGCTGCTACGGGTGTGTAGTGGGTATGTAAAATCCGAAGGCTGGCTCAATATATCGCAGATTTTCAACGGCGCAGAACCGGCTCACCATATCCCCATGAATACCTTCCTCGCGCTGTATCAAAACATCGGCTGGAGCCTGACTGCTCTGGTGTTGCTCACCTTCCTGCTGGCCGGCACGGTCAAGGGGGTGATCGGCATGGGCCTGCCCACCGTCGCCATGGGGCTTTTGGGCGTGGCTATGCTGCCGACGCAGGCTGCCGCGCTGTTGCTGATCCCCTCGACCTTCACCAACTTCTGGCAACTGGCGGCAGGTGGCCATCTGCGCAGTTGTCTGGCCAGGCTCTGGCCGCTGCTGGCGATGATCGTCGTCGGCACGGCGCTGGGCTCGTACCTGCTGGGCATGGGCAGCGCCCACAGCATGGGCCGGGCGTTGGGCGGGGCGTTATTCGTCTATGCGATGTGCGGGCTGTTCCTGCCCACGCTGAAAGTGCCATCCCGCGCCGAGCCGTGGCTGGGGCCGCTGTGTGGGCTGGTCACCGGGCTGATTACCTCGGCGACCGGCGTGTTCGTGATCCCGGCAGTGCCGTACATTCAAGGGCTGGGTCTGGACCGCAACCAGTTGGTGCAGGCGCTGGGGCTGTCGTTCACCGTCTCGACCCTCGCCCTGGGTGCGGGGCTGTTCTGGAACAATGCGCTGGGCAGCGCCGAGATGAGTGCCTCGTTGCTGGCAGTGATCCCGGCGCTGCTTGGCATGATGATCGGCCAATGGCTGCGCCAGCGCATCAGCGCCCTGGTGTTCAAGCGCGTGTTTTTCATCGGCATGGCGATGCTCGGCCTGCACCTGCTGATCGCCGGTTGACTCAGCGAACGGCAGACGAGGGGCTGATCATGTCGACGCGACGGATATCGAAATCCCGCACCAGGTAATCCATGCGTCGCTCGAAAAAACTCGCCATGTGCGGCAGGGCAGAGTGCATGTCCAGATGCGCCGTCGATTGCCAGATCTCATAGAAGATAAACAGCGTCGGGTCCTGCTGGTCGCGCAGCATGTGGTACTCGATGCAGCCGTCTTCGCTGCGGCTGGCCGCCACATAGCTGCTGAACAAAGCTTCGAACTCGGCCGCTTTTTCAGGCTTGGTCTGGGCATGAAGGATGAAACCGTGCAGCTCGCTCATGGCGGCCTCCTGTGATGAAAGTGGCCAAATTCTAAGTCAACAATTGCTCGCGAATTTGTGCTTTTTAAGCAAAGGTTTTTTGCCTGTGTTCTAAACGGCGCTAATATCCAGGCTGTTTTGAGCGGAGGACAACAGTGAAAGCCCGATCCGATGAATTGCAGGTGTTTGTCTGCGTGATTGAAAGCGGCTCGATTTCGGCCGCCGCCGAACAGATGGGGCAGACCCCATCGGCCATCAGTCGCACCCTGTCCCGGCTGGAAGCCAAGCTCGACACCACGTTGATCAACCGCACCACGCGACGCATGGACCTGACCGAGGAGGGCAAGTTCTTCCTTGAGCGGGCGCGGCAGATTCTGGGCCAGATGGAAGACCTCGAAGAGCGCATGTCGCTGCGCCAGCAGACGCCTTCCGGGCGCTTGCGGATCAATGCCGCATCGCCTTTCATGCTGCATTCCATCGTGCCGTACGTAGCCGAGTTTCGTACGCTCTACCCGGACATTCAGCTGGAGTTGAACAGCAACGATCTGATCATCGATCTGCTGGAGCAGAGCACCGACGTGGCGATCCGCATCGGCGCGCTGGCGGATTCGACCCTGCATGCCCGAGCCCTGGGCACCAGCCCGCTGAACATTCTGGCCAGCCCCGATTACCTGAAAAAACACGGCACGCCCAAGAGCGTCGAGGCGCTGAACGGGCATTCGCTGTTGGGCTTCACTCAGACTGAAACCCTGAACCACTGGCCCTTGCGTCATGCTGGCGGCGACCGTCTGTTCATTCAGCCGACGGTGTCCGCGTCCAGCGGTGAGACCCTGCGCCAACTGGCGTTGGCGGGGGAGGGCATCGTCTGCCTGTCGCACTTCATGACCCACGAAGACATCCGCGCCGGGCGGCTCAAAGTGATCCTCTCCCAGGCCAACAGCGGCTATCGCCAGCCGATCCACGCGGTGTACTACCGCAACTCGCAGCTGGCGCTGCGGATTCAGTGTTTTCTGGATTTCATTGCGCAGAAGTTGGCGGTCTACGCCGCATAGCAGTGTTCCCGTAGCAGCACGGCTTGCCGGCGGGGGCGGTGTGTCAGCAACGCATCAATCGCTGATCCAGCGCCTGTAGGAGCGCGCTTGCCCGCGATGGCGGTGTGTCAGTTGGCATCTCTGTGCCTGACACACCGCTCCCGCCGGCAAGCCGTGCTGCTACGGGTTTGTTGTTCACATCGCGTATTGAGGTGTCTGACACGACGCAGTCGCGGGCAAGCGCGCTCCTACAGGGGTTGCGCGGCGCCGGAAAATTCTGCGCGCAGCATCTCCACGAACGCCTCCCGCGCCGGGTGGTGTTCGGCGTTTTCGTGCCAGTAGAACAGGTTGTCGATAGACGTCAGTTCGGCGAATTCATAACCGACCCAGCCCGAGCCCTTGTGGTACTGCTCGAACACCCCCTTGGGCACCAGCGCCACACCGGCGCCGGCACTGACGCAACCGACGATGGTGCCGTAGCTGGCAATGCTGATGATCGGCTGGGTCTGGCCGTGGTTCAGCAGCCAGCGCTCAAGCGCCGCGCGATAGGGGCAGCCTTCGGGCCACATGAAGATCGACTTGCCGGCCAGGTCCGCCGCGCTGCGAATCGGCCCCAGGGATTCGGCGGCGATCAGCACCAGGTCCTCGCGGTACATGGAGGTGCGCTTGAGGCGCGGGCGCTTGACGTCGATGGCGACAATCGCACCATCGAGCTTGTGGTTGAGCGTGGCGTCGAGCAATTGCGGGCCGGTGCCGGTGGTCAGTTCAAGGGAGACGTCGGGATAGCGCGCATGAAAACGCGCCAGCAATCGGGGCAGCCGCGAGGTGGCGGACGACTCAATCGCGCCGATGCGCAACGGCCCGGAAGGCGCAGCATCAGGATGCACCGCGCGCTTGGCTTCCTGGGCCAGGCTGAGCATTCGTGCGGCGTAGTTCAGGAAGATTTCCCCGGCAGGGCTGATGCGCAATCCGCGCCCATGGCGGAAGAACAGCTCGGTGCCAAGCTCCGCCTCCAGCGCCTTGATGCGCGCCGTGACATTCGACGGCACGCAGTGCAGCAACTCGGCTGCGCGGGCAATGCTGCCGGTGTCGGCAACGGTCTTGAACATGCGAAGCTGGGCCAGTTCCATGCATCACCAAAAGTGAACGGTTGAGTCATTATTGTTCGGTTGTGGTGAGCATAAGTTGTTTCGATACTCATTGCCAAAGGGGTCTTTCGGCAGGAGTGGGAACATGAGCGTGGTGAGTGAGCCGGTGGTGATTGCGTCCGGTGGTCAGGAACTGAATGTCCGCTGGCAGGGGGTGAAAGTCGCGTTGGCGACGGTCTTCGTGATTGCCTGTTGGGGTTACTCACCGGCGGGGATTCGCATCGGATTGCTGGCCTACGATCCGGGGCACCTGGCACTGTTGCGGTTTCTGATTGCCTCGGTGTTCATGGCGTTGATCGCCTCGTCGATGAAGATCTCCTTGCCGCGCCTGCGGGATCTGCCATTGCTGGCGGTGTTGGGTTTTTTCGCGGTCAGCCTCCACCACATCGCCCTCAACTTCGGCCAGCCGGGAGTGAGCGCCGGTGCGTCAAGCGTGCTGATCCAGTCGATGCCGCTGTTCACCGCGCTGCTGGCGCATTTCGTGTTCAAGGAGCAGGTCAACGCCTGGCGCTGGTTCTGCGTGACGTGGGGGCTGGTCGGCGTGGGAATCGTGATTCTGGGAGATCGCGGGTTTGGCCATGTCGATGCTCGGGCCTTGTTGATCCTCTTGGCGGCGTTCTCCTGGAGCCTGTATTTCTCCCTGCAAAGGCGCCACAGCCATCGCTATGACGGGCTGACCATGGTCTGCTACACGGTCTGGGCCGGTACGTTTTTTCTGCTGGTCTACTTGCCGGGGCTGGTCGGCGAGATCGTCAATGCGCCGCTGCGGGTCAATGTGGCGGTGGGTGTCTTGGGGCTGTTCCCCAGTGCGCTGGCCTACCTGGCCTGGGCCTATGTGCTCAAGCACATGGAGGCCAGCCGCGCCACGATGAGCCTGTATCTCACGCCACCCATGGCGATTGCCATCGCTTCGGTGCTGTTGGGTGAAATCCCCTCGCCGATGGTGATCGTGGGGGCGGTCGTGGTGTTGAGCAGTGTGGTGGCGTTGAATCTTCGCAGGTAGCGAGTAGGGCGACTTGTAGGAGCGCGCTTGCCCGCGACGACGGTGTACCGGATATCACAGATGCGCCAGATGCTCCGCCATCGCGGGCAAGCGCGCTCCTACGGCCGGGGCGCATTCGTGATTTTTACGCAAGAGTCATTTGGCGCGGCGGTGGTTTTTTGCATGGAATGTCGGGCAGATACTGTGTCCATCTTTTCCACGACACGGGATCAAGCTCATGAATATCTTCATCACCGGCGCAGCAGGTTTCATTGGTGGCTCAATCGCAACCGGCCTCACCCGCAAGGGCCACCACGTCACGGGCCTGGTGCGCAGCGCCGAGCAGGCGGACGAACTCAAGGCGTTGGGCATGTCGGCGGTCGTCGGCACCCTGGATGACAAGGCGCTGCTGATCGAGCAGGCGCGCAAGGCCGACGCGGTCATCAACGCTGCCAGCAGCGACCACCGTGGCGCGGTCGAGGCGTTGATCGAGGGCCTCAAAGGTTCGAACAAACCCCTTCTGCACACCAGCGGTTCAAGCATCGTGGGCGATGCGTCGGGCGGCAAGGGCACCGACAAGATCTACTACGAAGGCCAGTTGCCTGCCGCCACCCCGGACAAGGCTGCGCGCGTGGCCATCGACGATCTGGTGCTGGCCGCAGCGCAACAGGGCGTGCGTTCGGCAGTGCTCTGCAACACATTGATCTACGGCCACAGCCTGGGCGTCAACCGCGACAGCGTGCAGTTGCCGCGCCTGCTCAAACAGGCTCGCAAGAGCGGCGTGGTGCGTCATGTCGGCACCGGCGGCAACATCTGGTCCAACGTGCACATTGATGATGTGGTCGAGCTGTATGCACTGGCGCTGGAGAACAATCCCGCCGGCACCTTCTACTTTGTGGAGAGCGGCGAAGCCTCGTTCCTCGACATGAGCAACGCCATGGCGCACGCGATGGGCCTGGGCAAGGCGCAGGACTGGCCGCTCAAGGACGCGGAAGCCGAATGGGGTTATGAAATGGCCAACTATGGCCTGGGCTCGAACAGCCGCGTGCGTGGCAAGAACGCCCGCGAACTGCTGGGCTGGGCGCCCAAGCGTACGTCGGTGATCGAGTGGATCGAGAACGACATGCTCAAGGGGTAATGGGGCTTTAAACCCAGACCCGTAGCAGCACGGCTTGCCGGCGGGGGCGTCCTCAAGATCGCTCCCGCCGGCAAGCCGTGCTGCTACGGTCACATTTCCCGATACACAGCGGCCACCTTCGGGTGGCCGTTTGCGTTAGTCTCGTCAGCATTCAGACAGCCTCCACAGACCAGTCTATTGCATCCCGCAATCAAGGAAGCCCTATGCGCGTCGTGACCCTCAAGACCCTCGCCTTATCGGTAGTCTTTGCCGTCAGTTCCCCGGTTTACGCGGCCATCGTCCTGGAAGGCGGCGCCGTTGCAGCGCCCGATCAGTACGGCGCGCAGGTCGCTGCGCAAATACTCAAGAAGGGCGGCAACGCCGTCGATGCCGCCGTGGCCACCGCCTTCACCCTGGCCGTGACGTACCCGGAGGCGGGCAATATCGGCGGTGGTGGCTTCATGACCCTGTTCATGAACGGTCGGCCCTATTTCATCGACTACCGCGAAACCGCTCCCAAAGCCGCGACCCGCGACATGTACCTGGATGAGAAAGGCGAGGTGATCCCCGGCATGAGCCTGGTGGGCGCTCGCGCTTCGGGCGTGCCGGGCACGGTGATGGGCTTGTGGGAGGCGCACAAGAAATTCGGCAAGTTGCCCTGGTCCGAACTGCTGACACCGGCCATCGGTTACGCGAAGAACGGTTTCAAGGTCGCCGACAAACAGAACATGTACGGCACCGAGGCCCTCAAGCAGCTTGAGGGCAAGACCAACTTCGCCGATTACTTCGGCACCATGAAAGCCGGCGAACTGTTCCGTCAGCCGGAGCTGGCCCAGACCCTGGAGCGCATCGCCGACAAAGGCGCCAGCGAGTTCTATCAGGGCCAGACTGCCGACCTGCTGGTGGCCCAGATGCAACACGACAACGGCTTGATCACCAAACAGGACCTGGCCGACTACAAGGCCGTCTGGCGCAAGCCGTTGCACGTGAACTTCAACGGCAACACCCTGTACACCGCACCGCTACCCAGTTCCGGCGGCGTGGCGCTGGCGCAACTGATCGGCATCAAGCAGCAACTGGCCGAGGATTTCAAAGGCGTGCCCCTGAACTCGGCGCGTTACGTGCACTTGCTCGCCGAGATCGAGAAACGGGTGTTTGCCGATCGCGCCAACTATCTGGGCGATCCGGATTTCTCCAAGGCACCGGTGAGCGAACTGACCGATCAGGTCTACCTGGCCCAGCGCGCCCATGAGATAAACCCGACGGCGATTTCCCCGACCGAAAACATCAAGCCCGGGCTCGAATCGCACCAGACCACCCACTTCTCCATCGTCGATGCAAAGGGCAACGCGGTCAGCAACACCTACACCCTGAACTGGGACTACGGCAGTGGCGTGGTGGTCAAGGGCGCGGGCTTCTTGATGAACGACGAGATGGATGACTTCAGTTCCAAACCCGGCGTGGCCAACGCCTTTGGTGTAGTGGGAGGCGATGCCAATGCCATCCAGCCGGGCAAGCGCATGCTTTCATCCATGAGCCCAAGCCTTGTGACCCGCGACGGCGCGGTGACGCTGGTGCTGGGCACGCCGGGTGGCTCGCGGATTTTCACCACGGTGTTTCAGGTGCTCAACAATCTGTATGACTTCAACATGCCGCTCAAGGACGCGGTGGCGGCGCAGCGCGTGCATCATCAGTTGCTGCCCAAGGACACGATCTTCACCGAGCGCTTCGCGCCGATGTCTGCGCCCGTCGCCGATGAGCTCAAGGCCATGGGCTACACGATCAAGGATCAGAACTGGGCGATGGGCAATGTGCAGGCGATCAGGATCAACGGCACGAAGGTCGAAACCGCAGCGGATCCGCGGGGGAGGGGCGTGGGGATGGTGGTGAAGTAAGCGCAATCCCTTGTTGATCGTTCCCACGTGCCACGTGAGAGCGGCCAATCACCTGTAGGAGCGCGCTTGCCCGCGATGGCGGGGCGTCAATCGACATCAATGTGTCTGGATGGACGCCGTCGCGGGCAAGCGCGCTCCTACAGGCTTAGCAGGCCTTAATGATGCTCACGCGTCGCGCGGAATTTGATGTCCGGCCAACGTTCTTCCATCAGGCTCAGGTTCACCCGCGTAGGCGCCAGGTAGGTCAGGTGACCGCCGCCGTCCACTGCCAGGTTTTCCACGGCCTTGTTCTCGAATTCCTCGAGCTTCTTCTTGTCCGCCGAGTCGATCCAGCGGGCAGACCACACGGTGATCGGCTCGTAGGCGCATTCGACCTTGTATTCTTCCTTCAGGCGGCTGGCGACCACATCGAACTGCAGCACACCAACGGCGCCGAGGATGATGTCGTTGCTGCGCTGCGGGAAGAACACCTGGGTGGCGCCTTCTTCGGCCAGCTGTTGCAGGCCCTGACGCAGTTGCTTGGACTTGAGCGGGTCCTTCAGGCGCACGCGGCGGAACAGTTCCGGCGCAAAGTGCGGGATGCCGGTGAAGCCCAGGGCTTCGCCTTCGGTGAAGGTGTCGCCGATCTGGATCGTGCCGTGGTTGTGCAGGCCGATGATGTCGCCGGCGTAGGCCTCTTCCAGTTGCTCGCGCTCGCTGGAGAAGAACGTCAGGGCGTCACCGATGCGCACGTCCTTGCCGGTGCGCACATGGCGCATCTTCATGCCTTTTTCGTACTTGCCCGAGCAGATGCGCATGAACGCGATACGGTCGCGGTGCTTGGGGTCCATGTTCGCCTGGATCTTGAAGATGAAGCCCGAGAACTTCTCTTCCACCGGCTCCACGCTGCGCTCGTGGGTGGCGCGTGCCAGCGGCAGCGGCGCCCAGTCGACGACGGCGTCGAGTACATGGTCGACCCCGAAGTTGCCCAGTGCGGTACCGAAGAACACCGGGGTCATCTGGCCGTCGAGGAATTCCTGCTGGTTGAATTCATGGCAGGCGCCCTGCACCAGTTCGAGCTGGTCGATGAAGCGATCGTACTCGTCACCCAGGTGGGCGCGGGCTTCGTCGGAATCCAGCTTCTGGATGATCTTGGTTTCGGTGCGTTCGTGACCGTGCCCCGGGGTGTAGACGATGATGTAGTCGTCTGCCAGGTGGTACACGCCCTTGAAGTCGCGGTAGCAACCGATGGGCCAGGTGATCGGCGCGGCCTTGATCTTGAGCACCGCTTCGATTTCGTCGAGCAGTTCGATCGGGTCGCGGATGTCGCGGTCCAGCTTGTTGATGAAGCTGACGATCGGCGTGTCGCGCAGGCGGCAGACGTCCATAAGGGCGATGGTCCGCGGCTCGACGCCCTTACCGCCGTCGAGGACCATCAGCGCCGAGTCCACCGCAGTCAGGGTGCGGTAGGTGTCTTCGGAGAAGTCTTCGTGGCCCGGGGTGTCGAGCAGGTTGATCATGTGTTCGCGATAGGGGAACTGCATGACCGACGTGGTAATGGAAATACCCCGCTGCTTCTCCATCTCCATCCAGTCGGACGTCGCATGGCGGTCGGATTTGCGGGATTTCACCGTGCCGGCCACGGAAATGGCCTTGCCCATGAGCAAGAGCTTTTCGGTGATGGTGGTCTTACCGGCGTCGGGGTGAGAAATAATGGCGAAAGTGCGGCGTTTCGCGACTTCGGCGGCCTGTCTGGTCATGGGAAATCGCCTGAGAGGTGATTCAAAAAAGGGCGGCGATTATAGCCCAAACCAATCCAATATCCGAACCGTTCAGTCGATCAAGGGTGGCCAAATACCATCTTACGTGGGAACCTTTGCGGTTGTGGAGACGTCCACTCCCTGGCAATGCAAACTGCCAAGGGTTGCAAAATCAGCAAGTTAGCTTGACGAAGCTGCGCTCATGGCTCGTGAAATCGCCCAGGTTAACCCTTAACCGGCGACCCACCCGCTGCTCTTCGCGAACGCTGGCAGATGGCCTGAAAAGGACCGTCACGCGCCAGACGTACGCCGACTGAAATAAGGAGTCCGCCCGTGGCTAATCGCTATGGCAAGGGGCTGATGGGAGGTGTGATCGTCATCGCACTCCTGGCCCTGCTGGTCCAATGGATCGGCATCGACACGCTCAAGCAGTATCAGGATGATCTGCTGTTTTATCTGCAAGCCCACGTGATGCTGGTACTGGCATCGATGCTGGCGGCACTGGTGGTCGGAATCCCGACCGGCATTGTGCTCAGCCGACCGAACATGGTTGGCCGCGCCGAACGCTTCATGCAGATCTTCAATATCGGTAACACCGTTCCTCCTCTCGCGGTACTGGCCATTGCTCTGGGCGTCCTGGGCATCGGCAGTGGGCCTGCGATCTTCGCTTTGTTCCTCGCCTCTCTGTTGCCCATCGTGCGCAACACCTACGAAGGCCTGAAAAACGTTCAGGGTTCTCTAAAGGAAGCCGCCACCGGCATCGGCATGACACCGCGTCAGGTGTTGTGGCGCGTCGAGCTGCCCAATGCCGTGCCGATCATGATCGGCGGTGTGCGGGTGGCGCTGGCGATCAACGTCGGCACCGCGCCGCTGGCCTTCCTGATCGGCGCCAACAGCCTTGGCAGCCTGATCTTCCCTGGCATCGCCCTGAACAATCAGCCTCAGCTGGTACTGGGCGCGGCATGCACCGCGCTGCTGGCACTGCTGCTCGATGGCGCCGTGACCCTGGCGAGTCGTGTCTGGCTGGAACGTGGCCTGGCTCGCTAACGGGCCGCGCAGAGAAAGGAATTCAGATGAAAAAGTTATGCACATTATTACTGGGCGCAGGCCTTATGTTGTCTGGCGTTGTCCAGGCGGCTGACGCTGCGGCCGAGCGCCCGGTGCTGCGAATCGGCGCACGGGTCTTTACCGAACAGACGATTCTGGCCGAGCTGACCGCGCAATACCTGCGCGACAAAGGCTATCAGGTGCAGATCACCGGCGGCCTGGGCAGCAACCTGGCACGCAGCGCCCAGGAATCCGGCCAACTGGACATGCTCTGGGAATACACCGGCGTGTCGCTGGTGGCCTACAACCATGTCGACGAAAAACTCGACAGCGACCAGACCTACCAGCGGGTCAAGGAGCTGGACGCGAAGAAGGGCCTGGTCTGGCTCTCGCCGTCCAAATTCAACAACACCTACGCGCTGGCGGTGCCGGACAACGTCGCGAAGAAATACCCGCAGATCAACAACGTCTCCGACCTGACAACCTTGCTCAAGGATGAGGCCAAGGAGGGTCATATCGTCGCGCTCGACACCGAGTTCGCCAACCGGTCGGACGGTCTGGTGGGCATGGTCAAGCACTACGACATGAACCTGAGCCGTGAAAACACTCGTCAGATGGACGCAGGGCTGGTCTACACCGCACTGCGCAACGGGCAGGTCTTCGCAGGGCTGGTCTACACCACCGACGGCCGCCTGAACGCTTTCAAACTCAAGGTGCTGGCCGACGACAAGCATTACTTCCCGGACTACACCGCAGCGCCGGTGGTTCGCAAGGAGTACCTGGACAAGCACCCGCAACTGGCCGAGCAACTCAAGCCGCTGGCCGCGCTGCTGGATAACCAGACCATGATCGACCTGAATGCGCGCATCGACGTCAATCATGAAAGTCCTACCGTCGTGGCGGCAGATTTCCTGCGCAGCCATCCGATCAATCCTTCCGCCGAGAGCGTGCCGATCAAGCAGACGCCGGTGGAGAAACAGGAGGAGAAACTATGAGCTTCTTGAGCGCCTTCTCCCATCTGGACTGGAACCAGGTCTTTCACCTGACCCTGCAACACATCACGCTGGTGGGCATCGCGGTGTCGCTGGCGATTCTGATCGGCGTGCCGCTGGGCATCTTCATGACGCGCTTCCCGGCGCTGGCCGGTCCCCTGCAGGCCAGCGCCACCGTGCTGCTGACCATCCCGTCGATTGCCCTGTTCGGGTTGCTGCTGCCGTTCTACTCCAAATTCGGCCAGGGCCTTGGGCCGCTGCCGGCGATCACGGCGGTGTTTCTGTATTCGCTGCTGCCGATCATGCGTAACACCTACCTGGCGCTGACCGGTGTCGAGCCCGGCATTCGTGAAGCCGCCCGTGGCATCGGCATGACCTTCGGCCAGCGCCTGCGCATGGTCGAGTTGCCGATTGCCGTGCCGGTGATCCTCGCCGGTGTTCGCACCGCCGTGGTCATGAACATCGGCGTCATGACCATCGCCGCCACCATCGGTGCCGGTGGCCTCGGTGTGCTCATCCTCGCTTCCATCAGCCGCAGCGACATGTCGATGCTGATCGTCGGCGCCGTACTGGTCAGCATCCTGGCCATTTTCGCCGACCTGCTTCTGCAATGGCTGCAACGCTCGCTGACTCCAAAAGGACTGCTCAAATGACTGGCAAAACCATGATCGAACTGCAAGACCTCACCAAGACTTTCCAGAGCAACGGCAAGGAAGTGAAGGCCGTCGATTCCGTGAGCCTGACCGTCAATGAAGGCGAAATCTGCGTGTTCCTGGGGCCATCGGGTTGCGGCAAGAGCACCACGCTGAAAATGATCAACCGCCTGATCATGCCGACCTCGGGCAAGGTGCTGATCAACGGTGAAGACACCACCCAGCTGGACGAAGTGACCCTGCGCCGCAACATCGGCTACGTGATCCAGCAGATCGGCCTGTTCCCCAACATGACCATCGAGGAAAACATCGTCGTGGTGCCCAAGCTGCTGGGTTGGGACAAGAAACGTTGCCACGACCGGGCCCGCGAGCTGATGAGCATGATCAAGCTCGAGCCCAAGCAGTACCTGCATCGCTACCCGCGCGAGCTGTCCGGCGGGCAGCAACAGCGCATCGGCGTGATTCGTGCGCTGGCTGCCGAGGCGCCGTTGCTGTTGATGGACGAGCCGTTCGGCGCGGTGGACCCGATCAACCGCGAGATGATCCAGAACGAGTTCTTCGAGATGCAGCGGGCGCTGAACAAGACCGTGATCATGGTCAGCCACGACATCGACGAGGCCATCAAGCTGGGCGACAAGATCGCGATCTTCCGCGCCGGCAAGCTGTTGCAGATCGACCACCCGGACACCCTGCTGGCCCATCCGGCGGACGAGTTCGTCAGCAACTTCGTCGGCCAGGACAGCACCCTCAAGCGCCTGTTGCTGGTCAAGGCCGAAGACGCCGCCGACAACGCACCGTCGGTAAGCCCCGAAACCCCGGTGGCCGATGCCCTGGAAGTGATGGACGAGAACGACCGCCGCTACGTGGTCGTCACCGATGCCGACAACAAGGCCAAAGGCTACGTGCGCCGCCGCGACCTGCACCGCCAGAGCGGCACCTGCGAGCAGTACCTGCGCCCGTTCAACGCCACCGCCGCCTACGACGAACACCTGCGCATCCTGCTGTCGCGCATGTACGAGTTCAACCGCGCCTGGCTGCCGGTGCTCGATGCCGAGAATGTGTTCCTGGGCGAGGTGACGCAGGAGTCGATTGCGGCTTACCTCAGTTCAGGTCAGTCGCGGGGCAAGAAGACCAGTATCGTTTCGCCAGCGGAAGTGGCGTCCGTCTGACCACCGTCAATCGGTGTAGGAGCGCGCTTGCCCGCGACGAGGCCGTGTCAGACACATCATTGGCGTCTGACACGGCCTCGTCGCGGGCAAGCGCGCTCCTACAATGGGAGCTTGTGACATTCGAAGGGGAACATCGTCCTGTCACATCGGTCGGTTACTACAGGGTGATTGAACAGATGCTGATGCCCGTCTGGCAAAAACGGGCAGAAAAGCGACATTTTTTGTTGATCTTGAACCCCTCAGGTCCTACAGTTCGCGCCGAACGTCCATGCTGGAAACGATCCATCCGGCTCAAGTACTGACGACGAGACAGCAAGGCCAAGGGAACCCGCGTCCCATGGCCTTTTTGCTTTCGGTCAACGGCCTTGGGAAGTAGGCGAACCAAAGTGGGGATACGGAGGACGTTCATTTGCACCCATTGTTTTTTACCGTTTGCCAACAGGAGTCCCCCGCATGTCGATTCAGGTCGAAGACTATTTCGAGAAAAACACCTTCGCTAAAATGAAGGCGTTCGCCGACAAGCAAGAAACCCCGTTCGTGCTCATCGACACCGCGATGATCAGCCAGGCCTACGATGACCTGCGCGCAGGTTTCGAATTCGCCAAGGTGTACTACGCGGTCAAGGCCAACCCGGCCGTCGAAATCATCGACCTGCTCAAGGAAAAAGGCTCGAGCTTCGACATCGCCTCGATCTACGAGCTGGACAAGGTGCTGGGCCGTGGCGTTGGCCCGGATCGCATCAGCTACGGCAACACCATCAAGAAATCCAAGGACATCCGCTACTTCTTCGACAAGGGCGTGCGTCTGTACGCGACCGACTCCGAAGCCGACCTGCGCAACATCGCCAAGGCCGCGCCGGGCTCGAAGGTCTACGTGCGTATCCTCACCGAAGGCTCGACCACCGCTGACTGGCCTCTGTCGCGCAAATTCGGCTGCCAGACCGACATGGCCATGGACCTGCTGATCCTGGCTCGTGACCTGGGCCTGGTGCCTTACGGCATCTCCTTCCACGTCGGCTCGCAACAGCGTGACATCTCCGTGTGGGACGCCGCGATCGCCAAAGTGAAGGTGATCTTCGAGCGCCTCAAAGAAGAAGACGGCATCGAACTCAAGCTGATCAACATGGGTGGCGGCTTCCCGGCCAACTACATCACCCGTACCAACAGCCTGGAAACCTACGCCGAGGAAATCATCCGCTTCCTCAAGGAAGACTTCGGTGATGACCTGCCGGAAATCATTCTGGAGCCGGGCCGTTCGTTGATCGCCAACGCCGGTATTCTGGTCAGCGAAGTGGTACTGGTTGCGCGCAAGTCGCGTACCGCCGTCGAGCGTTGGGTCTACACCGACGTGGGCAAATTCTCCGGTCTGATCGAAACCATGGACGAAGCCATCAAGTTCCCGATCTGGACCGAGAAGAAAGGCGAAGTGGAAGAAGTCGTGATCGCCGGCCCGACCTGCGACAGCGCCGACATCATGTACGAGAACTACAAGTACGGCCTGCCACTGAACCTGGCCATCGGTGACCGCCTGTACTGGTTGTCCACCGGCGCGTACACCACCAGCTACAGCGCTGTTGAATTCAACGGCTTCCCGCCGCTGAAGTCGTTCTACGTATAACAAGCTGCTGCATCATGAGAAACCCGCGAGCGATCGCGGGTTTTTTATTGGGGCGCCGCCTGATTTTCATGTGTTGCGCAGCGCCAGCAACTCACTGCAATAGCGTTGAACCTGCTTGAGTTTGACCTCTATCACCGCCAACTCCGCGTTGAATCGTACAACGCTTGTAAAAGCTTCAAGGCCATCAAAGCTTAGACTGGCGTCGAGGAGTAACGTGGTAATCCTGCGTTGCTGGCCAAGAAGGTTAGCCATGCCACTCATGCCGAAGGTGTAGTGGCGGCGAGCAGACGCCGAGAGCTCACGGGCAGCGTTCAGTCCAACCACGGGGGGCCGTTTTGCTTCGGCGGTGTGAAGATGGAATGACGTGAAGTCGATGACCCTCGGTAAAACCCTGGCAATGTTTTCGCGCATCGTGTCGTAGTTTTTCTGGGTATGGGCGGCTAGCCCATAGGCCACGATCACCCATTCCATATGATATTTGAACAACTGCAAACAGTCGGTCATGGGAACGAAAGCAAAAGCGGGCGGCGGGCCCGGGGGCGGTGCGATCTTGCTCATGATCGAGGCAGGCGATGTTCGATTGGTTGACGACAGCGCCGAGAGCCGTGGGACCAAATAGTGGGCAAAATACACGGCTTCGGCCAATATCGTGTGCGTCGATCGATAACTCCCAGGGTAGTCTCGCTGGCGCCATAACCCTGCTTGCTTCTGCCCGTCCAGTATTTGCGCCAAGGGCACAGGGGTTGCTCCCAGATTCGGAGGCAGGGCAAGCAAGGTATTGAAGCGACGGACCTCCCTCTCGCCGACTGAGATAAAAGACATGCACGCATCTATATCATCGAACTGCTCCTGTGTAAGAAACGTTGCGCTCATATCTCCTCCTTGAGATGTAGCGAAGCCAGAACGATGCACGAGTCATCGTTCTGGCAAGTATCGAAGTGATACCTTGAAGCTAACGTGCAGGTGTCAGCCGAAGACCTTCACATGCTTGGCCAACGCCTCGACATCAACGATGAACTGATTCACAGCGCCTTCGTTCTCTGCCGCAATCTTTATATGGACGCTGAGAAACGACCGGCTCGACCGCATGATCTTTTCAAACTCGCCGACGTAATCCACCCGGTGCTCATCGAACGCATGGCTGGCGTTGATCAGATCTTCTTTCAGGCCGACCAGACGCAACTCGTTCATTTTTTCCGTGTGGTGTTTGACCAGATCGTCAATCTGTTTGCGAACGACGTTACGCGCCTCCACCAGATCGAGGAAGTTCAGGAACGACTCGAGTTGCTTCAGGATGTCCCGTGCCATCTCGATGGCTTTTTCCAGGGCGGCAATTTCAGGGCCCCCTTTGACAAGGGCGGCAAGCGCCTTGGCATCCAGCAGAGTCTCCTTGCCGACTTCGAGAAAGTTCTTGGACTCGATCAACGCAATCGCTTCGCTCAGATCACGGCGTTTCTGATCAAGCTCCGCCTGGCGCTCTTGAATGCCCTGGATTTCACCAGGCAGGCGCTCCTTGTCTTCTGCCAGTTGAACAAGATGTCTGGTCGTGACACTACGGTCCACGGTTTCACCCAAGGGCGAAAACAGAGTGTTCAGAACGGTCTGGTGTTTGCTGACGATGTCGACAATCACATTGATTCGTTGATCAATGTCTTCCAGGATTTCCTCTCGATCAGAGTCTGGGGCGCCGTCGAGTTCCTTTTGATAACCCCGCAGTGTTCGAACGTTGATGCCGACTTTGGTATCCAGAGTCTGGACCGCTTCGCGCAGTTTGAAATCCGCATCGCGCAGGGCGTTGTCAACACGCAGCACGCCTGCATGCAGCATGGGCAGGTAGTCGGTCTGGATAAAAAGGCGTTTGACATCGATGGTCGAGCTGTTCGCATGCCGGGATGCCAGGCGCAGCGCGGTAACATCCAGTTCGGGGTAATCGACGTTGGATGGGAAGTAGGTAATATTGCTCATCATTGATCTCCGTATTCTTCTCTGAATTCCCGGTCTGCCTGTGCAAACACGTCCAGTAACTTTTGGGCGTCCACTTCGATGGTTTTCCAAGGCATCACTACCAGTTTGAACTGATCCTTGAATCGGCGCATGGACAGGCCGTCGTGGATCTCATCGAGTTCACTGACAGACTCGGCAATGAACGTGCCCAGCTTGTTCCAGACAGTGATCAGATTCTTGGTAGCGATATCGGCGTCGATCACGATCAGGTCCAGGTCCTGCATGTCCATGCGAACCCGGCCCAGGGATGCCAGAATCCGGCTTTTCGTTTCCATGCGTGCAATGTCGGCTTCCTGATCCTTGCGCATCTTGTTGCGCTCCTTGCGGATCTTTTCGGCTTCGACACTGGAATAGATCATCACAACCAGATTGCCCTGGCCCGCCGCTTCAAGGGCCTTGTTGACCATCTTCTTGTATTCTTCGGTTTTTTCCTGAATGTCCTTGGCGCGGTTATCAATCTTCGTTTGCAGTGCCCTGATTTCGACATCCAGATTGTTATTGTCGATGCACGCCAACCTGAGCTTGACTTCCGGGGCGACGCGATTGGCCAATTGGTATCCGAATGCGTCCAGACGCGCCTTGATGCCCAGCGCTTCTGCCTCGCGCTCGCGCACCTTGTCCAGGATCTTGTCCAGGTAATAACCCAGGTCGTCTTTGTCTGCCGGGTCTATGCCTGGAAACTTGATGCCCAGTTCAAGTTCAACCCTGCGCAAGTCTTCCAGGGTTTTGATGTCGTATTTCTCGACGAGCCCAAGCGCTTTGATATCGTCGAGCACTTCCTCCATGCTCTTGCCATACACTTGCATGGAGCCTGCAAACACCACCAGTTTGTCACTGACGGTCAGCAGGTCCGTGCGCAGTGGGTTCCACAGACTGGCGTGGCCATGAATGATTTTGAATGAGCCCTGGAAGTCCACGGCCTCCAGTCCGTTGCCTGCGCCGCTTTCATAACCCAGGTAGTTGATGACATCTTTCAACTGGGTAGGAAGGGCAAGGCCTTTGAGCTCGTAGCGCTTGAGGTTGATGAGCTGATCTTTGGTCAGAATCAGACCACTGTCCCGGGTTTGGCTGTCCGTTGTTCCCACTGATTGGCTGAAGAACAGCGCCGGATCAGCGGCGGCATCGTCCACGATGCGTTGAATCGATTGAGGCATTATCATTAATCCTTTAATGACGGTTGTTGAGTTGCCTGGGTGTGCAGTCATGAGTTGCTGTGTGAAGTTGCCTGCACGCTTGAAGACTAAGTTGTCATTCGATTAACGTCAAAGTGGAAAAGTAGTTTTGCTCTGTAGGAATTTTCGAGTGCGAAAAGTTACAAATGGCCGGAGCCTTGATTGGCAAGGCCGGAAGGAAGTGTTGAAACATCTACTTGTTCAATTGGAAAAGACGTCGGTCTATGACATTAAGTTTCGAGCGACTGTTTACTCTATTGATCAGTCTCTGAAAGCCGGGCATATTCTGCCTTGTCGCTGCCGTCGCCCAATTGCGCAGCGCGCTCGTGATAGTTGATCGCCATTGCACGAACATCAGGATGGGCAGCGTCCAGCAGCGCCTTGCGGCTGACGCGAAGAAAATTCAGGTTGCCGATGCGCAAGGCGGTTTCCAGCCAGATGAGCGCCTGTTCGATACGCCCCTGATCCACCAGCACGGCGGCGTGGCTGAACTGGCCACGGAAGTCCCCGCCTTCAGCTGCACGTCTATACCAGTCGTGGGCCGCTGGCAGGTCGCGCTCGCAACACACACCCTCTTCCAGATAGCGGCCCAGCATGTTCATCGACTTGGCGTGGCCCAAGTGCGCCGCCCTGGTGTAGCAGGCCAGTGCGCGGGCCTGGTCCTTGTTGACCCCGCGGCCGGTGGCCAGCAGGTTGCCGTAGTTGTAGAACCCCCAGTCCAGCTCGGCTTCTGCGGCCTGGCGGTAGAATTCGGCGGCCCTGGCGGCGTCCGGTTCGCAGCCCCAGCCATGTTCATGGCAGCGCCCGGCCATGTTGGTGGCCATGGCATGGCCGTTGCGCGCGGCGATCTGGAACCAGGTCAGGGCCAGTGCGGCGTCCTGTTCGATGCCGGTGCCGTCCAGCAGAATCTGCCCGAGCAGGGCCTGAGCATCGGGGAGGTTCTGTTGCGCCGCCATGAGGATCGCCTTGGCGGCACTGGCGGGGTTGTCCTGCAGCATGGCGCGCAGTTGGTCGCCATCGAGCACATCGTCACGTCGCAGCGTCCAGTTCATCGATCAGACCTCGACCCATTGGCGCAGCAGGTTGTGGTAGGTGCCGGTGAGCTGGATCAGCGAGGGGTGGTCGGGCACGTCGCGGCTCAGTTGCTGGATGGCGCTGTCCATTTCGAACAGCAGCGTGCGGTGGCCGTCGTCGCGCACCAGGCTCTGGGTCCAGAAGAACGAGGCATAGCGTGCGCCACGGGTCACGGCGTTGACCTTGTGCAGGCTGGTGGCGGGATAGAGCAGCATGTCGCCAGCAGGCAGCTTGACCTGGCGGGTGCCGAAGGTGTCCTGGATCACCAGTTCGCCGCCGTCGTAATCGTCGGGGTCGCTGAAGAACAGCGTCGACGACAGGTCGGTACGCACCCGTTCGATGTTGCCCCTGGCCTGGCGCACGGCGTTGTCGATGTGGAAATCGAAGCTGCCGCCGCCGGTGTAGCAGTTGAGCAGGGGCGGGAAGACTTTGTGCGGCAGCGCGGCCGACATGAACAGCGGGTTCTGCCACAAGCGTTCGAGCATCGCCGCGCCGATTTCCTTGGCCAGCGGATGGCCTTCGGGCAGCTGCAGATTGTGCTTGGCCTTCGCCGACAGGTGGCCGGCGGTGATCTTGCCGTCGGCCCAGTCGGTCTGCTCCAGCGCCTGACGGATGCGCAGCACTTCCTCGCGGGTAAACAGGCCAGGGATGTGCAGGAGCATGAAGACGCCACTCATTATCGAAAAAGGTAGCGAATGGTAGTGATTCTTATTGGATGTGTAAAACCCCGCGCGGACGCGTGGACGAACGAGGGTGAAAAAACCGTAAAGCGAAATTGTAAAGAATGTAAGTTATCTGCAAATACAAATTACTCTCATCTATATTCCGCGACCTCTACATTCCTTGGGGAAGGAAAATCACGATGTCGCGCCTTTCGCTTCAACCGTCTGTCAGTTCACCACGGCTCCTCGTTTCGGCGATTGGCATGGCCGTCACCGCAATGTCCGCGTCGCAGATGGCCCATGCCGCCGACGAAGCCGAGAACGCCAAGGGCGGTGCCATCTCGCTGGGCGCGACCAGCATCACCGGCGAAGCCCAGGAATCGAAGGACTACAAGACCGAGAAGAGCGCATCGCAGAAATACACCGCACCGCTGTCGGACACGCCGCGTTCGGTCACCGTGATTCCTCAGCAGGTACTGAAGGACACAGCAGCCACGTCGCTGCAGGACGCGCTGCGTACCGTACCGGGCATCACCTTCGGTGCCGGTGAAGGCGGCAACCCTCAGGGCGACCGCCCGTTCATCCGCGGTTTCGACGCTCAGGGCGACACTTATATCGACGGCGTGCGCGACACCGGTGCCCAGAGCCGCGAAATCTTCGACATCGAATCGATCGAAGTCAGCAAGGGGCCGAACTCGGCCATGGGCGGTCGCGGCTCGGCAGGCGGCAGCATCAACCTGGTCAGCAAGTTGCCCAAGGCCAATGATTTCACCGATGGCAGCTTCACCTACGGCACCGACCAGACCCGCCGCTACACCCTGGACGTCAACCGCAAGTTCCTCGACACCGCAGCGTTCCGCCTGAACCTGATGAGCCACGAGCAGAACGTCGCCGGTCGCGATGCCATCAACTATGACCGTTGGGGCGTGGCGCCGTCGGTGACCTTCGGCCTGGGCACTGAAAACCGCCTGAACCTGAGCTACTACCACGTCGAAGGCAACGACCTGCCGGATTCGGGCATTCCCTACGGCTACAGTTCGACCTCCGCCACGGCCGTGCACGTGCACGACAAGCCGACCGACGGCGGCAACAGCAACAACTTCTACGGCCTGAAGGACCGTGACTTCCGCAAGACGCGCAGCGACATCTCGACCATTAGCTTCGAGCATGACTTCAACGAAGACATGACGCTGAAAAACACCTTCCGCCACGGCAACGTCGGCCAGGACTACATCCTGACCCAGCCGGACGACAGCCAGCACAACGTCAACGCCCGTGGCACCGTCTGGCGCCGTGCCAACGCCCGGGTCAGCACCACTGAAACCACGACCAACCAGACTGACCTGTTCGGCCAGTTCCAGCTGCTGGGCTTCAAGAACAGCTACTCCACCGGTATCGAGCTGACCCGTGAAGTGAGCAAGGTCAGTGGCTACACCTTCGCCAACCCGGCCAACAGCAACCCGACCGCAGCTTCTCCTGGCGGCGTTGGATGCCAGGTGGGTGAGGTCTACGGCGGCACCTGTACGTCGCTGGCCAATCCGAACCCCGATGACGATTACACCGGCACCATCGCGCGCAACTACAAGGGCACCAACACCATCGGTTACACCCGTTCGGTCTATGCCTTCGACACCATCGAGCTGAGCCCGCAGTGGCAGGTCAACCTGGGCACACGTTTCGACAGCTTCGACACCTCGGCCAAGACCGACAGCCTCACCGCCGCGACCACTCGCAGCAAGAACAACAGCAATTTCTGGAACTGGCAGGCCGGTGTGGTCTACAAGCCGGTTGAAAACGGCAGCATCTATACCTCGTTCGCCACCTCGGCCACTCCGCCGGGCGGCATGCTCAACGAAGGTATCGACGGCAACGGACTGGTGGCTGACGGCAGCATCGTGAGCAGCGACCTGGAACCGGAAACCACCAAGAACTACGAGCTGGGCACCAAGTGGGACTTCCTCAATGATCGCCTGTCGCTGACCGCGGCGGTGTTCCGCACCGAGAAGACCAACACCCGTGTGCTGGTGAGCAACAACACCTACGCCAACGCCGGCGAGAGCCGTGTCGATGGTGTGGAACTGTCGGCCAGCGGCAAGATCACCGATCAGTGGCAGGTCTTCGCCGGCTACAGCTACCTGGACAGCGAACTGGTCGATCCGGGCGCCAACGGCAACACCCGCACCAACACCGTGATCGCCGGCGCCAACCCGAACAAGGGCAACGAGCTGCCTAACACGGCCAAGCACAGCGCCAGCCTGTGGACCACCTACGACATCACGCCGAAGCTGACCGTTGGCGGTGGCGCGTTCTACGTCGGTGAAGTCTGGGGTGATACGGCCAACACCGTTTACGTACCGTCCTACACCCGATACGACGCCATGGCTTCGTACAAGCTGACCAAGAACGTCGATCTGCAACTGAACGTGCAGAACCTGACCGACAAGACCTACTACGACAAGGCCTACGCGGCGCACTTCGCCAACCAGGCAGCCGGTCGCACGGCGTTGCTGACCACCAGCTTCCACTTCTAAAAGGTCAGCGGAACCGGGGAGCCCCACTTGCCAATGGCGGGTGGGGCTTTTGTGTATAGGGCATGGTCGTGCTTTTGATTCTGGCCGCAGGCCGTAGGAGCTGGCTTGCCTGCGATCTGCTGCGCAGCAGCAGTAAAACCGGATAGCTCGGTGTGTCAGGCAGACCGCGTTTACAGGAGTTGCTGCCGCTTCGCGCCAGATCGCAGGCAAGCCAGCTCCTACGGGCTTCGCCCAGAATCAAAAACAGAGCGTGCGCCCTGCGGGCAGAATCAAGAGTGTGTTTGTGTCCGGTCTGTGACCGAACAAAGAATCAGACACGGATGAGAATGCATTCCGTTTGTGCGCATAATGCGCGTCGCTGCGGATTATCGAGGTGATTGAGGGTGTTGAAGAAAGTCCTGTTTCAAGTGCATTGGTTCTTCGGGATCACGGCGGGTCTGGTGCTGGCCCTGATGGGCATCACGGGCGCGCTGTATTCATTCGAAGATGAAATCATGGATGCGCTCAACCCCGATGCGCTGTTCGTCCAGCCTGGCGAGCGTCAGTTGTCGCTCACGGAAATGGTCAGCAAGCTCGAAGCCCAGGGCAATGACACCGTTTCGATGTTCCGCATCGAGGTCGGTGGCGACCGGGCCGCGCAGGTCTGGTTCAAGCCGGCACCGGGCGAGCGTCGCGGCCAGATGCACAACTTCGACCCCTACACCGGCGAGTTCAAGCCGGACGCCACAGGCCAGGATTTCTTCGGCTTCATGCTCAACCTGCACCGCTTCCTTGCCGCCGGTGAATACGGCAAGCAGGTAACGGCCGCCTGTACCCTGATCCTGGTGTTCTTCTGCCTGTCGGGCCTGTACCTGCGCTGGCCGCGCCAGGCCTTGAACTGGCGCGTGTGGCTGACCCTGGACTGGGCGAAGAAGGGACGCAGTTTCAACTGGGACCTGCATTCGGTGTTCGGTACCTGGTGCCTGATCGTTTACCTGCTGGTCGCCGTTACCGGGCTGATGTGGTCCTACGACTGGTTCAACAATGGCATGAACAAGCTGATCGGCGATCCACCCGTACCTGGTGAACAGCGCCGTGGCGGCGGTGGTCCGCGCCCGGGTGCCGGTCCGCGTGACGCAGCGCCCGAGCAACCTCTGGTTGCCGACTATGCCGCGATTTGGGACACGATCCAGAAAGCCGCAGGCCCCGACCTCAAGAGCTACAACCTGCGCTTGCCGCAGGCAGCGGGCCAGATGGCGACGGTGTACTACATCCTCAAGGACGCGCCACACCCGCGCGCGCTGAACCAGATCACCCTCGACCCGGCCAACGGCAAGCTCAAGGCCGTTTCGCGCTACACCGACAAAGGCTACGGCGCGCAGTTGCTGGTCAGCAACTACTCGTTGCACACCGGCAGCTACTGGGGCCTCACCGGCCGCATCGTGATCACCGTCGCGGCGCTGTTGATGCCGCTGTTTTTCATCACCGGCTGGTTGCTGTATCTGGATCGCCGTCGCAAGAAGCGCGAAATCCGCAACGCCCGTGGCGAAGTCGCCGTTTCGCCTTCCAGCGCCTATGGCAGCCAAGGCCCGGCGTGGCTGATCGGCTTTGCCAGCCAGAGCGGTTTTGCCGAGCAACTGGCCTGGCAGACGGCCGGACAATTGCAGTCGGCGGGTTTGCCGGTGCGCGTGCAGCGTCTGGCGGACATGACTGAACAGGATTTGAACCAGAGCCGCAACGCGCTGTTCGTCGTCAGCACCTTTGGCGACGGCGAAGCGCCGGACAGCGCCCGTGGTTTCGAGCGCAAGCTGCTGGGCCAACCGCTGTCCCTGCAAAACCTCAACTACGCGGTGTTGGGGCTGGGGGATCGCCAGTATCAGCACTTCTGCGGATTCGCCCAGCGCCTGCACGGCTGGCTGGCCGAGCGCGGAGGCAGCACGCTGTTCGCGCCTGTCGAAGTGGACAGCGGTGACGCTGGCGCGCTGCAACACTGGCAACAGCAGTTGGGCGAAGTCACCGGGTCGACACCGGCGGCGGCATGGACTGCGCCCGAATACGAGAGCTGGGTGCTGGCCCAGCGCGACTGGCTGAACCCTGACAGCGCTGGCTCGAAGGTGTTTCTGCTGGGGCTGATTTCGGCCAACGACACGTCGTGGGAGGCGGGCGATCTGGTCGAAGTGCTGCCGCGCAACCCTGCGTTTGCCGTGGAGCAGTTCCTGGCCGGCCTGGGCATTGATGCCGACACGCAAGTCACTGTCGACGGCCTGAACGAAAGCCTCGCACAGGCACTGGGCAGCCGCCAGTTGCCCGCCAACCGTAGCCACCTGGTCGGGTTGCATGCGCAGGCGCTGGTCGATGCGTTGGTGCCGCTGGCGATGCGCGAGTACTCCATTGCCTCGATACCTCAGGACGGTTCGCTGCAACTGATCGTGCGCCAGGAACTGCACCCCGACGGCAGCCTCGGCCTGGGTTCCGGCTGGCTGACCGAGCATGCTTCGCTGGGCGGCGCGATCAGCCTGCGGGTTCGCCGCAACAGCAGCTTCCACCTGCCGAGCGAACCGGCGCCGATGATCCTGATCGGTAACGGCACGGGACTGGCAGGCTTGCGCAGCCTGCTCAAGGCACGCATCGCCCAGGGAGAGCAGCGCAACTGGCTGTTGTTCGGCGAACGCAACGCCGCCCATGACTTCCACTGCGGGAATGAACTGCAAGCCTGGCTGGCATCGGGTGACTTGGCGCGCATGGACCTGGCGTTCTCCCGGGATCAGGCGCAGAAAATCTACGTACAGGATCGCCTGCGCGAAGCCGCCGACGAACTGCACCGCTGGCTGGCCGATGGCGCCGTCATCTACATCTGCGGCAGCCTCGAAGGAATGGCCGCCGGGGTGGATGCCGTGCTGGTTGAGCTGCTGGGCGAAAAGGGCGTAGAACGCCTCATCGAACAAGGCCGCTACCGCCGCGACGTTTACTGACCATCCGCACCCGTAGCAGTCCGGCTTGCTGGCGGGGGCGATTTTGAGGACGCCGTCGTCCGAATGCGGCCCAGACCAAGCGCTCCTACAGGATCGGGGACGTTTTCGAGATCGCTCCCGCCGGCAAGCCGTGCTGCTACGGGGCGGTGGTGTGTTTTAGATTTTGATCTTGATCTTCGTGCGCGATGGCACAGGCGACACAGGGCGCGACGTCAAGGCGCCAGGCCGAGCGCAGGTGTCGTGGAGGGGGATGAGCGGCAGGAAGCCGCGAAAGCCGTGCGGGCCATGGATGGCCCATCATGGCGTGCCCCCGGAACGGCGCCGGAGTCGAGGGAAGTCCGAAGGACCCCAGCCTGTCGCAATGGCTTTGCTTACTTTCCCCGGAAGGAAAGTGAGTCGCCCGTAAGGGGCGAAACCCTAAAGCCCAACCACCGCGAAAACGGATATACATCCGACCCCGGCGTCATCACCCGTAGCCGCACGGCTTGCCGGCGGGGGCGATTTCGAGGACGCCCCCGCCGGCAAGCCGTGCTGCTACGTCACCCATCAATCACGCCACGAACTGCTCCGCATAGTGGCAAGCCACCTGACGGTTATCCACAGTCCGCAGCTCCGGGATCTCCGCACTGCAACGCTCCGTCGCATACGGACAACGCTTGTGGAAAGCGCACCCCGAAGGCGGATTGAGCGGGTTAGGCAACTCACCGACGATCTTGATCTTCGGCTTCAGCGGATCCGGATGGATCGCCGGCGTCGCCGACAGCAGCGCCTGGGTGTACGGGTGCAACGGACGGCTATAGATCTCCTCCTTGGGACCCATCTCCGCCGGGCGGCCCAGATACATCACCAGCACCGTATCGGCCACATGCCGCACCACCGCCAGGTTGTGCGAGATGAACACATAACCGGTGTTGAACTCCTCCTGCATGTCCATGAACAGGTTCAGCACCTGCGCCTGGATCGACACGTCCAGTGCCGAAGTCGGCTCGTCCGCCACCAGCACCTTGGGTTGCAGCATCATTGCGCGGGCCAGGGCGATACGCTGACGCTGGCCACCGGAGAACATGTGCGGGTAGCGCTGGTAGTGCTCGGGACGCAGGCCGACCTGACGGATCATCGCCTGGACCTTCTCCCGGCGCTCGGCCGCGGACAGGTTGGTGTTGATCAGCAGCGGCTCGGCCAACTGGTCGCCGATCTTCTGGCGCGGGTTGAGCGAGGCGTACGGGCTCTGGAACACCATCTGCACGTCTTTGCGCAGTTGCTTGCGCTGGGCCTTGGTCGCGCCAGTCACTTCCTGGCCAGCGATTTTCAGCGAGCCCGAAGACGGCTCTTCGATCAAGGTCAGGGCGCGGGCCAGTGTGGACTTGCCACAACCGGACTCACCCACTACTGCCAGCGTCTTGCCGGCTTCCAGTTCGAAGGACACGCCGTTGAGCGCGCGCACGGTAGCAGTCGGCTTGAACAAGCCACGGGATACATCGTAGTGACGGGTAAGGTCACGGGCGGTCAGTACGATTTCGCTCATCACGCCACCTCCTGATTAAGCGGATAGAAGCAGCGCACCAGGCCGTGGACCTGCGGGTCCAGGGTCGGGCGTTGCTGGCGGCATTTTTCCTGGACGTACGGGCAGCGCGGCGACAGCAGGCAGCCAGTAGGCCGGTCATAGCGACCGGGGACGATACCCGGCAGCGTGGCCAGGCGCTCGGCGCCCATGCTGTGCTCGGGGATCGCCGCCAGCAGGGCTTCGCTGTACGGGTGCGCCGGGACGTCGAACAGGCCTGGAACCTGGCCGACTTCAACGGCCTGGCCTGCGTACATCACGCACACGCGCTGGGCGGTCTCGGCCACTACCGCGAGGTCGTGGGTAATGAGAACCAGCGCCATGTCCTGCTCTTTCTGCAGGGCCAGCAGCAGGTCCATGATCTGCGCCTGAATGGTCACGTCCAGTGCAGTGGTCGGCTCGTCGGCGATCAGCAGTTTCGGCTCGCCGGCAATGGCCATGGCGATTGCGACGCGCTGGCTCATGCCGCCGGAAAGTTGGTGCGGGTAGGCATCCAGACGCTGTGCGGCGCCCGGAATTTCAACCTTCTGCAGCAACTCCAGAGCACGCTGATGCGCAGCCTTGCCCTTGAGGCCCAGGTGCTGCTTGAGCACTTCCTTGATCTGGAAGCCCACGGTGTAGCTGGGGTTCAGCGCGGTCATCGGGTCCTGGAAAACCATCGACAGATCCTTGCCGACGATCTTGCGACGTTCCCGCGCGCTGAGCTTGAGCATGTCCTTGCCGTCGAAGCTCAGGGAGTCAGCGGTGACGATGCCGGGGTGATCGATCAGGCCCATCAGCGCCATCATGGTCACGGATTTACCCGAGCCCGACTCGCCAACGATTGCCAGTACTTCGCCCTTTTCCACGCGCAGGTCCAGGCCATCGACCACCGGGGTGGCGTTGGCGTCGCCGAAGCGCACGTTGAGGTTTTTCATTTCTAACAAAGGCATTGGGTCGTCCTCAGGCGGCGTTCTTGAGTTTCGGGTCCAGCGCATCGCGCAGGCCGTCGCCCATCAGGTTGATTGCCAGCACGCTGAGCAGGATGGTCAGGCCAGGGAGGCTCACCACCCACCAGGCGCGTTCGATGTAGTCGCGGGCCGAAGCGAGCATGGTGCCCCACTCAGGCGTTGGCGGTTGTACACCCAGACCCAGGAAGCCCAGCGCTGCGGCGTCGAGGATTGCCGAGGAGAAACTCAAGGTTGCCTGCACGATCAGCGGCGCCATGCAGTTGGGCAGCACGGTGATGAACATCAGGCGCGGCAGGGTGGCCCCGGCCAGACGGGCAGCGGTCACGTAGTCGCGGTTCAGTTCGCCCATCACGGCGGCGCGGGTCAGGCGCACGTAGGAGGGCAGGGACACGATGGCGATGGCGATCACGGTGTTGATCAGGCCAGGGCCGAGGATCGCGACGATGGCGACTGCCAGCAGCAGCGACGGCAGGGCCAGCATGATGTCCATCAGGCGCATGATGGTCGGGCCCAGGACCTTGGGGAAGAAGCCCGCCAGCAGGCCCATGAGGATGCCCGGAATCAGCGACATCACCACAGACGACAGGCCGATCAGCAGCGACAGGCGCGAACCCTGGATCAGGCGCGACAGCAGATCGCGGCCCAGCTCGTCGGTGCCCAGCAGGAACTGCCACTGGCCGCCTTCAAGCCAGACTGGCGGGGTCAGCAGGAAGTCGCGGTATTGCTCGCTCGGGTCGTGAGGTGCGACCCACGGGGCGAAGATGGCGCAGAACACCACCAGCGCCATGAAGGCCAGACCGGCCACGGCGCCTTTGTTCTTGGCGAAGTGCTGCCAGAATTCTTTGTAGACGGAGGGGTAGAGCAGGCTTTGATCGACTGCTACCACAGGAGTAGGTGTATTCATGGTCGTGATCTCAGCGCTGGTGACGGATGCGTGGGTTGGCAAAGCCGTAGAGGATGTCCACTACGAAGTTGACCAGGATCACCAGGCAGGCGATTAACAGGATGCCGTTCTGCACGACAGGGTAGTCACGGGCGCCGATGGCTTCGATCAGCCATTTGCCGATACCCGGCCACGAGAAGATGGTCTCGGTCAGGACGGCACCGGCGAGCAGCGTGCCCACTTGCAGGCCGAACACGGTCAGCACCGGGATCAGCGCGTTGCGCAGGCCGTGGACGAACACCACGCGAGCCGGCGACAGGCCTTTGGCCCGGGCGGTACGAACGTAGTCTTCACGCAGCACTTCGAGCATCGAGGAGCGGGTCATCCGGGCGATAACCGCCAGCGGAATGGTGCCCAGCACGATGGCCGGCAGGATCAGGTGACGCAGGGCGTCGATGAACGAGCCTTCTTCATCGCTGAGCAGGGTGTCGATCAGCATGAAGCCGGTTTTCGGTGGGATGTCGTACAGCAGATCGATACGTCCCGACACCGGGGTCCAGCCCAGGGACACCGAGAAGAACATGATGAGAATCAGGCCCCACCAGAAGATCGGCATCGAATAGCCCGCAAGGGAGATGCCCATCACGCCATGGTCGAACAGGGACCCTCGCCTGAGGGCCGCGATAACCCCGGCCAGAAGCCCGAGAATGCCTGCGAAGATCAGCGCCGCAATCGACAGTTCCAGAGTGGCCGGGAACAGCGAAGTGAATTCGGTCCACACGCTAGTGCGCGTACGCAGCGACTCGCCCAGATCGCCATGGGCGAGCTTGCCGACGTAGTCGATGTATTGCGCATACAGGGGTTTGTTCAGGCCAAGACGTTCCATGGCTTGGGCGTGCATTTCCGGATCGACCCGGCGTTCACCCATCATGACTTCGACCGGGTCGCCCGGAATCAGGCGGATCAATGCGAAAGTCAGCAAGGTGATGCCGAAGAAGGTGGGTATGAGCAACCCCACTCGGCGAGCGATAAAACTAAACATCTTCTCGTGTACCTCATCAGTTCCGGCGGGGCTCTGGTGGAGCCCGCCGGATTGTTCTTCTACTTCACTTGGGTGGTAGCGAAGTTATTCGTGGTGAGGGGGCTAATGTGATAACCCTCTACGTTCTTGCGCATTGCAGTGAACATTTTAGTGTGCGCCATGCTGATCCATGGCTGATCCTGATTGAAGATCACCTGTGCCTGCTCATAGAGCGCGGCACGTTCGGCCGGGTCGGTTTTTTCCCGGGCCTGATCGATCAACGTCTGGAACTTCTGATTGCACCAGCGCGCGTAGTTTTCGCCGTTCTTGGCGGCTTCGCAGCTCAGGTTCGGGGTCAGGAAGTTATCAGGGTCGCCATTGTCGCCTGCCCAGCCCGCCGACACCATGTCGTGTTCGCCGTTTTTGGCCCGTTTGAGCATTTCGCCCCATTCCATGACGCGAATATCTAACTTAATGCCGACTTTCGCCAAGTCGGCCTGCATCATCTGCGCGCCGAGCAGCGGGTTCGGGTTGGTCTGGCCGCCACCGTTGCGGGTGAACAGGGTCAGTACGGTGCCCTCCGGAACGCCTGCTTCCTTAAGCAAGGCACGTGCCTTGTCCAGGTCGTGGGCCGGGTTTTTCAGCTCCTTGTTGTAACCGAGCAGGGTGTCCGGGTACGGGTTGACGCCCACCGTCGCGTTGCCTTTGCCAAACAGCGCGTTGACGTAGGCTTCCTTGTCGAAGGCGATGTCGATGGCTTTGCGCACCCGCACGTCGCTCATGTACTTGTGGGTGGTGTTCATGGCGATGTAGGCGGTGGTCATCGAGTTGAGCTCGTCGACCTTCAGGTTCGCATCCTTGCGGATGCTCGGGATGTCGTCAGGCTTGGGATACAGCGCGACCTGGCATTCGTTGGCCTTGAGCTTCTGCAGGCGCACGTTGTTGTCGGTGGAGATGGCCAGAATCAGTGCATCGGCTGGCGGCTTGCCACGGAAGTAGTCCGGGTTGGCCTTGAAGCGTACCTGGGCGTCCTTGGCGTAGCGCTGGAAGACGAACGGGCCGGTGCCCACAGGCTGGCTGTTGAGGTTGTCGGTCTTGCCTGCCTTGAGCAGTTGATCGGCGTATTCGGCCGAGTAGATCGAGGAGAAGGCCATGGCCACGTCGGCCAGGAACGGTGCTTCGCGGCGGGTCAGGGTGAACTTGACGGTGTTGTCGTCCACTTTCTCGACGCTTTTGAGCAGCTCTTTGAAGCCCATGCTCTCAAAGTACGGGAAGCCCACGGTCGATTGCTTGTGCCACGGGTGGTTCGGGTCCAGTTGACGCTGGAAGCTCCAGACCACGTCGTCGGCGTTCATGTCGCGGGTCGGTTTGAAGTATTCGGTGGTGTGGAACTTGACGCCCTTGCGCAGGTGGAAGGTGTAATTGAGGCCGTCTTCACTGATGTCCCACGATTCGGCCAGAGCTGGCTCGATGTCCGTGGTGCCCGGCTTGAAATCCACCAGCCGGTTGAAAATGGTTTCCGCTGCCGCGTCGGCGGTGACGGCTGTGGTGTACAGCGCTGTATCGAAACCTTCGGGGCTGGCTTCGGTGCAGACCACCAGCGGCTTGGCCGAAACGCCGACCGCGACGCTGAAAAGGGCAAGTGCTACCGCGTTGCGCAATGTTGCGAGTTTGAATGTCGATTTCAAGTAAACGCCCTCGGCAAAGTGATGAAGCCAATACTGAGTGGGTGTTTCGGGCTATTAAGTTCTAGCCCGAAACCTGTCCATCTGCCGTATCAGAGGATGTTGAACGGAATGGTGGTCACCAGGCGGAACTCGTTGATGCTGCCGTCAGCCTGGTTGGCACTCGCGCGGTGGGTGGTGTAGGTCCCGCGCATGGTCGAGGCCTTCAGCGGGCCGGACTGCATGGTGTACGTGGCGCCTACGCCGTATTCGTAGTGGGTTTCGCCGTCCATGCCGCGCACGTCGTAGGCGGTGCCCTTGTAGTGAGTACCGTCGATGTCGAAGCCGCGCGCCTGGTAGACGTTGAACTTCAGGCCCGGCACGCCGTAATCGGCCATGTTCAGCAGGTAGCTCAGTTGCACCGACTTCTCGTTCGGTCCGTTGAAGTCCGAAAGCAGGGAGTTGGCCAGGAAGATGGCGTTGCTGTCGTGGACGTAGTCGAAGTAGGTGTCACCTTCGACTTCCTGATAGGCGATGCTGAAGCTGTGCGCCTTGTGGGTAGCGGTCAGCGACAGGGAGTAGGTGTCGTTGTCGATCGGGCCCATTTTCTTGGCGCCCGAATCCTTGGTCTTGTAGTAGTTCAGGTTGGTGCTCAGACCCAGCACGTCGGTGTCACCCAACTCGTGCAGGAACGAGAAGTAGTACTGGTGCCAGAAGTCCTGCACGTTGGAGGCGTAGAAGCTTGTGGTCAGGCTCTTGAACGGCTTGTAGTCGACGCCGGCCATGTCCACGCGATCGGCTTCGATGTTGGCGTTGGCGGTGTACTCGGAGCGGAACTTGGTCAGGCTCTGCTCGGAACGTGGCGAGACGCGGTCGAAGCTGCCGGCGGTGAACGACAGGTTGTTGAATTCTTCGCTCAGGATGCTCACACCTTCGAAGCTCGAAGGCAGGGCGCGGTTACCGATATAAGCCAGCACCGGGGTGTTGAGCGACTGACGGCCTGCGGTCAGGGTGGTGTTGGAGATGCGTGCCTTGATGTTGCCCAGGCCCAGCTTGCTCCACTGGCCGACCGCGTCACCGTTGTTCTTGGTGAGGGTACGGTTGGCGCCGCCCATCAGGTCGTCCTTGTCGCGGTCCAGCGCGACGGCGTTGTAGACCGCCATCTCGGTGGCGAAACCGACCGTGCCCTGTGTGAAGCCCGAGCTGTAGTTGACGATGGTGCCTTGCACCCAGTTGATCCGACGCGGATCACTGTCGACGATCACGCCGTTCTCCCTGCGGGAGAATTCGCCGCCGCGACGCAGCAGTTCGTTGGCGTACCAGTTCTTGGTGGAACCGGTGATCTTCGAGTCTTCCAGAAAGCCCTTGGCTTCGCTCTGGGCGTTGGATGTAGCCAGGGTGGTCGGAACGAATTCCTGGCTGGTTGGCTCTGCCTGTGCGGCCATGCTCAGGCTGAGCATGGACAAGGCGAATACAGCGGTGCTGGCTTTTTTCACGTTTTGAAGCTCCCGTTTACTGCTTTTTTTAAAGGCCGGCTTTTATAGGTCGCCGGCTTGTTGTTCAGCCTTTTGGGCCTTGGTTTCTGCTGGGTCCGCGGATTGCGGGTAAAACGGTGCCGCGGACACAAGCGCCCTTGGCACGGTGGTTCGGGTCAATCGGCGACGGTCACGCCGGAGAAGTTGTTGCGCCCGAAGGGGCTCACCTGGAAGCCCTCGACCTCGGCCCGCAGCGGCTGGCTGACGGTGGAGTGGGCAATCGGGGTGATGGGCACCTGTTCTTTGAGGTAGTGCTGGGCCTGCTTGTACAGCTCGATGCGTTTTTCCTTGTCTGCGGTGGCCACGGCGGCCTTGACCAGCGCGTCGTATTTTTCGTCGCACCACATCGAGTAGTTGTTGCCGCCGATGGAGGCGCAGCTGTACAGCGTGCCGAGCCAGTTGTCCGGGTCACCGTTGTCGCCGGTCCAGCCGATCAGCGAGATGTCGTGTTCGCCGTTCTTGCTGCGCTTGAGATACTCACCCCATTCGTAGCTGACGATGTTGACCTTGATCCCGACCTTGGCCCAGTCCGACTGGAGCATCTGCGCCATGAGCTTGGCGTTCGGGTTGTACGGGCGCTGCACCGGCATCGCCCAGAGGTTGAGCACGGTGCCTTCCTTGACCCCGGCGGCACGCAGCAGCTCCTTGGCCTTTTCCGGGTTGTAGGGCGCATCCTTCACGGTGTCGTCGTAGGACCATTGGGTCGGTGGCATGGCGTTCTGGGCCAGTTGGCCGGCGCCTTGGTACACCGCCTTGATGATTTCTGGTTTGTTGACTGCCATGTCCAGCGCCTGGCGAACCTGCAGGTTGTCCAGTGGCGCGTGGCGCACGTTGTAGGAGATGTAGCCGAGGTTGAACCCGGGCTCCTGCATGACCTTGAGCTGCTTGTCGGCCTTGAGCGCATCGACGTCCGCCGGACGCGGGTTGAGCGTGACCTGGCATTCGTTGCGCTTGAGTTTCTGCGCGCGCACCGAGGCGTCGGTGATGATGGTGAAGATCAACTGATCGACCTTGATGCGGCTCGGGTCCCAGAACTCTTTGTTGGCCACATAACGGATTTGCGAGTCTTTCTGATAACGGCCAAAGGCGAACGGGCCGGTGCCGATGGGCGCCTGATTGATATCCTGCAGATTGCCGGATGCCATCAATTGGTCAGCATATTCAGCTGAAAGAATCGAGGCGAAGTTCATCGCAATGTTTTGAATGAATGCTGCATCAACTTTATTGAGTGTAAATACAACAACCATTGGTCCGGTTTTTTCAACGGACTTGATATTCTTGTCCAGACCCATACTGGTGAAGTAGGGGAATTCTGTCGGATAAGCGACGCGGAACGGATGATCCTTGTGCAGCATGCGGTTGAACGTGAACAGCACGTCATCGGCATTGAAGTCGCGGCTGGGTTTGAACGCCTTGTTGCTGTGGAACTTCACGCCTTCGCGCAGATGAAAGGTGTAGGTCAGGCCATCCGGGGATACATCCCAACGGATCGCCAACGCAGGCACCACGCCGGTTCCACCCTGTTCGAACTCGGCCAGGCGGTTGTAGATGGGCTCGGCGGCGTCGTTGTCGGTGCCGGAGGTGTACTGGCCGATATCAAAACCCGCCGGGCTGCCTTCTGAGCAGAACACCAGGCTCTTTGAAGCTGCGTAGGACGGGGAGGCGGCCAGAAGACCCGCCGCCAATAGTGATGGCAAAACAATATTCTTATTCATGACAATCCTTATCGTCTTGGGCGTGAATGAATCCTGTAACGGACTGAAACTCTTTTTCGCAATCGTTTGCGCAAATGAAGTTTCCACCGACGGAAATCCCGACCGGACAGATAGACAGCACATATCGAGTGCGGGATCTCAAACGGTATGTCCGTCGAGATGCACAGTAAATAGTTCTAGGCGCAGCTGTGTATGTAGGAAAAATGACTATTGTTAGTAGGCAATCTCTTTCGAAGTTCTACTCGTCTAACAATATTCATTTTCATGCATGAATCGCGCACGCGACGACACAGTCGCATTACCCGCAGGTAATGCGACTGTGAAGCCATTTGGGGGTTTTACTTGCCGCTGACGCTGACGCCGTAGAACGAGTTCAGACCGAATGGGCTGATCTTGAAGTCCTGAACCTCTTTGCGCATCGGCTGGTAGACAGTCGAGTGGGCAATCGGGGTCATCGGGACTGCGTCCTTGAGCAAGTGCTGAGCCTGTTTGTACAGCTCGGTGCGCTTGGCCTGGTCGGTGGTTTCCTTGGCCTGGTGGATCAAGGTGTCGAACGGCTTGTCACACCACTTGGCAAAGTTGTTGCCGTTGATGGCGTCGCAACCGAACAGGGTGCCCAGCCAGTTGTCCGGGTCACCGTTGTCGCCGCTCCAGCCAATCAGCATCGCGCCGTTTTCGCCGTTCTTCGCACGCTTGATGTACTCGCCCCATTCGTAGGAAACGATCTTGGCGTTGATGCCGATCTTCTTCCAGTCGTTCTGGAGCATTTCGGCCATCAGCTTGGCGTTCGGGTTGTACGGACGCTGAACCGGCATCGCCCACAGGGTGATCTCGGTGCCTTCAGCCACGCCTGCCTTTTTCAGCAGTTCCTTGGCCTTGGCGACGTCGTACGGCGCATCCTTGATGGTGGTGTCATAGGACCACTGGGTCGGCGGCATGGCGTTGACGGCCAACTGGCCTGCGCCCTGGTACACCGCGCCGATAATGGCTTTCTTGTCCACAGCCATGTCCAGCGCCTGACGCACTTCCAGCTTGGCCAGCGGGTTAGGCTTGGTTTCGCCCTTGATGGTCGGCATCACGTTGTAGGCAATGTATCCCAGGTTGAAACCTGCCTGGTCGGGCATCTTCAGCGCAGGGTCGGCCTTGAGTGGCTCAAGGTCTGCCGGACGTGGGTAGGCGGTGATCTGGCATTCGCCTTTCTTGAGCTTCTGCGCACGGACCGAGGCGTCGGTGGTGATGGCGAAGATCAGGTTGTCGACCTTGACGTCTTCAGGCTTCCAGTAGTCCTTGTTGCCGGTGAAACGGATGTTGGAGTCTTTCTGGTAGCTCTTGAACACGAACGGGCCGGTGCCGATCGGCTTCTGGTTGATGTCTTCTGCCTTGCCTTCCTTGAGCAACTGGGCGGCGTATTCAGCGGACTGAATGGAGGCGAAGCTCATGGCCAGGTTCTGGATGAATGCCGCATCGACAGTACCGAGGGTCATCTTGACGGTGTGATCGTCGACCTTCTCGATATTCTTGATATTGGTATCCATCGCCATATCGGTGAAATACGGGAATTCGGTCGGGTACGCCTTACGGAACGGATCGTCCTTGTTGATCATGCGGTTGAACGTGAACAGCACGTCATCGGCATTGAAGGTACGGGTCGGCTTGAAGTACGGCGTGGTGTGGAACTTGACACCTTCACGCAGGTGGAAGGTGTAGGTCAGGCCGTCCGGGGACACGTCCCAGCTGGTGGCAAGACCTGGAATAACGGCGGTGCCGCCACGTTCGAACTGGCTCAGACGGTTGAAGACGGTCTCGGCCGAAGCGTCGAAGTCGGTGCCGGTGGTGTACTGACCTGGGTCGAAACCAGCGGGGCTGCCTTCGGAGCAGAACACCAGGTTCGATGCTGCTTGAGCGAAGGGAGCGCTGGCGATCAAACCTGCGCCGAGAAGAAACGGAATGACCGCTTTTTTGAGCATGGTGGCCTCAGTTGTTGTCATTTTTTAATTGAGGGAAACGACCTTTTGGGTCGGTCCCGCGGATACTTATGCAGGCGCCATACCCAAAGCAAGATGCTGGCGCCAATCAAGTGACAAAGAGTGGCACGAACGTACACGAATGTCGCAAAACTATAATTTCTGACGCGGTTGAACGTTTGCGTGTCGCATATCGGTACGTTTAGTGCGCAATTTTGGTGCACTGCATCGTTGCGAATGCACCCGTTTGTGTCTCAAGTGTTACTTCGCTGTTGAAATATCGTGGGTCATTTCGACAGACTCACCCCATAGAACGGCGTCAGGCCGAACGGGCTGAGCTTGAAGTCCTGCACCTCCTTGCGCATCGGCTGGAACACTTTGGAGTTGGCGATCGGCGTGATCGGCACGTCGTTCTTCAGGATAGTCTGCGCCTGCTGGTACAGCTTGATCCGCTCGTTCCTGTCGCTGGTCAATCTGGCCTGGGTCACCAGCTTGTCGTAGCCGGTGTTGCACCATTTGGCGTAGTTGCTGCCCTTGACCGCCGCGCAGCTGTAGAGCACGCCGAGCCAGTTGTCAGGGTCGCCGTTGTCACCTGTCCAACCATAGATCATCGCGTCGTGTTCGCCAGCCTTGGCGCGCTTGATGTACTCGCCCCACTCGAAGCTGACGATGTTGGCCTTGATGCCGATCTTCGCCCAGTCGGACTGAATCATCTGCGCCGACATGCGCGCGTTGGGGTTGGAAGCGCGCTGGACGGTCATGGCCCACAGGTTGATCTGGGTGCCCGGCGCGACGCCCGCTTCCTTGAGCAACTGTTTCGCTTTCTCGATATCGTGGGGCGCGTCCTTGATGTTCGGGTCATAGCCCCATTGCGCAGGTGGCAGGGCGTTCTGCGCCAGTTGGCCTGCGCCCTGATACACCGCCTTGATGATGGCCGGCTTGTCGATGGCCATGTCCAGCGCCTGGCGCACCTTGAGCTGGTCCAGCGGCGGGTGGGTCACGTTGTAGGCCAGAAAGCCCAGGTTGAAACCTGCCTGGCTCAGCACCTTGAGGTTCGGATCCTTCTGCGCTTCTTCGATGTCCTGCGGGCGCGGGTAGCCGCTGACCTGGCATTCGCCAGCCTTGAGTTTCTGCAGGCGGGTAGCGGCATCGGTATTGATCGAGAAGATCAGGTTGTCGAGCTTCACGTCCTCGGGCTTCCAGTACTGGGTGTTGCCGACATAACGGATCTGCGCGTCCTTCTGATAACGCTTGAACACGAACGGACCGGTGCCTACCGGCTTCTGGTTGATGTCGGCGGCCTTGCCTTCCTTGAGCAACTGGGCGGCGTATTCGGCCGACTGGATCGAGGCGAAGCTCATCGCCAGGTTTTGCACGAACGCGGCATCGATGTTGTTCAGGTGAAACCTGACGGTCTGCTCGTCGACCTTTTCCACCTGTTTGATGGTGGTGTTCATGTCCATGTCGTTGAAATAGGGCGACTCGGACGGATACGCCTTGCGGAAGGGGTCATCGGGGTTGAGCAGGCGATTGAAGGTGAACAGCACGTCATCGGCGTTGAAGTCGCGTGTCGGCTTGAAGTAGTCGGTGGTGTGGAACTTGACGCCGGGTCGCAGGTGGAAGGTGTAGGTCAGGCCGTCATCGGACACTTCCCATTTCGTGGCCAGGCCCGCTTCGACCTCGGTGCCGCCGCGCTTGAACTGGGTCAGGCGGTTGAAGACGGTTTCGGCCGAGGCGTCGAATTCGGTACCGCTGGTGTACTGGCTGGGATCGAAGCCTGCCGGGCTTGCTTCCGAGCAATACACCAGGGTGCTGGCGGCGTGAACCGCTGGTGCGCAGAGCGCCAGCGCGGTCGCCAGGAACAGGGGCTTTAAGGTGTTTTCCATGTGGACCTCGAACAAAGCGGCATTCGTGCCTGGGGTCATCGGCTGATGACTGACAGGTGAGAATGCCGCAGTGCCTCGAAGGTTCACAAGGGGCTCGCGAGAGAGCGCCCGGGCTATTTGGCCAGGTTCTGCAACTCCTTGAACCAGCTTGTGTTGCCCATCGCTTTCATGAACACCTTTTCAACAAAGCTCCATGCGGACGATGGCACTTCCTCGTTGCTGAAAACGTATCGAATATAGGCATTGCTGTCGGCCAGCAATTGGCTGTGCACATTCTGCAACTGGCGGATCGACTGCTGATGCACTTCATCCAGATCCGATCTGGATTGCGCTCGCTGCACTTGGTCAGGATTGTCGTTGGCCCAGGTTTTGACGAGCGTCTGGTGCCATTGCGTGTCGTCGGGATGACAGAAGAAGGCCGTCGCCACGGCGATCGGGTCCGCGTCCTGCTTGCCGTTCCAGTGATCGACCATGGCCTGGGCCACCTGGCGGACAGCGATGTTGGCGAGCCGCGCGCTGAGGTCGTGCAGAGGATGCTCGGGGTGATCCTTGGAGAGCTGCGAATGGCTGGGCTCGACCGAGGAATCGAGGTTCGGATCACTGCCCAGCGCCAGTTGGGCATCGGCGACGCTATTGCCGATCCAGGTCAGTAAGCCCTGCGCCGCACTGTTGTAGGCGTTGAGCAGGATCGCGGCAGGGGTGTTCATGAGCCAGCGGTAAAACCGCAGTGTATCCACACCGGCTTTTCGAGCGAGGCCGACCAGACCGTCTCTTGCCTTGAGCAGCGCTTCGAATGCCCTGAGGAAGTTCTGATTGGGGTGCTCGCCCAGCAGGATCAGCATCACTTTATCCCGTTCGGAGCGATAACCCGGCTGGGACAGCTCGAACTCCAGCTCCTGGGTAGAGAACAGGATCTTGCCCAGCGGCGCGGCGAGGCTGGCGACCACGTCGCTACCGCCAAAGGTGCCGGTGACCAAGGGCAGGTTGCGCTTGACGTTTGCCGGGGTGGTCCAGGGCAGAACCCGAGCGTGGCCGGCGGAAATCAGGCTGAGCTCGGCGAAGTTGGAGTGGGCGAACAGGTCTTCCAGCACGTGGAGCCCCGCGCCGAAACTACGCATCCCGGAGAGCGTACGGCCGCCGGTCATTGCCAGCCTCAACTGCCGTTGCATGTACTCGACCGCCCCGGTCATGTAGCGCTTCATCGACGTGACGGGCTCAGCTGTCAGCACTGGGTCGCCAGGAAGAATCCAGGGCGCAAAGTCGGGGTCACGCACTGTCGGATCCGGGAACGCCGGGTCGATGGACATGGGATTGTCGATGTGCTCGGTGGGCAGGTAAACCCCGAGTTTGTCGAGCGTCACTCGCATGTCCTGCGGGTAGCGCATCCGCAGGTCGGGGAATTTCTTGACTGCAAGGATATCCACCAGGTCGGTCCACGCTTGCCGTGACACGTACGCGGGAAACTCCTTGGGCATGTCGACGCCGCGGGTGATCTTGGGGTCGACGATCTGCGAGTAGTCGCGCAGCCAGTTGCCGAAGTAGACGGCGTCCGCCTCGGCGCGGGTGAAACCAGCCTCGTCCAGTGACCAGCCGATGGTCTGGTGAGTATGACCCTGGGCTTCTGCGCTGCCTGCTTCGAAGGCTTCGCGGTCAGGATTGGCGTGTGCCGTTTCGATTCGGTCATCGACGTTCGCCTGGAGCGCCAGCACGTGCATGAGCGCCTCATGCCAGTCGACACTGTAGTCCACAGGCTCGCGCTCGTGTGCCGTCGAGTAGCTTGCGAGCTGGATGCGGTCCTGCGCAGGTTCCGCCTGTGCAGCGATCCAGGCGGTAAAGCGATGACCTTCCTCGAAGGGGGCATCGTGGGCCAGCAGGGAGGTGCCATCGGGCGCACGGTCGCCGAGATCCTGCCGCAGTACGTTGTCGATGTGATGGCCGAACTCATGCAGCAATGCCGACAGCAGCCAGGCGTGGTGCGGAGTGTCCCGCGTCGCGAATGAAAAGAAGTCCCGGTCAATGCGGATGGCCCGTTCACGGTTGTCGTAATCCGCGTCGTAGCCCAGGAATTCGGTCAGGATGATCGGTGGGTTGCCAAGCTCGCCCAGTATCAGGCGGGTCCACAGCGCGCCGAAGGTGTGATCTGGAATATCGTCGCCGAAGACATCGCGCATTTGCGTCTTGAAGTCGTTTTCGCCCAGGCGCTGGGCGACATCTGTAAGCAAGTCGAGCGCGGTGGTGGTGTGCAGTTTCTCGTCAGGCAGGTCTGCTGGCGAGCGCAGGGTGTTGGTGAAAGCCATTTTGGATTCTTCCTTGAATGTTTGAGTGGCGCCTTGTTGCCTCTGGTCGGGCAATCCGTGCGCCGCCGCAATGGGATATTGCAAACCCCATTCTATGGATTGTGGTGAGGGTGAAAATCAGCGAGGTCGCTCAAAGGTGTAGGAGCGAGCGAATGCGCGGAAGAGGAAACGGCGATATAACGCGAGGGGGGATAGCCGGGGGCATGAGAGAAACCGCGGCAACCCAGGGCTGCCGCGGTGTTGCATCAAGGAATGGCGACTTCGATCACGCCGTCTGCGGTGACGCTGACCTGGCTGGTGCCGGCTTCGACATCGGGTGTCGGAGCGGCATCGGCGCGGGCGGCTTTCATCATCATGACCGGTGCGTGCATGTAGGGCTGTGGATAACCCGAGGTGTTGAGGTTGAGATTGACCAGCTTGTAGCCGCTGCCACCCAGGGCGTCGGTGACCAGTTGGGCGCGGGCCTTGAAGGCGGTGACGGCGCTCTTGAGCAGGGTGTCTTCGCTGGCCTTGCGCGCAGGGTCGGAGATGGAGAAGTCCATGCCGCCCATTTTCATGTCGCTGCCCAGCAGTTCACCGGTAAGGCCGGAGAGGGCGGCGAAGTCCGGGCTTTCCAGACGCAGTTCGGCACGCTCGCGCCAGCCGGTGATTTTCTGGCCCTTGTCGTCGTAGATCGGATAGCTGTTGCGACTGCCCTGGCGAATGGTCACGTCCTTGACCTGCCGAGCCTGGCCCAGCGCCTTGTTCAGAGTGTTGGTGACTTCGGCGGCGAGTTTCGCAGGGTCTGAGTTCTGCGATTCGGTGTAGACGGTGACTGTCATCAGGTCGCGCTGGACTTCCTGATTGACCTCGGCACGGACCGACACCTGGTTGTAATGAACGTCATCGGCCAGGGCCGGGGCGCTTGCCAGCGCGAGGGTGCTCAGGGCGAACAGGGTAGCGGTGGGACGAAGGCTGAACATGAAAAACTCCTTGTTGGGCAGGCCGTCTGTGGCGCATTCCAGTATGGCCCGTCGGACGGATGCCCATGAGACTGAAAATCCGGGATCTTGTTCCGAACCTCACTTTCACGAAGCCCCGCATCGCCCCGTAGCAGCACGGCTTGCCGGCGGGGGCGTACTCAAGATCGCTCCCGCCGGCAAGCCGTGCTGCTACGGGTGGTGGGCATGATCTCGAGCACTGTAGGAGCGCGCTTGCCCGCGACGGCGTCGTGTCAGCCAACCCATCCGGCGCTGACGCATCGCGGTCGCCGGCAAGCCGGACTGCTACGGTGGTGGGCATATCACACGCACTGTAGGAGCGCGCTTGCCCGCGACGGCGTCGTGTCAGCCAATCCATCCGGCGCTGACGCACCGCGCCCGCCGGCAAGCCGGACTGCTACGGGTGGTGGGCATGATCACACGCACTGTAGGAGCGCGCTTGCCCGCGACGGCGTCGTGTCAGCCAACCCATCCGGCGCTGACGCATCGCGCCCGCCGGCAAGCCGTGCTGCTACGGGTGGTGGGCATGATCACACGCACTGTAGGAGCGCGCTTGCCCGCGACGGCGTCGTGTCAGCCAACCTATCCGGCGCTGACGCACCGCGGTCGCGGGCAAGCGCGCTCCTACGGATGCGCGATGTGTGTGGCGCTTTGACGCACTTTCAAGGAAAGCGCTGTTTCATTGGTTATACTCCTTGCGATTCGCCAGGAGCGCATCAGGAGAGCTCATGCTCGCCCCCGTCCAAGTACTTTCCGCCACGCGCCAGAACCTCTGGCGACTGACTTTCGTCCGCATTCTGGTGCTCGGTGCCCAAGCCGGCTCGGTGGGCTTCGCCTACCTGTTCAATCTGTTGCCCTTACCCTGGCTGCAACTGGACATCACCCTGGGCTTCTCGGCCATCGTCTGTCTGCTCACGGCCATTCGCCTGCGCACATCGTGGCCGGTGACCGAACTCGAATACGCCGTGCAACTGGCCTTCGACCTGTTTATCCACAGCGCGCTGCTGTTCTACTCCGGCGGCTCGACCAACCCGTTCGTGTCGTATTACCTGGTGCCGCTGACCATCGCTGCGGTGACTCTGCCCTGGCGCTATTCGCTGATCCTGTCCGGCATCGCCCTGGCGCTGTACACCTTGATGCTGGCCAACTTCTATCCCATCGATACCGTCGCCTTCGCCCGCGAGAAACTGCAGATCTACGGCATGTGGCTGAGCTTTGCGCTCGCGGCGGGGGTCATCACCTTCTTTGCTGCACGCATGGCCGAGGAACTGCGCCGCCAGGAGCAGATGCGTGCCTTGCGCCGCGAAGAAGGCGCGCGGGACCAGCAACTGCTCGCCGTGGCCACCGAAGCCGCCGGCGCGGCCCATGAACTGGGCACGCCACTGGCGACCATGAGCGTATTGCTCAAGGAGATGCAGCAGGACCACAAGGATCCGGCGCTGCAAGAGGACCTGTCGGTGCTGCAGGACCAGGTCAAGCTGTGCAAGGAGACGCTGCAGCAACTGGTGCGCGCCGCCGAGGCCAATCGCAGGCTCGCTGTGCAGGAACAGACGGTCACCCACTGGCTGGACCAGGCGCTGAACCGCTGGCACCTGATGCGTCCCGAATCGACCTATCGCTTCCAGCGGCTGGGGCAGGGCGAGGTACCGACGGTCGCGCCGCCTCCCGACCTGACCCAGGCACTGCTGAACTTGCTCAATAACGCCGCCGACGCCTGCCCCGAAGGGTTGGAGGTGAGTCTGGACTGGACCCCGCTGGAGATTCGCATCAGCATCCGTGATCACGGTGCTGGCGTGCCGCTGGCGGTGGCCGAACAGATCGGCAAACCCTTTTTCACCACCAAGGGCAAAGGCTTCGGCCTGGGCCTGTTCCTGAGCAAGGCCAGCGTGACTCGCGCAGGCGGCTCGGTAAAACTCTATCCTCACGAGGAAGGCGGCACGCTCACCGAGCTGCGCCTGCCCCGTCAAGCACCAGGAGAAGAAGCATGACTGACGAAATCCAGGTCGAAGGCGAAGAACTGCCGCACCTGTTGCTGGTGGACGACGACGCCACCTTTACCCGCGTGATGGCCCGCGCCATGGCTCGCCGTGGTTTCCGCGTCAGCACCGCAGGTTCCGCCGAAGAAGGCCTTATCCTGGCCCAGCAGGACCTGCCGGACTACGCCACGGTCGACCTCAAGATGGAAGGCGACTCGGGGCTGGTCCTGTTGCCACGCTTGCTGGAACTGGACCCGGAAATGCGGGTCCTGATACTGACCGGTTATTCGAGCATTGCCACGGCGGTCGAGGCGATCAAGCGCGGCGCCTGCAACTACCTGTGCAAGCCGGCCGACGCCGACGACGTGCTCGCAGCGCTGCTGTCCGAACACGCCGACCTCGACACCCTGGTGCCGGACAATCCCATGTCGGTGGACCGCCTGCAGTGGGAGCACATCCAGCGTGTGCTGACCGAGCATGAGGGCAATATTTCGGCTACCGCGCGGGCGCTGGGCATGCATCGCCGCACGCTGCAAAGGAAATTGCAGAAGCGTCCCGTGCGCCGCTAAGGGCCATCCCGGAGGTTGGTCGAGCAGGCTCGAAGACCGATCCGAAGCACGCAGGGACAGTTAACATTTTCTTCATGGAAGATCTCGTGTGGCGTCTGGCACATTGGGGCTGACGCCACTTAATGCCTGCCATCGAGTTATCACATGAATCAAAACGCCGAATACTCTGCGGCCAACGATACGTCCCGTGGCCAGTTCTTCAAGAAAGTCTGGCACCTGATCACCCCCTACTGGCGCAGCGAGGAAAAGGGCATCGCCTGGCTGCTGCTGGTGGTGGTGATTGCGCTGGTGCTGTTCGATGTGGCTGTGTCGGTCTGGGTCAACAGCTGGTACCGCGACTTCTACAACTCCCTGCAACAGAAGGACCTGGCAGCCTTCACCCACCTGATGCTGTATTTCTGCGGGATTGCCGCGGTGTCGATCCTGGCGGCGGTGTATCGGCTGTACCTGACACAGATGCTGACGATTCGCTGGCGGACGTGGCTCACCGAGAAACACTTTGCCCGCTGGCTGGATCACAAGAACTACTATCGCCTGGAGCAGGGCGGCTACACCGACAACCCTGACCAGCGCTTGAGCGAAGACCTCAACAGCTTCACCTCCACCACCCTGAGTCTGGTGCTGGGGCTGATCAGCACGGTCGTCAGCCTGGTGTCTTTTTCGGTCATCCTGTGGGGCGTGTCCGGCAGCATCGAACTGTTCGGTATGGAGATTCCGGGTTACATGTTCTGGTGTGCGCTGCTGTATGCGGGCATCGGCAGCTGGCTGGCCCACCTCATCGGGCGACGCCTGATCGGCCTGAGCAACAAACAGCAACGCTACGAAGCCGACCTGCGTTTTGCCATGGTGCGCATTCGCGAGAACGCCGAGAGCATCGCTCTGTATGACGGCGAGGCCAACGAGAACCGCCGCCTGACGTCACGTTTCAAGCTGGTCTGGAGCAACTTCTGGGACATCATGGGCGTGCAGAAACGCCTGAAGTTCTTCACCACCGGCTACGGCCAGATCGCGATCATCTTCCCCTTCGTGGTCGCCGCGCCGCGGTATTTCGCCGGCAAGATCGAACTGGGCGAACTGATGCAGATCAACTCGGCCTTTGGCAGCGTTCAGGAAAACTTCAGTTGGTTCATCGATGCCTACGTGTCTCTGGCAGGCTGGCGCGCGACTTCCGACCGTCTGCTGGCTTTCCGTCAGGCCATGACCGAAAACGAAGAACGTCACAGCGCGATCAAGCTCAACCGGGAAGGGCATGAGCTCAGGCTCGAACAGCTCAGCCTGGATCTGGTTGGCGATCGCCAACTGCTCGATCACGCCAACGCGAAAATCACGGCGGGCGATCACGTGATGCTCAGCGGTCGCTCCGGCAGCGGCAAGAGCACGCTGTTGCGGGCGATGGGCGGTCTGTGGAGCGACGGCTCCGGGACCATGGACCTGCCGGCCGGTCGTTACCTGTTCCTGCCGCAGAAACCCTATCTGCCCATTGGCACGCTGCGCGAGGCCCTGAGTTATCCACAACCGCCAGACGTCTACCCGGCCGAGCGCTTTGCCCAGGTGCTGGAAACCTGCCGGCTGGGCCATCTGGTGTCGCGTCTGGACGAAAGCAACCACTGGCAACGCATGCTGTCCCCTGGGGAACAGCAGCGCGTGGCCTTTGCTCGGGCACTGCTGTATGCGCCGGACTGGCTGTATCTGGACGAAGCCACCTCGGCCATGGACGAAGAAGACGAAGCGGCGCTGTATCAGGCGCTGCTCGATGAGCTGCCAGGCGTGACGCTGCTGAGCATCGGCCACCGCAGCAGTCTCAAGCGTTTCCACCGTCGTCATCTGCGCATCGAAGGCGGTCAATTGCGCGAGCAACCCCACGCTGAAACGGTGATTTAGCAGCACGATGCCGCAAAAACCTACGAACTCGCCGGGTTTGTTATGTGATCGTACAACCCGGTGAGCTATGATTAGACTTTCACCGTATTTAGAGACGCATGTTGGATATGGAAAATCAGAGTGCTCCGCCTCGCGCACGTAGAAAGCACCGCAGCCTCGCCCAGGAGTTGGTCACTGAACTCTCGGAGCGTATTCGCACCGGCGCCCTGAAGCGTGGCGACAAATTGCCCACCGAATCCGCGATCATGGAAGAGCAGGGGGTCAGCCGCACCGTGGTACGCGAAGCCATTTCCCGTCTGCAGGCTTCGGGGTTGGTGGAAACCCGCCACGGCATCGGTACCTTCGTGCTCGACACGCCGAGCCCCAGCGGTTTTCGCGTTGATCCGGCGACCATCGTCACCCTGCGTGACGTGATGGCGATCCTCGAATTGCGCATCAGCCTGGAAGTCGAGTCGGCGGGCCTGGCTGCCCAGCGTCGCAGCCCCGAGCAACTGGCCGACATGCGTGCCGCACTCGACGCCCTCAATGAAAGCGCGGCCCATGCCAGCGATGCGGTAGGTGCCGACTTCCAGTTCCACATGGCCATAGCGCTGTCCACGGGCAACCGCTACTTCACCGACATCATGAATCACCTGGGCACCAGCATCATTCCGCGTACCCGCCTGAATTCCGCGCGCCTGGCCCATGACGACCAACAGCACTACATGAGCCGCCTGAGCCGCGAGCACGAGGAGATCTACGAGGCCATCGCCCGCCAGGACTCCGACGCCGCCCGCGCTGCCATGCGCCTGCACCTGACCAACAGCCGCGAACGCCTGCGCCACGCCCATGAAGAGGCGGAGTCGCAGCGCGCCTGAGGTCGTATGACCTGGCCATTTATCACTCCGTCCGCGTGGTGACAATTGTAGGAGCGCGCTTGCCCGCGACCGCGTAGTGTCAGCCACGTATCTGTTGCTGACACTACGTAATCGTCCGAGTGCGGCCCAGACCAAGCGCGCTCCTACAGGCCGAGCCAGAACGCCGCTCATCTCCTTCCCCTAGAAATAATTCGTCCCCCCTATTGAGAGATGTCATTCCTAGTTGTACGATGACTTACGACATCAGCGCAGGTCTGGTGATCCATTCACACAATTAGCTTCCCAGGGTGTTCGAATAATGAATCCACAAGAACTGAAGTCCATCCTCTCCCACGGTCTGCTGTCTTTCCCGGTCACCGATTTCAATGCCCAGGGCGACTTCCATCGCGCGGGTTACATCAAGCGTCTGGAGTGGCTGGCCCCTTATGGCGCCTCCGCGCTGTTCGCCGCTGGCGGTACAGGTGAGTTCTTCTCCCTGACCGGCGACGAATACTCCCAAATCATCAAGACTGCCGTCGACACCTGCGAAAAGACTGTGCCAATCCTGGCCGGCGTAGGCGGTCCGACCCGTCAGGCGATCCAGCAGGCTCAAGAAGCAGAGCGTCTGGGTGCCAAAGGCCTGCTGCTGCTGCCTCACTACCTGACCGAAGCCAGCCAGGACGGCGTTGCCGCCCACGTTGAAGCAGTCTGCAAATCGGTCAAGATCGGCGTTGTCGTCTACAACCGTAACGTTTGCCGCCTGACCGCGCCGCTGCTGGAAAAACTGGCTGAGCGCTGCCCTAACCTGATCGGCTACAAAGACGGCCTGGGCGATATCGAACTGATGGTTTCGATCCGCCGTCGTCTGGGCGACCGTTTCTCCTACCTGGGCGGCCTGCCGACCGCTGAAGTCTACGCCGCTGCCTACAAGGCGCTGGGTGTACCGGTCTACTCCTCGGCGGTGTTCAACTTCGTGCCGAAACTGGCGATGGACTTCTACCACGCGATCGCCAAAGACGATCACGCCACTGTCGGCAAGCTGATCGACGACTTCTTCCTGCCGTACCTGGACATCCGTAACCGCAAAGCCGGCTACGCCGTCAGCATCGTCAAGGCAGGCGCGAAAATCGCCGGCTACGACGCAGGTCCGGTTCGCGCTCCGCTGACCGACCTGACTGCAGAAGAGTTCGAAATGCTCGCTGCACTGATGGACAAGCAAGGCAAGCAGTAACAGCCAACTGCCGGGAAACCGCTGAGCGATCAGCGGTTTTTTGCCGTCAGGGCACTGTTCACCAAAACGCTGCGCCGTGCAGCGTTTCGCGTCGGCAAGGCTGCCGTTCGCGTGAGTTCTACCCCAGGCGTCACCGTGGCCGCACTTTGAAAGAACGCTTCAATCGCATCTGGATTTAGGGGCAGAGGCGAGCGACACACACACATAAGATCGTTGTTTACCCGCGCAAAAAAATAATTAGTGGGAGTTTCGAACATGCAAAAAACCAAGCCGACTCACGTCCGCTATTTGATCCTGCTCATGCTGTTTCTGGTGACCACGATCAACTATGCCGACCGTGCCACCATCGCCATTGCCGGTTCCAGCCTGCAAAAGAGCCTTGGCATCGACGCCGTCACCCTCGGATACATCTTCTCTGCCTTTGGCTGGGCCTACGTGGCCGGTCAGATCCCCGGCGGCTGGCTGCTGGATCGCTTCGGTTCGAAGAAGATCTACGCACTGAGCATTTTCACCTGGTCGCTGTTCACCGTGCTGCAAGGCTATGTCGGTGAATTCGGCCTTTCCACCGCCATCGTCGCGCTGTTCATGCTGCGCTTCCTGGTGGGCCTGGCCGAAGCGCCATCCTTCCCTGGCAACGCGCGCATCGTTGCGGCCTGGTTCCCGACCTCCGAGCGCGGCACCGCCTCGGCGATCTTCAACTCGGCGCAATACTTCGCAACCGTTCTTTTCGCCCCGATCATGGGCTGGATCGTCTTCACCTTCGGCTGGCAGCACGTGTTCGTGGTGATGGGCGGTATCGGCATCGTGTTTTCGCTGATCTGGCTGAAAGTCATCCACAGCCCGCGCAACCATCCGATGATCAACAAGGCAGAACTCGATCACATCGCCAACAACGGCGGCATGGTCGATATGGACAACGACAAGGGCAAAGGCAAGAGCGGCGGCCCGAAATGGGACTACGTCAAGCAGTTGCTGACCAACCGCATGATGCTGGGTATCTACCTGGCGCAGTACTGCATCAACGGCATCACCTACTTCTTCCTGACCTGGTTCCCCGTGTACCTGGTGCAGGAACGCGGCATGACCATCCTCAAGGCCGGTTTCATCGCCTCGTTGCCCGCGATCTGCGGCTTCGTCGGCGGCGTGCTGGGCGGGATCATCTCCGACTGGCTGCTGCGTCGCGGCAAATCCCTGACCTTCGCCCGCAAGGCGCCGATCATCGGCGGTCTGCTGCTGTCGACCTCCATCGTGACCTGCAACTACGTCGATATCGAATGGGTCGTGGTGGGCTTCATGGCACTGGCCTTCTTCGGCAAGGGCGTGGGCGCACTGGGCTGGGCGGTGATGTCCGACGCCTCTCCGAAACAAATCGCCGGTCTGAGCGGCGGTCTGTTCAACATGTTCGGTAACATCGCGTCGATCACCACCCCGATCGTCATCGGCTACATCATCAGCTCCACCGGCTCGTTCAAATGGGCGCTGGTGTTTGTCGGCGCCAACGCGCTGGTGGCGGTGATCAGCTACGTGTTCATCGTGGGCGAGATCAAACGCGTGGAATTGAAAGACACCCCAACGCAGGGTGATTTGCGGGCCAGCGACGTCGGCGAAATTTCCCAGGCCAAGAGCTGAGTCCAAGAAAAATCGAGGAAGATCGTGATGAACTTGATCCAACATGCCGACTCGCCACGTTACATCCGCCTGCATGAGCGCGATAACGTTGTCGTCGTGGTCAATGACCAGGGCGTACCGGCGGGGACTGAATTCGACAATGGCCTGGTGACCATCGACAACGTGCCGCAGAGTCACAAGGTCAACACCGTGGACATCCCCGAGGGTGGCGAAGTGATTCGCTACGGGCAGACCATCGGTTATGCCCTCAAGCCGATCCCGCGCGGCAGTTGGGTCAAGGAAGATCAACTGCGCATGCCGAGCGCGCCGCCGCTGGACAGCCTGCCGCTGTCCACCGAAGTACCTGGTCGGGGCGAGCCGCTGGAAGGCTTCACCTTCGAAGGCTACCGCAACGCCGACGGGACGGTCGGCACGCGCAACATCCTCGGCATCACCACCACCGTGCAGTGCGTCACCGGCGTGCTGGACTTTGCGGTCAAGCGCATCCGCGAGGAAGTGCTGCCCAAGTACCCGAACGTCGATGACGTGGTGGCCATCACCCACACCTATGGCTGTGGCGTGGCGATCACCGCCAAGGATGCGTACATCCCGATCCGCACCGTGCGCAATCTGGCGCGCAATCCGAACCTGGGTGGCGAAGCGCTGGTGATCGGTCTGGGCTGCGAGAAATTGCAGGCCGAGCAGGTGATGCATCAGAACGATCCCTCGGTCGATCTGAGCGATGAGTGGATGTATCGCCTGCAGGATTCGAAACACGGCTTCAACGAAATGATCGAGCAGATCATGGAGCTGGCCGAAGTGCGGTTGAAGAAGCTCGATCAGCGCCGTCGCGAAACCGTGCCGGCGTCCGAGCTGATCCTGGGCATGCAGTGCGGCGGCAGCGATGCGTTTTCCGGCATCACCGCCAACCCGGCGCTGGGCTACGCCTCGGACCTGTTGCTGCGCGCAGGCGCGACCGTGATGTTCTCGGAAGTGACCGAAGTGCGTGACGCCATCTACCTGCTCACCTCCCGCGCCGAAACCACGGAAGTGGCCGAAGAACTGGTGCGCGAGATGGACTGGTACGACCGCTACCTTGCCAAGGGCGAGGCGGATCGCAGCGCCAACACCACGCCAGGCAACAAGAAGGGCGGGCTGTCGAACATTGTCGAGAAGTCCCTGGGATCGATCGTCAAATCCGGCAACAGCGCGATCAACGGCGTGCTTGGTCCTGGCGAGCGGGTCAACCGCAAGGGGCTGATCTTTTGCGCAACGCCGGCCAGTGATTTCGTCTGCGGCACGCTGCAACTGGCGGCTGGCATGAACCTGCACGTGTTCACCACCGGGCGCGGCACGCCGTATGGCCTGGCGATGTCACCGGTGGTGAAGGTGTCGACCCGCACTGAGCTGGCTCAGCGTTGGCCGGACCTGATCGACGTTGACGCAGGCCGCATCGCGACCGGGCGCGCCAGCATCGAGGAGTTGGGTTGGGAGCTGTTCCATTTCTATCTCGATGTCGCCAGCGGCAAGAAGAAGACCTGGACCGAGCATTATCGTCTGCACAACGACATCACCCTGTTCAACCCGGCGCCGATTACCTAAGCCGGGTTACGTCATGTAGGAGCGCGCTTGCCCGCGATTGCGATCTGTCTGCCACAGATGTATCGGCTGACACGACGGCATCGCGGGCAAGCGCGCTCCTACAGGGCTTCGGTTGTCGTCAGTTACGCGTCACCCTCCCATCTCAATGCCGCCCATGCTCCTTGTGGTGCGCGTGCTCCCCGCAAAACCTTGCCAGCGTCAGCACCACTCGGGTGATCGGCATCGGGATATTCACCTTCGCCGCCAATTCCAGCACCGCATCGCCAATCGCCGCCAGTTCCAGCGGCAAACCCTTGTCGAAATCCTGCAGCATCGACGTGCGCACCGGGCCCATGCTCGCGCCGAATTGCATGAAGGTCGTCGGCTCCATGCTCAGTTTCGCGTCGTAGGCTGCGGCCACCTGCATCGCCTCGTTGAAGGTCGCCAGCGCCAGTTCGCGCATGTCCGGCAGCCCGTAGATCTGCTCCAGCGTCGCGCCGGTCACCACCGAAACAGGATTGGAGGTGAGGTTGGCGATGATCTTGGTCCACAGTTGATCGCGAATGCGGTCGGTGCCCTGGGCTTCGATGCCGGCGCTTTCGATCAGCTTGACCAGTCTTTGCAGACGCGGCGTCAACTCGTTGTTCAACTCGCCGAAGATGATGCGATACGGGTTGTGGGTCTTGACCACCGCAGGCGCCGAGCTCTGGGCGGTGATGAACACCACGCAACCGATGACCTTGTGCAGGTCGAGGGTGTCGGTGATGCGGCTGTCCGGATCGACCGTTTCCACCCGATTGCCCTCGAACGGGCCACCTTCGCCATGGAAATACCACCACGGCACGCCGTTGATCACAGGCACCACCAGCGTCTCGGGGCCGATCAGCGCAGCGATGTTCGGCAGCAGGCCGCTCAGCGATGGTGCCTTGGTGCAGAGGAACACGATGTCCTGCTCGCCGAGGGCTTCGGTGCTGTCGCTGGCATTGACCTGGACGTGGTGGCGGCCTTGCAGGTCCTGCAGGTGAATGCCGTTGCGTTGCAGGGCGGCGAGGGTGCGACCGCGGGCGAAAACATTGACGGCATGCCCGCTCAGCGCAATACGCGCCGCCAGCGTGCAGCCGATGGCACCCGCGCCGGCAATACAGATACGCAAGGGGGAAGCACTCATGATGACTCCGGGACTGCCAGATACGTTTCAGGTTGTTTCTGCAATCTACACGATCCACTGTAGGAGCGCGCTTGCCCGCGATGGCGGTGTGTCAGTAACTGATGAGTTGAATGACACAACCCTGTCGCGGGCAAGCGCGCTCCTACAGATTGCGGGCGTTCCGCTGGTCAGTTGCACGCCATCGCCCTGAACTTCATTAGCCACGCACCTATCCTTATTGCATGTCCACCCCAAGCGATCAGGCCTGCCCTACAAGGAGAAGTTCATGCGTGCACTGACCTATCACGGTGCCCACGACGTTCGTGTGGAAACGGTCGCCGACCCGATGATCCAGGCGCCTGACGACGTGTTGCTGAAGGTGACGGCCACCGCCATCTGCGGCTCGGACCTGCACCTGTATCGTGGCAAGATTCCGGCCACCGAGCAGGGTGATATCTTCGGCCACGAATTCATGGGCATCGTCGAGGAAGTCGGCCCGGAGGTCACCGCCGTACAGCCTGGTGACCGGGTGGTGATTCCCTTCGTGATTGCCTGCGGGAGCTGCTTCTTCTGTCAGATGGAGGCATTCGCTGCCTGTGAAACCACTAACACCGGGCGGGGGGCGATTCTCAACAAGAAGTCCATCGCGCCCGGTGCCGCCTTGTTCGGCTACAGCCATCTGTACGGCGGTGTGCCAGGCGGGCAGGCCGAGTATGTGCGAGTGCCCAAGGGCAACGTCGGGCCGTTCAAGGTGCCCGGAACGTTGGCCGACGAGAAAGTGCTGTTTCTGTCCGACATCCTGCCCACCGCCTGGCAGGCGGTGCTCAATGCCGGTGTGGGGCCGGGATCGAGCCTGGCAATCTACGGCGCAGGGCCGGTCGGCCTGCTCAGCGCGGCCTGCGCGAAGATGCTGGGCGCCGAGAAGATCTTCATTGTCGATCATCACGTCTATCGCCTGGCCTACGCGCAGTTCACCTACGGCGCGATCCCGATCAATTTCGACGAGGACGACGACCCCGCCGCCACCATCATTCGCCAGACCGCCGGCATGCGTGGCGTTGACGCGGTGATCGACGCGGTAGGCTTTGAAGCCAAGGGCAGCACCACTGAAACCATCCTCGCCACCCTCAAGCTTGAAGGCAGCAGCGGCAAGGCACTGCGCCAGTGCATTGCTGCAGTGCGGCGCGGTGGCACGGTCAGTGTGCCGGGGGTGTATTCGGGGTTCATTCATGGCTTCATGTTTGGCGATGCATTCGACAAGGGCCTGACCTTCAAGATGGGCCAGACCCACGTGCACCGTTACCTTCCACAGTTGCTGCGGCTGATTGAGGAGGGCGCGCTGTCACCCGAGGCGATCATCACCCACCGTCTGTCGCTGGAAGAGGCCGCCGAGGGCTACGCGATCTTCGACAAGCGCGAGCAGGACTGCCGCAAGATCATCCTCACCCCAGGCTTCGACAGCCGGATCGATGCGTCGGCCAGTGACATGGATTTATCCGGCACCTGACGCCACCGCCCCCCCCCGTAGCAGTCCGGCTCGCCGGCGTCAGCGATCCTGAAGACGTCCCCGCCGGCAAGCCGTGCTGCTACGGTCCTGAGGTGCTCCCCATATCGCGGCCGACACCGCCCCCGTAGCAGCACGGCTTGCCGGCGGGAGCGATTTCAAGGACGACATCGCCCCAGAGGCGATGAACCGCAGTAGAGCCGCTCCCCACAGGTGGCATAATCGTTCTTTTCGAGGACTGCGGCCATGGCCACTTCTGCGCTTGCGTCGTTCAATCAGCCCCGCACGGTGCTGTTCCTGGCCTATCCGCAGATGGGGCTGCTGGACCTGACCGGCGCGCAAACCGTGTTCTGGGCCGCCACCAAGGCCATGAACAATCGCGGACTGGCCGGTTACCTGCGGCCCACCGCCAGCATCACCGGTGGCCTGACCCTCACCGCCGAAGGGGTGGAAGTCAACTCCGAACCCCTGTCCTCCCTTGCAGGCAGCGTCATCGACACGGTCATCGTCCCCGGCGCACCTGAAATCCTGCTCGCGCTGGACAACAACCCCGACACCATCGAGTGGCTGCGCACCATCGCGCCTCACGCCAGGCGCACGGCATCCGTGTGCAGCGGCGCCTTTCTGCTGGCGCAGGCCGGTCTGCTCGACGCGAAACGGGTGGCAACCCACTGGGCCATGTGCGACATGCTCAAGACGCGCTTTCCCACGGTCGATGTCGATCAGGACGCGATTTTCATTCAGCAGGGCACGGTCTGGACGTCGGCCGGTGTCACCGCCGGGATAGACCTGGCACTGGCGCTGGTGGAGGCTGATTGCGGGCGGGATGTGGCCATGGAGGTCGCGCGGGAACTGGTAGTGTTCATGAAACGCCCAGGCGGGCAGTCGCAGTTCAGCACCATGCTTCAGGCGCAGATGCAGGATGGCGACGTCTTCTCCGACTTCCACCTCTGGCTGACGCGCAACCTGCACCGTGCCGAACTAGACGTCGAGCAACTGGCCCGTCACGCCAACATGAGCGTGCGCAATTTCAGCCGCGTGTACAAGCTCAAGACCGGTCGCAGTCCGGCCAAGGCGCTGGAGTTCTTCCGTCTGGAAGCGGCGCGGCGTATGCTCGAAGACTCAGACCGGCATATCGATCAGGTCGCTCAGGAATGCGGCTTCGGCGACGAGGAACGCATGCGCGTCACCTTTCATCGCAACCTGGCGACATCCCCCCGGGACTACCGCAGCCGCTTCGCTCGCTGAGCGTCTACCCGCCGTCCCGAGGGAAAGCGGGCAGCGTAAGCGGTTCAGAAATCCCAGAACCCGGCGACCCAGCGGAAGTTGTCGCCATCCACCGCAACCCGGCCCACTGACGGGAAGGGCAAGTGCGTGGCGATGAACAGCTCGCCGCTGGCCGCCGCTTCCCTGAGCAGGCGCACGCGTACATTCTCCGCTTCTTGCGGATCGTGCTCGAAGCCGTTTTGCCAGTCGGGGTGGTCGAACGCCACCGGAAACAGCGCATCGCCTGCGAAGGTCAGCTTTTCGTTGCCGGATGTCACGTAGACCACGCAGTGCCCTGGGGTATGGCCGCCGGTGAGTTTGGCGACCACGCCAGGGGCCACTTCATATTCGTCGTGGAAGGTGCGCACGTTGCTGCGATAAGCGGCGATGAACTGGTTGGCCGTGGCGCGCAGTACGTCCGGCACTGGCGACGGCATGGCGGTCATGGTGAAGTCCGGATCCTCCCAGAACTTCACCTCGGTGGCCGTCACGTGAATCCGCACATCGGGGCTCAGGCGGTTCTTCACGCCCTCCACCAACAGGCCGCCGATGTGGTCCATGTGCATGTGCGTGATCACGATGTCGGTCACTGACGCCAGGTCGATCCCGGCGGCTGTCAGGCGCTTGGGAAACTGCCCGGCCCGAGGGAAGCCCGGAAACTGCCCGCCCAAACCGGCATCGACCAGAATGGTCTGCTCGCCCGAGCGCACCACCAGCACGTTCAGCGCCCAGTCGAACATGTCCGGCCCCAGGAACATGTCCTTGAACCAGACGGCGCGTGCCTCCGGGCTGGCGTTGGTGGACATGGTTTCGGTGGGCAGCGGCAGTACGCCGTCGCTGACCACCAGCACGTCGATGTCACCGACTTTCAGTGCGTAGCGTGAAGGCACCAGTTCTTCGATGAATCCTTGCGGGGCGAGTTCGAGGGGCTGATTCATGGCGGCGTTCCTGTTGTTGGAGGAGGTGATGCGGGCTCTCGATCAGGAGAGTGCAAACAGTCTGCGAGCCGCCACTTTCAATAACTATCACCCCTGACGGACATGCCTTTCATACCTAGGTGTGCAAGAACAAAACCTAATAAGCAAATGCCCGAAACCCCAAGGCAAACAGCCCGTGCGGATAGAAACGTGCCAGAGAAAAAGCTGTCTGGATGGATATATACCCAAGTATGAATGGTTAGGGCTTTAACGTTATTTTTGCCAACTTTTGCAGCGACGACAGGGTATGGGCTCGGGATTAAAGTGTGTAACGACTCCTCGCCGATGCGAGATATCACTGCCCACTGGAGAACAACATGAGCCAACATATTCTGGTCCTCGGCGCGGGTTTTGCGGGTGTCTGGAGCGCCCTGGGGGCTGCCCGCCAACTGGATCTGCAACAGCGCACCGACATCAAGATCACCGTGCTGGCGCCCCAGCCCGAACTGCGCATTCGTCCGCGTTTCTACGAGTCGAACGTGCATGAAATGAAAGCTTCCCTGCTGGAGTTGTTCGCCGCCACCGACATCGACTTCGTACAGGGCGCCGCCGAGAAAATCGACGTGCAAGGCAAGCGCGTGCATTACGTCACGGCGCAAGGGGCGCACACTTCGCTGACCTATGACCGGCTCGTCCTGGCCACCGGCAGCCACCTGAACCGTCCGGAACTGGAAGGCGTCCGGGAGTTTGCCTTCGACGTCGATACCATCGAGGCAGCGGCTCGCCTCGAGCAACACGTCAAGAGCCTCGCCAGCCTGCCTGACTCCACCGCCCGTAACACGGTGGTGGTCTGCGGCGGCGGTTTCACCGGGATCGAAACCGCGACCGAGATGCCGGCACGCTTGCGTGAAGCGCTGGGCGCCGACGCCCGGGTCCGGGTGATCGTGGTGGACCGCGGTGTGACGATCGGCGCGGCGTTCGGTGAGGGCATCAGCCCCTCCATCGCAGAAGCCAGCAAGCACATGGACATCGAATGGCGCCTGGGTGCGACCGTCGCCAAGGTCGATGCCAACGGCGTGACACTGGCCGATGGCGAGCACATCGAATCGAACACCGTAATCTGGACCGTAGGCTTCCTGGCCAGTCCTCTGACCCGGCAGATTCCGGGTGAGACGGATCGTCAGGGCCGTCTGTTCGTCGATGAAAACCTCAAAGTGGTCGGCCAGGACGCTGTCTATGCGGCAGGCGATGTGGCTTACGCCGCGTGCGACGATCTGGGCAACTTTGCCGCCATGTCCTGCCAGCACGCGATCCCTCTGGGCCGCCACGCCGGCAACAACGTGGTTGCAGACCTGCTGGGCATTTCGCCACGGCCTTACAGCCAGCCCAAATACGTGACCTGCCTGGACCTGGGCGAGTGGGGCGCGGTGTACACCGAGGGCTGGGACCGCCAGGTCAAACTGATTCGCGAGGAGGCCAAGGAGCTCAAGCACAACATCAACTCGGTGTGGATCTACCCGCCGATTGCTGATCGTGCAGTCGCGCTGGCCGCAGCCGATCCGTCGATCCCCGTCGCCTGACCACACCGATTCATCCTGTGCCTGTTCCGGCCTGCCGGAGCAGGCTTTTTTTTCAGGCAATGAGCGCCTTCAAGTGGCGCAAATTCAGGGTTAGTTGGCTTATCGTTTGAAGCCCGTCGGCGTATAGACTCACGTCCTCTATTGCCCAGTTTGATAAAGGATGGCGCAGGCGCATGAGCATCCCGGGGTCCACCAGCAAGAATGAATTCGATTCGGCCGCCTGTTTCAGTCCGTCGGCGTCCAGTGGCGGCACCTCCTCGCGTCAGCCGTTGATCGACCTCAGCAAGCGGCGTTACGAACAGTGGCTGGTCTGGGGCATCGGCCTGGTGGTGGCGGTCGGCATCGTGATCATCAACACCGCAGCCCATCATCGCGACATCGCGGCCACGGTGATTTACCTCACGTTGTTGCTGATGGCGGCCAATGTCTTTTCCATTCGTGTGGTGATCGGCGTCTCGCTGCTGTGCATGGGGATGGTGGTGGCGATGTTTTTCATCGACGAGGGTTACCAGGACTGGGACTCGGTCACCAGTTTCGTACGCTGCCTGACGGCGTTGTCGGCGATTGCCTTCCTGGCCATGCGCGGCAAGCAGGCAGCCGACACCCTGCGCCAGAACGAGATCTACCTGACCGGCGCCCAGCGCCTGAGCCAGACCGGCAGTCTGGGGTTGAGTGCCGATTCCGAGCACATGAGCTGGTCGCCGGAAACCGCACGGATCTTCGAATACCCGCTGGACATGCCGGTAACCCGCGCGATGATCCTGGCCCGCACACCGGCCGAAGAACATGCGCTGGTTTTGGATGTTTTCGAGCGCGCCGCTCGCCATGAGCCGCAGATCGAGGCGCGTCATCGTCTGGTCATGCCGGACGGGCGTATCAAGCACATTCACCTGATCGCCATTCCGGTCTTCGCCCAGGACGACCGCTTCGAGTATCAGGGAGCGCTGTCGGATATCACCGAGCGGGTGCTGGCCGAAGAGGTGCTCTATCGCACCCAGTCGCAACTGACCCACATCTGCCGGGTGACTACCCTGGGCGAGCTGACGGCCTCCATTGCCCACGAGGTCAAGCAGCCGCTGACGGTCATCAACAGTGGCGCAGACGGCTGCCGGCGCTGGCTGGACCGCCCCGAGCCGGACATTCCCGAAGCGCTCGCGGCCCTGCAACGAATCAAGGAAAGCGCCTGGCGGGCCAGCGAGGTGTTGAGCCGGGTTCGCGATCTGTCACGCAAGAGCGACCCCGTGCGCCGCGTCGAACACCTGAACGACATCGTCAGGGACACCCTCGGGGTGGTGCAGTACGAGATCAGCCACCATCACATCGTCCCGACCCTGAGCCTGTGCCCCGGCAACCCTGCGGTAATGGCCGACAGCATCCAGTTGCAGCAGGTCATCATCAACCTGCTGATCAATGCCTGCCAGGCCATGAACGGGCTTGATCGGCACCAGCGCCAGTTGCACATCAAGAGTTGGCTGGCGGGCGGCGAGATCATCCTGGAAATCGCCGACCACGGGCCGGGCATCGATCCTGAGGTCTTGCCGTCGCTGTTCCTTCCGTTCTTTACCACCAAGGCCAGTGGCCTGGGCATGGGCCTGTCGATCTGCCGGTCCATCATCGAGTTTCACGAAGGCCGGATCTGGGCGCAGAACACCGGGCACGGCGCCTCTTTCTTTTTTGCGCTGCCGCTGCTCGAAGAACCGCCGGTTCAGGAATACTCCGCCGAGTGATGGGGGTAGTCCACCAGCCGCGAGCCGATGACCATTTCGCTGATCCAGTCGGTCAGCAAGGTGGTGTAGGCGTGCTGGCTGGTGTCGCTGCTCAGGCCGTGGTCGGCGCCGTCCAGCAGGCGGTAGGTCAGCGAGTGCGCCAGGTCGAAGGCGGTGCGATAGCTCATCAGGGTGGCGTGGGGCACGTAGTCGTCCTGCTCGGATTCCACCAGCAGCACATCGCCCTTGAAGTCCTTGCAGGCGGCCAGCGCACGGTTGTCGGCGGCGGTCACGGCAGAGCGGCGATAGTGCGCCAGCTTGTCCCGGTCCAGCGCCTGCTTGGGCATGTCCCAGTCGGCGTCCCAGTACAGCGCAGGCACCCGCAGGGCCAGCCAGCGCACCGGGCGCATGGCGCTGAGGATGGTCGCCAGATAGCCACCGTAGCTGCTGCCGATCACCGCAATGGCGTTGTTATCCACAGCCGGATGGCTGGCCAGCCGGTCATACGCGGCCAGCAGGTCTTCCATGCTGTGCTCGCGTGACACCAGCGTGCGCATCTCATGGGTGCGCTCGTGGCCACGCAGATCGAAGGTCAGGCACACGCAGCCAAGGCCGGTGATGTTCTTGGCTCGCGACAGGTCGCGTTGCTGGCTGCCTCCCCAACCGTGGACGAAGAGGATGCCCGGCATCTTCGCGCCGGGGGTGAGGATGGTGCCGCTGATGTATTGATCGCTGACGCTGATGTCGATGGTTTCACTGCGAACGGTCATAAGGCTGGACCTGTGTGAATTTACTGATAAGGCCGACGTCGGGATCGTCGCCTTCGTAGAGAACATGGGCGTGGGCGGGCAGGGTAGTCGGCCCGTAGATTTCATGGCTTGAGGCTTTGATTCGTTGCAACTGCGGATCGGCGGCGAACGCCACCAGCGCCTCGACTTCTGCCGGGCTGGCACCGCCGATTCGCCAGGATTGCTCAAGCACCCCGGAACACACCTGGCCTCGGGCGTTGGTGCCGTGGGCGATGTCGTAGTTGCGGCGCGAGGCGAGGAAATCGGGGAAGCAATCGAGTGCGGCGTTTTCGTAGGTCATGGCCTGAGTGACCGAGCGGCGCACGTCGTCTTCCAGATCGAGCTTGAGCAGTTCGTCGTAGCCACCGCGCACCAGCCACAACTGCGAGCCACCGTAGACCTGCTCGCCGTTGTTGTCCTCGGTCAGGCTCTGGGTGCCGTGGTAACTGACGGTCATTCCCGCGACCTGCACCTGGCCGACGCTGTAGGTGATGACGTCCTTCAGATCCTCCTCCAGCACCAACCCCCATTCTTCGACTTCGCTCATGTCCTGGGCGTCGATGGCCTGTTGCAGCTCGGCCTCGGAGGTGACCACCACTTGCCCGCGCCCGGCGGTCGCCAGCACCGGCTTGACCCGCACCGGGCCTGCCTTGAGCAACAGGCGGCCTGCGCGCTGGGCGTCGGCTTCATTGAAGACGCTGAAGCCTGTGAGCACTGCGTCTGCGGCGTCCTCGAAGAAGCGTTCGGACCAGCCATCGGGCCGTGCGGTGGCGTCCTTGAGCAGCGGGTGGGAGATGGCCTTGGTAGCCATGAAGGGGAAATCGATCAAGCCGCCGAAGAAGTCATCGACGGTACGAATATTCAGCGCATCGCCAGAGTGTTTGCCGATCAGCGTGTCGGACGGGATGTAGTACAGCGAATGTCCCTGATGCAGGGCGGGATCGTAGGCACCGACGAATTCGGCCCCCAGCAGCTTGGCAATGCGCCTCGCCAATGCCTGCTGCACCACGGTTTCGTGGGTCGCCAGTTTCTTGTGGGTAGCCAGCAGAACGACTTCAGACTTTGCAGTGCTGCGTGATCCGCTCATGGGTGAGCTCCTGGATGGCATCTTGCAAACATAGCCCTGTAGGAGCGCGCTTGCCCGCGATGGCGGTGTGTCATTAACAGATGGGTTGAATGGCACAACCCAGTCGCGGGCAAGCGCGCTCCTACAAGAGCCGGCATCCATTGGCGCCGGACTCAAGGTTAAGAAGGCCGGCGCGCCGTTGAGTTCCTTGGGCGCTGATTAATGGTCCGCAGCCGATTGATCCGCGTCGCACGCCGGGAAGGGTTTGGTGTGATCGGAATCTTCGCGGTCACCCATGGCCTTGTACTTCTTGCGCAGCGCCCTGAGTTCGTTTTGGTCGAGGTTGTCCAGGCTGAGTACGGCGTTCTGGGCGTCCTTGGTCACGCGCAGCAACTCGTCGATCTTGATGTGCAGCTCATCGGTGTCGCGGTTCTGGGTGTTCTGGATCAGGAACACCATCAGGAAGGTGATGATGGTGGTCGAGGTGTTGATGATCAGTTGCCAGGTGTCGTTGTAGTGGAACATCGGGCCGGTGGCGGCCCAGATGCAGATCAGCAGCACAGCCACCAGGAATGTCCGGGGGCTGCCCGTCCATTTCGACAAGGCCTGGGCGAACTTGGAGAATTTCATGACCGGCGTCCTTCGCGAATTCAGAGGAGATAAGCAAGGGACCGCAGCGGCGGTTTGAAATTTCTTTTTACAATTTAGCGAAGTGCAATTTAATTCAGGACCAGCCGAACAGCTCGCAGGCATTCGCGGTGCTGGCCTGGGCGAGGCGCTCGGGGGTAACGTTCATGATCTCGGCCAATGCTTGGCAGATATCCGGCAGATGCTCCGGACTGTTGCGCTGGCCGGGGTGCATGGCAGGCGCCATATCCGGGGAGTCGGTTTCCAGCACCACGCCGTCCAGTGGCAACTCTTTGAGCACCCGGTGCATGCGCAGCGCCTGGGGCCAGGTGGCGGCGCCGCCAAGGCCGAGCTTGAAGCCCAGCTTGAGGTATTCCCTGGCCTCTTCGCGGCTGCCGGCAAAAGCATGGACGATGCCTGCGCGCTTGAGTTTGAAACGCTTGAGCGTGGCGATGGTGTCGGCGTGGCTGCGGCGCACATGGAGCAGCGCCGGCAGGTTGAAATCGGCGGCCATTTGCAGCTGGCTGTCGAGCACCGTTTGCTGACGATCCCGGTCCAGGGTTTCGATGTAGTAATCCAGGCCGATCTCGCCCACGGCGCAGAGCTTGGGATGCGCCGCCAGACGCTCCAGCCAGCCGCGCAGTTCCTGCAGATGCTCGGGGCGGTGTTCGTCCAGATAGACCGGGTGCAAGCCCAGCGCCGCGTAAACCGAGGGCTCGCTCAGGGCCAGGTCCCAGACCCGTTGCAGATTGCGCTGATAGACCCCCAACACCACCATGCGCTCGACACCCAACTGCTTGCAGTGCTGGAGCACGTTCTGGCGGTCTGCATCGAAATCGTCGAAATCCAGATGCGTGTGGGTGTCGATCAGTTGCACGCTCAGGCCTCGTGAATCCGCTGCTTGAAGGTACGGACGATGGCGTGCACGCCCGGTTGGTACTCGTCCTTCTCCACGGCGTCGAGGGCCAGGGCCAGGGCTTTTTCGGCGATCAGGTGATGCTGTTGGGCCATGGCGTTGACGGGCAACGGCAGGAAGTCCAGCAACTGGGTGTCACCGAAGGTACCCAAATGCAGTTGCTCCGGATTCAGACGACGCTCGTGCAAGAGGTCGAACACACCCTGCAGCAGCACGTAGGACGTGGTGACCAGCGCATCGGGAAAATACCCCAGCCGGTCGAGCATCTGCCCGGCGATGGCAAGGCCGGTGTCGCGGCTGAAGGACTCGCCGTGCTCGATTATGACCGAGCCCTCGAAGCCTTCCAGCGCGTCTTCGAAGCCACTGGCGCGGGCCTTGCTGACGCTAAGCTCGGGGCGGGCACCGATCAGCGCGACATGCCGAGGGCGGGTTTCCAGCAGGCTGCGGGTCAGTTGCTGGCTGGCGTCGTGGTCGTCGCTGACCACCGAACAGAAGTGCGCCGGGTCCATCTCGCGGTCGATGGCAATGACTGGGATGCCGTGTTTTTGCAGCTCGCGGTAGCTGTCGTCACTGGCGGGTAGACAACTGGCGACGAACAACGCATCGCAGCGGCGGGCGCGGAACAGTTGCAGCAGTTGCAGTTCGCTGATCGGATCGTCGTCGGAACTGGCGATCAGCAGCTGGTAACCTCGGGCGCGGGCGCCTTGCTCCAGCTGTTTGGCGATGCGGGCATAGCTGGGGTTTTCCAGGTCCGGGAGGATAAAACCCAGGGTGCGGGTGTGGCGGCTGCGCAGGCCGGCCGCTTGCGGGTTGGGCCGAAAACCGTGGGCCTCGACCACCGCGCGCACGCGCTCGACCGTGGCATTGCTGATGCGCTGCTGTTCGGCCTTGCCGTTGATCACGTAGCTGGCGGTGGTCACGGAGACACCCGCCAGACGCGCAATATCACTGAGTTTCAAGCCGGGCTTTCCTTGTGTGATGGCATGCGCCGGGATTTTCGCTGATTCGCGGTCATCATTACAGCAGACCATGGCAATGCAGGAAGCTTCCGGTTTTTTTATGGACTCTTCCCACATCAATCGATGAGATGAGCTTCAATCCGCAGAGATTATCGAGTAACGTGCCCGCCAAGTTAGATTAAACGATTCAGCAAGCGTATTTCTGGCTGTAATCGAGCTAAATCGCTGGTCACATGCCAAGACGTTGTACAGCGAAATCATCGGGCCACCACCGGCCCCAAAACAAGAATCAGGGCGCAACCGTGCGCTGCGAAGGAGAAAGGCATGCTCGAACTCACCGTTGAGCAAATTTCCATGGCCCAGACGGCTGTGGATAAACCCGCCGCGCTGCAATTGCTCGCTGACCTGCTGGTCGCTGACCAACTGGTCGCACCCGGATACCTGCAAGGCTTGCAGGCGCGGGAGCAGCAAGGCTCGACCTTTCTCGGCCAGGGTATCGCCATCCCCCACGGCACCCCGCAGACCCGCGACCAGGTATTTGCCACCGGCGTGCGCCTGATGCAATTTCCCGAAGGCGTGGATTGGGGCGATGGACAGATGGTTTATCTGGCCATCGGCATCGCCGCCAAATCCGATGAGCATCTGCGCCTTTTGCAACTGCTCACCCGTGCGCTGGGCGAGACCGACCTTGGCGAAGCGCTGCGTCAGGCCAAGACACCCGAGGCGCTGCTCAAACTGCTGCAGGGCGCACCTCAAGAGCTGGCGCTGGATGCGCAGATGATCTGCCTGGGCGCCTCGGTCGATGACTTTGAAGAGCTGGTCTGGCGCGGTGCCCGGCTGCTGCGCAAGGCCGACTGCGTGAGCAACGGTTTCGCCGCCATCCTGCAGCAGGCCGAACCGCTGCCGCTGGGCGATGGCCTGTGGTGGCTGCACAGCGAGCAGACCGTCAACAAGCCGGGCCTGGCCTTCGTCACCCCGGACAAACCCATGCGCCATCTGGGCCAGCCGCTCAATGGTTTGTTCTGCCTGGCCAGCCTTGGCGAATCCCATCAGGCCCTGCTCGAACGCCTGTGCGCGCTGCTGATCGAAGGTCGCGGCAGCGAGTTGGGCAAGGCCACCAGCAGCCGTGCGGTGTTGCAGGCTCTGGGCGGCGATGTGCCGCCGGACTGGCCGAGCGCGCAGGTCAAGCTGGCCAACGCCCACGGCCTGCACGCCCGCCCGGCGAAGGAACTGGCGCAACTGGCCAAGGGCTTCGAGGGCGATGTGCGGGTGCGGGTGGTCGAGTCCACGGAAAACCCGGTGTCGGTCAAAAGCCTGAGCAAGCTGCTGAGCCTGGGCGTACGTCGCGGCCAGACCCTGGAATTCATCGCCGAGCCCGGTATTGCCGCCGATGCGCTGCCTGCCTTGGTGGCGGCGGTGCTGGACGGCCTGGGCGAGGACATCGAACCGCTGCCTGCCGAGGCTGCACCCGCGCCTGCCGCCGTTGTCCTGGAAAAGAGCGCTCCGGCTGCCGGTTCGCAGATCCAGGCGGTGCCTGCCGCGCCCGGCATCGCGGTCGGGCCTGCCCATGTGCATGTATTGCCTGTCATTGATTACCCGCTCAAGGGCCAGTCCCAGAGCGTCGAGCACGAGCGACTGCTGTCGGCGCTGGCGCAGGTGCGCGAAGACATCGGTGAGCTGATCCAGCGCAGCACCGCCAAGGCCATCCGCGAGATTTTCATCACCCACCAGGAAATGCTCGACGATCCCGAACTGGTCGATGAAGTGATCCTGCGCCTCAAGCAGGGCGAGAGTGCCGCTGCGGCCTGGATCAACGTGGTTGAGGCGGCGGCGGTGCAGCAGGAACAACTCAAGGACGCGCTGCTGGCTGAGCGCGCTGCCGATTTGCGTGATGTGGGCCGTCGCGTGCTGGCGCAGATCTGCGGCGTCGACGACCTGGTCGAACCCCAGGAGCCGTACATTCTGGTCATGGACGAAGTAGGGCCATCGGATGTCGCGCGTCTGGACCCGGCCCGGGTCGCCGGCATTCTCACCTCACGGGGCGGCGCCACCGCCCACAGCGCCATCGTTGCGCGGGCGCTAGGGATTCCGGCGCTGGTGGGGGCGGGCGATGCGGTGCTGCAGATCAAGTCCGGCACGCTGCTGTTAATCGATGGCCAGCGTGGCCGGCTCGACGTCGCGCCTGACGAGGCCACCCTGCAACGGGCGCTGCTCGACCGCGACACCCGCGAGACACGCTTGAAGGCGGCTGCGGCGCTGCGCATGGAGCCGGCGATCACCCGCGACGGCCATCAGGTCGAGGTCTGCGCCAACATCGGCGACAGCACCGGCACCGCGAAAGCGGTAGAGCAGGGAGCCGAAGGCGTGGGCCTGCTGCGCACCGAACTGCTGTTCATGGCACACAGTTCCGCGCCGGATGAGGCGACTCAGGAAGCCGAGTACCGTCGCGTGCTGGACGAGCTTCAAGGCCGTCCGCTGGTGGTGCGTACCCTGGACGTCGGCGGTGACAAACCCTTGCCTTACTGGCCCATCGACAAGGAAGAAAACCCCTTCCTCGGCGTGCGTGGCATTCGCCTGACCCTGCAGCGCCCTGACGTGATGGAAAGCCAGCTGCGCGCCTTGCTGCGTGCCGCCGACAGCCGCCCGTTGCGGATCATGTTCCCCATGGTCGGCACCGTCGAGGAATGGCGCCAGGCGCGGGACATGACCGAGCGCCTGCGCTCAGAGATTCCGGTGGCCGACCTGCAACTGGGGATCATGATCGAGGTGCCGTCGGCCGCGCTGCTGGCGCCGGTGCTGGCCAAAGAAGTGGACTTCTTCAGCGTCGGCACCAACGACCTGACCCAGTACACCCTGGCCATCGACCGTGGCCACCCGACACTCTCGGCCCAGGCCGATGGCCTGCACCCGGCGGTGTTGCAGTTGATCGACATCACCGTGCGCGCCGCCCATGCCCACGGCAAGTGGGTCGGCGTATGTGGCGAGCTGGCTGCCGATCCGCAGGCCGTGCCGGTGCTGGTGGGCCTGGGCGTGGATGAATTGAGTGTCGCGGCGCGCAGCATTGGCGAGGTCAAGGCCTGCGTGCGCGATTTGGATTTCAGCGGGGCCCGCACGCTTGCGCAGAACGCGCTGGCGGTCGGCAGCGCCGCACAAGTACGTGCCCTCGTGGAGGGGCTGTAATGGCTAAGATTCTGACACTGACCATGAACCCGGCGCTGGACCTGACCGTGCAACTGGGCCACCTGGAGGCCGGGCAGGTCAACCGCAGCGAAGGCATGCTCACCCATGCCGCCGGCAAGGGGCTCAATGTCGCCCAGGTGCTGGCCGACCTCGGGCACCAGGTGACCGTGGCCGGGTTTCTCGGCATCGACAATCAGCAACCCTTCGAGGCGCTGTTTGCCCGGCGTGGTTTCGTCGACGAGTTCGTGCGCGTGGCGGGGGAAACCCGCAGCAACATCAAGCTGGCGGAAACCAACGGCCGGATCACCGATCTGAACGGCCCGGGTCCGGACGTCAGCCTCGAGGCGCAACAGGCGCTGGCGGCACGAGTCGAGCAGATTGCCGGGGATTTCGATGCCGTGGTCGTGGCCGGCAGCCTGCCGCGCGGTGTCGATGCGCAGTGGCTCAAGGCGCTGTTGCAGATGCTCACCGCCAAGGGCCTGAAAGTGGCGCTGGACACCAGCGGCCAGGCCTTGCGCGCAGGGCTCGAAGCGTCGCCCTGGCTGATCAAGCCCAATACCGAAGAGCTGGCCGACGCGCTGGACGCCCCGATCATTTCCATTGCCGCCCAGGCCCAGGTCGCCGAGGACCTGCGTCAGCGCGGCATCGAGCACGTGGTGATTTCCCAGGGCGCCGAGGGCGTGCACTGGTTCAGTTCGCAGGCGTGCCTGCAGGCGCTGCCGCCCAAGGTCAGCGTGGCCAGTACGGTGGGTGCCGGTGATTCGTTGCTGGCGGGTATGGTGCACGGCTTGATCAGCGGCCACACGCCCGAGCAAACCCTGCGCACCGCCACGGCCATTGCAGCGATGGCCGTGACCCAGATCGGTTTTGGCATCAACGACAAGGCCCAACTCAAGCGGCTGGAAGGCGGCGTCAGCCTGCGTGCCTTGTAATCCGTAGCAGCACGGCTTGCCGGCGGGAGCGGTGTATCAGACACCATTTTCGTCACAGTTATGACGCCCCCGCCGGCAAGCCGTGCTGCTACGTGTAGCGTTTAAATCTATAAGAGAGGAAGTGTGATGAAGTTAGCCATCGTTACGGCCTGTCCGAACGGCAAGATCAGCAGCGTCCTCAGCGCCCGTCTGCTCGATGCGGCGGCCCAGCGACAGGGTTTCAGCACCTGCGTGGAAGTGCATGACCCGCGGCATCCCGAGAAGCAGATGTCTGCCGCTGATATCCAGGCCGCCGATTGGGTATTGGTGGTCAATACCGGGCCGCTGGACCTGGCGCGTTTTGTCGGCAAGCGGCTGTTTCAGTCGACACCGGCCCAGGCGCTGCAGGACGTCGACGCTTTCCTGCGCTGGGCCAGCGAGCAGGCTAGCGTCCATACCGCCAGCGCCCCTGTCGAGGCGCAAGCAGCGGTGGGCAAGGTGCCGCGTCTGGTGGCGGTGACCGCCTGCCCGACTGGTGTGGCGCATACCTTCATGGCCGCCGAGGCGATTGCCCAGGCGGCGAAGAAGCTCGGGTTTGAGTTGCAGGTTGAAACCCAGGGCTCCGTCGGCGCACGCAACCCGCTCAGCCCCCAGGCAATCGCCGAGGCCGACGTGGTTTTGCTGGCCGCCGATATCGAAGTCGCGACCGAGCGTTTTGCCGGCAAGCGAATCTATCGCTGCGGCACCGGCATCGCCCTCAAGCAGTCGGAAGCGACCCTGAAAAAAGCCCTGGCAGAAGGGGAGGTCGAGTCGTCGGCTTCTGTCGCCAAGGCGCCAGGCAAGAAAGAAAAAACCGGGGTCTACAAGCACCTGCTGACTGGCGTGTCGTTCATGCTGCCAATGGTGGTGGCTGGCGGCCTGTTGATCGCGCTGTCGTTCGTGTTCGGTATCACCGCCTACAAGGAGCAGGGCACGCTGGCCGCCGCCTTGATGCAGATCGGCGGCGATGCGGCCTTCAAGCTGATGGTGCCGCTGCTGGCGGGGTACATCGCCTATTCCATCGCCGACCGGCCCGGCCTTGCCCCCGGCATGATCGGCGGCCTGCTGGCGAGCACCCTGGGCGCCGGGTTCATCGGCGGGATCGTGGCAGGTTTTCTGGCCGGTTACAGCGCGGCGGCGATCAACCGCTACGCGAAGCTGCCGGCCAGCGTCGAAGCGCTCAAGCCGATCCTGATTATCCCGTTGCTGGCGAGCCTGTTCACCGGCCTGGTGATGATCTACGTGGTCGGCAAGCCGGTGGCCGGCATGCTCGAAGGGCTGACCCTGTTCCTCGACAGCATGGGCACCACCAACGCGATCCTGCTGGGAGTGTTGCTGGGCGCGATGATGTGCGTGGACCTGGGCGGGCCGATCAACAAGGCGTCCTATGCGTTCTCGGTGGGGCTGCTGGCGTCCCAGAGTTACGCACCGATGGCCGCTGCGATGGCCGCGGGCATGGTGCCGCCGATCGGCATGGGCATCGCCGCGCTGATCGCCCGCCGCAAGTTCGCCCAGAGCGAGCGTGAAGCGGGCAAGGCGGCGTTCGTGCTGGGGCTGTGCTTCATCTCCGAAGGGGCGATTCCGTTCGCCGCCAAGGACCCGCTGCGGGTGATCCCTGCGAGCATCGTCGGCGGCGCGCTGACGGGGGCGTTGTCGATGTTCTTCGGCTGCAAGCTGATGGCGCCCCATGGCGGGCTGTTCGTGCTGCTGATCCCCAATGCGATCAACCATGCATTGCTGTACCTGCTGGCGATCGTGGCGGGCAGCGTGGTGACGGGCGTGTTGTATGCCGTATTGAAACGGCCTGAGGTTGTCGAGTTGGATGCGGTGCCTGCTGGCGCTTGATGCCAGCCGCACTGACGCCGTCGCGGGCAAGCGCGCTCCTACAGGCGAGCGCGGACGCTTGTAGGAGCGCGCTTGCCCGCGACGGCGGCGGTCCAGATATCGCGCGTTATCAGGCCGATCGCGTGCATTGCTGAGTGTGCTGTAACACTTCCCCAACATTGCATTGCTAGGGTCCTCTTTTTGCCATTCATGAGAGAGGAACAGCAATGACCCGGTTCGACCTGACACGCCGCCGAATCATTCAAGCCGCTGGCGCCGGATTGCTGTTGCCGGGGTTGGCGCCTGCGGTCATCGCCTCGGTCAAGGACCGTCCGAAAATGACCGATGGCGTGCAGTCCGGCGATCTGCTCGGTGACCGCGCCATGGTCTGGAGCCGCAGTGACCGGCCCTCGCGCATGGTGGTCGAGTGGGACACACGCAGCATGTTCAGCAACCCGCGCCGCGCCGTCTCGCTGCTGGCCGACCAGCGCACCGATTTCACCGCTCGTGTCGAGCTGACCGGCCTTCCCACTGATCAGGCGATTTTCTACCGCGTGTTCTTCGAAGACGCCCAGACCGGCGTCGCCAGCGAACCCTGGTTCGGCCATCTGCGCAGCGTGCCGCAGACCCGTCGCGACATCCGTTTCGTGTGGAGTGGCGACACCGTCGGCCAAGGCTTCGGCATCAACCCGGACATCGGCGGCATGCGCATCTACGAGGCCATGCGCCTGCGTCTGCCGGACTTTTTCATCCACAGTGGCGACACCATCTACGCCGACGGCCCGGTGCCTGCCGAGGTGGTGACCGAGGGCGGCCGTATCTGGCGCAACATCACTACCGAGGAGAAGAGCAAGGTCGCCGAAACCCTGGATGAGTACCGCGGTGCCTACCGCTACAACCTGATGGACGAAAACCTGCGCCGCTTCAACGCCGAAGTGCCGCAGATCTGGCAATGGGACGACCACGAAATCACCAACAACTGGTCGCCGAGCAAACAGCTGGATGATCGCTACAAGGTCAAGGACATCAATGTGCTCACGGCCCGGGGGCGCCAGGCATTTCTGGAATACGCGCCCATGCGCCTGCAAAGCGCCGACAATGGCGGGCGGGTCTATCGCAAGCTCAGCTACGGGCCGATGCTCGATGTGTTCGTCCTCGACATGCGCAGCTACCGCGATGGCAACGATGCGAACCTGGCCGACAAGCCGGGGCCGACCACGGCGTTTCTGGGTCGCGAACAGCTCGACTGGCTCAAGCGCGAGCTCAAGGGCTCACAGGCGCAGTGGAAAGTCATCGCCGCCGACATGCCCATCGGCCTGGGCGTGCCGGACGGTGAAATCAGCCCCGGTGTGATGCGCTGGGAGGCCATCGCCAACACCGACAATGGCGCACCCAAGGGCCGGGAACTTGAAGTGGCCGAGCTGCTGGGCTTCCTGCGTCAACAGAAGATCCGCGACACCGTGTGGCTCACGGCCGATGTGCACTACTGCGCAGCCCATCACTATCACCCGGACCAAGCGGTGTTTCAGGATTTCGACCCGTTCTGGGAGTTCGTCGCCGGCCCGCTGAACGCAGGCAGTTTCGGGCCCAATACACTGGACAAGACCTTTGGCCCGGAGCTGGTGTTCCAGAAGGCTCCGCCCGCCCAAAACACCTCGCCGTTTGCCGGGTTCCAGTTTTTTGGCGAGGTGAACATCGAAGGGCAGAGCGGCGAGATGACCGTGACCCTGCGGGATCTGGATGGGGTTGCGGTGTTCGAGAAGAAATTGCAGCCCTCGGATCACACCGCCTGACCTCCGTCCGCCGCGCCGCGTAACCGATCGTCGGGCGCGACGCATAGCCCTGTAGGAGCGCGCTTGCCCGCGACGACGGTGTGTCAGGCGTAGAAGATCCAGCAGACACACCGCCATCGCGGGCAAGCGCGCTCCTACAGTCACCAGTTGTACGATAACTCTGCAATTGCCGGTAACACTTGCCTCGCCGCTGGCCTATCATTAGCCACCTAACGACGGGACAGGGTTTAGCGTGCATGCTGGCAATTTTCTGGGAAACCCTGAGCATCACCGCGCCGGTGTTCGCCATGCTGTTTCTGGGCGTGGTACTCAAGCGCGTCGGCTGGATCGACGACGGCTTCATTCACACCGCCTCATCGCTGGTGTTCAACTGCACCATGCCGGCACTTCTGTTCCTGGGCATCATCCACGCCGACCTGCACGCCGCGCTGCAACCGGGCGTGCTGGTCTATTTCATCATCGCAACCCTGGCAGGCTTTGCGCTGGTGTGGGGCTGGGCGATCTACCGGGTGCCCTTCGTCGAGCGCGGTATCTATGTGCAGGGCGCGTTTCGCGGCAATAACGGGGTGATCGGCCTGGCGCTGGCCGCCAGCATGTACGGCGACTACGGCATCTCCCTGGGGGCGATTCTCGCGGCGCTGGTCATCCTGTTTTACAACACCCTCTCCACGGTGGTGCTGGCGGTGTACAGCCCGGTGATCAAATCCGACCCGTGGAGCATCTGCAAAAGCGTGGTCGCCAACCCGCTGATCATCAGCATCGTCGCGGCAACGCCCTTTGCCTATTTTCAGATCGGCCTGCCGAAATGGCTCGATACCTCCGGCAGCTACCTGGCGCAGATGACCCTGCCGCTGGCATTGATGTGCATCGGCGGCACGCTGTCGCTCAGGTCTCTGCGTGAAAGCGGCTCGCTGGCCATTGGCGCGAGCATGATGAAGATGGTCTGGCTGCCGCTGATCTGCACCTTCGGCGCCTGGCTGCTGGGTTTTCGCCACGCGGAGCTGGGCATCCTGTTCCTGTACTTTGGTGCACCCACCGCCTCGGCCAGTTTCGTCATGGCGCGGGCGGCGGAAGGCAATCATGAACTGGCGGCGTCGATCATCGTCATGACCACCCTGGCGGCGGCCGTGACGACGAATATCGGGATATTCATTTTGCAGTGGGGCGGGTGGATTTAGCCAGACACCCCTGATTGTAGGAGCGCGCTTGCCCGCGACCGCGGAGTGTCCGGCAACCTGTCGGCGACTGGCACACCGCCGTCGCGGGCAAGCGCGCTCCTACAGACGGAAATCGGAGTGTCAGTGCTGTCTGCGCCATGCCCGGAAGGTCGTGACCAGAACGCCTACCGCCAACACCGGCAATGCGTAATGAATCATCAAGCGCTCCAGCCGTTCGGCCAACGGCATACCGGTGGTGAACGACACGATGTGCAGCCCGTACACCGCGTACAGCCCCAGCAGCAACAGGCCTTCGAGCCGGGTGATGCGGTAGCCCGAATAGAACAGCGGCAGGCACAGCAGGGCGACGCCGAGCATCACCGGCAGGTCGAAATCCAGGGCATTGGGCGAGATCGACAGCGGGCCGGTGGCGATCAGCGACGTGATGCCCAGCACCCCCAGCAGGTTGAACAGGTTGCTGCCGATGATATTGCCCACCGCGATGTCACGTTCGCCGCGAACGGCGGCGACCAGCGAGGTCATCAGCGCGGGAAGTGAAGTGGCCCCGGCGATCACCGTCAGGCCGAACACCCGCTCCGACAGGCCCAGGTCGGTGGCTACCACCACGGCAGCGCCTACCAGCAGATGGCTGCCCAGAATCATCAGGGTCAGGCCCGCGCCCATCAGCGCCAAGCGCAGTATGATCGGCCAGGTCCGGCGCCGGGGCAGGTCGTCGGTGCTGGCAGTGTGGCGCACGCCGTGGGCAAACTGGCGGGACACCACCAGCAGATAACCCGCCAGCGCGATCAGCAGGATCACCCCGTCGACGTTGCTCAGCTCGCCATTCCACGCTAGTGCGGCGACCAGCAGTGTGGCGCCGATCATCAGCGGCAGATCCACCCGCACCAGTTGCCGGGCCACGCGCAGCGGAATGATCAACGCTGACAGGCCGAGGGTGACCAGGATGTTGAAGATGTTGCTGCCGATCACGCTGCCCACGGCGATGTCGGTGCTGTCAGTCAGCGCCGCCTGCAGGCCGACGGCCATCTGCGGGGCGCTGCTGCCCAGCGCGACGACAGTCAGCCCGAGGAACAGCGGACGGGTTTTCAGCAGGGCAGCCAAGGTCACGGCGACACGCACCGACAGCTCGGCGCCGACAATCATCAGCAGAAGACCACAGGCCAGCTCGATCAGCGTGGGCAGTGGCAGGGTCGACAGGGCAAGAATTCAGGGCACCTTCAAATCGGTCAGGGTCAGTCGTCGAGGGCTTGCACCCGCACTTGGGCGGTTCCGCTGCGCAGCATACCCAATTGTTCGGCAGCCCGGCGGGAGATGTCGATGATTCGGCCCCGGGTATGCGGGCCGCGGTCGTTGATACGGACGATGACCTTGCGGTCGTTGTCCAGGTTGGTGACCTGCACCCGAGTGCCGAATGGCAACTGGCGGTGGGCGGCGGTCAGGGAATTCTGGTCGAAGCGTTCACCGCTGGCGGTGCGCTTGCCTTGATGGCGCGAGCCGTAATACGACGCGCCGCCGGTGGCGTTGTAACCGTGTGGATCGATGATGCCTTCGCTGGCGCAACCGGCCAGCAGGGAGAGCAAGGCGCAAGCGCCGAGGAGCCGCCACATGAAAACAGTCCTTGTGCGATTTTCGATGGAACCTGTAGGAGCGCGCTTGCCCGCGATTGGTTCTGTCATCCGGCACATGCCTTTGTGACTAAATGCAATCGCGGGCAAGCGCGCTCCTACGGTTCATACGCGTACCGCGTTCTCCATCAACCTTCCAGCTTGCGCTTCAACACTTCGTTGACCTGCTGCGGGTTGGCCTTGCCCTTGGAGGCTTTCATGGCCTGGCCGACGAAGAAGCCGAACATCTTGCCGCGCTTGGCTTCATCGGCGGCGCGGTACTGCTCGACCTGCTCGGCGTTGGCGGCCAGCATGTCGTCCAGGATCGACTCGATGGCGCCAGTGTCGGTCACCTGCTTGAGACCGCGCTTCTCGATGATCTCGTCAGCGTTGCCTTCACCATTGGCCATCGCCTCGAAGACCATCTTGGCGATCTTGCCGGAAATGGTGTTGTCGGTGATGCGCTTGAGCATGCCGCCCAGCTGCTCGGCGCTGACCGGCGATTCGTCGATCTCCACGCCTTGCTTGTTCAGCAGCGAGCCCAGTTCCACCATCACCCAGTTGGCCGCAAGCTTGGCGTCGCCGGCGATGCCGACCACCTGCTCGAAGTAATCCGCCTGTTCACGGCTGGAAGCCAGCACGCTGGCGTCGTACAGCGACAGGCCGAACTGCGACTGGAAGCGCTCGCGTTTTTGCGGCGGCAGTTCCGGCAGGCTGGCGCGGGTCTGCGCAAGGAACGAGTCCTCGATGATCACCGGCAGCAGGTCGGGGTCTGGGAAGTAACGGTAGTCGTTGGCTTCTTCCTTGCTGCGCATGGCGCGGGTTTCGTTGGTGTTCGGGTCATACAGGCGCGTCTGCTGGATGACCTTGCCACCGTCTTCGATCAGGTCGATCTGGCGCTGGATTTCGCTGTTGATCGCCTTCTCGATGAAGCGGAACGAGTTGACGTTCTTGATCTCGCAGCGGGTGCCGAACTCGACCTGGCCAACCGGGCGAATCGACACGTTGCAGTCGCAACGCAGCGAACCTTCGGCCATGTTGCCGTCGCAGATGCCCAGGTAGCGCACCAGCGCGTGCATCGCCTTGACGTAGGCCACCGCTTCCTTGGCCGAACGCATGTCCGGTTCGGAAACGATTTCCAGCAGCGGGGTGCCAGCACGGTTCAGGTCGATACCGGTCATGCCGCTGTAGTCTTCGTGCAGGCTTTTGCCGGCGTCTTCCTCAAGGTGGGCGCGGGTCACGCCGATGCGCTTGATGGTGCCGTCTTCCAGGGTGATGTCCAAATGGCCTTTGCCGACGATCGGCAGCTCCATCTGGCTGATCTGGTAGCCCTTGGGCAGGTCCGGGTAGAAGTAGTTCTTGCGGGCGAACACGTTGTGCTGGCCGATCTCGGCGTCGATGGCCAGGCCGAACTTGACCGCCATCTGCACCGCTTCCTTGTTCAGCACCGGCAGGGTGCCGGGCATGCCCAGGTCAACCAGGCTGGCCTGGGTGTTGGGCTCGGAGCCGAACGTGGTGGCGCTACCGGAGAAAATCTTCGATTGGGTGGTGAGCTGGGTGTGAATCTCCAGCCCGATGACGACTTCCCATTGCATGTGTTTTCTCCTTAGAAGCCCGCTGGCGCACGAGTGTGCCAGTCAGTGACTTGCTGATACTGATGGGCAACGTTGAGCAGGCGGCCTTCCTGGAAGTACGGCGCGAGCAGTTGCACGCCCACCGGCAAGCCATCGGCAAAACCGGCCGGCATCGACAGGCCCGGCAGGCCCGCGAGGTTGGCGGTGATGGTGTAGAAGTCTTCCAGGTACTCGGCGATCGGGTCGGCGTTCTTGGCGCCGATCTTCCAGGCCGGGTTCGGCGTGGTCGGGCCCAGGATCACGTCGACGTCCTTGAACGCGTTCATGAAGTCGTTCTTGATCAGGCGGCGGATCTTCTGCGCCTGCAGGTAGTAGGCGTCGTAGTAACCGGCGGACAGCGCGTAGGCGCCGACCATGATCCGGCGCTGCACTTCAGGGCCGAAGCCTTCGCCACGGGAGCGCTTGTACAGGTCAGTCAGGTCTTTCGGGTCTTCGCAGCGGTAGCCGAAGCGCACGCCGTCGAAGCGCGACAGGTTAGAGGAGGCTTCTGCCGGCGCGATTACGTAGTACGCAGGGATCGCGTGTTGCAGGTTCGGCAGGCTGACTTCCTTGACCACGGCGCCGAGCTTTTTCAGCTCTTCGACGCTTGCCATGACCAGGTCGGCGATGCGTGGGTCCAGACCTGCGCTGAAGTATTCCTTCGGCACGCCGATGCGCAGGCCTTGCAGCGAGCCATTGAGGCTGGCGCTGTAGTCCGGGACCGGCTCGTCGATGCTGGTGGAGTCATTGACGTCGAAACCGGCCATGCCTTGCAGCAACAGCGCGCAGTCTTCGGCAGTGCGGGCCATGGGGCCGGCCTGATCGAGGCTCGAGGCGTAGGCGATCATGCCCCAGCGCGAAACGCGACCGTAGGTCGGTTTCAGGCCGGTGAGGTTGGTCAGTGCGGCAGGCTGGCGGATGGAGCCGCCGGTATCGGTGCCGGTCGCGGCGGGCAACAGACGAGCGGCAACCGCCGCCGCCGAGCCACCGGACGAGCCGCCCGGTACGTGCTCAAGATTCCACGGGTTCTTCACCGCGCCGTAGTGGCTGGACTCGTTGGCCGAACCCATGGCGAATTCGTCCATGTTGGTCTTGCCAAGTGTCACGGTGCCAGCAGCGGCCAGCTTGGCGACCACGGTGGCGTCGTACGGAGCCTTGAAGTTGTCGAGCATCTTCGAGGCGCAGCTGGTGCGGATGCCCTTGGTGCAGAACAGGTCCTTGTGCGCCAGCGGGGCGCCCAGCAGCGCGCCGGTTTCGCCAGCGGCGCGGCGGGCGTCAGCGGCCTGGGCCTGGGTGATAGCCAGGTCTTGGGTGACGGAAATGAAGCTGTTGATCTGCGGGTCCAGCTGGGCGATGCGCGCCAGCAGGGAGCGGGTCAGCTCTTCGGAGGAAAACTTTTTGTCGGCGAGTCCGCGAGCGATCTCTGCCAGAGTCATTTGATGCATTGCAGGCTCATTCCCTTAGTCGATGACTTTCGGAACCAGATAAAGGCCGTCTTCGACCGCTGGTGCGATGGCTTGATAGGAATCGCGATGATTGGCTTCGCTAACCACGTCTTCACGCAGGCGTTGCGAGGCTTCGAGCGGGTGCGCGAGCGGTTCGATGCCGGTGGTGTCGACCGCCTGCATCTGGTCGACCAACCCGAGAATACTGTTCAGTGCTTCGGTAGTACGCGGGATATCGGCGTCATTGAGACCCAGTCGGGCCAGATGAGCGATTTTTTCCACGTCGGAGCGATCAAGCGCCATGGGGGTTTCTCCAGTGGAATGCGTACGGACTTAACCGTACGTCAGATTGCGGAACACTTCGCGATTTAGACGGTCTTAACGCCGCGATCTTCGAGGGTAGTGCTCGGAAAAACAGCCAATTTAACATATTGGCTCCTTGCCCAAAATCCCTGTCGTTGTTAGAGTTTGCCGCACTTTTTTACCCACGCGTTCCCTAGGGTCCCTTTCCCATGTTCAAGAAACTGCGTGGCATGTTTTCCAGCGATCTTTCCATCGACCTGGGCACTGCCAACACCCTTATTTACGTGCGTGAGCGCGGTATTGTCCTGAACGAGCCATCGGTTGTGGCCATCCGGACCCACGGAAATCAGAAGAGCGTCGTTGCTGTCGGGATGGAAGCCAAGCGCATGCTGGGCCGTACCCCGGGCAACATCGCTGCCATTCGTCCGATGAAAGACGGCGTGATCGCCGATTTCAGCGTGTGCGAAAAGATGCTCCAGTATTTCATCAACAAGGTTCACGAAAACAGCTTCCTGCAGCCTAGCCCTCGTGTGCTGATCTGCGTGCCGTGCAAATCCACCCAGGTTGAGCGTCGCGCCATTCGCGAATCGGCCCTGGGCGCCGGTGCACGTGAAGTGTTCCTGATCGAAGAGCCAATGGCCGCTGCCATCGGTGCCGGCCTGCCGGTCGAAGAAGCCCGCGGCTCGATGGTCGTCGATATCGGTGGTGGTACCACTGAAATCGCCCTGATCTCGCTCAACGGTGTGGTTTACGCCGAATCCGTACGTGTGGGCGGCGACCGTTTCGACGAAGCGATCATCACCTACGTGCGTCGCAACTACGGCAGCCTGATCGGTGAATCCACCGCAGAGCGCATCAAGCAGGAAATCGGTACTGCCTACCCGGGCGGCGAAGTGCGTGAAGTCGACGTACGCGGCCGTAACCTGGCAGAAGGCGTGCCACGCGCCTTCACCCTGAACTCCAACGAAGTGCTGGAAGCGTTGCAGGAATCCCTGGCAACCATCGTTCAGGCCGTGAAAAGCGCGCTGGAGCAATCGCCTCCGGAACTGGCTTCGGACATCGCCGAGCGCGGTCTGGTGCTGACCGGTGGTGGTGCGCTGCTGCGTGACCTGGACAAACTGCTGGCCCAGGAAACCGGTCTGCCGGTCATCGTCGCCGAAGACCCGCTGACCTGCGTGGCTCGTGGCGGTGGTCGTGCGCTGGAAATGATGGACAAGCACACCATGGACCTGCTCTCCAGCGAATAAGTCGCCGGATTGCACCATGATGTCGAACGGGTGGCGCTTATGGCGCTGCCCGTTTGTGTCTGACCTGTTGACGTCCCGCTCTTGTATTGAGAGCTTGACGCTGCAAGGCTTGCACACCTTATTTCCGTCAACCCGCACCAGGCCGGTTTCATGTCCCATGAATAAGCACAGCCAAACACAAGCATCCCTGGAAGGAGCGGCCCATTAAACCGCTTTTCTCAAAGGGCCCGTCGCTGGGCGTTCGTCTGTTGGTGCTGGTCGTCCTGTCCGTGGCCGTCATGGTCGTGGATGCGCGTTTCACCCTGCTCAAGCCCGTTCGCAGCCAGATGTCGCTGGTGCTGATGCAGTCGTACTGGATCGCCGACCTGCCCGAACGTTTGTATCAGGGCGTTGCCAGCCAGTTTGGCAGCCGCACTGAACTGGCCGCCGAAAACGAAAAACTCAAGACCGAGAACCTGCTGCTCCAGGGTCGCCTGCAAAAGCTGGCTGCGCTGACCGAGCAGAACGTGCGTCTGCGCGAGTTGCTCAACTCCTCGGCGCTGGTCAACGAGAAGGTCGAAGTCGCCGAACTGATCGGCATGGACCCCAACCCCTTCACCCACCGCATCATCATCAACAAGGGTGAGCGCGATGGCGTGGTGCTCGGCCAGCCGGTGCTCGATGCCCGCGGCCTGATGGGGCAGGTGGTCGAGTTGATGCCGTACACCTCCCGCGTGCTGCTGCTGACCGACTCCACCCACAGCATTCCGGTGCAGGTGAACCGCAACGGCCTGCGCGCGATTGCCAGCGGTACCGGCAACCCGGAGCGCCTGGAACTGCGTCACGTGGCTGACACTGCCGACATCAAGGAAGGCGACCTGCTGGTGAGTTCCGGCCTGGGCCAGCGCTTCCCGGCGGGTTACCCGGTGGCGACGGTCAAGGAAGTGATTCACGACTCCGGCCAGCCGTTCGCGATCGTTCGCGCCGTGCCGACCGCCGCCCTGAACCGCAGCCGTTACCTGCTGCTGGTGTTCTCTGATGGCCGTTCGCCCGAAGAGCGCGCTGCCGATGCCGCGCAACAGCAGGAATCACTCGACCGCCAGGCCGCCGATCCGTCTGCCGTGCCGTCAGCCACCGTGCCGGGCGCTGCGCCCGCCGCGACGCCGAACAAGCCAGTGGTTCCGGCCACCGTGCCCAAACCTGCCCACAGCACGTCTACGGCCCCGGCTGCCGCTCCTGCCGCTGCACCGGCAAGCAACACGCCAGCAACGACGCCGGCCAAGCCTGCGGCGAGCAAACCGCCTGCCCATCAACCGGCCAAGCCCGCTGCGCCCAAGCCTGCAACGCCTGCGCCGGCCCCTGCGGCAACGCACGAGAGGGAAGAATAATGGCTCGTCACGCCCCTGCGCGAAACGGCTGGGTGGTCTGGCTGACATTCGTCATCGGCCTGCTGCTCAGTGTTTCTCCGCTTCCGCAATTCATGGAAATCTTCCGCCCGCTCTGGCTCGCGCTGCTGCTGGCGTTCTGGGCGCTGGCATTGCCGCACAAGATCGGCATGGTTACCGCCTGGATGCTGGGCCTTGCCGAGGACGTACTCTATGGCACCTTGCTTGGCCAGAACGCGCTGATCCTGACGCTGATTACCTTTCTGGTGCTGTCGCTGCAGCAGCGTCTGCGCATGTTCCCGATGTGGCAGCAATGCCTGGTGATTCTGGTGATCTTTGGCCTGGCGCAGTTGGTGCAGCTGTGGCTCAGCGCATTGACCGGCAACCGCCAGCCGACGCTGGCGCTGGTGTTGCCGGCTCTGGTCAGTGCCCTGCTGTGGCCGTGGGTCAGTTATGGCCTGCGCGGATTGCGGTTGCGCTTGAAGATCAATTGAGGACTGCTTTTGATTCTGGCCGCAGGCCGTAGGAGCGTGGCTTGTCCCGCGATCTGGCGCGTAGCGGCAGCGAAACCATACAGCCCGGTTTCATCAGACATAATGCATTCACCGGTTTTGCTGCCGGTTCCCGGCAGATCGCGGGACAAGCCACGCTCCTACGCCCTTCGGGCAGAAGCGGGATCTGCGGCGAGGATCGACGGAAGCGTCACCCGTTTTCACGCAACGCCTAAGCTTGTGATCACTGACACGGAGACGTCCCATGCCACAACTTCTGCTCGCCTCCGGCTCCCCGCGTCGCCGGGAATTGCTGACCCAGATCGGCGTGCCGTTCACCACGCTCGCCGCCGATATCGACGAAACCCCGCTTGACCACGAAACCCCGGCCGCCTATGTCGAGCGTCTTGCCCGTGGCAAGGCCGATGCCGGTCTGTTGCAACTGGCCAATGACCCTGCGTACCCCACCGCCTGCGTGCTCGGCGCCGACACCGCCGTGGTGCTCGATGGCCGCATCCTCGGCAAACCCGTCGATGAGGCGGACGCCCTGGCCATGCTCGCCGCCCTGTCCAACCGCGAACACGAAGTCCTGACCGCCATCGCCGTGGTCGACGAGCAGCACTGCGAGACTCGCGTGATCACCAGCCGCGTGCGTTTCCGCGCGATTTCCACTGAAGAAGCCCGCGCCTACTGGGCCAGTGGCGAGCCGTGCGACAAGGCTGGCAGCTACGGGATTCAAGGACTGGGCGCCGTGTTCGTGGAACATCTGAGCGGCAGTTATTCCGCAGTGGTCGGCCTGCCTTTGTGCGAAACCGCAGAAATCCTGCAGCGTTTCGGCATACCCTGTTGGCAATGCCTGGAAGGTAACAAGCCATGAGTGAAGAGATTCTGATCAACATCACGCCGATGGAGTCGCGCGTGGCCGTCGTCGAGAACGGTGTGTTGCAAGAGGTTCACGTCGAGCGGACCCAGCGTCGCGGGATCGTCGGCAACATCTACAAAGGCAAGGTCGTGCGGGTGCTGCCCGGCATGCAGGCGGCGTTCATCGACATCGGCCTGGACCGCGCCGCGTTCATTCACGCCTCGGAAATTTCCATGCGCGAAGGCCCGGCCGTGGAGACCATCAGTTCGCTGGTCCACGAGGGCCAAAGCCTGGTGGTGCAGGTCACCAAGGACCCGATTGGCAGCAAGGGCGCGCGTCTGACAACTCAGTTGTCCATTCCGTCGCGCTACCTGGTGTACATGCCGCGCACCGCCCACGTCGGCATTTCCCTGAAGATCGAAGACGAAGCCGAGCGCGAGCGCTTGAAGCAGGTGGTCACTGACTGCGTGGCCAAGGAAGGGATCAAGGAGAAGGGCGGGTTCATCCTGCGCACAGCCGCCGAAGGCGCCGGTGCCGATGAGATCATGATGGACATCCGCTACCTGCGTCGCCTGTGGGATCAGATCAGCGAGCAGATCAAGACCATCAGCCCGGCCAGCGTCATCTACGAAGACCTGGGCCTGGCCCTGCGCACCCTGCGCGATCTGGTCAGCCCCCGCACCGAGAAGATTCGCATCGACTCGCGGGAAACCTTCCAGAAGACCACTCAGTTCGTGGCCGAACTGATGCCGGAAATCGCCGACCGCCTCGAACACTATCCCGGCGAGCGTCCGATCTTCGACCTCTACGGTGTCGAGGACGAAATCCAGCGCGCCCTGGAGCGCAAGGTGCCGCTCAAGTCCGGTGGGTATCTGGTGATCGACCCGGCGGAGGCGATGACCACCATCGACGTGAATACCGGCGCGTTCGTCGGCCATCGCAACCTTGAAGAAACCATCTTCAAGACCAACCTGGAAGCCGCCACCGCGATTGCCCGCCAACTGCGCCTGCGCAATCTGGGCGGCATCATCATCATCGACTTCATCGACATGGAAGACGGCGAGCATCAGCGGCAGGTGCTGCGTACGCTGGAAAAACAGCTGGAGCGTGATCACGCCAAGACCAACATCATTGGTATCACGGAGCTTGGGCTGGTGCAGATGACGCGCAAGCGCACCCGCGAAAGCCTTGAGCAGGTGCTGTGCGAGCCCTGCAGCAGTTGCCAGGGTCGGGGCAAGCTGAAAACCCCTGAAACCATTTGCTACGAGATTTTCCGGGAGATTCTGCGCGAAGCTCGTGCCTACCAGGCGCTGGGATATAGGGTGCTGGCCAACCAGAAGGTGGTGGATCGCCTGCTCGACGAAGAGTCGGGTAATGTGGCGGAACTCGAGGTGTTCATCGGCCGGACCATCCGTTTTCAGGTCGAAACCATGTATTCCCAGGAACAATATGACGTCGTGCTGCTCTGATCTGGCTCAAAACGTTTCTTGAAAGAATACCGAGCCCTCAGGGGCCGCAGGCATGGATGCCCTCCACAGAGATTGCTGCGTGACAAATGAGCAAAACCCGGACATACCCGCAACCGCACCAGTGAGCCGGATGCCATTTGCAGTCTCTGTGCACGGAGGCCCGGTGGCATGGAGCGTATGACGCGATTCTTCGCGGCCCTGACCCGTTGGGGCCTAAGCCTGTGCGCGCTGTTCGTGGTGCTGGTCGCGCTGTACGTCAGTGTGGGCCGGGAGCTGGTGCCGATGGTGGCCGAGTATCGCGCCGACGTCGAAGTCAAGGCGCAGGCCGCCGTGGGCATGCCGGTCAATATCGGGCGCCTGGAAGGCAGCTGGAGCGGCTTTGCCCCTGTATTCGTGGCGCGCGACGTGATGGTCGGGCAGGGCGCCGGCACCGTGCGCCTGGATCAGGTTCGGGCAGTGCCGGACCTGTGGGCCAGCCTCAAGGCGCGTCAGGTGCGCCTCGCCCGCCTGGAAGTGGACGGCCTGCAGTTGTCGCTCAAGGAGGACAAGGACGGCCACTGGGCACTGCAAGGGCTGCCCGTGCAGGACGACAAACCGTTCGACCCCGAGCAGGCCCTGACCCAGATGCGCATGGTGTCGCAGCTGTCGTTGTTCGACAGCCAGATCACCCTGCAACCCTACGAGCAATCCCCGCTGACCCTGACTTACGTCAGCATGACCCTGCGCACCGGCAGCTATCACCAGCGCCTTGACGCCCGGGTGACGCTGCCGGATGGCCAGCCGCTGTCGCTCAACGTGCGCTCGAAGATCCGCGCCAGCGCCTGGCGTGACGCCGAGGCCGAGGCGTACCTGAGCGTGCCCCAGAGCGACTGGTCCAAATGGCTGCCCAAGAGCCTGGTCGGCGACTTGCACATCAAGACCCTCAAGGCCGGTGGCGAATTCTGGCTGACCTGGGGCAAGGGCAACCTGCAAACCGCTGTCGCCCGGATCAACGCCCCGCAGTTCAAAGGAGCTTACGCGGATCGCAAGTCGTCGAAGCTGGACAACCTGGCGCTCAATGCCTGGTTCCAGCGCAGCGACACGGGTTTCAGCGTGGCCCTGGATTCGCTGGCAATGGACATCGCCAGCAAGCGCTGGGAAAGCCGGGTGCAACTGACACAGACTGCGGCAACGTCTGAGAGCGAAGAGCTGTGGCACGTACAGGCCGACCGGCTGGATCTGACACCGGTCACGCCGCTGCTCGATTCCCTGGCCCCACTGCCGGACAAGCTCATGGTGGTGCTCGATCACCTGAACGTCACCGGCGGCCTGCGCAACGTGTTGCTCGACTACCGTCCCAAGGCCGAAGGTGCCAAGCGCCTGGGCTTTGCGGCGAATCTGGACAAGGTCGGCTTCGACGCCTACCACGGCGCGCCCGCGGCAGGAAACGTCAGCGGCGCTATCAGCGGTGACCTCGGCGGCGGCGAACTGCGCCTGAACACCGACGATTTCATGCTGCACCTGGACCCGATCTTCAAGAACGCCTGGAATTACCGCCACGCCGATGCACGCCTGACCTGGGCGCTGGACGATCAGGGTTTCACGCTGATTGCGCCGTACATCAAGGTGCTGGGGGATGAGGGCAAGATCGCCGCCGATTTCCTGATTCGCCTGCATTTCGACCACGATCAGGAAGACTACATGGACCTGCGCGTCGGGCTGGTGGATGCCGACGGTCGCTACACCGGCAAATACCTGCCCGCCGTGCTGAGCCCGGCGCTGGATCACTGGTTGCGCACGGCCATTGTGAAGGGCGACGTCGAGCAGAGCTTTTTCCAGTACCAGGGCTCGATCAACCACGATGCGCCGGATGTGGCGCGGGTCATCAGCCTGTTCTTCAAGGTGCATAACGCCACCCTGGACTTCCAGCCTGGTTGGCCACAACTGACTGGCGTGGACGGCAACGTGTTCGTCGAGAACAGCGGCGTGCGGATCCGCGCCAACAAGGGCCAGTTGCTCGACACCCAGGTGCGCAACGTGGCCGTGGACGTGCCCCACGTGCCGTCCGGCCAGCCCAGCCACCTGCTGGTGGACGGCGATTTCAACGGCAGCCTGCAGGACGGCATGAAGATCCTCCAGGAAGCGCCCATCGGCACCGGCCAGACCTTTGCCGGCTGGCAGGCCGAAGGGCCGCTGCAAGGCCACATCAATCTGGACGTGCCGCTGGTCAAGGGCCAGGAGCCCAAGGTTGCGGTGGACTTCAACACCGACAGCGCGCACCTCAAGTTGCCTGACCCGGAGCTGGACCTGACCCAGCTCAAGGGCAACTTCCGCTTCGACTACAACAAGGGCCTGAGCGGCAAGAACATCAAGGCCATGGCCTTCGACAAGCCGCTGAACGCAGAAATTTTCGCCGAAGGCAAACCCGGTGCGCTGGTTACCCGGATCGCTGCCAGCAGCCAGATCGCTACCAAGCGCCTGACCGACTGGCTGGGCGTCACCCAGCCATTGCCGGTGTCCGGTGACTTGCCGTATCAGTTGCAGTTGACGCTCAACGGCGCCGACAGCCAGTTGCAGATCAACTCCAGCCTCAAGGGCGTGACGGTCGATCTGCCTGCGCCGTTTGGCAAGGCGGCCGACGACACCCTCGACACCGACTTCCGCATGAACCTGCAAGGCGCCGAGCGGCGTATCGGCGTTGGCTACGGCAATCTGGCGAATTTTGCCTTCGCGGCACCCGCCGGCAAGTTCGCCGACGGGCGTGGCGAGTTGTTTCTGGGTGAAGGCGGGGCGGTAGTGCCGGATGCCAAGGGCCTGCGTGTGCGCGGTTCGCTGTCCGAGCTCGATATCGCGCCCTGGCAGGCGATGGCGCAACGCTACGCCGGCAATGACCCAGGCGGCAGCGCCAAGCAGTTGCTCAGCAGCGTCGATCTGCAGATCGGCAAGCTGACCGCCATGGGCACGACCCTGGATCAGGCTGGCGTTCAGCTCAAGCGCAACGAAGCCAGCTGGAGCCTGGCCCTGGACAGCGCCAAAATCAAGGGCTCGGCGACCTTGCCGGACAGCAAGGCCACGCCGGTCGATATCAATCTGCTTTACGTGCGCCTGCCAGCGCCGGACCCGAACGCCGCCGTGGTGGAAAACGCCCCGGATCCGCTGGCAGACGTCGATCCGCACAACATTCCGGCGATGAACATCAAGATCACCCAGCTGTTCCAGGGCGATCAACTGATGGGCGCCTGGTCGCTCAAGGCGCGTCCGACGGCCAATGGCATCCAGTTGTCGGACATGGACCTGGGCCTCAAGGGCATCTCCCTGGTCGGCAATGGCGGCTGGGAAGGCACGCCGGGCTCGACCAGCAGCTGGTTCAAGGGCCAGGTGGCGGGCAAGAACCTGGCCGACGTGCTGAAAGCCTGGGGCTTTGCACCGACCGTCACCAGCCAGTCGTTCGAGATGAACGCCGATGGCCGCTGGCCCGGTTCGCCAGCCTGGGTGGGCTTGAAGCGCTATTCCGGCAGTCTGGATGCGACCTTGAAGAACGGTCAGTTCGTGGAAGTCGAGGGCGGCGCCCAGGCGTTGCGGGTGTTTGGCCTGCTCAACTTCAACTCCATCGGGCGGCGCCTGCGCCTGGACTTCTCGGACCTGCTGAGCAAGGGCTTGAGCTATGACCGGGTCAAAGGGCTGCTGGTGGCCAGCGATGGCGTCTACGTGACCCGCGACCCGATCACCATGATCGGGCCGTCGAGCAATCTGGAGCTCAACGGCACGCTGGACATGGTCCGCGACCGGGTCGATGCGAAGCTGCTGGTGACGTTGCCTGTGACCAACAACCTGCCGATTGCCGCGCTGATCGTCGGCGCGCCAGCCATTGGCGGGGCACTGTTTCTGGTCGACAAGCTGCTGGGTGATCGCGTCGCGCGCTTCGCCAGCGTGCAATACAAGGTCGAAGGCCCGTGGAAAGAGCCTAAAATCACCTTCGACAAGCCGTTCGAGAAACCACAGTAAGGCCAGACCAGGCCAGGCGCCTGTAGGAGCGCGCTTGCCCGCGATTACGGTGGGTCAGCTACACATGTGTTGGCTGAAACGACGCCATCGCGGGCAAGCGCGCTCCTACGGGACCGAGGCGACACCGGATTCCTCCGGCATCCCCGGTTCCCGGTGCGCGCTCTTGGGGCTGTCTTGGAGTACAGTGCAGTTCTATCGATCAAGGAGCGTTCAATGTCCTTCGCTGTGATTCAGATGGTCAGCCAGAGCGATGTCCAGGCCAATCTGGCCCGCGCCCGGGCGCTGCTGGAACAGGCTGCCGCATCGGGTGCTAGGCTTGCCGTGCTCCCCGAGAACTTCACGGCCATGGGCCGGCGTGACGTCGCTGCCATCGGTCGCGCCGAAGCCCTGGGCGAAGGACCTATCCTGCCATGGTTGAAACTCGCCGCCCGTGACCTCAAGTTATGGATAGTCGCCGGGACATTGCCGCTGCCGCCCCAGGGCCAGCCAGACGGCAAGGTCACGGCGTGCTCGTTGCTGATCGACGATCAGGGCCAGCAGGTGGCGCGCTACGACAAGCTGCATCTGTTCGATGTGGACGTGGCCGACGCCCGTGGCCGCTATCGCGAATCCGACGACTACGCCCACGGCAACAACGTGGTGGTGGCCGATACACCCGTGGGCAAGCTGGGTCTGACCGTGTGTTACGACCTGCGCTTCCCCGAGTTGTACACAGCCCTGCGAGAAGCCGGGGCCGAATTGATTACCGCGCCGTCGGCCTTTACCGCCGTGACCGGCGCGGCGCACTGGGAAATCCTGCTGCGCGCGCGTGCCATCGAAACCCAGTGCTATGTGCTGGCGGCCGCGCAGGGCGGGGTTCATCCGGGGCCAAGGGAAACATTTGGGCACGCAGCGATCATAGATCCATGGGGCCGCGTGCTGGCCGAGCAGGCACAGGGTGAAGCCGTGCTGCTGGGCCAACGAGACAGTGAAGAGCAAGCGTCCATACGGGCGCGGATGCCGGTTACCAACCACCGGCGATTTTTTTCGCAGGACGCCTTGCGGCCTGCCAATACCCCGGAGTGAATATGAGCGACTTGTCCTCTGTCAGCGAACACCTTCTGGCGCCAGGCGGCCTGAGCATCGACAGCCTGCAATCGGTGCTGGGGGAGCTTGCCGGTCCCGGGATCGACGCTGCCGACCTGTATTTCCAGGGCCAGATTTCCGAGTCCTGGGCGCTGGAAGACGGCATCGTCAAGGAAGGCAGTTTCAATCTTGATCAGGGCGTCGGCGTGCGTGCGCAATCGGGTGAGAAAACCGGTTTTGCCTACAGCAACGCGATCACCCCTGAGGCCCTGAGCCAGGCCGCCCGTGCGGCCCGCTCGATCTCCCGCGCGGGGCAAAATGGTCGCGTGCAGGCCTTCACCACCCAGGACGTGGCCCAGCTCTACGCGCCGGACAACCCGCTGGAAGTCATGACCCGCGCTGAAAAGGTCGATCTGCTCAAGCGCGTCGATGCCGCCACCCGCGCCCTGGACCCGCGTATCCAGCAGGTTTCGGTGAGCATGGCCGGGGTCTGGGAACGCATTCTGGTGGCCTCCACCGATGGCGGCCTGGCCGCTGACGTGCGCCCGCTGGTGCGCTTCAACGTCAGCGTGATCGTCGAGCAGAACGGCCGTCGCGAGCGCGGCGGCCACGGCGGCGGCGGGCGTACCGATTATCGTTATTTCCTCCAGGAAGACCGCGCCATGGGCTATGCCCGCGAAGCGCTGCGTCAGGCGCTGGTCAATCTGGAAGCGATTCCGGCCCCGGCTGGCACGCTGCCAGTGGTGCTGGGTTCCGGCTGGTCCGGTGTGCTGCTGCACGAAGCCGTGGGCCACGGCCTGGAAGGCGACTTCAACCGCAAGGGCAGTTCGGCCTACAGCGGGCGCATGGGCGAAATGGTTGCTTCCAAGCTCTGCACCATCGTCGATGACGGCACCCTGGCCGGGCGTCGCGGCTCGCTGAGCGTGGACGACGAAGGCACGCCGACCGAATGCACCACGCTGATCGAGAACGGCGTGCTCAAGGGCTACATGCAGGACAAGCTCAACGCCCGCCTGATGGGCGTGGCGCGCACCGGTAACGGCCGTCGCGAGTCCTACGCGCACCTGCCGATGCCGCGCATGACCAACACCTACATGCTGGGCGGCCAGAGCGATCCGGCTGAAATCATCGCGTCGGTGAAGAAAGGCATCTACTGCGCCAACCTTGGCGGTGGCCAGGTCGATATCACCAGCGGCAAATTCGTGTTCTCCACCAGTGAGGCCTACCTGATCGAAGACGGCAAGATCACCGCGCCGGTCAAGGGCGCGACGCTGATCGGCAACGGTCCGGAGTGCATGAGCCGGGTGTCGATGGTCGGCAACGACCTGTCGCTGGACAGCGGCGTGGGGACGTGCGGCAAGGACGGGCAGTCAGTGCCGGTAGGTGTGGGTCAGCCGACGCTGAAGATCGATGCGATCACTGTGGGTGGTACAGGCGGGTAAGGTGGACGCTGCCCCCGTAGGAGCGCGCTTGCCCGCGATGGCGTCAGGCCAGACACCTTGATGTCGGCTGACACACCGCTTTCGCGGGCAAGCGCGCTCCTACAGGAAGCAGGGTGTAGCAGGTGAGCAGCAGATTTAACGCAACCCGCGCTTGGTTTCGTCCAGGTCGCGGATGTATTTGAAGATTTTACGGGACGCGGTAGGGGCCTTGTTCTGCTTGGCTTCGTGCTGGGCCTGACGGATCAGCGAACGCAGTTGCTGGCGGTCGGCATCGGGGTATTCGACCACGAACTGCTCAAGCGTCTCGTCGGTGCCGCCGGTCAGGCGATCACGCCAGCGTTCCAGGTTGTGGAAACGCTCGTTGTATTGACGCGTGGAGGCATCGAGCTGATCGAGCAGGACCAGGATTTCATCCAGGTTCTGGTCGCGCATCAGCCGGCCAATGAAGGAAATGTGGCGTTTGCGCGCGATATGCGCGGTGTGCTTGGGAGCATCGGCCAGTGCGCGACGCAATTCGTCGGTCAGAGGCAGCTTGGCCAGCACATCGGGTTTGAATGTCGTCAAGCGTTCACCCAGATCCACCAGAGCGGCGAGCTCTCGTTTGACCTGGGATTTGCTTTTCTCTCCGTCGAAGGAGTCGTCGTAAGAATCAACCATGGGGGCCGTCCGCAAATAAACGCCGCCATGATAACCAGTCAGGGACCAATTGTCCGGCCCGGCTGCCGAAATCGGAATTTGATGGAGTAAGTCATGAGTGCATCAGAAAGCGTCGGCCCACAGGCTTTGCCAGCCCTGCAGCAGCAGGTCGAGCAGATCGTCGCCGAAGCCAAACGCCAGGGCGCGAGTGCCTGTGAAGTCGCTGTGTCGCTGGAGCAGGGGCTGTCGACGTCGGTTCGCCAGCGCGAAGTCGAAACCGTCGAGTTCAACCGTGACCAGGGTTTTGGCATCACCTTGTATGTGGGCCACCGCAAAGGCTCGGCCAGCACCTCGGCCAGCGGCCCGGATGCCATTCGCGAAACCGTCGCGGCGGCACTGGCCATCGCCAAACACACCTCCGAAGACGAAAGCTCGGGCCTGGCCGATGCCGCGCTGATGGCCCGGGAACAACCGGATTTTGACCTGTTCCACCCTTGGGACATCAGCCCTGAGCAGGCCATCGAGAAGGCGTTGATCTGCGAAGCGGCAGCTTTCGATGCCGACAGCCGGATCAAGAACGCCGACGGCACCACCCTGAACGTGCATCAGGGCTGCCGCGTGTACGGCAACAGCCACGGCTTCATCGGCGGTTATGCGTCGACGCGCCACAGCCTCAGTTGCGTGATGATCGCCGAAAAAGACGGCCAGATGCAGCGTGATTACTGGTACGACGTGAACCGTCAGGGCGAGCTGCTGATGGACGCCAGACTGATCGGCAAGAAGGCTGCTGAGCGCGCCGCCAGCCGCCTTGGCGCGCGCCCGGTGCCGACCTGTGAGGTGCCGGTGCTGTTTTCGGCGGAACTGGCGGGCGGTCTGTTCGGCAGTTTCCTTGGAGCGATTTCCGGCGGCAACCTGTACCGCAAGTCGTCGTTCCTCGAAGGCGCCATGGGTCAGCGGCTGTTCCCGGAGTGGATGACCATCGACGAGCGCCCACACCTGATGCGCGCCATGGGCAGCGCGGCGTTCGACGGTGACGGCCTGGCGACCTACGCCAAGCCGTTCGTCGAAAACGGCGATCTGGTGTCCTACATCCTCAGCACTTACTCGGGCCGCAAGCTGGGCCTGCCAAGCACCGCCAACGCCGGCGGCGTGCACAACCTGTTCGTGTCCCACGGCACGGAAGACCAGGCCGCGCTGATCCGGCGCATGGGCCGTGGCCTGCTGGTCACCGAGCTGATGGGCAGCGGCCTGAACATGGTCACCGGTGACTATTCCCGAGGCGCGGGGGGTTACTGGGTCGAGAACGGCGAGATCCAGTTCGCCGTCCAGGAAGTGACCATTGCCGGCAACATGCGCGACATGTTCAAGCAGATCGTCGCCGTTGGCAGCGATCTGGAGATCCGCAGCAACATTCGCACGGGGTCTGTGCTGATCGAGAAGATGATGGTGGCGGGAAGCTGAATTCCCCCGTTAACGCAGTAACCCAAAGGCCTGCCCCGGATTCGGCGCAGGCCTTTTTCTTTGCCCCACCACCGCCCCTGTAGGAGCGCGCTTGCCCGCGACCGCGGTGGCCTGTCCCTGATGGGGTAACTGACACACCGCAGTCGCGGGCAAGCGCGCTCCTACGGGGTGGTACTCAATGTCGGGGTTGTTTTGATTCTTAAACTCATTTAATAATGAATATCATTCGCTAAATGAGCCCGGGGTCATGAGCACTGTCCTCCACGAATCGCCTTACCTGGAAAACTGGCGCGCGCTGAGTTTGCGCGTACGCTGCGCCGTGGCGCCGGACGAGCCGCGGGGCATCGAGCATTACCTGGCCGAAGGCCGGTATCTGGCGCGCTTCACGGCCACCCCGCAGACCCTCATCGCCGAAAGCACCTTCCGCCTGCTGCTCGACACCGCCCGTGACACTGCGCTGCCCTGGCACTGGCGCTGCCTGTGCCTGGATCAGGCCTGGCGCCCGTTGCGCGACCTCAAGGTGCTCGCCCACAGCAATCATCAACGCCAACGCTGGCAGGCCTTCGCCCATCAACTGGCGACCTGCGTGTTGCAGCCCTCGATTTCTCTCGCTGAACTGATGCAAGGATCTCTTGATGAGTAATACCCGTATTGAACGCGACAGCATGGGCGAGTTGCAGGTCCCGACCGAGGCCCTGTACGGCGCGCAGACCCAGCGTGCGGTGAACAACTTCCCGATCAGCCGGCTGCGCATGCCGGCCCAGTTTGTCCGTGCATTGCTGCTGGCCAAGTCCGCTGCCGCCCAGGCCAACCTCGAACTCAAGCAGATCAGCGAAGGCCAGAGCAAAGCCATCGTCACCGCCTGCAAGGAACTGCTGTCAGGCGACTACATGGCGCATTTTCCGGTGGACGTGTTCCAGACCGGCTCCGGCACCAGCACCAACATGAACGCCAACGAGGTGATCGCGACCCTCGCCAGCCGTGTGCTGGGCGAGCCGGTGAATGCCAACGATCACGTCAACTGCGGCCAGAGCAGCAACGACATCATCCCGACCACCATCCACGTCAGCGCCGCGCTGGCGATCCATGAGCAGCTGTTGCCGGCGCTGGCGCACCTGATCCAGGTCACCGAGCGCAAGGCCGAACAGGTTCACTCGTTCGTCAAGACCGGCCGCACGCACCTGATGGACGCCATGCCGGTGCGCATGAGCCAGGTCCTCAACGGCTGGGCGCAACAGCTCAAGGCCAACGTCGAACACATCGAGAACCTGCTGCCCAGCCTTCAGGCGCTGGCTCAGGGCGGCACCGCCGTGGGCACCGGCATCAATGCTCACCCTGAATTCGCTTCGCGCTTTGCCGGCCATCTGAGTCGCCTGAGCGAAGTCGGCTTCGTGCCGGGCAAGGACCTGTTCGCGCTGATCGGCTCGCAAGACACCGCCGTTGCAGTCTCCGGCCAGCTCAAGGCCACTGCCGTGTCGCTGATGAAAATCGCCAACGACCTGCGCTGGATGAACTCCGGCCCCCTGGCAGGCCTTGGCGAGATCGAACTGGAAGCCCTGCAGCCGGGCTCCTCGATCATGCCAGGCAAGGTCAACCCGGTGATTCCGGAAGCCACCGCCATGGTTGCCGCGCAAGTCATCGGCAACGATGCGGCGATCACCGTCGCGGGGCAGTCGGGCAACTTCGAGCTGAACGTGATGCTGCCGATCATCGCCCACAACCTGCTGCAAAGCATCGAGCTGCTGGCCAACTCCAGCCGCCTGCTGGCGGACAAGGCCATCGCCACCTTCAAGGTCAACGAAGCCAAGCTCAAGGAAGCCTTGTCGCGCAACCCGATTCTGGTCACCGCGCTGAACCCGATCATCGGCTACCAGAAGGCTGCGCACATCGCCAAGACCGCCTACAGCGAAGGTCGGCCGATCATCGACGTGGCCCTTGAGCACACCGAACTTGATCGCGTCCAGCTGGAAAACCTGCTCAACCCGGAAAAACTCACTGCCGGCGGGATCTGACCCGCCGTCGCCACCACCCACGCCCCGTCTCAGGAGACGCGCCATGGAGCATTGGAAAAGCACCATTCTCAAAGGCAATAGCTGTTTCAACCGTGGCGACCTGATCGACGCGCGCGAGCTGTACCTGCAAGCGCTGGCGCTGGCCCAGGTGCTGCTCGAGCGCTGGAGCGACCCGGACGAGGCGGTGGCGGCGTTCGTGATTTCCCACCACAACCTGGCGGACCTGCACCTGAGCCTCAATCAACCGGAGGAGAGCGCCGAGTACCTGTGCTCGGCGCACCAGCGGCTGTTGCAGGTGATCCAGAACCAGCGCCTGAGCGCGGGCTTGCGTCAGGCCGCGTTCCGCCACAGCAACAAGACCTACAGCGAACTGTTGGGCTTCATCAACGAACACGGTGAATACCCACGCACCCATCGCCTGCTCAACAGCAGCGGCGAACACTCACGCTCGGCGCTACAGCGCAACGCCGCTGCCGCCGGCACCTTGTCCTTCGGAGTCCATTGATATGCCGTATACCTTGCCTGCCTTGCCATACGCCTACGATGCCCTTGAGCCGCACATCGATGCGCAGACCATGGAAATCCATTACACCAAGCACCACCAGACCTACATCAACAACCTCAATGCCGCTGTTGACGGCACCGAGTACGCCGAGTGGCCCATCGAGAAACTGGTGGCCAGCGTCGGCCAGCTTCCTGAAAAACTGCGTCCGGCGGTGATCAACCAGGGTGGCGGTCACGCCAACCACTCGCTGTTCTGGGAAGTGATGAGCCCTAAAGGCGGCGGTCTGCCAACGGGTGCACTGGCCAAGGCCATTGATGAGCAACTGGGCGGCATCGAAGCGTTCAAGGACGCCTTCACCAAGGCTGCGCTGACCCGTTTCGGCAGCGGCTGGGCCTGGCTGAGCGTCACCCCCCAGAAGACACTCGTGGTGGAAAGCAGCGGCAACCAGGACAGCCCGCTGATGAACGGCAACACGCCGATCCTCGGCCTGGACGTCTGGGAGCACGCCTACTACCTGCGCTACCAGAACCGTCGCCCGGAATACATCGCCGCCTTCTACAACGTCGTCAACTGGGACGAAGTGGCCAAGCGTTACAGCGCTGCGATTTCTTGAATTCACAACAATAAGCAGGCGATCTATGCGCTCGGAATTCCTCACTATCGGCAGCGTCAGGCTGTTGCGTCTGGCCTTGGGTTCATTTTTGCTGTTGGCCGGCACAGGGCTGCTGATTGCCCAGGGTTTGTCCTGGTTGAGCCTGGAACCCAGGATGCTTCGAGCGCTGGAAGGCGGTGCAATGTGCGCCTTGGGCACGGCCCTGGGCGCGGTGCCGGTGCTGGTGATCCGCGGGATGCCGGTGGCGGTGTCCGACGCATTGCTGGGGTTCGGCGCGGGCATCATGCTCGCCGCCACGGCCTTTTCCCTGATCGTGCCGGGCCTGGGCGCTGCCCAAGGCCTGGGCTTGACCCCATGGGGCGCAGGTGCGCTGGTCAGTGCCGGCATTCTGGCTGGCGCCGTGGGGCTGTTCATCGTCGACACCCTGGTGTCTCAGGGGCCGCACTTATCGGACGTGGCCGAAAAACCGGCCATTCCCTCGAATATCTGGCTGTTTGTCATCGCCATCATTGCCCACAACATCCCGGAAGGCATGGCGGTGGGCGTGTCGGCGGGCGGCGGCCTGGCCCACGCTGACAGCCTGGCGATGGGTATCGCCTTGCAGGACGTGCCCGAAGGGCTGGTGATTGCGCTGGTGCTGGCGGCGGCGGGCATGTCCCGGCTCAACGCCTTTCTGATCGGAGCTGCCTCCGGGCTGGTGGAGCCGGTGTTTGCCGTACTGTGCGCCTGGCTCGTTGAAGTCGCTGCGATGTTACTGCCGGTGGGCCTGGCGCTGGCGGCCGGTGCGATGTTGTTGGTGGTGGTGCACGAAATCATCCCCGAGTCCCGCCGCAACGGCCACGACAAGATCGCCAGCTTCGGGCTGCTGGTGGGGTTCTGCCTGATGATGGTGATGGATACCGCGCTCGCATAGTATTCACGACCCTGTAGGAGCGCGCTTGCCCGCGACAGCGGTGTGTCAGTCACCACGACGGATACAGACATGGCGCCGTCGCGGGCAAGCTCACTCCTACAGGGTTTGCGTCTCAGGTAAGAAAAACCCTTATAATCGCGCGCCTATTCCATTGTGATGCGAGATCCATCGTGAGCTTACCGCCGTGCCCCAAATGCAATTCCGAGTACACCTACGAAGACGGCGCCCAGCTCGTCTGCCCGGAATGCGCCCATGAGTGGTCCGCCAACGGCGCGGCTGACGCGGACGATGATGTGAAAATCATCAAGGATGCGGTGGGCAACACGCTGCAGGACGGCGACACGGTGACCGTCATCAAGGACCTGAAGGTCAAGGGCTCATCCCTGGTGGTCAAGGTCGGCACCAAGGTCAAGAACATCCGCCTGGTCGATGGCGACCACGACATCGATTGCAAGATCGACGGGATTGGCGCGATGAAGCTCAAGTCCGAGTTCGTGAAGAAGGGCTGACCGTCACGAACGTTGTAGGAGCGCGCTTGCCCGCGACCGCGGTGTGCCAGTCACCACGATCGGTACAGACACACCGCGGTCGCGGGCAAGCGCGCTCCTACAACGGGATTCCATATCCCCTCAAATCGGCAGGTTGATCCCGAAGGTATTCACGCCCTGTTCGCTGCGGGCGAAGACCGTGCCGCCGTGCATCAGCGCAATGGCCTTGACGATCGCCAGTCCCAGCCCGTGATTCCCCCCGCTGTTGGTGCGTGAAGCATCGACCCGGTAAAAGCGTTCGAACAGCTTGGGCAGGTGCTCGCCGGAAATCTGCGCGCCGGGGTTGGCGACGCCGATGCTCACATGATGACCTTCGTCGCTGATGTCCACATGGATGGTCTGCCCAGGCGAAGTGTGCTGCACGGCGTTGTGCACCAGATTGATCAGCGCACGTCGCAAGTGCGCTTTCTCGATGGGTGCACAGGCGTCGCCCCGGACCTCGACCTGTACCTGTGCGTCTTCCAGAATGAAATCCAGGTAATCCAGGGTTTTCGCCACTTCCCCGGCCAGGGATGCCTGGGTCAGTTCCGTGGCCTTGCTGCCCTGATCGGCGCTGGCCAGGAACAGCATGTCGTTGATGATCGAGCGCAGCCGTTCCAGTTCTTCCAGGTTCGATTGCAGCACTTCGAAATAATGCTCCGCCGAACGTCCCCGCGTCAGCGCCACCTGGGTCTGGCCGATCAGGTTGGTCAGCGGCGAGCGCAGTTCGTGGGCGACGTCGGCGTTGAACCCCTCCAGTCGCGCATAGGCCTGCTCGACCCGCTCCAGCGTCGAGTTGAACGAGGTGACGAACTGGTCCAGTTCAGGCGGCAGTGCAGACAACTGCAAACGCCCGGACAGCCGGGGAGGCGCCAGTTTGCGCGCTTCCAGCGACAGGGCGTACAGCGGCTTCAGACCGATCCGCGTCACCCAGTAACCCAATGCCGACGCCAGCGCAATGCCAATCGCCGCCAGGCTGATGAGCGCGATCAACAGCGAGTGCTGGGCTTGCCGGAACGTCTCGGTGTCAATGGCGGTAAGGAATCGCAGGGGCGGACGCTGATCCTTGGCCGGGAATTCACTGACCAGCACCTTGAACGGATAATCGTGATCGCTCAGGGAAAGGTCGCGCATGCCCAATGGCCCACGGGCGAATTCGCGGATAGCAGGGCCGGGGTTACCGAACTCGTAAGAGGGATTGTCGCTGACCACCCAGAATCGCAACCGCTTGTCTTCCTCGCTGAGCAGCTTGAGCTTGGTGCTGAGTTTGCCCCAATGCTCAAGATCACCGAAACGCTGCACCTGTGATTCCAGCACGCTGTAACGGGCATCGACTTCAGCCTGAGGCAGCAACCCAAGGTTCTTGCCCACCTGCAGGTAGAGCGCCCAGCCGATCAGCAGGAACACCAGCAGCGCCACCATGGCGAACAGGCCGGACAGGCGCAGGGCGATGGAGTTGCTAGACACGACGGCTCTCCAGCACATACCCCATGCCGCGGATGGTGTGCAGCAGTTTCTGTTCGAACGGGCCGTCGAGCTTGGCCCGCAGGCGCTTGATCGCCACCTCGACCACGTTGGCGTCACTGTCGAAATTGATGTCCCAGACCATCTCGGCAATCGAGGTTTTCGAGAGGATTTCCCCGTGTCGCCGCGCCAGCACGCTGAGCAGCGAAAACTCCTTGGCGGTCAGGTCCAGACGAGCGCCCGCGCGGGTGGCCTTGCGGCTGATCAGGTCGATCCACAGGTCGGCGATGCTGATCTGCACCGGCTCGTGGCCGCCGCTGCGGCGGGTCAGGGCCTGCAGGCGCGCCACCAGTTCCAGGAATGAGAACGGCTTGCCCAGGTAGTCGTCGGCGCCCTCGCGCAGGCCGCGAATACGGTCGTCGACGTTTTCCCGCGCGGTGAGCATGATCACCGGTGTCTGCTTGCGCGCGCGCAGGGCCCGCAGGACGCCATAGCCGTCCAGGCCGGGCAGCATGACGTCGAGGATGATCACCCCGTACTCGCCTTCCAGCGCCATGTGCAGGCCTTCGATGCCGTCGCGCGCGACATCGGTGGTGTAACCCTGTTCGGTGAGGCCGCGATGCAGGTAGTCGGCGGTCTTCTCTTCGTCTTCGATAATCAGGACACGCATGGGTGCACTCTCAATTCTCTGGTGCTCACTTCTCTGATGCTCACTTTTCAGTCACCAGCAGGGCGGCAGGCTTCTTGCCGGCTGAGGGCGCTGTCGGGGTGGCGGTCGGGTGCCTGCGATGGAAAATCCGCTCCAGTTGCAGGTAAATGACCGGCGTCGTGAACAGCGTCAGTGCCTGGCTCACCAGCAATCCGCCCACCACCGCAATCCCCAGTGGCTGACGCAACTCTGCCCCCACACCATAGCCGAGCATCAGCGGCAAGGCACCGAGCAATGCCGCCAGAGTGGTCATGATGATCGGGCGGAAGCGCGTCAGGCACGCCTCGTAAATCGCATCCTGTGGCGACAGGCCGCGATGGCGCTGACCCTCCAGGGCAAAGTCCACCAGCAGGATGCCGTTCTTCTTGACGATGCCGATCAGCAACACGATACCGATCAGACCCATGATCGAGAAATCCTGGCCCATCAGCCACAGCAGCAACAGCGCGCCGATACCGGCCGAGGGCAAGGTGGAGATGATCGTCAGTGGGTGCACGAAGCTTTCGTACAGCACGCCCAGAATGATGTACACCGCCACCAGTGCCGCGAGGATCAGCCACGGCTGGTTGGCCAGCGAACTCTGGAAGGCCTGGGCCGCGCCCTGGAAGTTGCCGATGATCGAGGCCGGCATGCCGATCTCGTTCTTGGCCTGATCGAGCAACTGCACCGCATCGCCCAGAGCCACGCCTGCCGACAGGTTGAACGACAGGTTGGCCGCCGGGAACATGCCGTCGTGGCTGATCGACAGCGGCCCCATCTTCGGCGCGCCGACCTTGGCCAGTGCCGACAGCGGCACCATCTCGTTGGTCAGCGGCGAGCGCAGGTAGAAGTAGTTCAGGCTCTCGGCCTTGCCGCGTTGCGACGGGTCGAGTTCGAGAATGACTTTGTACTGGTTGATGTCGGTCTGGTATTCGTTGATCTGCCGCTGGCCGAAGGCGTCGTACAGCGCCTGGTCGACGTCAGAGGTGGTCAGCCCGAAGCGCGCGGCGGCGCTGCGGTCGATGTCCAGGTGAGTCACGCTGCCGCCCAGTTGCAGGTCGTTGGACAGGTCACGGAAGGCCGGGATGGTCTTGAGTTTTTCCGTGAGCTTTTGTGTCCACTCGTTGAGCAGGGCGCCGTTGTTGCTCTTGAGCACGTACTGATACTGGGCGCGACTTGGGCCGGAACTGAGGTTGATGTCTTGCCCGGCCCGCAGGTACAAGACGATGCCGGGAATCTTCGCAAGCTTGGGCCTGATCCGGTCGATGAACTGGCTGGCGGTAACGTCGCGGTCGCCACGGTCTTTCAGCGCGATCCACACGCGGCCGTTGGCGATGGTCTGGTTGCTGCCGCTCACGCCCACCGAGTGCGAGAAGGCTTTGACGGCCGGGTCCTCGCCGATGATCTTCGCCAGTTGCTTGTGCTTCTCGACCATGTCCGGGTAGGAAATATCGGCAGCCGCCTCACTGGTACCCAGCACCATGCCGGTGTCCTGCACGGGGAAGAAACCCTTGGGAATCAGCACGTAGCCGGCCACCGCCAGCACCAAAGTCAGACCGAAAACGCCCAGCATCAGGCGTTGATGGGCCAGGGCGTAACGCACGCCACGGGCATAACGGGCGAGCAGTTTTTCGCCAAAGCCCGGCTTGGCGTGGGCATCGTGCTTGGGTGCGCGCATGAACAGCGCGGCCAGGGTCGGCGCCAGGGTCAGCGAAACGACCACCGAGATCAGAATCGTCGAGGTCGCCGTCAGTGCGAACTCCTTGAACAGCCTCCCGACCACACCGCCCATGAACAGCAGCGGAATGAACGCCGCCACCAGCGAGAAGCTGATCGACACCACGGTAAAGCCGATCTCGCCCGCGCCCTTGATGGCCGCGTCGCGCATGCTTTCGCCGGCTTCCAGGTGTCGGTGGATGTTCTCCACCACCACGATGGCGTCGTCGACCACAAAGCCGACGGCCACCACAATCGCTACAAGCGTCAGGTTGTTCAGGCTGAAGCCCAGCACATACATCAGGGCGAAACTGGCGACCAGCGACACCCCCAGCACGGCGGTCACGATCAGGGTTGCCGAAAGCTGGCGCAGGAACAGCGCCATGACCGCAATCACCAGCCCGATGGCGATCAGCAGGGTCATTTCCACTTCATGCAGCGAGGCGCGAATGGTTTTGGTGCGATCGCTGAGCACCGAGACATCCACCGAGGCCGGGAGCATTTCCTGCAAGCGTGGCAATTCGCCCAGTACGCGGTCCACGGTCTCGACGATGTTGGCGCCGGGCTGGCGGAACACCACGATGTTCACGCCCTGCTGATCGCCGGACCAGGCGTTGACGTAGGCGTTTTCCGAGCCGTCGATGACCTTCGCCACATCACGCAGGTGAACGGGGGCGCCGTCCTTGTAGGAAACGATCAACTGATCGTAGTCCTTGGCCTGGAACAACTGGTCGTTGGAGGCCAGGGTGGAGACACTGTCCTTGCCGTACAGCGCACCCTTGGCCAGGTTGAGGCTGGTCTGCTGCAACGCGCCGCGCAGGTCGGCGAGGGTCAGTCCGATGGAAGCGAGTTTTTCCGGCGCCGCCTGCACGCGAATCGCCGGGCGCCGCTGACCGGTAATCGCGACCTGGCCTACACCGTTGATCTGGCTCAGCTGACGGGCCAGCAGGGATTCGGTGACGTCACTCAGCTCCGTGGCCGGCATCAGATTGGAACTGACGCTGAGGATCAGTACCGGGCTGTCCGCCGGGTTGACCTTGCGCCAGGTCGGCGCGGTCGGAAGATCTGCGGGCAGTCGGCCCGAGGCGGTGTTGATCGCGGCCTGAACCTCCTGCGCTGCGGTGTCGATGCTCTTGTTCAGCACGAATTGCAGGGTCAGGTTGGTCGAGCCAAGGGCGCTGCTGGACGTCATCTGGGTCATGCCGGGGATGGCGCTGAACTGCACTTCAAGCGGCGTCGCCACCGATGAGGCCATGGTCTCCGGGCTGGCGCCGGGCAAGGTGGCGCTGACCTGAATGGTCGGAAATTCCGCCTCGGGCAACGGCGCCACCGGCAGGCGAGGAAAGGCGATGCAACCCAGCAGCACGAGGGCGAAGGTCAGCAGCACGGTGGCAATCGGGTGATTTACACACCAGGCGGAAATCGAGCCATGGCCTTTCATTTGGAGGCCTCGGCGGTGCTGGCATCGGCCAGGGTATCAACATCGCCCGGCTTGACCACTTCGATGTGCGCGCCGTTCTTCAGGCGCGACTGACCATCACTGACCAGTACGTCGTTGGCGCTGACGCCGCTGATCAGCATCAGGTCGCTGTCCTGGTACAGCACTTTGACCGGCACCACTTCGACCTTGTCGCCTTTGACCCGGTAAACGAAATGCTGATCGATGCCACGCTGCACCACTTGCGGCGGGACCTTGAGCGCACCACGGTCAATTGCCGTCTGAATCCGTACGCTGACCAACTGGCCGGGCCAGAGTTTTTCGGCGGCGTTATCGAATACTGCCTTGGCGCGGATGGTGCCGGTGGTGGCCGCGACCTGGTTGTCGATCAACGTCAACGTGCCTTCGCCCAGCGGCGCGCCATTGCCTGCTTCGCCCACATAGGCGTTGACCTTGGCCGGTGCAGGGGAGGCGAGCAAGTCGTGCAGGGTGGGGAGCATTTGCTGTGGCAGGGAAAACTCCACGGATATCGGGTCAATCTGGGTCACTGAAAACAGCCCCGTCGCATCGCTGACGCGCAGGAAGTTGCCCTCATCGACATTGCGAATGCCGACGCGGCCCGTCACCGGCGAGCGAATCTGGGTGTAGGACAGTTGCACCTGCGATGCGTTGATCGACGCCTGGTTACCCTGCACCGTGGCCTTGAGCTGATTGACCAGCGCCTGTTGCTGGTCGTATTGCTGTTTGGAGATGCTGTTGTCGACAGTCAGCAGCTTGTAGCGATTGAGGTCCACTTGTGCCACGTCCAGTTGCGCCTGGCTCTGGCTCAATTGCGCCTTGGTCTGTTCCAGGGCTGCGCGAATGGCGCGGTCATCGATGGTGGCCAGCAGATCCCCGGCCTTGACCTGTTGCCCTTCCTTGACCAGCAGCCTGGTCAGGATGCCATCCACCTGGGTACGAATCACCACGCTTTGCAGCGACAGCACCGAGCCGATGCCGGTCACGTAGCGCGGCACGTCCTTCTGCTCGACATGAATCACCTGAACCGGCACTGCGGCCGGAGCGCTGACTTTCTTCTCGGCGGGGCGGGTCGCCATCCAGATACCCACTGCGATGAGTGCGAGTAACGCAGTGACGGCCATCACGGATTTTCTTTGTTTGTGCATACAGGGAAAACGCCAGCAGAGAGGTGGAAACCGGAGAATCGAGAGCCTCCTTTATAAACCCTGGACCCGGTCAGCAAAATGACTGCTACCTGTCAATATTGTCAGGTGAACAAGAGCAGAGGATGGAGGTGCATAAAGAAAGGGCGAGGGAGGGCGATACAAAGGAAAGGCCGCAGGATTCCAGCGGGGCAGATGCCACTGATAGTGAAAAATCCTACAAGTGATATCGCGCTTTCTGGTCGACCTTTCCCAACTCGACTTAACTGCTACTTACCAGTCTTCACTGCGGAGTATGGCGATGAGAACTAAAAAGACAGCTTCTGTGTTTTTTTCAATCGCATTTGTCGGGGCCGGTGTGCTCGCCTCGCCCTTGTCCTGGGCGGCTGGCAACGCCCTGATGTTCCATGGAGGACTTGTCAACGCCGCCTGCGAAACCCGGGTTGCCGATCCTGGCGATTCGTCTTCGCAGCTCCGACCGCTCAAGGTCAATGCGAACCTGACCCTGCGCCTGGTCAGCCATGACGACGCCTGCGGTAAAGCCGCATTGCCACTTTCGGTCGCTTACGCAGAGCGCACTTCGATCACCACCGACGCCCATGGCACCCTCGTCACTCTGACCTACCAGTAACGCTCCCGCGACGCGCATCGACCTGCGCACAAAACCGCCTCGACCGCCCCAGGTTCAGGCGGTTTTTTTGTGTCCGAACAAAGGCTTAAGTCGTTCGCTGCCTACAGATGAGCTGCAGAACCTGGCTGACCCTTTTTTTGTAGGGTTTTGTCCAATGCCACGCCGCTTGTGGGCTGTAGGGCATGCCGAGCATGTCCTACGGAAATTCCTTACATGCACCACTGACGTTTCTGCAGGCACAAGGTAGATAGCCTGACATCCGCGAATTGGCCCGCCGCTTATAGTTTCTCTCGTCCTTTGGGGCACACACGAATTGACACAAGGAACGTTGTTAACATGAAGAAACTATCTGTATTTCTGGCCGTCATGGCCGCAGTAGGTCTGAGCGCGGCAACTACCGCCAACGCTGCAAACAATGGAAAGCTGATGTTCAAGGGCACGCTGACCGCCACCACTTGCGAGGTCTTGCCGGGTGCCGGAACAGGGGGAGGGGCGGCCGGTGAGATCAACGTCGATCTGGGCAACGTGTCGTTCAGAGACATTGGCACCTTCGCACAAGGCAACCTCTCAACCAAGGAAGACATCCAGCTGCTGGTCACTTGCAACGGCGGCGGCCAACCCGACTCGGTGAAGATGCGCCTGGTGGCGAGCCAGGGCAGCGGCCTCGATCTTCAGGAGCCCAAGCTGCTTCGCACCAGCGGCGACGCCAAAGGTGTGGGTATCGGCTTGATCAACTCGAACTCTCAATTGATGAGCTTGAACGGGAACGAAACCATTGACGCGGACTTCGTGCCTGACGGCCTGGGAAATTCGACTGCCACGCTCGATTTCGCTGCCGTGTACGTGCTCAACAATGTGAACACTGTACCGGGGTCCGCCGATGGCTACCTTCCGTTCGTGATGGACTATCAGTAACGAGGAGGTGGGGCGAGCGATGTTCGCCCCACCTGCTTTGCATTCGAGGCGATCAGCGCATGTTCTTCAAACACTTTCGTCGCGTGGCTTTCTGGTTTTGGCCAGGTTTCGCGATGATGTTGGCGACACCTTCGCAGGCCGGCATCGTGCTCGGTACGACGCGGGTGATCCTTCCGGCACCCGACAAGGAAGCCGCTCTGATGGTGCGTAACACCGGTGCGGGCGACATTCTGGCTCAATCATGGATCGAGGCTGAGGGCGACACCGCTGCCTCAGGCAGCCTGCCGTTCGCCGTCACGCCGCCACTGGCAAGAATGTCCGGGGACGGCAGGCAGCTCGTCAGGATCATCTATTCCGGAGAAGGCCTGCCAAAAGATCGCGAGTCGGTATTCTGGGTCAACGTTCAGGAAATACCGCAGACCGGTAAGGAAAACCAGTTGCAGATTGCGATCCGGCAGCGCATCAAGCTGTTCTATCGCCCCATGGGCCTCGCTGCCGATCCGCTGAAGGCTGCCGAGGCGTTGCAATGGCAAGTGCGCGACGGGGTTCTCGAGGTCAGCAACCCGGGCCCTTTCCACGTCTCCATGATAATGCTGGAGGCCCGCCGCAACGGCCAGTTGCTGCTCCAGGAAGACGGCCGGATGCTGGGTCCCATGCAACGGCTGCAACTACCGTTGAGTTCATCTGGCAAGCCCGGGGCACTGGAGCTTGCCTTCGTCAGCATCAACGATTACGGGGCGCAAGAGCCCTATCGCGCCAGAGTTTCCTCCGAGCGAGTCGTGCAGGCCAGCAAGGTCGAACAACGTTCTGACGAGTAATCCGTCAGATTTTTCGTTGCCCATTTTTCAAGTCGGATCAACACCCGGCTTCAGCGTCGCACGCCTGCGCAAAGGACTGGGCAGTGTGTCGACACTCAGTACACGAGTGAAATCAGCTAATGGAACGGCGACACAAGAACACCAGAGGATGCAGTCCAAAAACTATCCTGGCGATTCACCCCCAGGGAAGAACAGGAAGGGGCAAGCCATACGGACCCAAGCCACTGTCATCCTGCGTCATAGCCACCGCCGCCTGGGTGATCGGCTCCAGCTCAGTGGCCATGGCCGATGTCGGGACCGAGGGCGCTGGCCGTCCCAAGGCTAAATTCAACGCGGCTTTCATCCAAGGAACTGACCAGCCGCCTGAACTCAACAGCTTTCTTGAAGGAAACGGCGTAGTGCCCGGCAGCTATCGGGTGGATATATACGTCAACGGCAAGTTGAGTGGTCGGCGCGATGTCACCTTCGTTGCGAACCCGGTCAAGGGGACGGTCGATGCCTGCCTGACGCTGGACACGTTGCAGCAGTTGGGCATGGACATCAGCCAGTTGGATACAAGCGAGATGCAGTCGGGCCAGTGCTTCGATCTGGCAGCGAATGTCGAGTTCGCCCATGTCGAATACCAGCCCGCCAGCCTTCGGCTGAAAATCAGCATTCCACAGGCGATGATGTCGCGCATGAGCCGAGGCTACCTGGCCCCCGAGCTGTGGGACGAGGGACTGACCGCCGGTTTCGTCAACTACAGTTTCAGTGGTGCGCGGCGCACCGTGGGCAGCCAGACCCGGGATCAGTATTACCTTGGCCTGCGCAACGGTGTGAACCTGGGGGCCTGGCGTCTGCGCAACGAATCTTCGCTGGTATATGGCGACGATCAGCCTTATCGATTTCGCAGCAATCGTACCTTTCTTCAGCGTGACATCACCTCGCTGAAGAGCCAGTTGGCGCTGGGCGAGACGTACACCGATTCCCAGGTCTTCGACAGTGTGCGGTTTCTGGGGGCGACGCTGGCGTCCGACGACGGCATGTTGCCAGACAGCGAGCGCATCTATGCCCCGGTCATCCGGGGCATCGCCGAAACCAACGCGACGGTGGAGGTTCGGCAGAACGGTTTCATGTTGTACAGCGGCAACGTCTCACCAGGGCCGTTCGAGATCACCGATATCTACCCCAGCGGTTCCAACGGTGATCTGGAAATCACCGTGATCGAAGCGGACGGCCGCAGGCGTCTTTTCGTCCAGACCTACTCATCCTTGCCCATCATGTTACCGAAGGGGGCATTGCGCTACAGCCTGGCGGGGGGGCAGTACGACAGCTATCAGGAGGGTGGCCAGAGGCCCAGCTTCGGCAGTGCCACGCTCATTTACGGGCTGACCGAGCGCGTGACCGCAATGGGGGGTGGGCAGCTGGCGGAGGATTTTGAGGCCGGTAACATTGGTGCGGGCATCAACACCGGGCTGGGGGCTGCTTCGCTGGATCTGACCCAGTCGGTCAGCCGCCAGCGCCAGCAGACTCGCAGCGGGCAAAGTATACGGCTGCGATATGCCAACACTCTGGACCTGACCAACACGACCCTGGCCGTGGCTGGTTATCGATACTCCACCGACCAGTACCGCACGCTCGATGAACACGTCGAAGAGTTGAACCTGCGTGACAGGGCGGGAATCGGCCAGGCCAAAGACCGGTACGAAATCAACCTCACGCAAGCTTTCTCCGAGCATTCGGCGTCGCTGAGCATTACCGGATCCGAGCAGCGTTACTGGAGTCAGAGCGGCAAGGTGCGACAGCTCTATGTGTCCTGGAACGCAGCCTGGCGAAGCCTGAGTTACGGGCTTTCGCTGGAGCGCAACCAGACGTTCGAGCGTGACGGCCAGAGCCAGAGTGATAACCGGGTAGCCCTGACCTTGAGCCTGCCGCTGGGAGACAGCCCGGGATCGTCACGGGCGTTTTTCAATGGCGTGCGCGACAGTTCCGGCGACTATGACATGCAGGCGGGTCTCAACGGACAGGTGCTGGAGGACCGCAATTCGTTCTATTCGGTGCAGGCTGCACATGACAGTCGCTCGGGCTCCGCAGGTTTCGGCAAGCTGAGCACTGCAACTCCCTATGGCCGCTTCGATGCCGGCTATGGACAAGGCAGCGATTACCACGCCTTCAACATCGGTGCTTCGGGGTCCGTGGTTGCCCACGGGGGCGGGGTGAACTTCGGCCAGGCGCTGGGCGACACCTTCGCCCTGGTACAGGTCAAGGGCGTTCCCGATGCGCGTGTTTCCAGCACCAGCAATGTCAAAACCGGTAGCAACGGGTACGCGATCGTGCCTTACGCCCAGCCTTATCACGCCAACTGGATCAGCCTGGACACTCGTCAACTGAGCGCCGATGTCGAGCTTGAAACCGCAGTGATCCAGGTCGTGCCGCGTCGTGGCGCGGTGGCCCTGGCCCGCTTCGATGCGTCCGTGGGACGGCGAGTGCAATTCGAACTGGTTCAGGCCGATGGCAGTCGCTTGCCTCTTGGCGCCGTGGTCGAGGACGCGAAGGGCAAGGTGCTGGCCGCCGTCGATCCCACCAGTCACGCGCTGGTCATGAGCGAGCAGGACAGTGGCGATTTGATCGTCAAGTGGGCGGATCAACACTGCCGGGCATCATTCGACCTTCCCCCACGAGATCCCCAGCGCGCCTTCGACCGGGCCAGGGTGGTCTGCCAATGAAGTGGATAAGCATGCTGTGGGCAGTGGCTGCGGTCATCAGTGAACAGGCGCAGGGAGTGGTGTCACTCACTGGCACACGGCTGGTGTTCGATGGACGGTTTCATGAGACCAGCATCGAAATCACCAACCAGGACCCGACCCAGGCGCTGGTCCAGGCCTGGCTCACCAGCGCCCGGGGCCAGGATGACAGGTCCGAGCACCTGCCCTTTGTGGTCACCCCGCACCTTGTGCAATTGCCGCCGCAAGGCCGGCACATGCTGCGCATCCTGTACGAAGGCGTCGGCATGCCTTCGGACCGCGAGTCCTTGTTGCATCTGTATGTGCTGCAAGTGCCACGGCGCATCGAGGGGCGCCAGCAACTGAACATCGCCGTGCGCCAGCGGATCAATGTGTTCTATCGCCCGGTGGGGCTGTCGGGCGATCCGGCCGATGCCGCGCAGGCACTGACGTGGCAATGGTCGCAGTCGAATCGCCCGGCGCTCGAAGTGCGCAACCCCACGCCTTTTCATGTCTCGCTGCACAACCTGTCGATCAGCGGCCTGGCGCTCAGGGAGGATCTGATGATCGCGCCCTTTGCCCAACACCGCCTGCCTCTGCCTGCGGGCACGCCTGCTACGCCAGGCCCGTTGAGTTTCACCGCACTGACCGACTACGGCGGGTCGCGCCCGTTCTGCGCGCAGCCTGAGCCCGATGCCCCGTTCAATGCCCGCCCCGGGATGGCGGGCGCCCCATCACCCATAGGGAAATGCCGACCATGACGACCTTATCCATCAAACGCTGGTGCCCGACCTTCCTGCTGGCGCTGTTCCTGCCCCAGGCGGGCATGGCCATGACGTGCAAGACCCAGGGCGCAGGCGAAACGGTGGTTCGCGCCGATTTGAGCAGCAGCGTCGCGATCCCTGCCACCTTGCCCAACGGCAGCGTGGTGTGGCGTTCCGAACGCCTGAATCTTGCGGTCGAGTGCGCCAGGGACAAGCCGGGTGCCGCCGAAGACGTGTTCGTGTACCTCAACCCGGAAAACCTGGAAATCGGGCAGGGGATTCGCGCCGGGGTTACCCTCAACGGCAGCGATTACCTGCAGAGCAATGGCCGAATTCCGGTGCAGCAGGTGCTTCCCGCCTGCACTGACCTGATCTTGCGGCTTGCCCCAAGGCCACATTCAGCCTGCCGTTCACGGTGTTCATCCAGAAACACGGGCCTACGCCACCGTCCGGCAGCGCAAGCAACCTGCTGGATTACCGCATGTTTCAGATCGACAGCGGCAATGGTATGAATCCGGCACCGGAAAACAACCTCAACTACGTCATCAACAACCTGAGCGGGCTGCGCTTTGTTGCATGCAGCGCCGAGTTGCGGGTGATGCCGGAAACGGTGGAGTTCGGCGACGTGCTCATTCGCAATGTGCGAGTGGGGGAGGTGGCGACCTTCGAGCGATTCGCCCTGGCGACCAGCCGGATCTGCGACTCACCGTTCAGCCTGAATGCGCGGTTCACGCCGGTATCTGGCACTTTGTCGGGGGATCAACTGGTGCCGGTGAACAACGACAGCATAGGCATCCGCATCACCAACGCCCGCACTAACGTGCCACTGCGTTTCAACGAGCCGTTTCATGCCACAGATCTCTTGGGCGAAAACTATTCGGCCACTGCGGACCTGAACGCCGAACTGATCTGGCGCAAGAGCGAGCCGACCCCTGGCCCGTTCTCGGCAGAAGTCATGGTGGACCTGTTCTACAAATAGCCGTTGCTCGGTTGTCACAGGCGTCGGATCGGGGTTTGAGGTATGCTGCGCGGCTTGCGGGCGCAGCCTGCCAAACCCTCGACCGATTCGAGATTCGGAAGCTTCCATGACCACCCCTGAACACACCCAGGCGCCAGACGTCGCCGTCGAAGCCAGCGACGCCAGCACCGCACCAGCCGAAAGCAAGCCGGCCATTCCTTCGTTCCGTTTCCCGTTCAAACCGGGCGAACTGGGCCAGGCAAAAAACCAGCACAACTACCCCGGCGCCGGCAAATCCAACCACGACAAACGCCCGGGTGTAGCGCCGTCGGGTACTCGTCGGTCGATGGGCAAGCGCTAGTTTCGATACCCCCGTCGCGGGCAAGCGCGCTCCTACAGGTATCTGCCCGTAGCAGCACGGCTTGCCGGCGGGGGCGTAGTCAAGATCGCTCCCGCCGGCAAGCCGTGCTGCTACGGGCGGGGTGTGCAGCAGATCTCTGCTTCGCTTCAAGCCTTCTTGCGAAAACTGTCCCGGTACTGCGTCGGCGTCACCCCCAGCCTCTGGCTGAAAATCAAGCGCATGCGCGCTGCACTGCCAAACCCACAGTGCCAGGCCACCGCCTTGATCGCCATCTCGCTGCCTTCCAGCAGATGCCGTGCTGCATCGATTCTGGCCCGTTGCACGAACTCGGCCGGCGTCACCTTCGCATCCCGCGCGAATACCCGGGCAAAGCTGCGCGGGCTCATGGCGACCACCTCGGCCAGCCGCTCCACCGAGAAAGGCTCGCCGATGTGCTCCATCACATAACGCTGAATCTTCGCCACCGGCGATTCATCATCCGCAGGCGCATTCAGGTACGGACTGAATTGCGACTGCCCGCCCTGGCGCTGCGCCACCACCAACAGGCGCTTGGCCACCGCCAGCGCAATGGCCGAACCGTGATCTTCAGCCACCAGCGCCAGGGCCATGTCGATTCCCGCGGTCACGCCCGCCGAGGTCATCATCGCTCCGTCGCGCACATAAATGCGGTCGGCCTGAACCTGCGCCTCAGGAAAAAGATCTGCCAACTGCTGAGCATGGCTCCAGTGAGTTGCAACCTGTTTGCCATCGAGCAAGCCTGCGTGCCCCAGAATGAATGCCCCGGTGCAGATCGAGCCAAAGCGGCCCGCAAGCGGGGTCGCCTTGTGCAGCCAGGCCGACACATGAGGCATTTGCGCGCTCACGGGCAGGTCCGGGCCGCCGGGTACCAGCAGAATGTCGAATTGCAAGGGCGCGTCGGAAAGGTCGAACCGGGCGCCGAGAGGCATTCCGTTGGACGCAAGGATCGGGTAGGGCGCCGCGCCGATGGTGACGATCGTGTAGCCCTCGCCCTGGCCCACGAAGCGATTGGCCTCGCTGAATACGTCCAGCGGGCCAGCAACGTCCAGTGACTGGACGTGGGGGAACAGCACGATGGCAACGCTTTTCATCGAGGGTACTCAGGCGCTCTGCAAAGGGATGAACATATAGCCCATCGCCTCGCCTGTCTCCAGTCGCGCACCGGCTTGTTGCAGGGAATGGGTCGCTGCGTCACCCGCAACCCGGAAGCGCCAGCCATTTTCACAGGCAGAAGGCAGCTCGCCTGTCTGGTAACGGGCTACTGCATCGGCGAAGGCATGCATATCGGGAAGGTAGGCCACGAAACCGTTGCCCTTGAGCGCTGTGATGTTGATGCCCAACGCCATGCAGATCGCCTGTTTGCGCGCGATATCATCGCGGTCCGCCTGGCGGGAGCGTTCGATCAGGGTCATGAGTTGCTGGTCCACCAACTGTCCGCCTACGATCAGGTCAGGCCCTTGCTCCCAGGATTCTGGCGGACAGTCCTTGGCTTGCGGGCGCAGCGGAATGTGCGGATTGATCTCCATCGGGTAGATGCGACAGACCAGAGGGCGGCGTTCGTAGATGCGGCAGAGGTTGTCCGCGTCAAGATTTCGGCAGCGACCAGCGTTGTAGGCGGCGAAGGTGATGGCCACCAGTGCCTGCGCCGAGCCACTGGTCACAGGGTGGGACCTGCGCGTGGCGTGGGTGAGTTGCTCGGGCGCAACGCCATAACCGTCAGCCAGAAACGCCTCGGTCAGCACGATCACCGAACCGCCGTCTGCCGCCCACTGCGCGGCTTCCGCGAGGGTCAGCGGGACGTGGTGATCGGTACAGCACTTGCCGCAGCCGACACAGGAAAACTGAGTATTCATCGAAAGGAAAACGCCGCCAGCCCAGAGGAAAACAGGTTCGGTCCCTGCGACTGTGATACGTCAGCGCAGGGCGGAATTCTGCAAATGCCGGGATTTGCAGCAAGTTATGCGCCAGTGAGCCGTGTGACAGGTCGCGCCGCTGTCTCTTGTAGGAGCGCGCTTGCCCGCGACAGCGGTCTGACTATGCCGCTTATGGTGACTGACACGACGTTGTCGCGGGCAAGCGCGCTCCTACAGCTTTGCGGGAGGCGGGGTTATTTCTTCGGCACGGTGGTGACGTTGTCCCACTCGGTGATCAGCGCTTTCTTGTTCTTGCGGTCGTACAGGCACAACTCGGTGCCGGTCTTGTTCTTCATGAACGCCTGCTTGTACTGGCCTTTGATCAACAGCGCGTTATAGCCGACGCTGTCATCGAACATCGCCGAGGCGCCTGCAGGCTTGGCGTTTTTCAGGGAACTGGCTGCCACGCAACTGTCGACCAGGGTCTTGTCGAAGGCTTTCCAGGCTTCGTCGCTCGAGGCGCTGGCCTGGCCGGCAAAGGCGCCCAGGGCGAGCAGCAGCAGGGTGGTGGTCTTCATGGCAATCTCCATCGTTGTCGTGCTCGTGTGAGCGTGGCAGGTATGACAGCGACTTGGACTGGCTCAGCGGGGATCGAGTTCGCAACGTTGCACATAATGCATCCCTGCGCGCTCGTACAACTGCCGTGCGGCCAGGTTGCTCTCCATGACCTTGAGGTCGACCTGTCCTTCATGCCGCCCTGCAAAGGTCTCGAACACCTGATTCAACAAGGTTAGCCCAAGACCCCGGCGCCGGGCCCGGGGATGCACCACCAGGTTACGGATGAAGGCGCTGGTCCAGCATTGCGCCACCGCTGCCACGCCCTGCGGATCGTGAACGACGAAGCATAGCGCTCGATCGAATTCCGGATCACCTTCGAAATTGTGCAGCCATGTGTCGAAGTCGGCCACCCGACCGCCTCCGTGCTCCATGCCCAGGGTGAGCAACTGGTGAACGGCGCGGGCGTTGTCGGCGCTGAAGGCCACTCGCTCAAGGCCCTGCGGCCAGCGGACGGCGGGGACGGGATGCGCAAGGTCGCGACGCATCAGCCAGTAGTGGCCCGTGGATGCGTCGTGAATGCCAGGCCTCAGATGCCCTGGGCCTCGACTGTGCGTGCGGCTTCGATCAAGCATCGCGTGAGCTCAGGGGAGGAGAACTTGGTCAGTACGGCGTTGGCGCCGGCGGCCTTGGCCTTTTCGGCGTTCATCGCGCTGTCCAGTGAAGTGTGCAACAGGACATACAGCTGCTGGAAGTCCGGCGTCTCGCGCAGGGTGCGGGTGAAGGCGTAGCCGTCCATTTCCGACATCTCGATATCGGACACCACCACGTTGATCTGCTGCGCCGTGCCTTGCAGATCCAGCAGATGATCAATGGCCTCGCGGGCGCTGCGTGCCGTGTGGCATTCGATGCCCAGGTTGCGCAGGGTCAGCACCGATTGCTGCAGCGCCACCTGGCTGTCGTCGACGATCAGGATGCGTGCCTTGTTCAACACTTCCACTTCTTCGGGGCTGAGTTCCGTGGGCTCCGGCGCCACCTGCATGGGCGCGATGCCGTGGATGACCTTCTCGATGTCCAGCACCTGAACCAGTGTGCCATCGACCTGGGTCACACCGGTGATGAACGATTTGTTGCCCGAGCCGTAGGGCGGCGGGCGGATGTCGGTGGTCATGCAGTGCACGATCTTGCTGACCGCCTGAACATGCAGGCCCTGCTTGGAGCGGCTGACGTCAGTGACGATCAGGCAGCCACCATCGGGGTCGAGCAGCGGGCGCTCGCCGATGGCACGGCTAAGGTCGATCACCGACAACGAGTTGCCCCGCAAGGTGGCCACGCCTTTGACGTGAGGGTGCGATTCGGGCAAGCGTGTCAGGGGAGGGCAGGGGATGATTTCACTGACCTTGAGCAGGTTGATCGCCATCAGCTTTCCGCTGCGTAACGTGAACAGCAGAAGCGAAAGTGAATCTGCACGGACGTTTTTGGACATATGAACCTTCTGTGATGCGGTGTCTGGCTGGCGCATCGGGAGGTGCGTACAGCTGTCGATACAGGTTTATCGACCCCGTGCCTGCAGGCTTTAGCTTATTGGCACGACGGCATTCGGGTTGTGGTAGTCAAAAGAACCTGTCAGAAGTCATTTTGACCAATAGATCAGGTTGGTCAAAATGACTATATATGTATATCTTATTGTTTTTAAAGGAAATAATATCTGGCACGCTTCCTGATATGACTTGGTCAGTCCTTACTAACCGAGTCTCAGGAGTCAATCATGTTGAATGCTTCGGATCGTGCCATCGTCAAATCCACTGTCCCGCTGCTGGAGAGTGGGGGTGAAGCGCTGACCACTCATTTCTACAAGAAGCTGCTCGACCGCTATCCGCAGGTGCGCCCGCTGTTCAACCAGGCGCACCAGGCCAGTGGCGACCAGCCTCGCGCCCTGGCCAACGGCGTGCTGATGTACGCCCGTCACATCGACCAGCTCGAGCAACTGGGTGACCTGGTTGCCAAGATCATCAACAAGCACGTCGCCCTACAGATTCTGCCGGAGCATTACCCACTGGTCGGCGAGTGCCTGCTCGAAGCGATCCGTGAGGTGCTGGGAGCCGACATCGCCACCGACGAAGTCATTAATGCCTGGGGCAATGCCTACGGCCAACTGGCTGGCATCCTGATCGGTGCCGAGGAAGGCATCTACAAGGACAAGGAACTGGCCGCCGGCGGCTGGCGCGGGGCTCGCGAATTCAAGGTCGCGAACAAGGTGCAGGAAAGCGCGGAAATCACCTCGTTCTACTTCGCTCCGGCCGATGGCCAGCCGATCCTGGATTTCACACCCGGCCAGTACCTGGGCCTGCAACTGTTCGTGGACGGTGAGGAAATCCGTCGCAACTATTCGCTGTCGGCGCTTGCGGGCAACGGTCAGTACCGCATCAGCGTGAAGCGTGAGCCTGGCGGCCGTGCGTCCAACTTCCTGCATGATCGCCTGCACGTAGGTGACAGCATCAATCTGTATCCACCTGCTGGCGACTTCACGCTTTCCCACAGCGAAAAACCGCTGGTGCTGATCAGTGGCGGCGTCGGTATCACGCCGACCCTCGCGATGCTGCAGGCGGCTCTGGACACCCAGCGCCCGATCCACTTCATTCACTGCGCACGCAACGGGGCAGTCCATGCGTTCCGTGACCTGGTCGAGGAACTGGCCGGCAAGCATCCACAGCTCAAGCGCTTCTACTGCTACTCCGAGGATGACGGTGTCAGCCCGGCAGCCCATGCGGTTGGTTTGCTCGACCAGGCACGTCTTGAGCAGTGGCTGCCAGAGGACCGCGATCTGGATGCCTACTTCCTGGGCCCGAAAGGTTTCATGGCGGCGATCAAGCGCCAGTTGAAGGCGGCAGGCGTACCGGACAAACAGGCCCGCTACGAGTTCTTCGGCCCGGCTTCTGCGTTGGAATAATGCGAACCTGGGGTTCGCCCCGGTGCGACAAATAGACGCACGTTTCTATATATAAGGAAGAGGTGCGGCGTTGTGCCCCTGCGGCATGGTGTCGCACGCTTCTATATATAAGGAAGGATAGGGGTTTGGTGTCGGTCGATTGTTACCGATTTGCTTAATGTTCGGCTAATGCCACTGTGTTAACCATCTGCACCGGCGTGCGCCCGCGACGATGGTAGAATTGCCGGCTTTCCGGGCAACCGGGGCACGCGATAACGCAGATCTGCCGATCTGGATGGACACCAAATGCAAAGGGCATGGGAATGACTGACGAGATGTTTTACCTGCGACGCGAAAAACAGTTTCTGGTCCTGCTGGGCATCATCTGCCTGGCATTGATCGGCGGGGCGCTGTACATGCAGGTCGTGCTGGGCGAGGCGCCGTGCCCGCTGTGCATCCTGCAACGCTACGCCTTGTTGTTCATCGCCGTGTTCGCCTTCATCGGCGCCGCGATGCCGGGACGCCTGAGCCTGACGGTCTGCGAGGCACTGGTGACCTTGAGCGCGGTGGGCGGGATTGTTGCAGCGGGGCGTCATGTCTGGATCCAGACCCACCCCACCGAGAGTTGCGGAATCGATGTGCTGCAGCCGATCGTCGATGGCCTGCCGCTGGCCTCCTGGTTCCCCCTGGGGTTCCAGGTCGGTGGTTTCTGCGAGACGCCATATCCGCCAGTTCTCGGACTTTCGCTGGCGCAATGGGCACTGATCGCTTTCGTTCTCACCGTAATTCTGGTACCGGCGGGCATCATCCGCAACCGGATGAAAGCACGCTGATTACAGAAGCTTGCGTAAAAAATCGCCTCGAATTCCTCAAGAAATTTGAGGCCTTTACGACAAAATTGGGTGCGACATATGAGCGCATTCTTACAGAATGGGAAATTAACTGTTGCGCAATAACTCATAGTCAATAAAACTTTACGTATCTACAATCGCCCCCACTTAACGCCCCTCCGCCCCTGGCGGTCGCGTAAATCGAGGTCAGAAAGCGTTTTTACGCCTTTGTAGACGCCGTTTGGATGGCCTCATGCGTAAAGTTCTGAATGTCTGCGCCAAGGGATTTGGTCCGCAAAGGCAGTTGCCACCATTCGAATAAGAAACCACAGCAAAACCGGAATTGTTACGAGGCCACAAGCTTCCTGACAGGCCCCTGTTCAATCCAAGAATTTGCCAGCACCTGGCAGGGTGAAGTGTTGGCGGTCGAAACCCAACTGCGATGCGAAAGCTGCTTTTAGAGGTCGTGAGATGAGTAAAAAAAGGTACCCCAGATTGTTTGGCTTCTTGGCCCTTTTCAGCATGCTCCTGCTCAGCGGGTGCGATTACACCTTGCTGGATCCCAAGGGCCACATTGGCATGCAAGAGCGTGATCTGATCATCACCGCAACTCTGCTCATGCTGCTGGTGGTGGTGCCGGTCATCTTCATGACCATCATCTTCGCCTGGAAATACCGCGCCTCGAACAAGAGCGCTACCTACACCCCTGACTGGGCCCATTCGACCAAGATCGAATTGGTTGTCTGGCTGGTGCCCCTGGCCATCATCATCGTGCTGGGCTACATCACCTACAAGTCGACCCACGCGCTGGACCCATACCGTCCGCTCGAATCCGACGTCAAGCCTGTGACCATCGAAGTGGTCGCGCTGGACTGGAAGTGGCTGTTCATCTACCCGGAACAGGGTATCGCCACCGTCAACAAGATCGTTTTCCCGGCCCACACGCCGATCAATTTCCGCATCACCTCTGATTCGGTCATGAACTCGTTCTTCATCCCTGCACTGGGTGGCCAGATCTACGCGATGGCCGGCATGCAGACCAAACTGCACCTGATCGCCAACGAAAACGGCGAGTTTGACGGTATCTCCGCCAACTACAGCGGCGCAGGCTTCACCGGCATGAAGTTCAAGGCAACTGCTACCGATCAGGCTGGTTTCGACGCCTGGGTTGCCGAAGTCAAGAATTCTCCGAAACAACTGGCAACCGACGAATACACCGCTCTGGCCAAGCCTAGCGAACGTAACCCGGTTGAACTCTACTCCACGGTCACTCCGAACCTGTTCCAGATCATCATCGACAAGTATGAAGGTATGAAGCCGGGCAAGATTGTCCACGAGAAGAAAGAAGTGGCCGGTATGGAAGGGATGGACATGGGCAAGAATTCAGCTGCGCAGGCAGAGGAGTAAACGATGTTTGGTAAATTAAGTCTGGACGCGATTCCGTTCCACGAACCGATAGTCATGATCACGCTCGCCATGATCGCTATCGGTGGCGCGGCGGTTTTCGGTCTGATCACGTATTTCAAGAAGTGGACCTACCTGTGGACCGAGTGGCTGACGTCGGTCGACCACAAGAAAATCGGCGTGATGTACATCATCATCGCCATGGTCATGCTGCTGCGCGGCTTTGCCGACGCCATCATGATGCGTTCCCAGTTGGCCCTGGCCACCGAGGGTTCGCCTGGCTACCTGCCGCCTGAACACTATGACCAGATCTTCACCGCTCACGGTGTGATCATGATCATCTTCATGGCGATGCCGTTCTTCACAGGTCTCATGAACATCGTTCTGCCTCTGCAGATCGGCGCTCGCGACGTTGCCTTCCCGTTCCTGAACTCCCTGTCCCTGTACCTGCTGATCTCCGGCGTGGTTCTGGTGAACGTGTCCCTGGGCGTCGGCGAATTCGCACGTACCGGTTGGGTTGCCTATCCGCCGCTGTCTGAACTGGGCTACAGCCCGGGCGTGGGTGTGGACTACTACATCTGGGCACTGCAGCTGTCGGGTCTTGGTACGACACTGACGGGCGTCAACTTCCTGGTTACCGTCCTGAAGATGCGCACCCCTGGCATGAAACTGATGGACATGCCGATCTTCACCTGGACCTGCACCTGGGCCAACGTCCTGATCGTGGCTTCGTTCCCGATCCTGACCGGCACCCTGGCGTTCCTGACCCTCGACCGTTACCTGGACTTCCACATCTTCACGAACGAATTGGGTGGTAACCCGATGATGTACGTGAACCTGTTCTGGGCATGGGGTCACCCTGAGGTTTACATCCTGATTCTGCCGGCGTTCGGTGTCTTCTCCGAAGTCATCTCGACCTTCACCGGCAAGCGTCTGTTCGGCCATCACTCGATGATCTACGCTTCCGGCGCGATCTCGGTACTGGGCTTCATGGTCTGGCTGCACCACTTCTTCACCATGGGTTCGGGCGCCAGCGTCAACGCTTTCTTCGGTCTGGCGACGATGCTGATCTCCATCCCGACGGGTGTGAAGCTGTTCAACTGGCTGTTCACGATCTACCAGGGCCGTCTGCGCTTCACCGCGCCAGTACTGTGGACCCTGGGCTTCATGATTACCTTCTCCATCGGTGGTATGACTGGCGTTCTGCTGGCTATCCCGGGTGCCGACTTCGTTCTGCACAACAGCCTGTTCGTGATCGCGCACTTCCATAACGTGATCATCGGTGGTGCCGTATTCGGTTACATCGCAGGTTTCGCGTTCTGGTTCCCTAAAGCGTTCGGCTTCAAGCTGAACGAGAAGTGGGGCAAGGCAGCGTTCTGGTTCTGGATCTCGGGCTTCTACGTGGCATTCATGCCGCTGTACGCACTGGGCTTCATGGGCATGACCCGTCGTCTGAACACCACTGACAACCCGGACTGGACTCCGTACCTGCACGTAGCCTTCTGGGGCGCGGCACTGATCATGGTCGGTATTGCCTGCCAGTTGATCCAGATCTACGTGAGTATCCGTGACCGCGAGCAGAACCGCGACCTGACCGGCGACCCATGGAATGGCCACACCCTGGAGTGGTCCACTTCTTCGCCACCGCCGTTCTACAACTTCGCCGAACTGCCGAAGGCAGGCGAGATCGACGCGTTCTACGCAGCCAAGCGTGATGGCGAGGCGTACAAGGTTCCGGCCAAGTACTCCGACATCCACATGCCGAACAACACCGCGACCGGTCTGGTCATGGGTGCACTGCTGACCGTATTCGGCTTCGCAATGATCTGGCACATCTTCTGGCTGGCTGGTGCGAGCCTGGTAGGTACCATCGTCTACTTCGTCATCCACGCTGCACGTGACGATCAGGGCTACATGGTTCCTGCTGCTGAAGTGGCCCGCATCGAAGGCGAGCAACACAAGATCCTGGCCTCGGTTCGCGCCCAGGCAAACTCTCCTGTCAACAAGCTGGAGCAGGCATAAACAATGTCCAACTTAGTATTTGATGGGGCGAAAGGTCACGATCACGATCATGACCACGCCCATGATCACCACGATGCCGGCGAGATGAAGATCTACGGCTTCTGGATCTACCTGATGACCGACTGCATCCTGTTTGCGTCGATCTTCGCAATCTATGCAGTACTGGTTAACAACGTCGCCGGTGGTCCTTCGGGCCACGACATCTTCGAGCTGCCATACGTGCTGGGCGAAACCGCCTGCCTGTTGCTCAGCTCGATCACCTACGGCTTCGCCATGCTGGCGATGCACAAGGGCAACAAGGGCGGCGTTCTGGGCTGGTTGTTCGTGACCTTCCTGTTCGGCCTGGGCTTCATCGGGATGGAAATCAACGAATTCCACCTGCTGATCTCCGAAGGCTACGGCCCTAATCGCAGCGGCTTCCTGTCGGCGTTCTTCACGCTGGTCGGTACCCACGGTCTGCACGTGACCAGCGGTCTGATCTGGATGGCGATCCTGATGTATCAGGTTTCGAAAAACGGCCTGACTTCGACCAACCAGACCCGCCTGAGCATGCTCAGCCTGTTCTGGCACTTCCTGGACGTGGTCTGGATCTGCGTGTTCACCGTTGTCTACCTGATGGGGACCATTTAAATGGCTAATTCGCATCACTCCCATGACGATTCCAGCCACGGCAGCTTCAAGTCGTACATGGTCGGTTTCGTACTGTCGATCATCCTGACCGCGATTCCTTTCGGTCTGGTGATGTTCCCGACTATCTCGAAAGTGGCCACCCTGTGGGTCGTGCTGATCTTCGCAGTCGTGCAGGTTCTGGTTCACCTGGTGTACTTCCTGCACCTGGACCGCTCGGTAGCACAGCGCAACAACGTGATCACCTTCGCGTTCGCCTCGCTGGTTATCCTCCTGCTGGTCGGCCTGTCCGTCTGGATCATGTTCAGCATTCACACCGTCATGATGGCGAAGTGAGGAAAACCTGATGTCACTGAAGCACTTTATCCAAATCACCAAACCGGGGATCATTTTCGGTAACGTGCTTTCGGTGGCAGGTGGCTTTTTCCTGGCGTCCAAGGGGCATGTCGATTTCGCCCTGTTCCTTGTAGCGATGATCGGTACTTCGTTGGTGGTCGCGTCCGGTTGTGTTTTCAACAACTGCATCGACCGCGATATCGACCTGAAGATGGAACGCACCAAGAATCGTGTGCTGGTCCAGGGCCTGGTTTCTCTGAAACTGGCCCTGGTCTATGCCACGGTGCTGGGCGTTGTCGGCGTCGGCCTGCTGTATTTCAAGGCCAACCCGCTGGCGGCGCTGTGTGCGGTGATTGGGTTCGTGATCTACGTGGGCTTCTACAGCCTGTACCTCAAGCGTAAATCCGTTCACGGCACGCTGGTCGGGAGTTTGTCTGGCGCGATGCCACCGGTCATCGGTTACGTCGCGGTCAGCAACACCTTCGACCTCGCGGCGCTGACCCTGCTGGTGATGTTCAGCCTCTGGCAGATGCCTCACTCGTACGCCATCGCGATCTTCCGCTTCAACGACTACCTGGCTGCCTCGATTCCGGTCCTGCCGGTCAAGCGTGGTATCCGGGTCGCCAAGCTGCATATCCTGATCTACATCCTTGCGTTCCTGGTCGCGACCCTGATGTTGACCTTCTGCGGTGCCGCAGGGCTCAACTACCTGGCCGTCGCTGCCGCCATGGGCATGTACTGGCTGTACATGGCCTGGTCAGGTTACAAAGCCAAAGATGACACCGTTTGGGCACGCAAGCTGTTCGTGTTCTCCATCTTCACCATCACGGCCTTGAGCGTGGCGATGTCGCTGGACTTTCAAGTCACCAAGGAGCTGCTGGTTACCTACGCAGCTCCCTGATTGCCTGAACTGAAACACCGAAAACCCCGCCGCTCGAGAGCTGCGGGGTTTTTTATTGGGCGTTGAATCGTGCAGCTCAGACAGCAAGTACGAGTACTGTGTAGGAAAATTCCGTTTCAGAAGTCTTCAGGCTCTAATCAGCCCATGACAAAGGCCATCTCTTTGCCGCATCATGTAACGGTTTTGTACAAGGATCGTGGTCAAAACGCCTCTGATCCAGTCGTAGCGATACAAATAACAGAATTATGACTGACACTATCACGCCAGAAATCCGGCCGGAAAACGACTCGATCCCGCTCGTGTCGATCATCGCCCCCTGCTACAACGCAGAGAAGTATCTGGACGTTGCGATGGCCAGCATCTTCGCCCAGGACTATCCGAACTTCGAAGTCATCATCGTCGATGACGGTTCGAGCGATAACAGCGTGGCGATGCTTAAGGCTCTGCAGGCCAAGTACGATTTTCAGCTCTACTCCCAGGCCAACCAGGGCGTCAGCGCGGCACTGAACCACGGACTGCAACATGCCCGTGGCGAATACGTCTGCACCCCGGATCTGGATGACATCATGCTGCCCGCATCGGTGCGCCTGCGCGCCGATTACCTCAACGAGCATCCGGAAGTCGGCTGCGTCGGCGCCCTGATCATCTACATGGATTCCGAGGGCAACGACACCAAGTCGCAGAAGCTGTCGAGTATCCAGAAACTGAGCTTCGACGAGATTCTGGGTGATGCCATCGTGGTTGGCGCGCCCGTGTCCCTGTATCGGATGGACGCCCTGCGGACGGTGGGGTTCTACGACCCGGAGATCAAGGTCCAGGATTTCCAGATGACCCTGAAGATTGCCAGCAAGGGTTATCAGGTCCACGTGCTGCCCGTGAGCGTCACGCGTTATCGTCGCCACCCCAACAACCTGTCACGCCGCTACAAGGTGCTGCTCGATGCCGACATGCGCACCATAGCGCCCTACAGCACTCACCCGGCGTACAATCGGGGTCTGACTGCCATCATCAACAAAGCGTTGAAGTACGCGGTGGTCAGCGACAAGAAATACGCCTGGACGCTGCTGCGCTCCATTCCGCTACGGCAGTTCAACAAGACCACATTTCGTCGCTTCAAGCGCCTTCTGCTGCATCGCCAGAGCAGCTGAAAAGCCTCTGCCGCGTCTGCTTTTGTTCACGGATCCCTGCATGAAATTCCTCGAACTGCTGAAAACCCGCAAGACCAGAAAGCACCTGCGCAGCCTGGACAAACTCGAACGCGCCCCGGAAAAGATCCGCCTGCGCTATCCGCACTACGTGGTCGGCACCGGCACCTATGGCATCCCCGAAGTGTTCGAGTTCGGCGATGACACCATCTTGCGGATCGGTTCCTACAGCTCCATCGCGGCAGGCGTGAAAGTACTGCTGGGCGGCGAGCACCGCACCGACTGGCTGACCACCTACCCATTCCCGGCCATGATGAAGGGCCTGGAAGACATCAAGGACTACGCCCCCAGCAAGGGTGATGTGGTCATCGGCAGCGACTGCTGGATCTGCGCCGACGCGATGATCCTCTCGGGCGTGACCGTGGGCCATGGCGCCATCGTCGCCGCCGGTGCAGTAGTCACCCGTGACGTGCCGCCGTTCGCGGTAGTGGGTGGCAACCCGTGCAAATTCATTCGCTGGCGTTTTGACGAGGCGGTTCGTGAGCAACTGCTCGCCTCGGCCTGGTGGGACTGGCCCATGGACGAGGTCAAAAGCGTGGCCCGCATGCTGTCGGGGTCGGACCTTGAAGCATTTCTTGAATACGCACGCTCGCGCAAAGTCGCGTGAGGTCGTGCTAATCACACCCGTCCCGTAGCAGTCCGGCTTGCCGGCGTCGGCGATCTCGAGGATGCCGTCGCGGGCAAGCGCGCTCCTACGGGATGAGGGGTAACGACGATCGTCGCTTAATGAGGTTTTGTGGGAGCGGGCTTGCCCGCGAATGCGGTGGGTCAGTCACCCTCTATGCGTCAGGGCTGACGCGATCGCGGGCAAGCCCGCTCCCACAGAGTTATACTGGCGCATCGGCTGCATGAGCATGCGTGACGTCAAACTTGACGGTCAACAGGGGGCTACAGCGTCGGGGCGTCCTTCGCGGGCCCCAGCACAATCGCCAGATGCCGCAAATCCTCGATCTCAACGCTCAAACTCTTGCCCGAAGGGCTCTCAGCCAGCGTCCCCAGCGCGAACAAGGTAAAGAACTTCACCTCGTCGGCATGGCTCAGCAACTCGGCGATGTAGCGGCTGGAACGATAGGCCTGCATCTGCGCAGGCGAGACATACAGCGTCACCCGCTTGCCCCGCAGCCGGTCAAAGAACGTGAACCTGAACCCGGTCCCGAAGCGCTCCACCAGCCCGCCACCATACAGCACGCGTCGCTCGTCACCGACCTGTGCGTACTTGATATGGCGAAAGTACGAGCGCAACGTCACCTCGCCCTGGCCCGGAACACGCAACGGCAGAAGGGCAAATTCTTCTTTGCTCAGCTCGGTCTGGGCCTGGCGGAAACTGTCCACCAGCCGCTCCAGATTGCTGGTGCGGGTTTCCTTGGGCTGATTGCGCTTGGGTGTGTCAGACACAGGCGTTGGTTGCGCAGGTTCTTCTGCCTGGGGGATGTCAGGCTTGTCTGTGTCAGGCGTCGGTTTCCCCCGCTCCTTGAGGGATGGATCGAACACGTCGATGTAGTCGTCCAGCTTGCGCCTGGCCTTGCGCAGCGCACTTTCTGACTCCGTTTCTTCGGCAGGCGGCGCGTCCTGGGGCGTGTCGTCGACCCACTCGCAATCGGCGTGGTGTTCGTAATTGGGATTGGCGCGAAAGTGCGCAGCGACAAACGCCGGGTTTTCCTGCGGCTTGACGTCATACCGTACGCCGGTGACCTTCACCCCCAGTGCCCGGCAGGCCTCGGAGGAACACAGGAAACTGAAGCGCGCCCGCGGCGGCTCCTGGGAAAAGTATTCACGCCGCGCCGCAACGATCGACAGCTCCTGCTGCAGTTCGACACAAAACGCGCGAGTGATGCTCTTGCTGGTCTTCATGAAAGCGGCCGGTTCCTTTGCCCAGGTGACATAAGGGCATGATGCGTAATCGCCATGAACCGGGCAATGCTTTGTGACCGCTTTTGCAGGCGTGAGCTCGCTCGCGATGGCTGTCAGGCTCAAAGGCCAGTGGCGCCTGTCACGCCGCCATCGCGAGCAAGCTCACGCCTACAGGCTTGTCATTGGCCCGGGACCGCCAGCCATTCGCCGACCACTTCCTGATAGGTACCGGTGGCCTTGGCCAGATGCAGCCATTGATCGACGTAGGCCTTCCAGCTCACATCGTCGCGAGGGAGCAGATAGGCCTTTTCGCCGTATTGCATGTAGCGTGACGGGTTGACTGTACACAGCCCCGGCAGGCGTTTCTGCTGGTACAGGGCTTCGGACGCATCGGTAATCATCACGTCCGCCTGCTTGTCCAGCAATTGCTGAAAGATGGTCTTGTTGTCATGAAAGGCCAGCTTCGCGTTGGGCAGAAACGCCCGGGCGAACGCCTCGTTGGTGCCGCCCTGAGGTTCGATCAGACGGACATCGGGCTGATTGATCTGCGCAACGGTCTGGTATTTGGCCTCGTCCTCGCACCGTACCAGCGGCACCTTGCCGTCGACATCCAGCGTGTCGCTGAAAAACGCTTTCTTCTGCCGTTCCAGTGTCACCGAAATCCCGCCCACCGCGATGTCGCACTTGCCCGCGGTGAAGTCCGTCATCAGCGTCTTCCAGGTAGTCGGCACCCACTCGACCTGCGCCCCGAGGCTCTGCGCCAGCGACTGCGCCAATTCAATGTCGATGCCCTCGTAGCCGCCGTCCGGTCTGTGGAAGGTATACGGCTTGTAGTCCCCGGTGGTGCAGACCGAAAGCTTGCCACTTTGCTGCACCGAATCCAGACGCGAAACCGCCTCGCCCGCCTGCGCCTGCGCCATCCCGAGCAGGCTAACCAGCAGGGTGGCAGTGATGTTTTTATTGTTCATGTGATCGATCCCTGTGAGGTGATATCCGGGGTGTTGTTATAGAGGTGGGGGACAGGGATGGGAAGCGTCAACCTGCCACAAGATAGTCCCAACACCAGGGACTGATCTATTTACTGGGTGCCCGAGCCGCCCGGACCGTCGCTCGATGATGCCGCACCAGCGCGACAACTGCCGCAATCACTACCACGCCGATGAAGATCGGCAGGCGGTAGGGTTTCAGGTTGCCCAGCAGGTTCTGTAGCGCTTCGCCGGCCCAGTATCCGGCCATGACGAAGAGGGTGGCCCATACGGCGGCGCCGAGCAGGTTGATCGCGGAAAAACGGATCGGTGACAGGCGGCTGGCGCCGATCACCAACGGGCCGATCAGGCGCATGCCATAGAGAAATCGCACCGAGAACACCGAGGCCATGGGGTAACGTTCGATCAACCCTGACACTCGGTCAATGGTGGCTTGCTGGCGATGCAGGCGCGGCAGGATGCGCGGCCCGAAATAGCGACCGGTCCAGAACAGGATCTGGTCGCCGAGCATGCCGCCCAGGGTGGCGATCAGGATCACATCGACAAGACGCAGGGATGTCTGGTGCGCAGCAAGCCCGCCCAAAATCAGAATGGTTTCGCCTTCAAGCAGGCAGCCGATGAACACGGCCCAATAGCCGTAGTTGACGAGCAGCGCGTTGATGTCGACATGTTCGAACATGGGGGAAAGCGGCCTCAAGGCAGGGACCTGCCGCAACGGGCGGAAGGTTTGCCGTTCGACCTGATCGGTTCGTCAACAGTTCTATCGCGTTTTCTGCCCCGAAGCCGCTCACTCGCTGTATTCGGCTTCCAGTGCCGCGAGATCTTTCTCTATCACCTTCATCAACATTTCCCACTCGCCCTGGGTACGTTTCATCGCCTCACCTTCGCGGGAGTAGAGAAAATCGATGACGTTCGCGGTTTCCTTGGCCTTGGTGGTCGGGCGGAAGGCGTCCATGCTCAGCACCCGTGCCAGCATATCCAGCTCGGTCGCGTGGTTGACCCACTGCCAATTGTCCTTGATGACCAGCTTGTCGATGAGAATGCATTGCTTCTTGAAGCTGCGCAGGCTGGCGCCAAAGGGGCTGGCGGCCAGTAGCGAGGTGATGCGCGAACCTTCGTTGTTGGCCTTGTCCACCGCATTGGGGCCAAAGAACCACTCGTTGAAGCTCAGTTCGATCTCACGAAAGGCGACATTGGCATCCCAGATAATGCCCAACGCCTTGTTGTGGATCATCTCGTTCTTCCAGGCGCGATAGGCCTTGAACGCAAGGCCCACCAGGCCTATGGCTGCCAGCGCCTGCACCAGGGCCGAACAGGAATTGATGACGTCGTACGCCCGGGCCGAACCTGAGACGCCAGCGCCCGTGTAGGACTCGTAGAAGACAGCCCCGGTCATTGCCGCGAGGGCAAAGAGGGCACAGTAGAAACCAAATGCATAGGGATCTTTCATTGTTGTTTTTATCCGATCAGCGAGGTTAAACGTATGGTCCATTTCGCTCTGGATCAGTCATTTTTCAGGCTAGTTGAGAACTGGGGATTTGCAGGAAGGGTGACGAAATGAATTCTTACAGATCCACTCGCTTCTCGTAGCAGTCCGGCTTGCCGGCGAGGCGATCCTCAGATATTCGGCGCCTTGAAAGACGACACGCCGGCAAGCCGGACTGCTACGGGTTGCGAAGATGCGGGAACAGTCGGGTGTCAGCAAGACAGTCCTTCAGATGGTCATAGACCAGTCGCACACGTGGAGGTACCGGGCCTGACTGCGTGCGGTAAATAATCAGGTCCGTGGAGGGCGGCGCGCAGTCGGCCAGCACTTCGATCAGCCGTCCCTCGCTCAAATGTGGTTCGGCCAGATAATGCGGCATCTGCGCGAAAGCCAGCCCGCCGAGGACGAATTCAAGCTCCGTTTCCGGATCGTCGCAGCTAAACGCGGGGGAGGGCGGCAGGTAGTCCTGACCCTGGGCAAAAAACCACGGCCATGGCCGACCATGATTGCGGTCGATCAACAGCGACATGGGCAAGGCTTTCAGATCCTCGATGCTGGTGGGCGCCCCGACCCTCTCGATCAGCGAAGGCGCCGCGACCACCTTCAACGGCACCTGCGCAACGGCCCGCGCGATGTAGCGCCGGTCGCGCACAGCACCGACCCGGATGCCGATGTCGATACGCGACGCCACCGCATCGGTCAGTTGGTCCTCAAGGCTCAACTCGATCCGCAGCCCAGGATGCTGCTCCATCAGCGGCCTGAGAAACCCCGGCAGGTACAGCTTGCCAATGGCATGGGGTGCAGTAATGCCTACCCGCCCCGAGATTTCGGCACTGCGGGATTTGCTGTGGGCCACGAACAACTGATCGAACCGGTTCAGCGTCTCCCGCGCCTGCTGGGCGATCTCCCTGCCGAACGCGGTGACATGAGCCTGGCGCGTGCTGCGGTGAAACAACGGCTCGGCGAAGGTGCGCTCCAGTTCCTTGATCGCCCGCGTCACCTTCTGCGGCGACGTCCCGAGCCGATGGGCCGCCTCGCGAAAGCTTGGCGCATCCACTGCTACCAAAAATACCCGCAGCATCTCCATGCGATTGAGCATTGCACGCCTCGTGTTCCAGAAAGTGGAATTCTCAAATCCTAACTCTTCCATTTTCTGGATCGGATATCCACTGCAAACTTCTTCTCAAGCACTTCCCACTCGCTTGAGGAGATTCAAAATGAGCAATGGCATTCAAAACAAGGTTGTTGTCATCACTGGCGCGAGCAGCGGTCTGGGCGAAGCCACCGCCCGCCACCTGGCCCGACTGGGCGCCAAGGTTGTTCTGGCTGCGCGCCGTCAGGAACGCATGGACGTGATCGTCAGCGAGATCAAGGCAGCCGGCGGCCAGGCCTCGGCCTACACCGTCGACGTCACCCGCCGCGAAGACCTCAGCAGCCTGATCGAAAACGCCGTGCGCGACTTCGGCAAGGTCGATGTAATGATCAACAACGCCGGCTTCATGGCTATCGCCCCCATCTCCGAACTGCGCGTCGAAGAATGGGATCGCATGATCGACATCAACATCAAGGGCGTGCTCTACGGCGTGGCCGCCGCGCTGCCCAAGTTCGAAGCCCAGGGCTTCGGCCACTTCATCAACATCTCGTCGGTGGCCGGCATCAAGGTCTTCAGCCCCGGCGGCTCGGTCTACAGCGGCACCAAATATGCGGTGCGCGCCATCTCCGACGGCCTGCGCCACGAAGTCGGTGGCAAGATCCGCACCACCACCATCGAGCCAGGTGCCGTGGAATCCGAACTCAAACTCGGCAGCGGCCACCAGCCAAGCGCTGACGTGGTGAACGAGTTCTACAAAATGGCCATCCCGGCCGAATCGGTGGCCCGCGCGATTGCCTTTGCCATCGAACAGCCCGGGGATGTGGACATCAACGAAATCGTGTTGCGGCCGACTGCGCAGGATTTCTGATCAGCGCACCGCTTGCCGGCGAGGCCCCCTCACCATCGCCTCGCCGGCAAGCCGGACTGCTACGGTTCTGCGGCGCAACACACACCGCAATCACCCCCCAATCCCGTAGCAGTCCGGCTCGCCGGCGTCAGCGATCTCAAGGCCGCCCCCGCCGGCAAGCCGTGCTGCTACGGTTCCGCGGCGGAACACAAACCGCAATCACACCCCGATCCCGTAGCAGCACGGCTTGCCGGCGGGAGCAGTTTCATTGGCACCCCGCCAAGAAACCTGGCTGGGGAGACCCCAATAGGTTTGGATGCTAACTAGGTTTTTTGTAGGATTACTCTGCGAGTTATGTAGGGTGTGTATGAAAAGCGATGTTTTGCATGTTTCCATCTTGCCTCCGAAGTTCTAGATAGCTAGCTTCCATCGTTCCAACAGATCGAGATACCAAACCTCGTCGCTGATGAGAGGCGATAACTCATTGTTGTGTCGAAATCGCGAAGTTTTCTGCGTTTCTTTTAGTTATAGAACAATGGACGGGACAGGGAGCTATATGTCAGATCAGGAAGAATTCCACGTCGTTCTAAGCTATGCCCAAATGGCAGCTATTCTGGAGCATGAGTCTCTCTCCGAGACTGAGATAAGATCGAATCGGATCTTTGGCAGTCTGCGCCTTGTCGGCGGCATTATCGAGCTGGCGGGAGCTGGGGTGCTCTGTGCTGCACCTGAACCTACTTTGGTAACAAAAGTAGGTTGCGTCGCGATGGGCGTACATGGCGCTGATCAATCGTCCGCTGGTATGCATCAGCTCGTGACGGGAAAGTCTACAGACTCCTTTGCATTCAAGATCGGTGCATCTACAGCTGGAATGCTGGGGGCATCAAAGACGGGGGCGCGTGTCATTGGATTGGCCACAGAGTTCGCCGTCCCGCTGTCCACTGCTTCTCTCTATGGCGCATTCAGAGTGTCCTCAGTCCGAGCGGGGAAAATGACGCTCGTGGTGAGCGAGAGGTTTCCAAATGCTCCGGTCAAGGGGCCTGGCGGGCATGCGATGCAGCATCACGTCGGTAAGGATATAGATGCGCTGCAAAAAAGGCTCAAACGTAAAAGAGCCGCAGACGTCATGTCCACCTTCACCAGTCTTGAAAAAGCTGAATGGGCAGTGAGTCGAACGCTCCAAAGGCATAGGTATAAAATCCTGGCTTACTCTAAAGCCAAGCTGTTGCGCACGAGTAATCGGTTGACAGTTAAGATGAGCTTTGTCGAGGACGTGGGGTGGGGTATCACGCGTCTTGCTCCAGATGTGCCTGTAGGGATGAAGAATGTAGTCGTGGTGATAAAATTCACAGAATATAACCATATGCCGGCATTTATTGTGACCGCTTACCCGGTTCCTTGAGGTGTTTATGCGGGGCTACATGAAACTTGTCGACTTTATGGGTGACGTTAGTGAGGGGATTCAGGACCACCTACCAGAAGACCAGCGCTGCTGTCAGCGGTCATTGGATGAGATAGTCGAGAGCTGGGTAGGAGGTAAGAAATACTGGGCAATAAGGTCGCTTGAAAAAGATTTGGAATCGTACGTAAAAAAACATAGTGCTGGGGACTATTCTGTCGATGAGATACTTTCCTATTATGATCTTTTGTTTATCTGGGATAGATTCGACTGTGAGGAGGTTGAATGGTTGACTCAGGTTTTAGCCATGATCAGGCGGGTCGTGCGAGACAATAATCGCTCGTATTTTAATGATGCGCGAGCGTGGATTGGTGGAAAGCTTACGTTCATGCACCCGCCAAGCTAGATAGGCGCGGGCCGTTGAAACCCTGCTCCCGTCCGAGAACCCATAGATATCGTATTCGGAGTAGCACTCCTAGACGCCCTCTTCATCGAGGTCTCTGCAGTCTACGTAACGCGTGCATTCATCTTGCAGTGCATTGGCTCCAGATCGCTGGAATCAGAAAATTCAGGCATAAAAAAACCGGCTCAAATCTGGCCGGTTCTTTTCATCTTCAAGCGACGCAACCCCTTGAAGGTACTGCTGTTTGGTGCCCCGAGGGAGACTCGAACTCCCACTCCTTTCGAAAACGGATTTTGAATCCGCCGCGTCTACCAATTCCGCCATCAGGGCTTGTGGCGGCGGAGTATAGAGACGCGCCTACCGTTGGTCAATCATGTTTCATGGTCAATTTTGTGCTTTTCCGCTAAACTTCCCGGCCCTGCTAGACGAACCCCATCATGCGTGTCGCCGACTTTACCTTCGAACTCCCTGATGCACTGATCGCTCGCCACCCTCTGGCCGAGCGTCGCAGCAGCCGCTTGCTGACCCTCGACGGGCCGAGTGGTGCGCTGGCACATCGCCAATTCGCTGATTTGCTGGAGCATTTGCGCCCCGGCGATCTCATGGTTTTCAACAATACCCGGGTGATTCCGGCGCGGCTGTTCGGGCAGAAAACCTCGGGCGGCAAGCTGGAAATCCTGGTGGAACGGGTGCTGGATCAGCATCGCGTGCTGGCCCATGTGCGGTCGAGCAAGTCGCCGAAGGCGGGGTCGACGATCCTCATCGACGGCGGTGGCGAGGCCGAGATGGTGGCGCGCCATGATGCGCTGTTCGAACTGCGTTTTGCCGAGCCGGTGCTGCCGCTGCTCGAGCGCGTAGGGCATATGCCGTTGCCTCCTTATATAGACCGCCCGGATGACGACGCCGACCGCGAGCGCTACCAGACCGTTTACGCCCAGCGTGCCGGCGCGGTGGCGGCACCGACGGCGGGGCTGCATTTCGACCAGGTGATGATGGAGGCGATTGCTGCCAAGGGCGTCGAGACGGCCTTCGTCACGCTGCACGTGGGCGCGGGGACGTTCCAGCCGGTGCGCGTCGAGCGCATCGAAGATCACCACATGCATAACGAGTGGCTGGAAGTCACTCAAGAGGTGGTCGATGCCGTGGCGGCGTGCCGTGCTCGCGGTGGCCGGGTGATCGCGGTGGGCACCACCAGTGTGCGTTCGCTGGAAAGTGCGGCGCGTGATGGCGTGCTCAAGGCGTTCAGCGGCGACACCGATATCTTCATCTACCCGGGCCGTCCCTTCCATGTGGTCGATGCCCTGGTCACCAATTTCCATTTGCCTGAATCCACGCTGTTGATGCTGGTTTCAGCCTTCGCCGGTTACCCGGAAACCATGGCGGCCTACGCGGCTGCGGTGGAGCACGGATACCGCTTCTTCAGTTACGGGGATGCCATGTTCATCACCCGCAATCCGGCGCCGACTGCACCTCAAGGATCAGATGCGGCCCCCGAGGATCTCGCATGAGTCGCACCTGTCGTATGTCGTTTGAGCTGCTGGCCACTGATGGCAAGGCTCGTCGTGGTCGCCTGACCTTTCCCCGTGGCACTGTCGAGACCCCGGCGTTCATGCCGGTCGGTACCTATGGCACGGTCAAGGGCATGCTGCCCCGTGATATCGAGGCCATCGGCGCCGAGATCATCCTGGGCAACACCTTCCACCTGTGGCTGCGTCCTGGCACCGAGGTCATCAAGGCCCACGGCGACCTGCACGATTTCATGCAGTGGAAAGGCCCGATTCTGACCGACTCCGGTGGTTTCCAGGTGTTCAGCCTGGGCGCGATGCGCAAGATCAAGGAGGAAGGCGTGACCTTCGCCTCGCCGGTGGACGGCTCCAAGGTATTCATGGGGCCGGAAGAGTCGATGCAGGTCCAGCGTGACCTGGGCTCGGACATCGTGATGATCTTCGACGAATGCACCCCGTATCCGGCCGACGAAGACGTGGCGCGCACTTCCATGGAGCTGTCGCTGCGCTGGGCCAAGCGTTCGAAGATCGCCCATGGCGAGAACACTGCGGCACTGTTCGGCATCGTTCAGGGCGGCATGCATGAAAACCTGCGCATGCGCTCGCTGGAAGGCTTGAGCGAGCTGGATTTCGACGGCCTGGCCATTGGCGGGCTGTCGGTGGGCGAACCCAAGCACGAGATGATCAAGGTGCTGGATTACCTGCCGGGTCGCATGCCCGCTGACAAACCTCGTTACCTTATGGGTGTAGGCAAGCCCGAAGACCTGGTTGAAGGTGTGCGCCGCGGAGTCGACATGTTCGACTGCGTGATGCCTACGCGCAACGCCCGCAACGGTCATCTGTTCATCGACACCGGTGTCCTGAAGATTCGTAATGCGTTCCATCGCCACGATGATTCGCCGCTGGATCCGACGTGCGATTGCTACACCTGCAAGAACTTCTCCCGCGCTTATCTGCATCACCTGGACAAGTGCGGCGAAATGCTGGGGAGCATGCTCAATACGATCCACAATTTGCGGCATTACCAGCTGCTGATGGCTGGTTTGCGCGAGGCTATTCAACAGGGTACATTGGCCGCCTTTGTCGATACGTTCTATGCCAAGCGCGGGCTTGCAACGCCGCCCCTGGATTGATTGACAGCCGGTCTATCCGCTTCTTATTAAAATTATGCAACTGGAGTGCTAAATGAGCTTTTTCATTTCCAACGCCATGGCGGACGCAGCCGCGCCTGCCGCTGCGGGTCCGGCGGGTTCGGGTTTCGAGTGGATTTTCCTGGTCGGCTTCCTGGTCATCTTCTACCTGATGATCTGGCGTCCACAGGCCAAACGCGCCAAAGAGCAGAAGAATCTGCTGGGTAACTTGCAGAAGGGCGACGAAGTCGTTACTTCCGGCGGTATCGCGGGCAAGATCAACAAAGTGACTGACGATTTCGTGGTGATCGAAGTTTCCGACACTGTAGAACTGAAGATCCAGAAGGGCGCCATCGCTGCCACCCTGCCCAAGGGCACCCTGAAAGCCATCTGATTCCAGTCTTTTACCAATCGACGGGGCGCGCAAGGCGCCCCGCGTTATAAGCAGGCGGCGTGATGTTGAACAAATACCCACTGTGGAAATACTTCCTGATCCTGGTCGTACTGGGCATCGGCTTTATTTATTCCGCACCCAATCTCTACCCTGACGACCCGGCCATCCAGGTCAGCGGCGCAAGCACTGCGTTGCAGGTCAATCAGGCGGATCTGGATCGCGTAAGCAAGGCGCTTACCGATGCTGGCATCGCGGTCAAGGGCGCGTCTCTGGCCGAGAATGGCAAGGGCGGTTTGTTGCGTCTGACCAAACAGGAAGACCAGCTGCCCGCCAAGGATGTTGCGCGCAAGGCGCTGGGTGACGACTACGTCGTTGCACTGAACCTGGCACAGACCACGCCGAAGTGGCTGCGCAACGTGGGCGCAAGCCCGATGAAACTGGGTCTCGACCTCTCCGGTGGTGTGCACTTCCTGCTGGAAGTCGACATGGAGAAGGCACTCAGTGCGCGTCTGAACGTCTACGAAGGCGAAGTCAAAAGCCTGCTGCGCAAGGAAAAACTGCGTTATCGCAGCCTGCCGCAGGATGGCAATGCCATTCAACTGGGCTTCAGCGACACCGATTCCCGCGAGCAGGCCCGTAGCCTGATCCGCAAGGATTACAGCGATTTCGACATCACCACCAGCGAGCGTGGCGAGATGCCGATCCTGCGTCTGGCCATGACCCAGGCCAAGATCGCCGAGATTCGCGAATATTCGATCAAGCAGAACCTGACCACGGTGCGTAACCGTGTCAACGAACTGGGCGTGGCCGAGCCACTGGTTCAGCGCCAGGGTGCCAACCGCATCGTGGTCGAGCTGCCAGGCGTGCAGGACACTGCCGAAGCCAAGCGTATCCTGGGCAAGACCGCCAACCTTGAGTTCCGTCTGGGCGCAGGCCCCGATGACACCAAGGCCACCACTGAAATGTTCGAGTTCCGCGAAGGCGGTCGTCCGGCAGCAGCGGTGGAGCGTGGCCTGATCATCACCGGTGACCAGGTCACCGACGCCAAGGCCGGCTTTGACGAGCACGGTCGCCCGCAGGTGAACATCAAGCTTGACGGCCACGGTGGTGACCTGATGAGCCGCGCCACCCGCGCCAACGTCGGTCGCAGCATGGCGGTGATCTTCATCGAGCAGCGTCCGCAGACCACCTACGTCAAGCAGATGGTCGACGGCGTCGAGAAAGACGTGCCGGTGCAGACCTTCAAGGAAGACAAGAAGATCATCAGCCTGGCGACCATCCAGTCGCCGCTGGGTGCGCAGTTCCGCATCACCGGCCTGAACGGCCAGGGCGAATCGTCGGAACTGGCACTGCTGCTGCGTGCCGGTGGTCTGGCCGCTCCCATGTACTTCGCTGAAGAGCGCACCATTGGCCCGAGCCTGGGTGCCGACAACATCACCAAGGGTGTCGACGCTTCCCTGTGGGGCATGCTGTTCGTCTCGCTGTTCATCCTCGCCATCTACCGTTTCTTCGGCCTGATCGCGACCGTGGCACTGGCCTTCAACATGGTCATGCTGCTGGCGCTGATGTCGATCCTGGGTGCCACGCTGACCCTGCCGGGCATCGCCGGTATCGTGTTGACGATGGGTATGGCGGTGGACGCCAACGTGCTGATCTTCTCGCGTATCCGTGAGGAGCTGGCCAATGGCATGACCGTGCAACGTGCGATCAACGAAGGTTTCGACCGCGCCTACACCGCGATTCTCGACGCCAACCTGACCTCGCTGCTGGTCGGCGGCATTCTCTACGCCATGGGCACCGGCCCGGTCAAAGGCTTCGCCGTGACCATGTCGCTCGGTATCTTTACCTCGATGTTCACGGCCATCATGGTGACCCGCGCAATGGTCAACCTGATTTATGGCGGCCGTGACGTCAAGAAGCTGTGGATCTAAGGGGCTGCCATGAAACGTACAATCAACTTCATGGGCGTTCGCAACGTTGCGTTCGCCCTGACCATGCTCCTGACCGCACTGGCGTTGTTCAGCTGGTTCCACAAGGGCCTGAACTTCGGCCTGGACTTCACCGGCGGTACGCTGATCGAGCTGACCTACGAGCGTCCTGCCGATCTTGGCAAGGTGCGTGACGAGCTGACCAACGCCGGTTACCACGAGGCAATCGTGCAGAGCTTCGGCGCGACTACCGACCTGTTGGTGCGCATGCCGGGTGAAGACCCGCAACTGGGCGCCCAGGTAGCCGACGCACTGCGCAAGACCGGTGCCGATAACCCGGCCACGGTCAAGCGCGTCGAGTTCGTCGGCCCGCAGGTGGGTGAAGAGCTGCGCGACCAGGGCGGTATCGGCATGTTGCTCGCACTGGGCGGCGTTCTGATCTACCTGGCATTCCGCTTCCAGTGGAAGTTTGCCGTGGGCGCGATCGTTTCCCTGATCCACGACGTGGTCGTGACCATGGGTATCCTGTCGTTCTTCCAGATCACCTTCGACCTGACGGTGCTGGCGGCGGTCCTGGCGATCATCGGTTACTCGCTCAACGACACCATCGTGGTATTCGACCGGGTTCGCGAGAACTTCCGTCTGCTGCGCAAGGCTTCGCTGATCGAGAACATCAACATCTCCACCACCCAGACCCTGCTGCGTACCATCGCCACGTCGGTGTCCACGCTGCTGGCCATCGGCGCGCTGTGGATCTTCGGCGGCGACAGCCTGCACGGTTTCTCGGTGGCGCTGTTCATCGGCGTCATGGCCGGTACCTACTCCTCGATCTACATCGCCAACGTGGTGCTGATCTGGCTGAACCTGCGTACCGAAGACCTGCTGCCACCGGTTGCAGCCGAGCAGGTGGATGATCGTCCATAACGATTTGATCTGACCGGTCGTCACGTTAGAAGGCGCGAGTTTGAACTCGCGCCTTTTTTTGTGCTCCAAGGCTGGGAGTAGCGTAAGAAATTGCGCTGAAAATGGTCAGGAGGTTCACGTGAACAAATCGTTGCTAGTTGGTGCTGTATTGGGCGCTGTCGGTGTGACTGCCGGTGGGGCTTTGGCCACCTATAGCCTCGTTAAAAACAACGGCCCTGAATATGCCGACGTGCTGGCCGTCGAGCCTGTAAAAGAACAGATCAAGACCCCTCGTGAAGTGTGCAAGGACGTCGCGGTGACCCATCGCGCTCCGGTCAAGGACCAGCACCAGATCGTCGGTACAGTTGTCGGTGCCCTGGCAGGTGGCCTGCTCGGTAACCAGGTGGGTGGCGGTAACGGCAAGAAGATCGCCACCGTGGCCGGTGCGGTCGGCGGCGGCTACGCCGGCAACAAGGTGCAGGAAGGCATGCAGAACCGCGATACCTACACCACCACCGAAACCCGTTGCAACACGGTCAACGACATCAGCGACAAGGTCGTGGGCTACAACGTGAAGTACAAGCTGAACGACAAGGTCGGCCAGGTGCGTATGGATCGCGATCCGGGCAGCCAGATTCCGGTCAACAAAGACGGTCAGCTGGAATTGAGCCAGGCCGGTCAGTAAGTTTCGGTCAGCTCCCCAAAAACGCCCCTCACGCAGGGGCGTTTTTTTTTGGCCCATCCGGCCATCCCGTAGGAGCGCGCTTGCCCGCGAATGGCCGGTACATTCGATCGAGATGCGTCGGATGCACCACCACCGTCGCGGGCAAGCGCGCTCCTACAGGTTTGGGGTGGAATACATTCCTGCGCCATACACGGCACGGTAGGAGCGCGCTTGCCCGCGAATGGCCGGTACATTCGATGGAGATGTGTCGGATGCGCCACCGCCGTTGCGGGCAAGCGCGCTCCTACAGGTTTGGGGGGAGATACATTCCTGCGCCAGACCGCGGAACTACCTCTATATCTAAAACGTATTCAACCGGTACTAACTATATATTTTTTATTTGAATTCTCGCCGCGTAAGCTTTTTGCAGGTGGTCATCCACCTGACAAAACCAATAAAAAACAGCTACGCCACGCGGGAAACAATAATGCAAAAAAGCCCTGTATCTCTTGGCCTCACGTCTGCTGCCGCCCTTGGGTTGAGCCTCACATTTCCAGGTTTTGCCGAAGCCGATTTCCTGGAAGACAGCAAGGCCGACCTCGAATTTCGCAACTTCTACTTCAACAGCGATTACCGCCAGGACAACGCCACCCAGTCCAGGCGTGATGAATGGGCCCAGGGCCTGATCCTCAACTACGAATCCGGTTTCACCGAAGGCACGGTAGGCTTCGGGGTGGACGCCATCGGGCTGTTCGGCCTCAAACTCGACTCGGGCCCCGAGCGCCGCAACTCCGGCCTGCTGCCAGTCGGCGATGAGAAGGCCCCGGACGACTATGGACGCGCCGGTGTAACCGCCAAGGCGCGGATTTCCAAAAGCGTGCTGCGGGTCGGCACGCTGATGCCGAAATTGCCTACGGTCCTGCCCAACGATGGACGACTGTTGCCGCAGACCTTTCGTGGCGCGCAGGTGACATCCAAAGACATCACCGACATGACCCTCAATGTCGGGCGCCTCACCAGCAACAGCGAACGCAACGACAGCGGCCACGAAGACATCGAGGCTGAAGGGAAGGGTATCAAGGGCGGGCGGCCCAGCGACAAGTTCGATTTCGCCAGCGCCAGCTACAGCTGGACCAAGGGACTGACTACTTCCTACAACTACGGCGGACTTGAGAACAACTACAAGCAGCACATCGTGACGCTGCTGCACAATTTCCCCCTGAGCGAGTCGCAGTCGATCAAGAGTGACCTGCGCTATGCGCGCTCGCTCAAGGACGGCAATACCAACGTCGACAACACCGCCATCGGCGCGCGTTTCACCTACAGCGTGCTCGGCCATGGTTTTGGTGTGGCCTATCAGAAGATGAGCGGCGACACAGGGTTTCCGCACTTGGCGGGAACCGACTCCTTCCTCGTCAACTACGTGATGATCTCCCCCGATTTCGCCAACCCCGAAGAGCGTTCGTGGCAAGCCCGCTACGACTATGACTTCGCGGCGGCCGGTCTGCCGGGGCTGACCTTCATGACCCGTTACCTGCAGGGCGACAACTTTGCCCGTGGCGCCAAAGAAGGCACCGAGTGGGAACGCAACACCGACATCGCCTATGTGTTCCAGAGCGGCGCGCTGAAGAACCTCGAACTCAGGTGGCGCAACGGCACTTACCGCAGCAATGGCGGCAACAACATTGACCAGAACCGCGTCATCGTCAGTTACACGCTGCCGTTGCTCTGAGTCGCACCTGTGAACACTTTTTCTCAAACGCTCACCCTCGGCTGTTGCCGCAACGGAGCCTGAAATGCCAACCAGAAAGACCCTGATCCATCTCGCCGTCGCCTTCGCGCTGTTCAATAGTCATGGGGCCTGGGCCGCCAATACCGCCGAGGTGCCCTGTGCCACCACCGAACAATGTGCCGCACAGGCGGCGAAGATCGGTGCGACTGTCGACAAGTCCAAGGCGCGGGGCAGCAAGGGCGAGAGCCAGTTCTCCTGGCTGAACCGCATCAACAAGGCCTCCATCGTCATGCTCACGGAGGAGGGCATCGTCAAACCCGAGATGGGGCAGAAGATCGCTACCGGTGTGCGCTACGCCATCGATCAGGCCGACCAGCCCAACGGCAAGCGGCCCAGCGATGTGCTGCAACTGGAGCAGATCATGACCGACAAGATCGGCCCTGAAGCTTCGCTGATTCATTCTGGCCGCAGCCGCCAGGACATGCTCGCCACCTACCGTCTGGCCAAATTGCGTTCTGACGTGCTGGCCTATAGCGAGGCCTTGAATGCGACCCGCAAGCGCCTGCTGGATCTGGCCGACAAGAACGTCGATACGCTGATTCCGGCGTACACCAACGGCGTGCAGGCGATGCCGATCACCTACGCGCATTATCTGCTGGCGTTCGAGGCGGCATTCGACCGGGACGGTCAGCGGATTCGCGAGTTGTATCAGCGTCTGAACCAGAGCCCGATGGGCACGGCGGTGCTGGCCAACTCGGCCTATCCGCTGAACCGCGAGCGCATGGCCGAGCTGCTGGGCTTTGACGCGGTGCGCGAGAACTCGCTGGATTCGAGCCAGGTTTCCACCTATGACATCCCTATCGAAGCGGCGAACATTGCGTCGTCGTCGGCTATCCGGGTGGGCGCGATGATTGGCGACATTCACACCCAGTATCACCAGATTCGCCCGTGGCTGCTGCTCGATGAGGAGAAAACCTACACCAGCAGCGCCATGCCGCAGAAACGCAATCCGGGGCTGCTGATGCGTGCACGGGAAAGTGCGTCCGATGTGGTAGGACTGGCCCAGACCGTGACCCTGCGGGCGCACAACGTCACCACCGGCATGACCGACTACAAGTTTGCCTTTGATTCGCTGGGAGTGTTCGATTCCACCAGGGAGATGTTCGCCGCAATGGACGCGGTGCTCGATGCCTTGCAGGTCAATCCACAGCGCGCCCGTGAAGAGCTCGAGAACGAGTGGACCACGTCCATGGAGCTGGCCGATACCCTGGAGCGCACGCAGAAAGTGCCGTTCCGCATTGGCCACAGCTTTGCATCGCTGATCGTCGAGCAAGCCCGCGATCAGGGCCTGACGCCCAAGACATTCCCCTACGCCGACGCGCAAAAGCTTTACACCAAGGCGGCCGACAAATATCAGTGGAAACAGAACACGCTGCCGCTGGATGAGGCGACGTTCCGCGCCTCGCTGTCGCCTGAAAACATGGTCAACACCCGCAAGGGCACCGGCGGCCCGCAACCGCAGGAGGTCAAGCGCATGCTGGCCGAAGCCCACAAGAATCTGGAAGCCGATCAGGCCTGGCTGAGCGAGCGTCGGGAGAAGCTGACCGAGGCCGAAGGCAAGCTGGACCGTGCGTTCGAGAAGTTGTTGTCGTCCAAGGGGTGATACCCCAGGCTCGACGAAACCTGTAGGAGCGCGCTTGCCCGCGATCTGCCGCATTGGCGGCAGCAAAACCTGACACCTCGGTTTGGCTGACACGCCGGGGTCGTCAGGTTTTGCTGCCGCTTCGCGACAGATCGCGGGCAAGCGCGCTCCTACGGGATGTCAGCGCAGCGCCTTTCGGGCAGCATCAAAGACGAAGCCATTCTGCCAGCGCGCAATCGCCAGACACGCCACGCAGTTGCCCAGCACGTTGGTCAGCACGCGGCATTTCATCAGGCGCTCCACGCCCAGCAGCAACCCCACGCTTTCCACAGGCACCAGGTTCAGCAAGTTGAGTGTGGCAACGAGGGTGAAGAACGCAGAACCCGCCATGCTGGTAGAACCCAGCGACGTCACCATGGAAATCAGTAGCAGCGTGAGCAGTTGCGCAGCAGTCAGATCGACCCCCGCCATCTGCGCCAGGAACATCACCGCTGTTATCAGGTAAATGTTCGAGCCGCTGAGGTTGAAGGTGTAACCGGTAGTCAGCACCAGGCGCGTCAGTTGGCGGTCGCAGCCGAGCATTTGCATCTTCTCGATCAGGCCGGGCAGGGCAGCGACCGAAGAGCCGGTAAAGGTGACCAGCAACAGTTCGTCCTTCAAATGAAGCACCAGCGACCACAGTGAAATTCCACAGGCGTGGATCAGGGGTGTCAGGATCAGCAGGATGAACGCCGCAGACGCCAAATAGATCACTGCAACGAACTTGAGCAGCGGCAGGGCCGAGGCCGGGCCGAATTTGCCGATGGTAAAGGCGATGGCGCCAAAGGCGGCCAGCGGGGCGAAGCGCAGAATCAGCTTCAGGGCGCTGAACAGCCACTGGACGACTTTTTCCAAGGTCAGACGTAGCGTTTCGGCATGCCGAAAGCCACTTGCACGACCGATCAATGCTCCGGTCAACAACCCGGCCAGCATCACTTGCAGGATCGGATTGTGCATCAGCCCGCGTGCAATCAGCGACCCGAACCCGGTCCACGAAAACCCGCCCGCTGCCTGAGTGTCGAGGGTCAGGGCCGCCGCTGTGCCTGAGCCTGGCTGCGTGAAGTCGGCGATCAGGCAGGCCAGTGACAGCGACAACAACGCCATGCCTTGAAAATAGACGAATACCTTGCCCGCCAGCCCACGCTGGCGCACCTGCAGACCCGCCACGCCGGAGGCGATCAACAGGAACATCATGAACGGCATGAGCCAGCCGATCACCCGAATGAAACCGTCGCTCAGAGGCTTCATGGTCATGGCAAGGGCGGGATCGAAAACGCCCAGAACCGCACCGCAGGCGATGGCCAGCAGAAGTTGCAGGGTGCTGCTGCGAAGAAGCCTTGCAGGCATCGGCGTACCGGTCTGGACGTGTTTATTGTTATTGGTGGACGTGCCTTGTCAGCGTCAGGCGGATTAGGCACGCTTGCCGGCCAATGTCGCATTGACCGGGCGGCAATCATAAAACCTCGCTGCGGGATAGACCACCATGGAGCTTCGTCATCTGCGTTATTTCGTCATGGTGGCCGAAGAGCGACATTTCACCCGCGCCGCCGCGCGCCTGAACATGCAGCAGCCGCCATTGAGCCAGCAGATCCGCGCGCTGGAAGAGGAACTGGGTTTCGATCTGTTCAAGCGGCATCCCAAGGGCGTGGATCTGACGGCAGGTGGGCAGGTTTTCCTGCAAGAGGCCCGGGAGATTCTTGCCCGTGTCCAGGAAGGTTCGCTCAAGGCGTCACGGGCCGCCCACGGCATCGAGGGGCAGTTGAGTGTCGGCTTTACCAGCTCGGCGGCGGCCCACCCGTTGATCCCGCGCATCATCCGCGCCTATCGCGAGCGTTTCCCTGCGGTGGCGGTGTCGTTGAAAGAGGGGAGCGCCCAGCAACTGACCGAGGCGGCCATCGAAGGCAGCGTTGATGTGGGCATTGTGCGAGCGCCGGTCGGTCGCCATCAGAGCCTCGAATTTCACCGGTTGCTGAACGAAGAGATGCTGCTGACTTTGCCGGTCGGCCATCCCTTGCTGGCCGACTACGACGGGCACGGTGAGCCACCGGCTGTTGCGCTGGAAAGCCTGAGCCAGGAGCCGTTCATTCTAGTCCGTCGCCCCGGCGCGCCGGGGATGTACGCCAATCTCATCAAGGCATGCCTGAATGCGGGCTTCAACCCGAAGATCGCGTTCGAGGTCGAGCGTATGCTCACCAACGTCAGCCTGGTGGCGGCGGGGGCGGGGGTTTCCATCGTCCCGGCGTCCATGAGGGATGTGCACAAGGAGAGCGTGGTCTATTGCCCGATTGCAAACGCCAAGCCCAGGCTGCACGCGCCGATCACCCTTGTGTGTCGCAGTTTCAACCAGTTGCCGCCGTTGAAGAACTTCATCGATTTGTCTCGGCAGTTGAGTGCGAGACGACCCCGCCGGGGTTAGACGTTGCCTTTTCATTGGGACACAAAAAAACCGGCACAAGGCCGGTTTTTTTACAGCTGCGAAAACGCTTAGCGCTTGAGCGAAGCCGGTACGAACGGTGCGATCGAGGTCAGTACGGCCTTGAAGCACTTGGTGTTGCCCGCAACGATGTGACCCTTCTCGAGGAATTCGTGGCCGCCGTTGAAGTCGCTGACCAGGCCGCCTGCTTCCTGGATCAGCAGGGCGCCGGCTGCCATGTCCCACTCGGACAGGCCCGACTCCCAGAATGCGTCGAAACGACCGGCAGCCACATAGGCCAGGTCCAGGCTTGCAGCACCTGCGCGGCGGATGCCGGCAGTCTGGCCAACCAGCGAACGGAACATGTTCAGGTAGTTTTCCAGGTTGTCCATCTGGTTTTCGCGGAACGGAAAACCGGTACCCAGCAGGGCGCCTTCCAGGCTCTTGCGCGGGCTGACGCGCAGGCGACGGCCATTGAGCTGGGCGCCACGGCCACGGCTGGCGGTGAATTCTTCCTGGCGGACAGGGTCCAGGACCACGGCGTGTTCCAGGCGACCACGGTATTTGCAGGCGATGCTGACGGCGAAGTGCGGGACGCCACGAACGAAGTTGGTGGTGCCGTCCAGTGGGTCGATGATCCACAGGTAGTCGGCGCCTTCGCCGCTGCCAGCGTGCAGGCCGCTTTCTTCGCCGAGGATGCCGTGGGTCGGGTAGGCCTTGAGCAGGGCGTCGACGATGACTTTTTCAGCGGCGCGATCGATTTCGGTGACGTAGTCCTTCGCGTCTTTTTCGTCGACCTTGATGGAATCCAGGCGCTCGATGGAGCGGAAAATCAATTCGCTGGCGCTGCGGGCGGCGCGCAGCGCGATATTCAGCATGGGCTGCATGGATGTATCACCTAGGTCGTTAAAGAGAGCCGGCCATTCTATTGGTTCTTGCCGATGATTTCCAGCGCCGGAACCTGCTTTAAGCTGCGTCCGGTCGCCTCACGGGCAGTGGCAAAGCGCAGAGTCCGGGTGTATGAAGGTGATGTCGTGCAAGGGTTCATAGCCTTGGGCCGGGTGCTTCTGTAACATTCGTCCCCCTTTTCACCTGCTAGCGAGACTCCACCATTGCTGCAAAATATTCGTGTTGTCCTGGTCGGTACCAGTCATCCGGGAAATATCGGTGGCGCTGCTCGTGCCATGAAGAACATGGGGCTTTCGCGTCTGGTGCTGGTCGATCCGGCTCACTTTCCCCACGATGACGCCAATGCGCGTGCGTCCGGGGCCAACGACATTCTGGAAAATGCCCGGGTCGTCGGCACGCTGGAGGAGGCGCTGGTGGGTGCCAACCTGGTCATGGGCACCAGCGCACGCGACCGCAAGATTCCCTGGCCACTGCTCGATCCCCGTGAAGCGGGCGCCATGACCGTCGAGCACGCAGGGCAGGGTGAAGAGATCGCGCTGGTCTTCGGTCGCGAATACGCAGGCCTGACCAACGAAGAGCTGCAGCGCTGTCACTACCACGTGCACATCCCGTCCAACCCTGATTTCAGCTCGCTGAACCTGGCGGCGGCGGTGCAGGTGCTCAGCTACGAGACGCGCATGGCGTGGCTGGCGGCGGACGGGCAGGCGACCAAGGTCATGAAGTACGAAACGACCTCGCCGCGCAGCACCGAGCTGGTGGCAATGGATGACATGGAAAAATTCTATGAGCATCTGCAAAGCACCCTGGTAGACATTGGCTTCCTCGATCCGGAGAAGCCGCGTCACCTGATGGCCAGGTTGCGCCGGTTCTACGGTCGCTCGGAAATCAGCCGGTCTGAAATGAGCATTTTGCGTGGCATCCTCACCGAGACCCAGAAAGTCGCCCACGGTGAGCCCTACAAGCGGAAGGATCAGTGATGTTCGAGCGTCTGAGAGAAGATATCCAGAGCGTATTTCACCGGGACCCGGCAGCACGCAATGCCTTTGAAGTGCTGACGTGCTACCCCGGCATGCACGCGATCTGGCTGCATCGCCTGTCTGGCTGGTTGTGGAACAGGGATCTGAAATGGCCGGCGCGCATGGTGTCCAACTTCGGGCGCTGGCTGACCGGTATCGAGATTCATCCGGGCGCCAAGGTGGGTCGGCGCTTCTTTATCGATCACGGCATGGGCATCGTCATTGGCGAGACGGCCGAGATCGGTGACGACGTGACGCTGTATCAGGGCGTGACCCTGGGCGGCACCAGCTGGAATAAAGGCAAGCGCCACCCGACCCTGGAATCCGGCGTGGTGGTCGGGGCGGGCGCCAAGGTGCTCGGCCCGTTCACCGTGGGTGCGGGCGCCAAGGTCGGCTCCAATGCGGTGGTGACCAAGCCGGTTCCGGCGGGCGCGACCGTGGTGGGGATTCCGGGGCGGATCATCGTCAAGGCTGACCAGAACGACGCCGAAGCCAAGCGCAAGGCCATGGCCGAGAAGATCGGCTTCGATGCCTACGGTGTGGGCGAAGACATGCCTGACCCGGTCGCACGGGCCATTGCCCAGTTGCTCGATCATCTGCAGGCGGTGGATGTGCGCATGGAAGACATGGGCAAGGCGCTCAAGAGCCTGGGCTGCGAGTACCGCGAGAAAGAGCTGCCGGAGCTGCATCAGGATGTCTTCGACTGCATGAAGGAGCGCAGCGAAGCCAAAGTCGCTCAGGAATAAGCGCCCGACGCACCGGGCAAAATGCAGGCATGCCTTTTGCCCCAGTCTTTGCTACCATACCGCCGCGTTTTTGCGGGTAATCCTGAGTGCTTTACTAGGTCTTATAGTTGACTTAAATACTCGGGAATAGCATACTCGCCCTCATTCCGAACCTCCGCGGTACACGTCATGCGATTGACTACAAAAGGCCGATACGCCGTAACCGCCATGCTCGACCTGGCGTTACACGCGCAGCATGGGCCAGTGTCCCTGGCCGATATCTCCGAGCGGCAAGGGATTTCCCTTTCCTATCTCGAGCAACTGTTCGCCAAGCTGCGCCGCGGCAATCTGGTGTCCAGCGTGCGTGGTCCGGGCGGCGGCTACCAGCTGTCGCGCAGCATGCAGGGGATCCAGGTGGCGCAGGTGATCGATGCGGTCAACGAATCGGTCGATGCGACGCGCTGCCAGGGGCTCGGTGATTGCCATGCTGGCGATACCTGTCTGACCCACCATTTGTGGTGCGACCTCAGCCAGCAGATTCACGAATTTCTAAGCGGTATCAGCCTGGCCGACCTCGTCACTCGCCGTGAAGTGCAGGAAGTCGCCCAACGCCAGGACCTGCGTCGTTGCAACAGCAAGGCACAGTTCCTGGACAAGATTGAAACATCCGCCGTTGAGTGAACGCAGATGAACGCGCGGCGCGCCTGCCCGATAGGAGATATTCAATGAGATTGCCGATTTACCTCGATTATTCCGCGACAACCCCGGTCGACCCACGTGTCGCCCAGAAGATGAGCGATTGCCTGCTGGTTGACGGAAACTTCGGTAACCCGGCCTCGCGTTCCCACGTCTTTGGCTGGAAAGCCGAAGAGTCGGTCGAGAATGCCCGCCGTCAGGTGGCTGATCTGGTCAACGCCGATCCGCGCGAAATCGTCTGGACTTCCGGTGCCACCGAATCCGACAACCTGGCCATCAAGGGCGCCGCGCATTTCTATGCGACCAAGGGCAAGCACCTGATCACCAGCAAGATCGAACACAAGGCGGTGCTCGACACCATGCGCCAACTGGAGCGCGAAGGTTTCGAAGTCACTTACCTTGAGCCGACCACCGACGGTCTGATCACTCCGGCGATGATCGAAGCCGTCCTGCGTGACGACACCATCCTGGTTTCGATCATGCATGTGAACAACGAGATCGGCACCGTCAACGACATCGCTGCCATTGGCGAACTGACCCGTTCGCGCGGCGTGCTGTTCCATGTCGACGCTGCCCAGTCCACCGGCAAGGTCGATATCGACCTGTCGAAGCTGAAAGTCGACATGATGTCCTTCTCCGCCCACAAGACCTACGGGCCTAAAGGCATCGGCGCGCTGTACGTCAGCCGCAAGCCTCGCGTGCGCATCGAAGCGACCATGCACGGCGGCGGTCACGAGCGCGGCATGCGTTCGGGCACCCTGGCCACTCACCAGATCGTCGGCATGGGCGAAGCCTTCCGTATCGCCAAGGAAGACATGGCGGCCGAGAACGCACGCATCAAGGCACTGAGCGACCGTTTCTACACGCAGGTCGAGCATCTGGAAGAGCTGTACGTCAACGGTAGCCTGACTGCCCGCGTGCCGCACAACCTGAACCTGAGCTTCAACTACGTCGAAGGCGAGTCGCTGATCATGGCGCTCAAGGACCTGGCCGTTTCGTCCGGTTCGGCCTGTACCTCGGCCTCGCTCGAGCCTTCGTACGTCCTGCGCGCCCTGGGCCGCAACGACGAACTGGCACACAGCTCGATCCGCTTCACCTTCGGCCGCTTCACCACCGAAGAAGAAATCGACTGGGCTGCGCAGAAAGTCTGCGAAGCCGTCACCAAGCTGCGCGCTCTGTCGCCGCTGTGGGACATGTTCAAGGACGGCGTCGACATCTCGAAGATCGAGTGGGCCGCACACTAATTTAAAGTCGCCACATGAATGCGGCGCTTTGAAAACCGGGTTTTTGAAGTGTCGCCAGAGCGACAGTCTGATTTGATGAGGATATGAACCATGGCTTACAGCGAAAAGGTCATCGACCACTACGAGAACCCGCGCAACGTCGGCAAGATGAACGCGGAAGACCCTGATGTCGGCACCGGCATGGTCGGCGCCCCGGCGTGCGGCGACGTCATGCGCCTGCAGATCAAGGTCAACGAGCAGGGCATCATCGAAGACGCCAAGTTCAAGACTTACGGCTGCGGTTCGGCCATTGCTTCCAGCTCCCTCGCCACCGAGTGGATGAAGGGCAAGACCCTGGACGAAGCAGAGACCATCAAGAACACCCAGCTGGCGGAAGAACTGGCCCTGCCGCCAGTGAAAATTCACTGCTCCGTACTCGCCGAAGACGCCATCAAGGCCGCCGTTCGCGATTACAAGCAGAAGAAAGGCCTGCTCTGAGCAGTCTTCATCCCGCTTGCAAGTAAGGAGTCACGATGGCTATCAGCATGACCGAAGCTGCCGCCAACCACGTGCGCCGTTCCCTCGAAGGGCGCGGCAAGGGTGATGGCATTCGTCTGGGCGTTCGCACGACTGGCTGTTCGGGCCTGGCGTACGTACTCGAGTTCGTCGACCAGCCGGAAAGCGAAGACACGGTGTTCGAGCACCACGGCGTCAAGGTGATCATCGATCCCAAAAGCCTGGTCTATCTGGACGGCACCGAGCTTGATTTCGTCAAGGAAGGGTTGAACGAAGGCTTCAAGTTCAACAACCCCAACTCGCGCGGTGAATGTGGCTGCGGCGAAAGCTTCAACGTCTGAGGCTTATCGTGGGTACTCCTTGTCACTTTGCTCTGTTCGATCTGCAGCCGGGTTTCCTGCTGGACCTCGATTTGCTGGCCACGCGCTATCGCGAGCTTGCCCGTAGTGTGCACCCCGACCGTTTTGCCGACGCTTCCGAGCGTGAGCAGCGTGTTGCGCTGGAGCGCTCGGCAAGCCTGAACGATGCCTACCAGACGCTCAAGAATGCGCCTAAGCGGGCGCGTTACCTGCTGGCGCTCAAGGGCGAAGTGCCCCTGGAAGTCACTGTGCACGACCCTGACTTCCTGATGCAGCAGATGCAGTGGCGCGAAGAACTCGAAGACCTGCAGGACGAAGCGGACCTGGATGGCGTGGCGACGTTCAAGCGTCGCCTGAAGGTGGCGCAGGAACAACTGAACGATAGCTTCGCGGCCTGTTGGGACGATGCTGCACAGCGTGAGCAGGCCGAAAGGCTGATGCGCCGCATGCAGTTCCTCGACAAGCTCTCCTACGAAGTGCGCCAGCTCGAAGAGCGCCTCGACGATTAACCCCGCGCCGCCTTTTGGGCGGCGCGCCAGTGATATCAGAAAAGCAATGGCTCTACTGCAGATCGCCGAACCCGGCCAAAGTCCAAAACCACACCAGCGCCGTCTGGCCGTCGGGATCGATCTCGGCACCACCAACTCGCTGGTTGCTGCCCTGCGCAGTGGCATCAGTGAGCCGCTCCCGGATCAGGATGGCCAGGTCATCCTGCCGTCGGCCGTGCGTTATCACGCCGATCGCGTCGAGGTCGGCCAGTCCGCCAAGGACGCTGCCGCCACCGATCCTTTGAACACCATCATTTCGGTCAAGCGCCTCATGGGGCGTGGTATTTCCGATGTGAAGCACCTGGGCGAGCAGTTGCCTTACCGCTTCATCGGCGGCGAGTCGCACATGCCGTTCATCGAGACCGTTCAGGGTGCGAAAAGCCCGGTTGAAGTGTCCGCCGACATCCTCAAGGTGCTGCGCCAGCGCGCAGAAGCCACCCTGGGTGGCGAGTTGGTCGGTGCGGTGATTACCGTTCCTGCCTACTTTGACGACGCTCAGCGCCAGGCCACCAAGGACGCCGCCAAGCTGGCGGGCCTGACCGTGCTGCGCCTGCTAAACGAGCCCACCGCTGCGGCGGTGGCCTATGGTCTGGACCAGAACGCCGAAGGCATCGTGGCCATCTATGACCTGGGCGGCGGCACTTTCGATATTTCGATCCTGCGCCTGACTGGCGGTGTGTTCGAAGTCATGGCCACCGGCGGCGACAGTGCCCTGGGCGGTGACGACTTCGACTACGCCATTGCCAGCTGGATCATTGCCGAGGCGGGTCTGTCGGACGACCTGGACCCTGCAGCCCAGCGCAGTCTGATGCAGATCGCCTGTGCGGCAAAAGAAGCGCTGACCGATGCTGATTCGGTGGATGTCGCTTACGGCCAGTGGACCGGCGTTCTTACCCGCAGCGGCTTCGATGCGCTGATCGAACCAATGATCGCCCGCAGCCTGAAGGCTTGCCGTCGCGCCGTGCGTGACAGCGGCATCGAGCTGGACGAAGTCGAGGCGGTGGTCATGGTTGGTGGATCGACCCGCGTGCCTCGCGTACGTGACGCCGTTGCCGAGCTGTTCGGTCGCCAGCCGCTGACTGAAATCGATCCGGATCAGGTGGTTGCCATTGGTGCAGCGATCCAGGCCGATACGCTGGCAGGCAACAAACGCGATGGTGGCGAGTTGCTGCTGCTAGATGTGATTCCGTTGTCCCTGGGTCTTGAGACCATGGGCGGCCTGATGGAAAAGGTCATTCCGCGCAACACCACGATTCCCGTGGCCCGTGCCCAGGAATTCACCACTTACAAGGACGGCCAGTCGGCCATGATGATTCACGTGCTGCAAGGCGAGCGTGAACTGATCAGCGACTGCCGTTCGTTGGCCCGCTTTGATCTGCGCGGCATTCCGGCCATGGTGGCCGGCGCTGCGAAGATTCGTGTCACCTTCCAGGTCGATGCCGACGGTCTGCTGAGTGTTTCCGCTCGCGAGCTGGCTTCGGGCGTGGAGTCGAGCATTCAGGTCAAGCCGTCCTACGGCCTGACCGACGGCGAAATCGCCCGCATGCTCAAGGATTCGTTCCAGTATGCCGGTGATGACAAGGTGGCCCGCGTGCTGCGTGAGCAGCAGGTCGATGCCCAGCGCCTGATCGAAGCCGTCGAAGGCGCGCTGCAGGCCGACGGCGAGCGTCTGCTCGACGCCGAAGAGCGCATGGTCATCGACATGCAGGTCGAAGAACTCCGTGAATTGATGAAGGGCACCGACGGTGCGGCCATCGAGCAGCAGACCAAGCGTCTGTCGCAGGTGACCGATGCGTTCGCGGCCCGCCGCCTGGACTCGACGGTGAAAGCCGCGCTGGCTGGGCGCAACCTGAATGAGATTGAGGAATAACGATGCCGCAGGTGATTTTTCTGCCCCACAAGGAATTCTGCCCGGACGGGCTGGTGGTCGAGGCTGAGCCGGGCACGTCGATCCTGGAGCTCGCCCACGAGCATCATATCGAGATGGAAAGTGCCTGTGGCGGCGTCTGTGCCTGCACCACTTGCCACTGCATCATCCGCGAGGGCTTCAACTCGCTGGAGGAAGCCGACGAGCTGGAAGAAGACTACCTTGATCGTGCCTGGGGCCTTGAGGCGACTTCGCGCCTGGCGTGCCAGGCCAAGGTCGGGACCGAAGACCTGACCGTCGAAATTCCGAAATATTCGCTTAACCATGCAGCCGAAGCGCCGCACTGACCGAGGGATTGTCATGAGCTACGGTTGGAATGACGTACAACGCATCGCCGAAGAGCTGGCCGAAGCCCATCCGGGCGTCGATCCGTACTCGGTAGGGTTCGTCAAACTGCAACAGATGATTCAGCAACTGCCGGATTTCGATGACACTTCTGGCCGGGTCGGCGAGAAGGTCCTGGAGGCGGTTCAGACCCTTTGGGTCGACGAAATAGACTGATCGTCTCTGCAGGTTAGGCAATACATGAGAACCCGCGTATAATTCGCGGGTTTAATTTTTCGCAAAACTCACTGTTTCTGGAGTTACACCATGGCTGTTCAACGTACTTTCTCGATCATCAAGCCTGATGCCGTTGCCAAAAACGTAATCGGCGAGATCACCACCCGCTTCGAAAAAGCCGGTCTGCGCGTCGTGGCTTCGAAACTGAAGCAACTGTCCAAAGCCGAAGCAGAAGGTTTCTACGCTGAGCACAGCGCTCGCGGTTTCTTCGGTGACCTGGTTGCCTTCATGACTTCGGGTCCAGTGGTCGTTCAGGTTCTGGAAGGCGAAAACGCCATCCTGGCAAACCGTGAGCTGATGGGCGCTACCAACCCTAAAGAAGCTGCTGCCGGCACCATCCGTGCTGACTTCGCCGAGTCCATCGATGCCAACGCCGTTCACGGTTCGGACTCCGAAGCTGCTGCTGCTCGCGAAATCGCTTACTTCTTCGCTGCTACCGAGGTAACCACTCGCTAAGCTGCCGCTGCGAGTGAGGGTGAATCCATGACTGATACAACTGGTAAAATCAACCTGTTGGGCCTGACCCAGCCGGAAATGGAAAAATTCTTCGAGTCCATCGGGGAGAAACGCTTCCGTGCCGGTCAGGTCATGAAGTGGATTCACCACTATGGCGTCGATAACTTCGAAGCCATGACGAACGTCGGCAAGGCGCTGCGCGAAAAGCTCGAGCGTCGTGCCGAAATTCGTGGTCCTGAAGTCGTCAGCGAGGACATCTCCAGCGACGGTACCCGTAAATGGGTCGTTCGCGTGGCGTCCGGCAGCTGCGTCGAGACCGTCTACATTCCGCAGGGCAAGCGCGGCACCTTGTGCGTGTCTTCCCAGGCGGGCTGCGCCCTGGATTGCAGTTTCTGCTCCACCGGTAAGCAAGGCTTCAACAGCAACCTCACCGCCGCCGAAGTCATCGGCCAGGTGTGGATTGCCAACAAATCTTTCGGCAGTGTCCCGGCGACCGTCGACCGTGCCATCACCAACGTGGTGATGATGGGCATGGGCGAGCCATTGCTGAACTTCGACAATGTCATTTCGGCCATGCGTCTGATGATGGACGACTTTGGCTATGGCATTTCCAAACGTCGGGTGACCCTGTCTACCTCCGGCGTGGTGCCGATGATCGACGTGCTGGCCCAGCACATCGACGTCTCCCTGGCCCTGTCGCTGCACGCACCAAACGACGCGCTGCGCAACCAGTTGGTGCCGATCAACAAGAAATACCCGCTCAAGATGCTGCTCGAGTCCTGCCGCAACTACATGTCGGCGCTGGGCGAGAAGCGCGTCCTGACCATCGAGTACACCTTGCTCAAGGATATCAACGACAAGCCTGAGCACGCGGTCGAGATGATCGAGCTGCTCAAGGACACTCCCTGCAAGATCAACCTGATTCCGTTCAACCCGTTCCCGCATTCCGGTTACGAGCGCCCGAGCAACAACGCGATCCGTCGTTTCCAGGATCTGCTGCACCAGGCGGGATTCAACGTCACCGTGCGCACCACCCGCGGTGAAGACATCGATGCTGCCTGCGGCCAGTTGGTCGGGCAGGTAATGGACCGCACTCGTCGCAGCGAACGCTACATCGCTGTGCGCGAACTCAGCGCCGAGCCCGACGGGGCCCAGGCCGCTGCCGCTCGCAACTGACTGCGAACTTGACCGAGAGGATCTCTATGTCCCTGCGCGCTGCGCTGCTGCTGTGTCTTGTCACGTTGATGGCCGGTTGTGTGTCCACCGGCAATGTCGATCCGCTGAGTACCAGCAAGGGACGTGATGAGGCTCGTCAGGCGTATGTGCAACTGGGGCTGGGATATCTTCAGCAAGGTCAGACGGAACGGGCCAAGGCGCCGCTGAAGAAGGCGCTGGAACTCAACAGTTCCGATGCCGACGCCAACGCCGCCCTGGCCCTGGTGTTCCAGACCGAGCTCGAGCCGCAACTGGCCGATGAGTATTACGCCAAGGCGCTGTCCTCGCGGCCCGGAGATGCCCGCATCCTCAACAACTACGGCGGTTTCCTCTACGAGCAGAAGCGCTACAAGGAAGCCTACGCGCGCTTTGAGCAGGCCGCCGATGATAATCTCTACGCTGAGCGTGCCAGGGTGTTCGAAAACCTGGGCATGACGGCGCTCAAGCTCGATGACCGCGCCCAGGCGCTGGAGCACTTCAACAAAGCCTTGAGGCTCGATCGTCAACAACCACGCGCTTTGCTGGAAATGGCTGAGTTGTCTTACGAAGACAGGCATTATGTGCCGGCGCGTGACTATTACGACCGTTTCAGCCAGCTTAGCGAGCAGAATGCACGCAGTCTGTTGCTCGGCACCCGGTTGGCGAAGATTTATGACGATCGCAACAAGGCGGCCAGTTATGGCCTGCTACTCAAAAGACTCTATCCCGGTACCCCGGAATATCAGCAATACCTGTCGGAGCAATGATGAAAGCGGCGCATCCCGAAGTTGTAGCAGCCACTCGCACGAACCCTGGTGAAACCCTGCGCCAGGCTCGCGAGAGCAGAAACTGGTCGCTGCCAGATGTGGCTTTGAGGCTGAACCTCACCTCGACTTCCCTGGGTTATGTGGAAGCGGGCGATTTTGACAAGCTCCCCGGCCATACCTTTGCCCGGGGCTACATCCGTGCCTACGCGAAATTGCTGGGCCTGGACCAGGCAGCCCTGGTCAACGATTTCGACCAGTACACCGGCACCGACGGCAAGGGCAGCAACGTCCATGCCCTGGGGCGCATCGAAGAACCCGTGCGCCTGTCCCACAACATCCTGCGCATCGTCAGCCTGTTGCTGCTGGTTGCCCTGATCGGCGGCGGCTTCGTCTGGTGGCAGGATCAGGCGACCCTGCGCGGCAAGGAACCGACCAGCCTGGGCATGGAACACGTCGAAGTCGAAAGCGCCGACGGCACCACCCAGATTCACCCACTGGACGAGCCGGAGGACCAGGCTGCGACCCAGGCCCAGAACAGCACCACGGCGCCGCTGCCGCTCAACAATGCCGAGCCGGCCGCGCCCGCCACCACGACGCCTGCTGCGCCAACCGCGCCTGCGCCGTCCACCACTGCGCCTGCCACGGCCACCGCCACAGCGCCTGCCCACGGCACCGTTGCCAACCCGGCCGCACCGGTTGCGCCTGCGCACACTGCACCTGCACCAACCACTGCGGCGACCGCAACTGCTCCAGCCCCGGCCACTGCGCCTGCGCCTGCAGCGACTGAAACTGCGCCGACCCCGGCAGGTTTTGGCCAGGTTCAGATCCAGTTCAGCGCCGATTGCTGGTTCCAGGTCACCGACGCCAATGGCAAGGTCCTGACCAGTGGCCTCAAACGCAGCGGCGACAGCATCAACGTCAGTGGCAAGCCGCCGCTGGCCGTGCGCCTGGGCGTCGCCCGTGCCGCGCAAGTGAGCTACAACGGACAGCCTGTGGACGTCGCACCATTCACCTCGGGCCAGACCGCCCGTATGAAGCTGGGGCAATAAGTCATGCACGGCCAATCTCCGATCAAGCGTCGCGAATCTCGTAAAATCTGGGTCGGCTCCGTGCCGGTTGGCGGCGATGCGCCAATCGCAGTACAGAGCATGACCAACAGCGACACCAACGATGTGGCCGCCACGGTCGCCCAGATCAACCGTCTGGAAGCGGCGGGCGTGGACATCGTTCGCGTGTCCGTGCCTGACATGGACGCCGCCGAGGCGTTCGGTCGCATCAAACAACTGGTCAAGGTGCCGCTGGTTGCGGACATCCACTTCGATTACAAGATCGCCCTGCGCGTGGCTGAGCTGGGTGTCGATTGCCTGCGCATCAACCCGGGCAACATCGGCCGCGAAGACCGCGTGCGCGCTGTGGTCGATGCTGCGCGTGATCGCGGCATCCCGATCCGGATCGGCGTTAACGCAGGCTCCCTGGAAAAGGACCTGCAAAAGAAATACGGCGAGCCGACTCCCGCAGCGCTGGTCGAGTCCGCCCTGCGCCACGTCGAACATCTGGAGCGCCTGAACTTCCAGGACTTCAAGGTCAGCGTGAAAGCCTCCGACGTGTTCATGGCCGTTGAAGCCTACCGCCTGCTGGCCAAGGAAATCGTCCAGCCGCTGCACCTGGGCATCACCGAAGCCGGTGGTTTGCGTTCAGGCACAGTGAAATCGGCCGTCGGCCTAGGTATGCTGCTGGCCGAAGGAATCGGCGATACCATCCGTATCTCGCTGGCCGCCGATCCTGTGGAAGAAGTGAAAGTCGGCTACGACATCCTCAAGTCGCTGCACCTGCGTTCCCGTGGCATCAACTTCATCGCCTGCCCGAGCTGCTCGCGGCAGAACTTCGATGTGGTCAAGACCATGAACGAGCTGGAAGGGCGCCTTGAAGACTTGCTGGTGCCGCTGGACGTGGCGGTGATCGGTTGTGTGGTCAACGGTCCAGGCGAAGCCAAGGAGGCCCATGTCGGCCTCACCGGCGGTACGCCGAACCTGATCTACATCGATGGCAAGCCGTCGCAAAAGCTGACCAATGACAACCTTGTGGACGAGCTTGAACGCCTGATCCGCGAGAAAGCGGCCGAAAAGGTCCAGGCCGACGCAGCGCTGATCGTTCGCGGCTAACCCGTTTTCAAGGAATTTTTGTGAGTAAGTCTCTGCAAGCCATTCGTGGCATGAACGACATCCTGCCGGACCAGACGCCACTGTGGCGCTATTTCGAGGGCACCGTGGCCGGTCTGCTGGATAACTACGGTTATCGCCAGATCCGCATGCCGATCGTCGAGTTCACCGACCTGTTCAAGCGCTCCATCGGCGAAGTCACCGACATCGTCGAAAAAGAGATGTACACCTTCGCCGATCGCAACGGCGACTCGCTGACCCTGCGCCCCGAAGGCACGGCAGCCTGCGTGCGCGCGGTGCTGGAACACGGCATCACCGGCGGTGGCCAGGTGCAGAAACTCTGGTACATCGGCCCGATGTTCCGCCACGAGCGCCCGCAGAAAGGCCGCTATCGCCAGTTCCACCAGATTGGTTGCGAAGTGTTCAACCTGGACGGCCCGGACATCGACGCCGAGCTGATCGTGCTGACCTGGCGCCTGTGGGGCCTGCTGGGCATCCGCAACGCCGTCAAGCTCGAACTCAACAGCCTGGGCACCAGCGAGGCCCGTGGGCGCTATCGCGAAGCGCTGGTCGAGTACCTCTCGGCCCGCCATGACCAACTGGACGAAGACAGCCAGCGCCGCCTGAAGACCAACCCGCTGCGCGTGCTCGACACCAAGCACCCTGAAACCCAGGCCGTGCTGGTCGATGCACCCAAGCTTGCGGACTACCTGGACGAAGAATCGCGGGTTCACTTCGAAGGCCTCAAGGCGCGTCTGGACGCTGCCGGCATTCCTTACGTGATCAACCCGAAACTGGTTCGCGGCCTGGATTACTACAGCAAGACCGTTTTCGAATGGGTCACCGACCAACTCGGCGCCCAGGGCACCGTGTGCGCGGGCGGCCGTTACGACGGTCTGGTCGAGCAGATGGGCGGCAAGCCCACCACCGGCGTCGGTTTTGCCATGGGCATCGAGCGCCTGGTGCTGCTGCTGGAAACCCTGGAGCAGGTCCCGGAAGAAATCTCGCGCACCATCGACGTTTACGTCTGCGCCTTCGGCGAAGCCGCCGAACTGGCCGCACTGGCGCTGTCCGAGCGCCTGCGTGACCAGGCGCCGAACCTGCGCCTGCAGGTCAATGCCGGCGCCGGCAGCTTCAAGAGCCAGTTCAAGAAAGCCGACAAGAGCGGTGCGTTGTACGCGCTGATCCTGGGCGATGAAGAACTGGCGCGCAAGGAAGTGGGCGTCAAGCCTCTGCGTGGTCAGGGCGAACAACAAAACATTGCCTGGGATGCTCTGTCCGAGCACCTGGCCACCTGCATTGCGCAGGGTTGAAGCCAGGCCAGGCCTGATAACAAGCAGAATTAGCGAATAGGAGTGTTGGGGTGTCGAATACTGATGATGAGCAGTTGGCCGCGGTCAAGGACTGGTGGCAGCGTAACGGCAAGCCCCTGGTCACTGGTGGCCTGTTGGCAGTGATCGTTGTGCTGGGCTGGCAAGCCTGGCATCGCTATCAGAACAACCAGGCGCAAGGCGCTTCGGCCCTGTATCAGCAATTGCTGGAAACAGCCCTGACGCCAAGCGGCCAGGCCGATGCTGGCCAGGTGGCCCAGATCGCCGGCAAGCTGAAAAGCGATTTCGGCGGCACTGCCTACGCCCAGTACGGCAGCCTGTTCGTGGCCAAGGTGGCTGTCGACACCGGCAAGCTGGACGACGCGGCGAGCGAATTGAAGGCCGTCAGCGACAAACCGGCCAACCCGACGCTGGGCGAGATCGCCCGTCAGCGTCTGGCCCGTGTACTGGCGGCGCAGAACAAGGCTGACGAAGCCCTGAAACTGCTCGACGGCGACGCTGACAAGGCGTTCGCCGCCAGCCGTGAAGAACTGCGTGGCGACCTGCTGGTTCAGTTGGGTCGTACCGACGATGCCTACGCTGCATACAAGAAGGCCAAGGCTTCGCTGTCCGAGCAATCGGCAGTGGGCGGCCTGCAAATGAAGCTCGACGATCTGGCGAAAGGGGATGCGTGACGTGATTCGTTGGAAACATGCGGCAGTGCTGGCTCTGGTCGTTCTGGCCGCGGGTTGCAGCAGCAACAGCAAAAAGGAATTGCCTCCTGCGGATCTGGTCGACTTCAAACCCGAAGTGACCCTGCAGAAACTGTGGAGCCGCTCGGTCGGTGATGGCCAGGGCGACATCTACAACATGCTGGTTCCGGCCATCGACGGCGAGCACATCTACGCCGCCGACGCCAATGGTCTGGTCATGGCCATCGACCGCAGCAACGGCGACGTGCTGTGGAAGAAAGAAATCGAACAGCCTGTTTCCGGCGCCGTGGGCGTAGGTTCCGGCATGGTCATGCTCGGCACCCTGCGTGGCGAAGTGATCGTGCTGGACCAGTCCACCGGCGAGCAGAAGTGGAAGGCCAAGGCCACCAGCGAAGTGCTGTCGGCTCCTGCCACCAACGGTGACGTGGTCGTCGCCCAGACCCAGGACGACAAGGTCATCGGCTACGATGCCGCGACCGGCAATCAGCGCTGGATCTACGAAAGCAGTCCTGCGGTGCTGACCCTGCGCGGCACCGGCGCACCGATCGTCACCGGCCAGCTGGCCGTTGCCGGTCTTTCCACCGGCAAGGTCGTGGCGCTGGACACCAGCAACGGCGTGCCTGTGTGGGAGCAGCGCGTAGCGATTCCACAAGGTCGCTCGGAGCTGGATCGTGTGGTGGATATCGACGGTGGTCTGCTGTTGTCCGGCAGCACGCTGTATGTCGCCACCTACCAGGGTCGCGTTGCGGGCCTGGAACTGCAGAGCGGCCGCGTGCTGTGGCAGCGTGATGCATCGAGCTACTCGGGTGTCGCCCAGGGCTTCGGCAGCGTCTACGTTTCCCTGGCCAGCGGCACTGTGGAAGGCGTCGACGAGCGTTCGTCCACTGCACTGTGGAGCAACGACTCGCTGGCCCGTCGTCAACTGGGCTCGCCGGAAGTGTTCTCCAGCTACGTGGCGGTCGGTGACATGGAAGGCTATCTGCACCTGCTCAGCCAGGTCGACGGTCACTTCGTCGCCCGTGAAAAGATCGACAGCGACGGCCTGCGTGCCCGCCCTCTGGTGTCGGGCAACACCATTTACGTCTTTGGCAACAGCGGCAAGCTGGAAGCCCTGACGATCAAGTGATGGCTGTCTATGCTTGGGGAGGCCGGTGACCGGCGTTCCCCTCGCGGCCCCGCCTGACGGGGCTTGCGGCACTTCGGGTGCCGCTCCGAACTCCGGCCGCTGCCTTGCAGCGGCTTTTGTATTTTCTGAAATAACGAAGTGGAGAGCCGCATGGTTCCCGTAATCGCCCTGGTGGGTCGACCGAACGTCGGCAAGTCCACCTTGTTCAACCGCCTGACCAGGAGTCGCGACGCCATCGTCGGTGACTTGTCCGGTCTGACCCGCGATCGCCAGTACGGTGAGGCCAAGTGGCAAGGGCGTTCCTACATTGTGATCGACACCGGCGGTATCTCCGGTGACGAGCATGGCATGGACGAAAAGATGGCCGAGCAGTCGCTGCTGGCCATCGAAGAAGCCGATGTCGTGCTGTTCCTGGTGGACGCCAAGGCCGGCTTCACCGCTGCCGACCAGATGATTGGCGAGCACCTGCGCAAGCGCAACAAGACCTCGTTCGTGGTCGCCAACAAGGTCGACAACATCGACCCTGACATGGCCCGCGCCGAGTTCGCCCCGCTGGGCATGGGCGACGCGATCCCGATCGCCGGTGCTCACGGTCGCGGCATCACGCAGATGCTGGAAGTCGCGCTGAGCCGTTTCCCCAAGGACGCCGACGAAGTTGAAGAAGGCGAAGAAGAGGAAGTCGCCGAGGGCGAGGAAGCCAAGCGCATTCCGGGCCCGGGCGAGAAAGACGGCATCAAGATCGCCATCATCGGTCGTCCGAACGTGGGCAAATCCACGCTGGTCAACCGCATGCTGGGTGAAGATCGGGTCATCGTCTATGACCAGCCCGGCACCACCCGCGACAGCATCTACATCCCGTTCGAGCGCAACGACGAGAAGTACACGCTGATCGACACCGCCGGTGTGCGCAAGCGCGGCAAGATCCACGAGGAAGTCGAGAAGTTCTCGGTGGTCAAGACGCTGCAGGCGATCAAGGACGCCAACGTGGTGATCTTCGTCATGGACGCCCGCGAAGGCGTGGTCGACCATGACCTGAACCTGCTGGGCTTCGCGCTGGAGGCCGGTCGTGCGCTGGTCATCGCCCTGAACAAGTGGGACGGCATGGAGCCGAGCGAACGTGACTACGTGAAGACCGAACTGCAGCGTCGGCTGTTCTTCGTCGACTTCGCCGACATTCACTTCATCTCCGCGCTGCACGGCACCGGCGTCGGCAACCTGTACCAGTCGGTGCAGGCCTCGTTCAAGTCGGCGGTCACCCGCTGGCCGACCAGCCGCCTGACCCAGATTCTCGAAGACGCCGTCAGCGAGCACCAGCCACCGATGGTCAATGGCCGCCGTATCAAGCTGCGTTACGCTCACCTGGGTGGTGCGAACCCGCCGCTGATCGTGATCCACGGCAACCAGGTCGAGAAGGTGCCCAAGTCGTACATTCGTTACCTTGAGAACACCTATCGCCGCGTGCTCAAGCTGGTCGGTACGCCGATCCGCATCGAGTTCAAGGGTGGCGAAAACCCGTACGAAGGCAACAAGAACACGCTGACCGACCGCCAGGTCAACAAGAAGCGTCGCTTGATGTCGCACCACAAGAAGGCCGAGAAGAAGCGCAAGGACAAGCGCTGATTCTGTAACGGACTTTCTTCGAAAAGGCGCCAATGGCGCCTTTTTTTGTGCTTGTCATTCGGGCTATCCTGCGGGTTCCCCTGCCGTTCTTGAGTGGGGTGTGGAGCAGGAAAACCCTATGATCACCAGCAAATTACCGAATGTTGGCACCACCATCTTCACCGTGATGTCCCAGCTTGCAGCCGAGACCGGGGCGATCAATCTTTCCCAGGGTTTTCCCGATTTCGACGGGCCCGACGCACTGCGTGAGGCCCTGTGCCGCCACACGATGGAAGGCCACAACCAGTACGCGCCCATGGCCGGCCTGCCTGCGTTGCGCGAGCAGGTGGCCGCCAAGATCGCCCGTTCCTACGGCCGCCAGGTCAATCTCGACAGCGAGATCACCATTACCCCTGGTGCGACCCACGCCATTTTCTGCGCCATCCAGACCGTGGTGCGGCCAGGTGATGAAGTCATCGTCTTCGATCCGAGCTACGACAGCTACGAGCCTTCGGTGGAACTGGCCGGTGGCCGCTGCGTGCACGTCCAGCTAACCGACGGCGACTTCTCCATCGACTGGGAAAAGCTCGGCGCCGCCTTAAGCCCGCGCACCCGCATGATTATCATCAACAGTCCGCACAACCCCAGCGGCGCGCTGATCACCCGCAGCGAGCTGGACAAGCTGGCCGCGCTGATTCGCGATCGGGATATCTATCTGGTCAGCGACGAGGTGTACGAGCATCTGGTGTTCGATGGCGTGAAACACGCCAGTGTGCTGGCCCATGATGAGCTGTATCAGCGTGCGTTCGTGGTCAGTTCCTTCGGCAAGACCTACCACGTCACTGGCTGGAAAACTGGCTACCTGGTAGCGCCGCCCGCGCTGACTGCCGAGATGCGCAAGATTCACCAGTTCGTCGGTTTCTGTGGCGTGACGCCATTGCAGTGGGCGCTGGCAGATTTCATGGCGGCATGCCCTGAGCATGTCGAGGAGCTGCCAGGGTTCTATCAGGCCAAGCGCGATTTTTTCTGCGACCGCCTCGAGGCTTCGCGTTTCAGCTTCACCCGCGCCAGCGGCACCTACTTCCAACTGGTGGACTATTCGAAGATCCGCCCGGACCTCAACGACGTCGAGATGTCACTGTGGATGACCCGCGAGCACGGCGTGGCCAGCATCCCGATTTCAGTGTTCTACCAGAATCCGCCCGAAGGCCAGCGTCTGATTCGCCTGTGCTTTCCCAAGCGTGAGGAGACGTTGCTCAAGGCAGCGGAAAAACTATGCGCGATCTGAGTCAATTGCCCAACCTGAACATCGCCCTGGTGCAGACCACGCTGGTCTGGCACGACTGCAAGGCCAACCACGCGCACTTCGAGGAGTTGCTCGACCAGGCCCGGGGTGCTGATCTGGTGATTCTGCCGGAGATGTTCACCACCGGCTTTTCCATGGATTCCGAAACCCTGGCGGAGCCCGAGCACGGTGTCACTGCCAAATGGCTGCTCAACCAGGCCAAGCGTATCAATGCCGTGGTCACCGGCAGCGTGATCATTCGCGCCGCCGACGGCAGTCATCGCAATCGACTGCTGTGGGCGCGGCCGGACGGCGAGTTGCTGCATTACGACAAGCGCCACCTGTTCCGCATGGCTGGCGAGCATGAGCACTACAGCCCAGGTGACAGGCAGGTGCAGTTCGAACTCAAGGGCTGGCGGATTCGTCCGCTGATCTGCTACGACCTGCGCTTCCCGGTCTGGAGCCGAGGTTCGCAAGACACCGACCTGCTGCTGTACACCGCGAACTGGCCGGGAGCCCGTCGCCAGCACTGGAACCGTCTGTTGCCTGCACGGGCCATCGAGAATCTGTGCTACGTCGCGGCGGTCAACCGCATCGGCACGGACGGCAAAGGCTTTGCCTACACCGGCGACAGCCAGGTGCTGGACTTCCAGGGCGAAAGCCTGCTGAACATCGGCGAGGCCGACGGCGTGTTCCATGTCAGCCTGTCTGCCGAGAGCCTGGCGGCTTACCGGCAGCGGTTCCCGGCATATCTCGACGCTGATACATTCGAGATACACTAAGTGCATGGAGTTTGCGGGGTGTGCGGTCGATAGCGGTTGTACCAAAACAGGAGATCGGTATGACCACCATCAGTACATCCTCATTGAGTGCCTACACCAGCAGTTTCACCGTAGCGGTCAAGAAAGACACCACGACCGACGCCACTGACACCGACAGCTCGACCGCCGCTGCCGCCTCGACCACTTCCGCCTCGGCGTCGGGTGCGGCGGGTGGGGCAGCCGGTGCCGGCGGCGCTGGCTCAAGCTCTGATTCCTCCAGCGAAAGCGAGCAGGCCATCGAGAAGCTCGAGCAGCAGATCAAGGAAACCGAGAAACGCCTGCAAGAGCAGGAGCAGCAACTGGCTGCCGCTCAGGCGAGCAAGGGTTCCGATGAAGAGAAAGCCCAGCGGGTAATGGCCATTCAAGGGCAGATTTCCACGACTACCGCCAGCCTGGCGACCCAGGAAGCGGCGCTGGTTCAATTGCAGAAATCCGGCAGCATCAACACCACCGCCTGACAAACGCTTGAAGAAGCACTCCATGGCCAACGCCGTGGGGTGTCTTCGTGCGTGCTCGATCAGTGGACTTCAGTTCTTTGTAAGCCGGCCGATACAAAGGGCACTGAAAAAGGAGTTCATCATGACAACGATCAATGTCGGTGGCCTGAGCGCTTATCCCAGCGTTTTCACGGCTGGCTTCAAGAATGACGAGTCCACGAAAGACGACTCGGTGAAGGTGGCGGCTGACCTGAGCACAGCCGTTGCGCCGAGCAAGCCTTCGACCGTGGGCACCACCACGCGCGAGCAGATGATCAAGCAGATTCAGGAACAGATCAAAGAAGTGCAGAAACGGCTCCAGGAACAGCAGAAACAACTGGCGGCGATTCAGCACAGCAAACTGGCGGAGCAGGACAAGGCCGCGCAGGTGTCGGCCATTTCGCAGCAGATTGCCAACACCACGTCACAATTGATGGCGTTGCAGGCGTCGTTGCTGGAGCTGATGAAAGGCTCCGTCAACACCACCGCCTGACCGATCCGCATCCACAAAAAAGGCCCTGAAGCGTTTGCGTCAGGGCCTTTTTTATCGCCTCAAGATCGCCCCGCGGGCAAGCCCGGCTGCTACGGGATGTGGGCGTTCACAGATCTATCGACCACCTCAACACCCGTAGCAGCACGGCTTGCCGGCGGGGGCGTCCTTGAGAACGCCCCCGGCCATCAGGCGGCCTTGGCGGCCACTTCTGCCTGGATCAAACCACGGTTCAGCGCACTGAACAGCGCCTTGAAGCTCGCGGTGGTGATGTTTTCATCGATGCCCACGCCGTGTACCGCGCGGTCGCCGTTCACGCGCAACTCGATGTAGGCAGCGGCCTTGGCCGTGGTGCCCGCGCCGATGGCGTGTTCGTTGTAGTCCATGATCTCCACCGGAACCGGCAGGCCGGCGACCAGTGCTTCCAGCGCGCCGTTGCCCTTGCCGCGCCAGTGCAGGTTGCTCTCGCCGTCACCTTTGCCAGTGACTTCGACTTCCACAGCACTGTGGCCGTTCTCTTCCTGCAGGCGATGGCTGACCAGCGCGTACGGCTTGTTGGCTTGCAGGTACTCGTTCTTGAACAGCGAGTAGATCTGCTGCGCAGTCATTTCCAGGCCCAGACGGTCGGTTTCGCCCTGGACCACCTGGCTGAATTCGATCTGCATGCGACGAGGCAGGGAGATGCCGTATTCCTGTTCCAGCAAGTAGGTGATACCACCCTTGCCAGACTGGCTGTTCACACGAATCACCGCTTCGTAGCTGCGGCCGATGTCTGCCGGGTCGATCGGCAGGTACGGCACTTCCCACAGCGCATCTTCTTTCTGCTGGGTGAAGCCCTTGCGAATGGCGTCCTGGTGCGAGCCGGAGAACGCGGTGTGAACCAGGTCACCGACGTACGGATGACGTGGGTGAACCGGAATCTGGTTGCACTCCTCGACGACCTTGCGCACGCCGTCGATGTCGGAAAAGTCCAGTTGCGGGTTCAGACCCTGGGTGTACATGTTGAGGGCAACAGTCACCAGGTCGACGTTACCGGTGCGCTCGCCGTTGCCGAACAGGCAGCCTTCGACGCGATCGGCACCGGCCATCAGGCCCAGCTCGGTCGCGGCAACGCCGGTGCCACGGTCGTTGTGGGTGTGCAGGCTGATGATGACGCTGTCACGACGGTTGATGTTGCGGCAGAACCACTCGATCTGGTCGGCGTAGATGTTGGGCGTCGCCACTTCAACGGTGGCCGGCAGGTTGAGGATCACCTTGTTCTGCGGCGTGGCGTTCCACACTTCGATCACGGCGTCACACACTTCCTTGGCGAAATCGAGTTCGGTGGCGCTGAAGGTTTCAGGCGAGTACTCGAACTGCCACTGGGTTTCCGGCTGCTGGGCGGCGTATTTGACGAACAGCTTGGCCGCGTTGACCGCGATGGCCTTGATGCCGTCCTTTTCCTGGTTGAACACGATGCGACGGAAAGAAGGGGAGGTGGCGTTGTACAGGTGAACGATGGCCTTCTTGGCGCCACGCAAGGATTCGAAGGTACGGGCAATCAGGTCTTCACGGCCCTGGGTCAGCACCTGGATGGTGGTGTCGTCCGGGATGTGGCCATCTTCGATCAGGGTACGCACGAAGTCGAAGTCGGTCTGCGAGGCCGCAGGGAACGAGGCTTCGATTTCCTTCACGCCCACTTGCACCAGGGTTTTCCAGAAGCGCAGTTTCTTGACCGAGTCCATTGGCTCGATCAGCGATTGGTTACCGTCGCGCAGGTCAGAGCTGCACCAGATCGGCACTTCGGTGATGGTCTTGGAAGGCCAGGTGCGATCAGGCAGGTCGATGACAGGAAACGGACGGTACTTCTTCGAGGGATCTTTGAGCATGGTCATGTGAATAATCCTTTTTGTACTCAGGGCCGAGAGAAGGCGGCCAACCGGTTGTTACGAATAGAGGGGGCGAGGCACCGCAATTCAACCTGGCAGTCGTGCACTGACGAGACTGAGGCAGCGATGTTGACGCAGCAGGATGAGGGTTTGAGCGGTTTTCATAGGTCCAACCGTAACCAATGGGGTGAAAGCTGGCAAGTAGTTGGAAAAAATTGGGAGGAAATGTCGAGAATGGCTGTTTTAGGTGATCTGCTAGCGAATTTCGATGTGAGATTGAGATTTTATTGCCGGACATATTTAGTCCGCGCAACTCAATCATGTAGGAGCGCGCTTGCCCGCGACCGCAGTGTGTCAGGGTAATCATCCTGGATGACACACCGCGGTCGCGGGCAAGCGCGGTCCTACAGTTGGGTGTTACGGCTGGAAGGCATTGATAAAGATAGCCGGATCAACTCGCGCATCGTTCAGGCTCACGTTCCAGTGCATGTGCGGCCCTGTCGCACGCCCCGTCGAACCCACACGCCCGACCACACCACCACGCGCCACGGCGTCCCCGACCTTCACGTCGATCTTCGACATATGGCAGAACATGCTGATAAAGCCCTGGCCGTGATCCACGAACACCGTGTTGCCATTGAAGAAGTAATTGCCGATCAGGATCACCTTGCCCGCCGCCGGCGACTTGACCGGCGTGCCCGCCGGAACGGCAAAGTCCAGACCGGCGTGGGGGTTGCGCTCTTCGCCATTGAAGAAACGGCGCACGCCGAACTTGCTCGACAGCGGGCCATCGACCGGTTTGTCCAGCAACAGGTTGCTCGGCGTAACCGGGCTGAAACTGCGATAGGCGCGGACCTGCACGTCCAGTTCCTGCTCGATACGCTTGAGATCATCCGGGTTCGGATTCACCTGGCGCTGATTCTTCAGGGTGATGTGCTGCTCGGGGTATTTCTTGGTGCCCACGCTGAACGGCAGGTTGCGACCGCCGCTGCTGACCTGCTGCGAGGTGCCGGGTTTGACGCTGAGCGGGATGCCGACAATCGCCAGCCAGCGCGCGTCCTGGTCCTTGACCACCAGCACCGGCTTGCCTTGAAACGTGGCCTTGGGCGCTTGCGCCGCCGGGCCCAGATCGACCACGGCAACGCCACCCGGCACGGGCTTGTTCAGCAGCCGGGAAATGTAGCTGTCAGCATGGGCCGGAAGCGCCAGGCACATCGCCAGCGCAGCGCCAGCCAGAGAGCGGGAAATAAAAGGCAGCATCGATCAATCCAGAAGAGAAAGGGTGACGGGCGTCAGGTGGTTGTCTTCCACGCGCACTTGCAGTTCGCCCTCGGCCAGTTTCGCGGTCAGGCGTTGGCCGGTTTGCGTCTGCTCGGCCGAGCGGATGGCCCTGCCGCGATCATCCAGCAGAATGCTGTAGCCACGGCCAAGGGTCGCCAACGGGCTGACCACGTTCAGCGTCTGCACCTGGCTTTGCAGTTGCAGGCGGCGGGTTTTGATATTTTCCTTGATGGCCCGGGGCAGGCGCTCGGCCAGCACATCCAGGCGCTGGCGCAGGAACGCCAGGGTGCGCCCCGGATGCTGCGCGGCCAGCCGGCTCTCCAGATGGCTCATGCGCACCTGGCGTTTGTGCATTTGCTGCTCGAAGGCGCGACGCATGCGCATGTCCAGGTCGTCCAGGCGCTGTGCCCGCTGGCGCAGACGCTCACCGGGATGGCGAAGGCGGCGGGAGATGCCGTCCAGCCGCAGCTTCTCGCGCATCAGGCGATCCTGCATGCGGCTGACCAGACGCCGTTGCAGGCTGTCGACGCGCCGATGCAGATCGCTGGAATCCGGGGCCAGCAGTTCGGCGGCGGCCGAGGGCGTGGGGGCGCGCACGTCGGCCACGAAGTCACTGATCGAGACATCGGTTTCATGCCCGACCGCACTGACGATAGGCGTCACGCACGCGTCGATGGCGCGAGCCACGGCCTCTTCGTTGAAGCACCACAGATCTTCCAGCGAACCGCCGCCACGGGCCAGGATCAGCGCATCGAAGCCTCGGGTATCGGCGAGCTTGAGCGCGCGCACGATCTGGGCGATCGCCTCGCGGCCTTGCACGGCGGTGGGGATCAGGGTCAGCTCGACCTGCGGCGCACGGCGGCGGAACACGCTGATGATGTCGCGGATCACCGCGCCCGTGGGCGAACTGATGATGCCGATGCGCTGCGGATGCAGGGGCAGGGCGACCTTGCGTTCGGCGCTGAACAGCCCTTCGGCGTTGAGCTTGTCCTTCAGGGCATCGAAGGCCATCCGCAACGCGCCATCGCCGGCGGGCTCCACGGTGTCGAGAATCAGCTGGTAATCGCCGCGCCCTTCGAACAGCGAAACCTTGCCGCGCACCTTGACCGCCAGACCGTCCTTGAGCACTTGCCGCACCCGCGCCGCATTGCTGCGAAACAGCGCGCAACGCACTTGGGCACCGCTGTCCTTGAGGGTGAAGTAGACGTGGCCGGAGGCCGGACGCGAAAGGTTGGAAATCTCGCCCTCGACCCAGATGTTCGAAAACACATCTTCCAGCAGCACGCGCGCACGGCCGTTGAGCTGGCTGACAGTAAGGACTTCCCGGTCAAGGCCGAGTCTTGCGAAGGGGTCTTTGATCATGGCAGGCATGATAAAGGCATTGCGGGCTAGCCCACCACCGTTGTCACGCTTTTGCCCGTGTAGGAGCGCGCTTGCCCGCGATTGCGGTGTGTCAGGTTCAACGCCGTCAATGTCACACCGCAATCGTCCGCATGCGGCCCAGACCAAGCGCGCTCCTATAGTATCCTCCCCGCACTGCACCCCTTCCAAGGAGGAAACAATGCTCGCCGCGCTCAACGATCTTTCGGTCGCCTTCAACCAACTGGGCCTGACCCCGACCGACTGGCTGTTCATCGAAGCCGGCGTCATCGCCGCTTACCTGGTCTTCGCCATCGCAGGCTTCGGCACGGCGCTGGTCGCAGGCCCGGTGCTGATCCACTTCATGCCCCTGTCGCGGATCATCCCCCTGCTGGTGATGCTGGATTTTCTCGCCGCATTCAGCCACCTGCTGCCGTCGCGGCAATCGGTGGTGCGCTCAGAGCTGTTTCGCATGGTGCCGTGCATGGCGGTCGGCTGCACCCTGGGCGTGCTGTTTCTGCTCAACCTCAAATCCGACGTCCTTCTATTAATGATGGGCCTGTTTCTGATCGGTTATTCGGTCTACAGCCTGGCCGTGAAAGTGCGCCCGACCCAGTTGTCTGCCGCATGGTCGATTCCCATGGGTACCACGGGCGGGCTGTTCGGCGCGCTGTTCGGCAGCGGCGGCTTTCTCTACGCGATCTACCTCAACGGCCGGCTGACCGACAAGGTCCAGGCCCGCGCCACGCAGAACGCGCTCATCAGTTGCAGCACCATCGTGCGTCTTAGCCTGTTCGTGATCACCGGGGTCTATGCGCAGATGTCCCTGCTGGTGCTGGCGGTCTGTCTGTTACCGGCGATGATCGTCGGCTCGTGGGTGGGGCGGCATCTGGTCATGCGCATGTCGCGGGAGATGTTCGTGCGGCTGGTGACCTGGATGGTGCTCATCAGTGGCATCACCCTGATCGGTCGCTACCTGGCCGGTTAAGGTCAATACTTGACGTGACCGGCGCGGGCATTAAGCTGCGCGCCCCGATTCAATGTCAGTGGCAGGCCCGTCATGAACACCCAGAGCATCATCGTCCCGCAAATCTCCAGCTTTCCGGCCCATGAAGCCAAGGCGCGGGCGATCCTGCGCTGGCTGGTGAAGCTGGACGTGGTTGAAGAGTCGCTGACCACCTGCGGGCGCAGCTTCAATCGTATGGCCTACGCGATTGCCCCCGGCGCCCGGCGTTTTGTCGAGAACCCCGATGCGCTGCCCTATGGCCAAGCCATCAACGGGCTGGAGATCGTGCTCAAGCGCTGCATCTACACCCCGCAGTTAGGGTTCAAGGAGGAGGCGGGGTGCCCGGAGTGCCGGCGCGAGATCGGCGAAGCGCTGTTCGACAGCCTCGAAGAATGGACCCCTAAGCACACCGACAACTTCATGTGCCCCGAGTGTCGCTTCGAAGACGACATCAACGGCTTTCTCTTTCTCGACCCCTGCGGCTTCTCCAACCTGGGCTTCATCTTCAATAACTGGCTGGATGCAGGCTTCAAACCGGCCTTTCTCGAAGAATTCTCCGAGCGGCTGGATCGCCCGGTGTCGTGGGTCAAAGTCCGTCTGTAGACAGGTTTTGGGTCGATAGCGAGCAACTATCAAGAACATTATCAAATTGCCTGATCTTTACATTGAGCAAGGGCAGGTGTCTGGGTATAATGGCGCGCTTCCATTTTCCCGCTCGGGAGCCCAGCGATGCTGCGTATCAGCCAAGAAGCCCTTACATTCGACGACATTCTCCTTGTGCCCGGTTATTCCGAGGTGCTTCCCAACGAAGTCAGTCTGAAAACCCGATTGACCCGTGGCATCGAACTGAACATCCCCCTCGTTTCCGCCGCTATGGACACCGTCACTGAAGCCCGTCTGGCAATCGCCATGGCTCAGGAAGGCGGCATCGGCATCATCCACAAGAACATGACCGTCGAGCAGCAAGCTGCCGAAGTGCGCAAGGTCAAGAAGTTCGAAGCGGGTGTGGTCAAGGATCCTATCACCATCGAGGCGGATGCAACGGTTCGTGACCTGTTCGAACTGACCCGTCTGCACAACATTTCCGGCGTACCGGTCCTGCATGACGGCGAACTCGTCGGCATCGTGACCTCCCGTGACGTGCGTTTCGAAAACCGTCTGGACGTGCCTGTCCGCGAAGTGATGACGCCTAAAGAGCGTCTGGTCACTGTCCGCGAAGGCGCCGACAAGAACGAAGTCCGCGAGCTGCTGCACAAGCATCGCCTGGAAAAAGTCCTGATCGTCGACGGCAAGTTCGCGCTCAAGGGCATGATGACCGTCAAGGACATCGAAAAAGCCAAGGCCTACCCGCTGGCCAGCAAGGACGATCAAGGTCGTCTGCGCGTCGGCGCTGCCGTCGGCACCGGTAAAGACACCGGCGAGCGCGTCACCGCCCTGGTCGCAGCCGGCGTTGACGTCATCGTCGTCGACACCGCCCACGGCCACTCCAAAGGCGTGATCGACCGCGTTCGCTGGGTCAAGCAGAACTTCCCTGAAGTGCAGGTCATCGGCGGCAACATCGCCACCGGCGCTGCAGCTCGCGCACTGGTCGAAGCCGGCGCTGACGGCGTCAAGGTCGGTATCGGCCCAGGCTCGATCTGCACCACCCGTATCGTTGCCGGTGTCGGCGTGCCGCAGATCAGCGCTGTCGCCAACGTGGCCGCTGCACTGGAAGGCACCGACGTTCCCCTGATCGCCGACGGCGGCATCCGTTTCTCCGGTGACCTGTCCAAGGCCATCGTGGCCGGCGCCTCGTGCGTGATGATGGGTTCGATGTTCGCCGGTACCGAAGAAGCACCGGGCGAGATCGAGCTGTTCCAGGGCCGTTCCTACAAGGCTTACCGCGGCATGGGTTCGCTGGGTGCGATGTCCCAGGCGCAAGGCTCCTCGGACCGTTACTTCCAGGATTCGTCCGCAGGTGCCGAGAAGCTGGTGCCGGAAGGCATCGAAGGCCGTGTCGCCTACAAGGGTTCGCTGTCTGCCATCATCCATCAACTGATGGGCGGCCTGCGTTCTTCCATGGGCTACACCGGCAGCGCCGACATTCAGGAAATGCGCACCAAGCCTGAATTCGTCCGCATCACCGGCGCCGGCATGGCCGAATCCCACGTCCACGACGTACAGATCACCAAGGAAGCGCCGAACTATCGGGTCGGCTAACGCCTCCCAGCGGCAAGTTATCAGCTCCAAGCTGTAAGCCGATCGTAGTGCCAGCGCCTTTACCGGACTGGCACTACGCAGTTGCAGCCCTCCAACACCTTGCAGCTTGAAGCTTGAGGCTTGAAGCTGCTCCAGCAGAGTCTTCTCATGGCCCTCGACATTCACGCCCACCGCATCCTGATCCTGGACTTCGGTTCCCAGTACACCCAACTGATCGCCCGTCGCGTACGCGAGATCGGTGTCTACTGTGAGCTGCACCCTTTCGACATGGACGACGAAGCGATTCGCGAATTCGCTCCCAAAGGCGTCATCCTCGCCGGTGGTCCCGAGTCCGTACACGAAGCCAACAGCCCGCGCTGCCCGCAAGCCGTTTTTGACCTGGGCGTTCCGGTTTTCGGTATCTGCTACGGCATGCAGACCATGGCCGAGCAGCTGGGCGGCAAGGTCGAAGGCTCCGAGCTGCGTGAGTTCGGTTACGCCCGTGTCGACGTGGTCGGCAAGAGCCGCCTGCTCGACGGCATCGAAGATCATGTCGACGCCGACGGCCTGCTGGGTCTGGACGTCTGGATGAGCCACGGTGACAAGGTCACGAAGCTGCCGTCCGAATTCCACATCCTGGCCAGCACCCCTAGCTGCCCGATCGCCGGCATGGCCGACGATGCCCGTGGCTACTACGGCGTGCAGTTCCACCCGGAAGTGACCCACACCAAGCAGGGCGGTCGCATCCTGTCGCGCTTCGTGCTCGACATCTGCGGTTGCGAAGCACTGTGGACCCCTTCGAAGATCGCCGAAGACGCCATCGCCCAGGTTCGCGCCCAAGTTGGCACCGACAACGTCCTGCTGGGCCTGTCCGGCGGCGTCGACTCCTCGGTGGTAGCGGCCCTGTTGCACAAGGCCATTGGCGACCAGCTGACCTGCGTTTTCGTCGACAACGGCCTGCTGCGCCTGCACGAAGGTGAGCAAGTGATGGCCATGTTCGCCGAGAACATGGGCGTCAAGGTCATCCGCGCCAACGCCGAAGAGCAGTTCCTCAGCAACCTGGAAGGCGAAGCCGACCCGGAGAAGAAGCGCAAGATCATCGGCCGTACCTTCATCGACGTGTTCGATGCAGAGTCCACCAAGCTGCACAACATCAAGTACCTGGCCCAGGGCACCATCTACCCTGACGTGATCGAGTCCGCTGGCGCCAAGAGCGGCAAGGCTCACGTCATCAAGTCGCACCACAACGTGGGCGGCCTGCCGGAAGAGATGAACCTGAAGCTGGTCGAGCCGCTGCGCGAACTGTTCAAGGACGAAGTCCGTCGTCTGGGCCTGGAACTGGGCCTGCCGTACGACATGGTCTACCGCCACCCATTCCCGGGCCCGGGCCTGGGCGTACGAATCCTGGGTGAAGTGAAGAAGGAATACGCCGACCTGCTGCGTCGCGCCGACCACATCTTCATCGAAGAACTGCGCAAGGCCGACTGGTACCACAAAGTCAGCCAGGCCTTCGTCGTGTTTCAGCCAGTGAAGTCGGTTGGCGTGGTCGGCGACGGCCGTCGTTACGCCTGGGTCGTCGCACTGCGCGCCGTCGAAACCATCGACTTCATGACCGCACGCTGGGCGCACCTGCCATACGAACTGCTGGAAACCGTCAGCGGCCGTATCATCAACGAAATCGACGGCATCTCCCGCGTCACTTACGACGTGTCGAGCAAGCCGCCGGCGACGATTGAGTGGGAGTGATCCCCGCCGTTGTGTGAGAAAAACCGCTGACGTGTTCAGCGGTTTTTTTTGGTCGGCACGTTGGTCGCAACCACAGCCTGATCTATCCCGACGGCCCCGCTTGCAATGTGCGGAATCAAATTGAAAGCGGCCGTTTGCTTAAGATTTTGTAAGTGCGCGTGTATCGTATTCGTATTTCTCAAGGTGCCTCCCGTATGTCCTTCACCCGTCGACAAATTCTCGGAGGCCTTGCCGGTCTTGCCGTGGTCGGGCTTGGCGCCGGTGGCGCTTCGCGTTACTGGTTGGGGCGTACGGGACCGGGGGAGGGGCATGACTACGAATTGATCGCGGCACCGCTGGACGTGGAGCTGGTGAGCGGGCATCAGACGCCTGCCTGGGCGTTTGGCGGATCGGCCCCGGGCACGGAGTTACGGGTGCGTCAGGGCGACTGGTTGCGGGTGCGGTTCATCAATCACCTGCCGGTGGAGACGACCATTCATTGGCATGGCATTCGTCTGCCACTGGAGATGGACGGCGTGCCCTATGTCTCGCAGTTGCCGGTCAAGCCGGGCGAGTATTTCGATTACAAATTCCGCGTTCCGGATGCGGGCAGCTATTGGTATCACCCCCACGTCAGCAGCAGTGAGGAACTGGGGCGTGGGCTGGTGGGGCCTTTGATTGTCGAGGAGCGCGAGCCTACGGGTTTCCTGCATGAGCGCACGGTGAGCCTCAAGAGCTGGCACGTGGACGAGCAGGGCGCGTTTACCGAGTTCAGCATCACCCGGGAAGCCGCGCGTGAGGGCACGGCGGGGCGGTTGTCGACCATCAATGGCGTGCCTCAGGGCGTGATCGAATTGCCCGCCGGGCAGATCACCCGGGTGCGGATTCTCAACCTCGACAACACCGTGACCTATCGGCTGAACCTGCCGGATGCCGAAGCGATGATCTATGCGCTGGACGGCAACCCGGTCAAGCCGCGCCCGCTGGGCAAGGATTACTGGCTGGGGCCGGGGATGCGCATCTGTCTGGCGATCAAGGCGCCGGCAGCGGGGGAGGAGTTGTCATTGCGCAACGGCCCGGTGCGGCTGGGCACTTTCCGTTCTGTCGCCAGCAACGACGCAGCCACTGACTGGCCGCCCGAACTGCCCGCCAACCCGGTGGCCGAGCCTGATCTGGCCAACGCCGAGAAGCTCAATTTCAACTTCGAATGGGCAGGGGCGGTGTCGGTCAATACCGATAACGGCAAGCCGCCGAGCCTGTGGCAGATCAACGGCCAGGCCTGGGACATCACCGACAAGACCTGCGCCGACCGGCCCATCGCCAGGCTTGAAAAGGGCAAGAGCTACATCTTCGAGCTGAAGAACATGACTCAGTATCAGCACCCCATTCACTTGCATGGCATGAGCTTCAAGGTGATCGCGTCGAATCGCAAAGAGGTGATCCCTTATTTCACCGACACCTATCTGTTAGGACGAAACGAGCGCGCACGGGTGGCGCTGGTAGCGGATAATTCCGGCGTGTGGATGTTCCACTGCCATGTGATCGATCACATGGAGACCGGTCTTATGGCAGCTATCGAGGTTTCTTAATGCGGCAGCCGCAAATCATTGATCGCAGCCGCGATCAGCATTTCATGCGCGAGGCCCTGGCCCTGGCCGCCGAAGGGGCGATGCTGGGCGAGGTGCCGGTGGGCGCGGTGGTGGTGCACGATGGCGTCATCGTCGGGCGGGGCTACAACTGTCCGATCAGTGGCAATGATCCCAGCGCCCATGCAGAAATGGTCGCCATTCGCGACGCCGCCCAGGCGCTGAGCAATTACCGTCTGCCGGGCAGTACGCTGTACGTGACGCTGGAGCCGTGCAGCATGTGCGCGGGGCTGATCGTGCATTCGCGTATTGGCCGGGTGGTGTATGGCGCTACCGAGCCCAAGGCCGGCGTGGTGCAGAGTCAGGGGCAGTTCTTTACCCAGCCGTTTCTCAACCATCGGGTGCTGTTCGAGGGCGGCGTGCTGGGGGAGGAGTGTGGGACGATGCTGAGTGAGTTTTTCAGGATGAGACGGGCGAAGGGCTGAGGGATCACCTCAGGTGGCGCATCAAACACCGTCCCTGTAGGAGCGCGCTTGCCCGCGACGGCGTTCATCCAGACACCGCTGCATTGACTGACCCACCGCAGTCGCGGGCAAGCGCGCTCCTACAGGGCATTTGCAGATTCTAGAGAGGTGCCTTGTCTTCCGGCGGCTTGGTCTTGTCGACGCCCGGCACGTGCAGGGCGCCTTCGGCCACCTGGCTGCCTTCGAGCTGCGGCTGGGTCACCCAGGTCAAAATGTCGTAGTAGCGGCGGATGTTGGCCACGAAGCTGACCGGCTCACCGCCACGGGCGTAGCCGTAGCGGGTCTTGCTGTACCACTTCTTCTGGGAAAGACGCGGCAGCATCTTTTTCACGTCCAGCCATTTGTTCGGGTTCAGGCCCTCGTTTTCAGCCAGCTTGCGGGCGTCATCGAGGTGGCCGGTGCCGATGTTGTAGGACGCCAGCGCAAGCCAGGTGCGATCAGGCTCCTGAATCGAGTCGTCAAGCTGCTCTTTGACGTAGGCAAAATACTTGGCGCCACCCTGGATGCTTTGCTTGGCGTCCAGCCGGTTGGACACGCCCATGGCCTGCGCGGTGCTCTGGGTCAGCATCATCAGGCCACGCACGCCGGTCTTGGAGGTCACGGCCGGTTGCCAGAGTGATTCCTGGTAACCGATGGCGGCCAGCAGGCGCCAATCGACCTGCTCCTGCTTGGCGGCGGCCTGGAAATGCTTCTCGTATTTGGGCAGACGTTCCTGCAGATGCTGGGCAAAGGTATAGGCGCCGACATACCCCAGAACGTCCACATGCCCGTAATAGCGGTCCTTTAGCCGCTGCAGCATGCCGTTCTTCTGCATCTTGTCGAGGAAGGTGTTGATCTCGTTGAGCAGGCTGTTGTCGTCGCCCAGCGCTACGGCCCAGCGTTGATCGCGGCCATCGCCCAGGTCGAACGCCACGCGCACGTTGGGGAAATACACCTGGTTCATCGCCAGTTCGTTGGAATCCACCAGGGTCAGGTCGATCTGCCCTTCATCGACCATGCGCAGCAGGTCGACCACCTCGACCTGATCGGACTCTTCATAGTTGATGCCGGGGTACTTCACTTTCAGGGCCGCCAGTTGCTCGGCATGGCTGCTGCCCTTGAGCACGAGGATTTTCTTGCCCACCAGATCGCCAGGGTCGGTCGGGCGGTTCTGGCCATTGCGGTAAATGACCTGCGGCGTCACTTCCAGATACGAATGGGAGAAGCGCACCTGTTTGGCGCGGTTCTCGGTGCTGACAAGGCCCGCTGCCGCCAGTACCGGGCCGCCGGGTTTGTTCATCTGGTCGAAGAGGTCGTCCAGGTTGTCAGCGGTTTCGATCTTCAGTTCGACGCCCAGATCGTCGGCGAAGCGCTTGACCAGTTCGTATTCGAAACCGGTTTCACCGTTGCGATCCTGGAAATAAGTGGCCGGGCTGTTGCGAGTGACAACGCGCAGGACGCCATCCTCCTTGACTCGTTCCAGTGTGTTGGGTTTTTCAACACAGGCACCGAGCAGCAGGAAGATTCCGGTTGCGATGAGCCACTTGGCGCAGCGTGGGCGGAAATCCGATGGGGAAAACATCGGTGCAGTATACGCAAAGCGCCGTTGCCGCCATATCTCGACAGCGATGATTGCGTCTGATAGAGCAGTAGGATTTTTTACCAATTCGGCACGGCAAACGGCAAACCCCGATATTCGGGTGCGTCCGGCCCATGGTTTCGGGTGCCGAAAGTGACGGTTTAGGCTAGAATGCGGGGCCTCAAAGCACACCCCCTTCCCTGAGGCTGTCCCGACGATGTTGATCCTGCGTGGTGCTCCCGCTCTTTCCGCCTTCCGCCACAAGAAATTACTTGAGCAGCTGAACGAAAAAGTTCCGGCTGTCAGTGGCCTGTACGCTGAATTCGCCCACTTCGCCGAGGTCACCAGCGCGCTGACCGAAGACGAGCAGCAAGTGCTTGCCCGTCTCTTGAAATACGGCCCGAGCGTGCCGGTTCAAGAGCCTCGCGGTCGTCTGTTCCTGGTGCTGCCGCGTTTCGGCACCATTTCGCCGTGGTCGAGCAAGGCCACCGACATCGCCCGCAACTGCAGCCTGACCAAGATCCAGCGTCTTGAGCGCGGCATTGCCTTCTATGTAGAAGGCCAGTTCAGCGACGCCGAAGCGCAACTGATCAACGACAGCCTGCACGACCGCATGACCCAGCTTGTGCTGGGCAAGCTGGAAGACGCTGCCAGCCTGTTCAGCCACGCCGAGCCCAAGCCGCTGACCGCAGTGGACGTGCTGGGTGGCGGTCGCGCCGCGCTGGAAAAAGCCAACGTCGAACTGGGCCTGGCCCTGGCCGATGACGAGATCGACTACCTGGTCAATGCATTCATCGGTTTGAAGCGCAACCCGCACGACATCGAACTGATGATGTTCGCCCAGGCCAACTCCGAGCACTGCCGCCACAAGATCTTCAACGCCAGTTGGGACATCGACGGCCAGAGCCAGGAAAAAAGCCTGTTCGGCATGATCAAGAACACCTACCAGATGCACAACGAAGGCGTGCTGTCCGCATACAAGGACAACGCCTCGGTCATCGTCGGTAGCGTGGCCGGTCGCTTCTTCCCGAACCCTGAAACCCGCCAGTACGGCGCGGTGCAGGAGCCGGTGCATATCCTGATGAAGGTCGAGACGCACAACCACCCGACCGCCATCGCTCCGTTCCCGGGCGCCTCCACCGGCTCCGGCGGCGAGATTCGCGACGAAGGCGCAACCGGTCGTGGCGCCAAGCCTAAGGCTGGCCTGACCGGCTTCACCGTTTCCAACCTGAACATTCCGGGTTTCGTACAGCCTTGGGAGAAGCCATACGGCAAACCCGAGCGTATCGTCACCCCGCTGGACATCATGATCGAAGGCCCGCTGGGCGGCGCTGCGTTCAACAACGAATTCGGTCGTCCGGCCCTGACCGGCTACTTCCGTACCTTCGAGCAGTCGATCAACACCCCACACGGCGAAGAAGTCCGTGGCTACCACAAGCCGATCATGCTGGCCGGTGGCATGGGCAACATCCGTGCAGAGCACGTGCAGAAAGGCGAAATCACTGTTGGCGCGAAGCTGATCGTGCTCGGCGGCCCGGCAATGCTGATCGGCCTGGGCGGCGGCGCGGCATCCTCCATGGCCACCGGCGACAGCTCGGCGGACCTGGACTTCGCATCGGTCCAGCGTGAAAACCCTGAGATGGAGCGTCGTTGCCAGGAAGTGATCGACCGCTGCTGGCAGTTGGGCGACAAGAACCCGATCGCCTTCATCCACGACGTGGGCGCGGGCGGTCTGTCCAACGCTTTCCCTGAACTGGTCAACGACGGCGGCCGTGGCGGTCGCTTCGAACTGCGCAACGTGCCGAACGACGAGCCTGGCATGGCGCCGCTGGAAATCTGGAGCAACGAATCCCAGGAACGTTACGTCCTGGCCGTCAGCGCCCCTGACTTCGAACGCTTCAAAGCCATCTGTGAGCGCGAGCGCTGCCCGTTTGCCGTAGTCGGTGAAGCCACCGAAGAGCCGCAACTGACCGTGACCGACAGCCACTTCGGCAACAGCCCGGTGGACATGCCGCTCGAAGTGCTGCTGGGCAAGGCTCCGCGCATGCACCGTTCGGCCACTCGCGAAGCCGAACTGGGCGACGATTTCGACCCGAGCACCCTGAGCCTGGAAGACAGCGTTCAGCGCGTGCTGCGTCACCCGGCAGTGGCGAGCAAGAACTTCCTGATCACCATCGGCGACCGCAGCATCACAGGCCTGGTCAACCGCGACCAGATGGTCGGCCCATGGCAGGTCCCGGTAGCCGACGTTGCGGTCACCGCGACCAGCTTCGACGTCTACACCGGTGAAGCCATGGCGATGGGCGAGCGCACCCCGCTGGCCCTGCTGGATGCTCCGGCGTCCGGCCGCATGGCGATTGGCGAGACACTGACCAACATCGCAGCGTCGAGCATCGCGAAGATTTCCGACATCAAGCTGTCGGCCAACTGGATGTCCGCAGCCGGCCACCCGGGTGAAGACGCGCGTCTGTACGACACCGTGAAAGCGGTCGGCATGGAGCTGTGCCCTGAGCTGGGCATCACCATTCCGGTGGGCAAGGACTCCATGTCCATGAAGACCCGCTGGAACGAAGAAGGCGCGGAAAAAACCGTCACTTCGCCGCTGTCGTTGATCGTCACCGGCTTTGCGCCCGTCACCGACATTCGCAAGACCCTGACCCCGCAACTGCGCATGGACAAGGGTGAAACCGACCTGATCCTGATCGACCTGGGCCGCGGCCAGAACCGCATGGGCGCCTCGATTCTCGCCCAGACCCACGGCAAGCTGGCCAACGCCGCGCCGGACGTCGACGACGCTGAAGACCTCAAGGCATTCTTCGCCGTGATCCAGGGCCTGAACGCTGATGGCCACCTGCTGGCCTACCACGACCGTTCCGACGGCGGCCTGATGGCAACTGCGCTGGAGATGGCTTTCGCCGGCCACTGCGGTCTGAACCTGGAACTCGACACCCTGACCGGCAAGCGCGAAAAAGTCGCCGCCATCCTCTTCAACGAAGAGCTGGGTGCAGTGATTCAAGTGCGTCAGGATGCAACCCCGGTGGTGCTGGCCCAGTTCAGCGCTGCGGGTCTGGGTGAAGACTGCGTTGCGGTGATCGGCAAGCCGGTCAACAACAGCGAAGTCAGCATCAGCCTGAACGGCGAGCAACTGTTCAAGGGTGATCGCCGCCTGCTGCAACGCCAGTGGAGCGAAACCAGCTACCAGATCCAGCGCCTGCGCGACAACGCCGACTGCGCCGATCAGGAATTCGACGCCCTGCTGGAAGAAGACAACCCGGGCCTGAGCGTCAAGCTGGGCTACGACGTCAACGACGACATCGCCGCGCCTTACATCAAGAAAGGCGTTCGCCCACAAGTGGCGGTCCTGCGCGAGCAGGGCGTGAACGGTCAGGTCGAAATGGCCGCTGCATTCGACCGCGCAGGCTTCGCCTCGGTTGACGTGCACATGAGCGACATCCTCGCTGGCCGTGTCGACCTGAACGAGTTCAAGGGTCTGGTCGCCTGCGGTGGCTTCTCCTACGGTGACGTGCTCGGCGCCGGTGAAGGCTGGGCCAAGTCGGCACTGTTCAACAGCCGTGCCCGCGATGCGTTCCAGGGCTTCTTCGAGCGTACCGACAGCTTCGCCCTGGGCGTGTGCAACGGTTGCCAGATGATGTCCAACCTCAGCGAACTGATCCCGGGCAGCGAGTTCTGGCCGCACTTCGTACGCAACCGCTCCGAGCAGTTCGAAGCGCGCGTGGCCATGGTCGAGATCCAGAAGTCGGCGTCGATCTTCCTGCAAGGCATGGCCGGTTCGCGCATGCCGATCGCCATCGCCCACGGCGAAGGCCATGCGGAATTCAAGTCGGCCGATGCACTGCTGGAAACCGACGTCTCCGGCACCGTGGCGATGCGTTTCGTCGACAACCACGGCAAGGTCACCGAAACCTACCCGGCCAACCCGAACGGCTCGCCGCGCGGTATCACCGGCCTGACCACCCGCGACGGTCGCGTCACCATCATGATGCCGCACCCCGAGCGCGTGTTCCGCGCGGTGAACAACTCGTGGCGTCCGGATGAGTGGGCTGAAGACGGCGCGTGGATGCGGATGTTCCGAAACGCGCGCGTCTGGGTCAACTAACAGGAGATGTACAAGCTCGCCTTCTTCGTGCCACCTGGCCACGTGGAGCAGGTCAAGAGTGCACTATTCGCCGCCGGTGCGGGGCGGATAGGGTCCTATGACAGTTGCGCCTGGCAGGTCCTCGGTCAAGGCCAGTTTCGCCCGCTGGACGGCAGCCAGCCGTTCATTGGGCAAACCGGGCAGATCGAGCAGGTTGAAGAATGGAAGGTCGAGCTTGTCGTCGCCGATGAGTTGATCCGCGAGGCGGTGGCTGCGCTCAAAAGCAGCCACCCCTACGAAACCCCGGCTTACGAAGTGTGGAAGCTGGAAGATTTCTGATGTCCGGCGCAAACCCTCTGTAGGAGCGCGCTTGCCCGCGACGGCGGCGTTTCATCCGACGCAGCAGCGTCGGTTGGAATGCCGTCGCGGGCAAGCGCGCTCCTACGGTGGTCGGTGTTAAGTCCAATCCACTGCCATGCCAATCAGTTCAGGTAATGCCTGATAAAGCTGCGAAACAGGTCAAGTCCGTTTTCCGTGAGGATGCTTTCGGGATGGTACTGAACGCCCTCGATTGGCAGCGTACGATGACGAATCCCCATAATGTAGCCATCGTCGGTTGACCTCGAGGTCACCTCCAGACAGTCCGGCAAGCCTGCGTCTGCGATGATCAGGGAGTGATAGCGGGTTGCGTTGATCGATAGACCCTCGGTGTGGCCATAAACACCCTTACCATCGTTTTCTATCTGACTTACCTTGCCATGCATGACGCGAGGGGCGCGGCAGACCTGAGCCCCAAACGCCAGCCCCAAGGCTTGATGGCCGAGACAAACGCCTAGCAGCGGCAGGCGGTGCTCGAAATGCCGGATGAGTTCGACGTAACCGACATCCGCCGGGTGGCCAGGCCCAGGGCCAAGCACGCAAAAGTCAGGTGCGAAGTCTTCGATCCGCTGAATGAGATCATGCTGGTCATGGCGCTCGACACGAGTTTCCAGCCCAAGCTGCTCAAGGTATTGGCTGATGATAAAAACAAAACTGTCGTAGGCATCAATCAAGAAAACTTTCACAGTGCGATCTCCTTTCCGGTCACTGCACGGTAAACGGAGCCCATCTTGTATAGCGTTTCTTTCCACTCCATTTCGGGCGTCGAGTCGGCTACTACACCTGCGGATGCGCGCAGGCAGTAGATGCCTTGATCATGCACGGTGGATCGAATGCACAGCGCCGTATTGACGCTGCCATCGAACCCGATCAGTCCAAGGGCGCCTGCATAGATGCCTCGCCGGTTGCTTTCCAAAGTTTCGATCAGCTCCATCGCTCTGACCTTGGGAGCGCCCGACATCGTCCCGGCCGGGAATGAGGCCTTCATCACGTCGTAGGCATCCATGCCTGGGCGCAGCAACCCCCGAACATTCGAGACCATGTGGTAAAGGTGCGAATACTCCTCGACCAGCATGAATTCATCGACCTCCAGGGATCCTGGCTGGCAGACTCTTCCTATGTCATTGCGACAAAGGTCGATGAGCATGAGGTGCTCCGCGCGTTCCTTTTCTGAACGCGTCAGTTCCAACACCAGTTCGGTGGAATCGACGCCAGGCCTTTTACCTACGGTCCCGGCGATCGGGCGCATTTCGATCAAGTTGTCCTTGATCCTGACGAACAGTTCAGGGCTCGCACCGATCAGGTCGATCCCGCCGACGTGTGCCAGGTACATGTAGGGCGACGGATTGCGCATGCGCAGGCTTTTGTAAACATCGAAAGGCGTGATCTTGGAACGAATGCGGATCTCGTGACCCAGCTGAATCTGGTAAACATCCCCGGCTCGTATGTGCTCCATGGCCACTTCTACCCGACGCTCGAACTCTTCCGGGGGGACCGTGCGGATTTCTTCGAAGACTTGTGGACAGTCAGGGTGTTCCTGTGGACTGACCGGATCTTCGGCCTGTAGAAAAGGGTAGTCTGCCAGTCCGCGTGTCTCCCATAGGGGGTGATTATTGATCAGGGTTTCGACAGTCCCATTGCTGTGGAAGTAGAGCAGTGTCTGGTAAACCGACAGAGCAATGAGCGGGTAATCGTGAGTCCGCTCCGTCAAATCAGGCAGGCGTTCGATCAACCGCACGCTGTCGTATGAGAAGTAACCGAAGTACGCAAGACTTTGCAGCTTAGTCGGAGTCGGCTGGAACAGGCTCTGAATGTATCGGAGTAGGTTCCAGGCTGCTTCGCTGTCGGGCAATTCGATCTGCTGCTCGGGGCCGATCTTCAAACCGTGCTGGTGCAGGCAGTGGTACAGCTGTTCGCAAAGTGCAGGCTGGCCGCGCAAGCGTGCCTGTCTTTCATCGATGCACACTTCAAAGAGTGGCTCCATGCCAATGATCGTCGCCCTTCGATCACGGCTGGGTCCTGAAAGTGACTCAAGAATGAATACCGATTGTGGGCCTAATTGCGCAAGCGCATGCGTATATACACCAAGTGCATCAGTTGTTTGACGATCTTCGTGACGAAGAACATCTATATTAAGAACATTATTGTTCACAGATAATTCCGGTTTTAGTGTGCAGTGTTGTCGGTGCTTTCTCTAGAAAGCACTAAGAGATAAGCGGTGCAGTATCTGGGGTTAGCCCAATACTGACGGTCTTGATTTCAGCCGATAGCCGTCAATGCCACACCGAACTTACCCTTGATAGGCATGCCGACGGGTAGCAGCAGTGCTTCAGACGCGGATGCCTGGGTTCGGGAGAAAGATCAAGAGCACCTGGTAGACAGCAGGTATCTGCTTGTTGAGGATTAGCGACGCCAGATATTACTTTTGAAGATGGCCAGGACGGCACGACAGCAGCGAGTGTGGGTATTGTGCGGGGAGTGTGGCTCAGAAATATAATAATACATTTTTAGACATCCCAGTCTTGGCTACTAACTGTGGTGTAGGGCCACAGTGATTTGAAAGTAGCAGTGTGGTCGTGGGGTGTCAATTGCGATGAATGAAATACATGTGATGCATTGCAGCATTACGTAACAAGGTTTGAACTCGTGCACAACTCTGAAATGCAGCAGCTATGTAACTGGAAGTTTTGACCTTGATATGTCGATCTATTGCTGTTGTCCGGCACAAACCCCCTGTAGGAGCGCCCTTGCCCGCGACGGCGGTGTGTCATTCGACGCAGCAGCGTCGGTTGGAATGCCGTCGCGGGCAAGCGCGCTCCTACGGTGGTCGGTGTTAGTTGGTTGTCACCATCCCGCGCAACACCTCGCTCAACCCCTGAGCACCTTCCCCCACCAGCACATGCCACACACCACTGCCCAGGCTTCTCACGCCCTGGCATCCCAGCGCTTCCAGTTGGCCGGCCGCCAATGATTGGCCTTCCTTCAACTGCACCCGCAGGCGCGTCAGCGCGACACATTCCACATCGACTACCGCCTTGCCGCCCAGCGCCTTGAACCACTGCGCGGCCTGACCGATATCCACCGTTTGCTGAGCCGGCGCTTCGGGCTGCGCAACGGGCTGGGCAGATGTCGAGTGTGGCAGGGCTTCGCGCAGTTCGTCGGCGATGCTGTCTGCCAGCGGGCCGACCACGATCTGCAGGCTGCCGCCACTGCCCGGGCGCACTACCGCCATCGCTCCCAATGCTTTCAGTTCGGTATCCTTGGCCAGGGTGCGGTCCGCCAGTTGCAGGCGCAGGCGGGTGGTGCAGGCACCGATGCTCAGCAGGTTTTCAGCGCCGCCCAGCGCCTTGATGTAGGCGCCCGCACGGTCGCTCTGCGCGACATGGGCGGTGCTGCTGGACACCTGTTCACGGCCCGGGGTTTTCAGGTTGAAGCGCTTGATGCACTGGTCGAACACCAGGTAATAGACCACGGCGTAGGCGGCGCCCAGCGGCAGTACGCGCCAGCCGTTGGTGGACTTGCCCCAGCCCAGCGCCATGTCGATGGCGCCGCCGGAAAAGGTGAAGCCCAGGTGGATGTCCAGCAGGCTTGCCAGCGCCATCGCCAGCCCGGTCAGCAGGGCGTGCAGCACATAGAGCAGTGGCGCCAGAAACATGAAGGCGAATTCGATGGGTTCGGTGACGCCGGTCAGCGCCGAGGTCAGTGCCATCGACAGCAGGATCCCGCCGATCAGCTTGCGCTGGCCCGGCAGTGCATTGCGGTACATCGCCAGGCACGCGGCGGGCAGGCCGAAGATCATCATGGGGAACATGCCGGTCATGAACTGCCCGGCGTTCGGGTCGCCGGCAAAATAACGCGCCAGATCGCCGGTGACCACGCGGCCGGTTTCAGGATCGGTGAAGCTGCCGAAGACGAACCACACCAGGTTGTTGAGGATGTGGTGCAGGCCGGTGACGATCAGGATGCGGTTCATCACTCCGAAGAAGAACGCGCCGACGCTGCCGCTCTCCAGCATCAGTTGGCCAAGAGTGTTGATGCCGTTCTGCACGGGCGGCCAGATCAGGCCGAAGACCAGCCCCAGCACCACCGCGGACAGCCCGGTCGCAATCGGCACGAAGCGCCGACCGCCAAAGAACGCCAGGTACTCCGGCAGGGCGATGTCCTTGAACCTGTTGTACAGCCCGCCCGCCAGCAGGCCCGAGATGATCCCGGCCAGCATGCCCATGTCGATGTGCGCGTCGAGCACCTTGAGCGTGGAAGTCATCACCAGGTAGCCGATGGCGCCCGCAAGGCCCGCAGTGCCGTTATTGTCCCGGGCGAAACCCACGGCGATGCCGATGGCGAAGATCAGTGCCAGGTTGCTGAAGATCGCGTTGCCCGCCGCGTGGATGATCGCGATGTTCAACAGGTCGGTGTCGCCCAGGCGCAGCAGCAGGCCGGCAATCGGCAGGATGGCGATGGGCAGCATCAATGCGCGCCCCAGCCGTTGCAGCCCTTCGATGAAATGTTGGTACACGGCGTCTCTCCTTGGCGTTCTGTTCTTGTGCTTGTTATTGAGGAGCAGGGGCTCTGTTCAGGCAGATCGCTTGCTCTGGACCTGAGTCTGGAAGGTGTTGCAGGCCGCTCGCACCTCGGCGGCGCTGCCCAGCGTCAGCAGGTGCTGGGCCAGGGCTTGGCATTGGCGGGTGTCGAGTTCGCGGACCTGCGCCTTGATCTGACCGACCTGTGGCGGGCTTACCGAAAGCTCGCGCACGCCCAGGCCGATCAGCGCCGCGGTGGCGAGCGGGTCGCTGGCCAACGCCCCGCACACACCGACCCAACGGCCTTTGCTGGCGGCAGCGGTGCAGGTCATGTCGATCAGTTTCAGCAGCGCCGGGTGCATGGCATCGACCCGCGCGGCGAGGCCTGCGTGATCGCGATCCATGGCCAGGGTGTATTGCGACAGATCGTTGGTACCGATGGACAGAAAGTCCGCATGCTCGGCCAGCCGTTCTGCCAGCAATGCCGCAGAGGGTACTTCGACCATCACGCCCAACTCAGGGCGTTCGTGGATGCCGGCCAGTTGCGCGAGTTCGTCGATACGCCGACGCACCGCGATCAATTCGCTGACCTCGGTGATCATCGGCAGCAGAATGCGGCAGCGGCTCAGGGGCGTTACGCGCAACAAGGCGCGCAACTGCTGGTCGAGCAATTCGGGTCGGGCCTGGCCCAGGCGAATCCCGCGCAGGCCCAGCACCGGATTGGCTTCGGCCGGCAGGGGCAGGTAGTGCAGTTGCTTGTCGCCGCCGATGTCGATGGTGCGGATGATCACCGGCTTCTGTGCGATTGCATCGAGCACCGACTGATAGGCCGCCAGTTGTTCGTCTTCGGTGGGTGCCGCGCTGCGGTCGACGAAGAGGAATTCCGTGCGCAGCAGGCCCACGCCATCGGCGCCATTGAGCTGCGCGTTTTCGGTGTCGGCGCGAGACGCGACGTTGGCGGCAATTTCCACCGCCACGCCATCCTGAGTCAGGGCGGGCAGGTGAGCGCTTTGCTGCTCGCGCTGGCGTTGTTCGAAGCGTTGGCTGCGTAGCGCCTGAATCGCCTGCAGGCGAGTGGCGTCCGGTGCCAGCTCGAGACGACCGTTGTCGGCGTCCAGTACCACTTCCTGTTCCTGCGCTGCGTCGAGCAGATCGCCACCCATGGCCACCAGGCACGGCAGACCCTTGCCCCGCGCCAGAATCGCCACATGGGAAGTGGCGCCACCCTCGGCCATGCAGATACCGCCGATGCCGCACTCGGCCAGCATCAACAGATCCGAAGGCGTCAGTTCGGTTGCGACAACGATAGCCCCGGCCGGCACCTCGACGCAGCGCGCTTCACCCAGCAGGCTCAACAGCACGCGCTGGCGCAGATCGCGGAGGTCGTTGGCGCGCTCGGCCAGCAGCGGGTTGCCCAGTGTCTGCAGATGTTCACACTGAGCCAGTACCGCCTGACTCCAGGCGTGGGCCGCGCTCTTGCCCTGGTCGATGGCATCGACGGCGGCGTCGAGCAGGGCGGGGTCTTCGAGCATCGCAAGGTGGGTGGCGAAAATCGCGCTCTGTTCGTCCTGATCGTGATTGAGCGAGGCGCTGATCTCTGTGCGAACCTGCACCAGCGCTTCGCTGAGGATCTGCCGTTGCTCGTCCGGGCGGTGGCCGCCGGTGTCTTCGTCCAGTTCGATGGTGTTCAGCCGGAACAGCGGGCCGCTGGCCAGCCCCGGGGATGCGGTGACGCCGGTGAGGATGCCGGGTTCGGTGATCGAAGCGGCGCGCGTCTGTGCAATAGCAGCGATCCCGTGGGGCTTCTCATCCGGAGAGGGTGTGGACAGCGCCTTGAGCAGCGCCTGCAATGCCACTTCACTGTCGTGACCCAGGCACACCACTTCCACTTCGTCCTGCTCGGCAACGCCCAGGCCCATGAGGGCGGTGACGCTGTCGGTGGAGGCGCTGGTCCCGGCGAAATGCAGCTCGGCATGGCTGGCGAACTGGCGTGCGGTCTGGCGCACCAGCGCCGCCGGGCGGGCGTGCAATCCGCCGTTGTGTGCGACACGAATGGTGCCCCGTGCCTGTTTGGCCCGTGGGTCGTGGTTTGAGTCTGAATCATCAGGTCGGGCCAGCGCTGCGACGTTAAGTAGCAGCTCGCCCACGTTGACCGTGCCAGAAGCCTGAACAGGGTCGAGCGAGAAGCGGTCGCCATTGAGCAGGATCAGCGCGCTGACCAGGCTGCGGCAATGGCGCGCCACGTGATCCAGATCGAATCGCAGCAACGGCAGACCTTCGCTCACGCGCTGGCCTTCCTTGACCAGGGCTTCGAAACCTTCGCCGCCCAGTTCGACCGTATCGATGCCCACGTGCAGCAGCCACTCGCTGCCGTTGTCGGCACGCAGGTTGATGGCATGGCGAGTGCGGGCGATGTTGATGACCACGCCGGCAAAGGGCGCGTGCAGCACGTCATCCAGCGGGTCGATGGCCAGGCCGGTGCCCATCGCGCCGCTGGCGAAAACCGGGTCGGGAATCTGCGCCAGTGTCAGCAGGGCTCCGCTGAACGGGGCGCTGAACGTCATCTGTTTATTGTTATTCATGACATCGTCCTTGCAGGCATCGGCCGGTCGGCGTGCGGTCAGTGAGTTTTGGTGACTTTGCTCAGGTGGCGCGGCTGGTCCGGGTCCAGGCCCCGGGCCTGCGCCAGTGCAGCGGCCATCACGTAGAAGCTTTGAATGGCGAGAATCGGATCGAGGGCCGGGTGGTCGGCGCAGGTCAGCGTCAGGTCACGTTCGGCAATGTCGTCGGGCGCAGCCAGCAGCACGGTGGCGCCGCGCTCGCGCATGTCGGCGGCGAGCGCCAGCAGGCTGGCCTGTTCGGCACCTCGGGTGGCGAAGATCAGCAGCGGGTAGTGGTCGCCCACCAGCGCCATCGGGCCGTGGCGCACTTCGGCGCTGCTGAAGGCTTCGGCCTGGATGGACGAGGTTTCCTTGAATTTGAGCGCCGCTTCCTGGGCAATCGCGAAACCTGTGCCGCGGCCAATGACCATCAGCCGCTGACAGTCGCGCAGCGCATCGACGGCGGCGGACCAGTCCTGACGCGCCGCAGCCTGCAACTGGCCGGGCAGGGTGCGACCGGCTTGCAGCAATTGCGCGTCCTGTTGCCAGTGGGCGACGAGGCGGGCGCTGGCGCTCAAGGTCGCGATGAAGCTCTTGGTCGCGGCGACGCTCAGTTCAGGGCCGGCGCAGAGTGGCAGTACGCATTCGCAGGCGTGCTCCAGAGGCGAGTCTTCGGCGTTGATCAGAGCCACGGTGAGCGCGCCTTGCTGGCGCAGTTTCTCCATGCTGCCGACCAGATCCGGGCTTTGCCCCGACTGCGAGAAGGCGAAGGCGGGCTGGCCCTGCACCCGCATGGGCGAGTCATGCAGGGTGACCACCGACATCGGCAACGAAGCCACCGGCACGCCCGCCAGTTGCATGGTCAGGTAGGCGAAATAGCTTGCCGCGTGGTCGGAACTGCCGCGCGCCACCGAGACGATCACCTTTGGCTCACTCTGGCGCAGGCGTTCGGCCACAGCGATCAGGCGCGGTTCCAGCACCTCCAGTTGGCGCTGGATGACATCATGGGAGGCAAGTGCCTCATCAAGCATTCTTGAGTTCAATGGTTTCTCCTTCAACCATGACGGCGGTCAGTTTCAGATCGCGATCCAGATAAACGGCGTCGGCCCAACTGCCTTTTTCCAGCCGGCCACGTTCCTGAATGCCCAGGTAATCCGCAGGAAATTGCGACAGGCGCTGTGAGGCTTCACTCAATGGCAGGCCGATCTTCACCAGGTTGCGCAGCGCCTGGTCCATGGTCAGTGTGCTGCCAGCCAGGGTGCCGTCGGCCAGGCGCACGCCGCCCAGGCATTTGGTGACGGTGTGGCTGCCCAGTTTGTACTCGCCATCGGGCATGCCGGTGGCGGCGGTGGAATCGGTGACGCAATACAGGCAGGGGATCGAGCGCAGCGCCACGCGGATGGCGCCGGGGTGCACGTGCAGCAGGTCCGGAATCAGTTCGGCATAACGCGCATGGGCCAGCGCCGCACCAACGATGCCAGGCTCGCGGTGATGCAGCGGGCTCATGGCGTTGTACAGGTGGGTGAAGCTGCTGGCGCCTGCTTCCAGCGCCTTGACGCCTTCTTCATAGCTGCCCAGGGTGTGGCCGATCTGCAGGCGCACGCCGCGGCTGGACAGGGTCTTGATCAGTTCCACATGCCCGGCGATTTCAGGGGCGATGGTGATGACTTTGATCGGCGCGCGCGTGAGGTAATCATCGACTTCACCCAGCAGCGCGGCGTGGGCATGGTTAGGCTGCGCGCCGAGCTTTCCGGGATTGATGTAGGGCCCTTCCAGATGCACGCCCAGCACGCGGGCGGTGCCCGGTTGGCGGGTTTCGCAGAAGGCACCCAGCGCGCTCAGCACCTGGCTGATTTCATGGGCCGGCGCGGTCATGGTGGTGGCCAGCATCGAAGTGGTGCCGAAGCGCAGGTGGGTGCGGGCGATGGTGGCGAAGCTGTCGGCACCTTCCATGATGTCCGCGCCGCCACCGCCGTGCACGTGCAGGTCGATGAAGCCCGGCAGCAGGTACGGCAGGTCGTTCGCAGCGGGGTCGCACGGCACGCCGTCGATCTGCGTCACGCGACCGTCCTGGTGATTCAGGCGGCCGCGAATCCAGCCGTCAGGGGTAAGGATGTTGAAGTCGGACATGCTGGCTCCGTGGTCAGGCGCTCAACGCCGCAGTTCGGCGACGAAGTCGTAGTAGTCGTCGCGGCAATAGGTGTCGGTCAGCTCGATGGGGGTGTTGTCCGCCAGATAGCCGATACGGGTCATCAGCAGCATTGCGGTGCCGGTTTCGATGCCCACCATCGCGGCCATTTCCTCGGATGCGTTGATCGCGCGGATGTGTTGCAGGGCGCGCACCACGGGACGCCCGATCGAATCGAGGTGGGCGTAGAGCGAATCGCCAATCGCCTCGGGTTCAGGCAGCAGCGCTGCGGGGAGTGCACTGAGCTCGACGGCCATGACGATGCCGTCGGCCTTGCGCAGGCGTTTGAGCCGCGCGACTTTCTCGGTGGGCGACAAGCTCAGGCGGATAAGTTCTTCGTGGGTCGGCAGGGTGATGTCACGCTTAAGCCACTGGGAGCTGGGGGTGAAGCCTTTGAGCCGGAGCATTTCGCTGAAACTGGAAAGGCGCGACAAGGGTTGTTCCAGGCGCGGCGTTATGAAGGTGCCCGAGCCCTGGCTGCGTCGGATCAGGCCCTGCTCCAGCAGGATTTCCAGTGCCTTGCGCGCGGTGACGCGGGAAATGTTCAGGGTTTCGCTGAGGCTGCGCTCGGAGGGCAGCGCCTGCTCGGCTTTCCACTGACCTGCATGGATGGCCGCTTCCAGGTTGCGCGCCAGTTGCAGATAGAGCGGCGTCGGCTGGCTGTCGTCGGGGCGCAGGGCGAGGATCGAGGTCATGTACGGGGTCCGAAGTGGTTGGAATTATGTTCGGAGAGTGCATCCGAAAGTAATACCACTTGAATACCACGTCAATGACGGGTTCGTCACTGCCCGGTGACAAAACCGTTGCTGTGGCATCGTTCAACTATCTTGCAAACGACACGCCTCGTAGCAGCACGGCTTGCCGGCGGGAGCGGAGTGTCAGCTTGAAGGGATGGATCTGATACACCGCTCCCGCCGGCAAGCCGTGCTGCTACGGGGGGAGTGCGGTGAGCAGTATGGGATGCGGTGCCGCACGAGGATGCGGTGAGCCGTATGGGGGAAGTGCAGACGAGAAGTGGTGTTAGATTGGTTACGGACGGATCTCGATCATCGTGCCGTCCTTGACCAGGTCCCAGACTTCGCGGATGTCGCTGTTGCGCATGGCGATGCAGCCGTTGGTCCAGTCCAGGGTGTGGAAATACCACTCCGGGTATTCTTCGTTGATCGGCGTGCCGTGGATCATGATCATGCTGCCGGGGTTCACGCCTTCGCGGCGGGCGCGTGCGGAATCGGAGATGTTGGGGTAGGAGATGTGCATCGACAGGTTGAAGGCATCGCTGGTCTTGCGCCAGTCGAGCCAGTAGAAACCTTCCGGTGTGCGCTGGTCGCCTTCCTGCAGTTTCGGGCCCCTGGGCGCCTTGCCCAGCGAGATGCGATAGGTCTTGAGCGGCTCGCCCTTGCTGATCAACTGCAACTGGTGCGCGGACTTGAGCACCAGCACCTTGTCGATGGAGCGCTCGGAAATGTCAGCGGTGTCCACCACCTTGCCGTCGACGAATTTCTGCTCGCTGCCCTTGGGCACGATGGTCTGGGTGAACGCGGCCTGGGACATCGGAGCGACAGACAGACAGGCGAACAGGCATGAAACGGCAAGCAGACAGCGCATCGAAACGGTATCCCTGAAGCCTGCGCGTCGTGGCGCCGGGCTCATGTTATCAAGTGGTCTTGAGTGCAGGTGTAACAGACAGGCAATCGGTATGCACGGGGAAAACTTGATGCCGCCGGTCGTGGAAGAAGCATTCTAGGGTACGCCTGACCGTGTGGAAAGCCAGCTCGGACCAGGGAATGTCAGCTTCGTCGAACAGCTTTACCTCAAGGCTTTCCACGCCGGCAGCGTAATCTTCGCTGGCCATGTTGGCGCGGTAGAAGATGTGCACCTGGCTGATGTGCGGCACATCGATCATCGCGTACAGGTGCAAGTCTTCCAGTACCGCACAGGCTTCCTCGACGGTCTCCCGGCGTGCGGCCTGCTCGACCGACTCGCCGTTTTCCATGAAGCCCGCCGGCAGCGTCCAGTAGCCCAGGCGCGGCTCGATGGCGCGCCGGCACAGCAGCACCTTGTCGCCCCAGACCGGCAGCACACCGGCCACGATATTGGGGTTCTGGTAATGAATGGTCTGGCAGTGGTCGCACACGAAGCGTGGGCGGCTGTCGCCTTCCGGAATGCGCTGGGTAACCTGTTCGCCACACTGGCTGCAGAATTTCATGTTCGAGTCGTTCCTTGCGTCAGCGGCTATCTTGGCGTGTGGCGCAGGTGTCCGGCAAGGGGGCGTTGCCAGGCAAACCCGACAAACGGCCCGGGCCCCCGACAAGGGCTTGGGCGCGCCGCCGCTTTGGTGCATCATGCCGGGTAGGCAAAAGATCGAGGCTTCCCATGCTGGACGAGCTACTTCGCCGTATAAGCAGCCACACGCCAGGCACCCTGGAGACTGATGCGCGCTTCCCTGAAGCGGCGGTGCTGCTGCCCATCACCCGCAGCGACGACCCCGAGCTGGTCCTGACCTTGCGCGCCAGCGGCCTGTCCACCCACGGTGGCGAAGTGGCGTTTCCCGGCGGGCGCCGCGACCCCGAAGACCCTGACCTGGTGTTCACCGCCCTGCGCGAGGCCGAGGAAGAAATCGGCCTGCCGCCCGGGCTCGTGGAAGTCGTCGGCCCCCTTGGCCAGTTGATTTCCAAGCACGGGATCAAGGTCACGCCTTATGTCGGGGTGATCCCCGATTTTGTCGAATACCGCCCCAACGATGGCGAGATCGCCGCCGTGTTCAGTGTTCCCCTCGAATTCTTTCGCCAGGATGCACGCGAGCATACCCACCGCATCGATTACCAGGGCCGCAGCTGGTACGTGCCCAGCTACCGCTATGGCGAGTTCAAGATCTGGGGCCTGACCGCGATCATGATCGTCGAGCTGATGAACGTGCTGTTCGACAGCGACATCGACCTGCATCGTCCGCCCAGCCGTTCGACCATCCTGACCCTGAAGTCCTGAGCCCTGTTGTCATACCGTGAGCCCCTGCGCTCGACCTGCGGCCGTAGAGCTGCGCCATGAAGGAAGAACAATATGAAATACCGTCTGGGAGACGCCCGCGTCGAAGCTCATCCGCAAAGCTGGATCGCCCCCACCGCGACCCTGATCGGCAAGGTACGCCTGCAGGCCAACGCCAGCGTCTGGTTCGGTGCGGTGCTGCGCGGCGACAACGAGCTGATCGACATCGGCGAGAACAGCAATGTGCAGGATGGCACCGTGATGCACACCGACATGGGCTCGCCGCTGACCATCGGCAAGAACGTGACCATCGGCCACAACGTGATGCTTCACGGCTGCACGGTCGATGACAACACGCTGATCGGCATCAATTCGGTGATCCTTAACGGCGCGAAGATCGGCAAATACTGCATCATCGGCGCCAATTCGCTGATCGGGGAGGGCAAGGTGATTCCCGATGGCTCGCTGGTCATGGGCTCGCCGGGCAAGATCGTGCGCGAACTGACCGACGCCCAGAAGAAAATGCTCGAAGCCAGCGCCGCTCACTACGTTCATAATGCCCAGCGTTATGCACGTGATCTGGCACCACAGGAAGACTGATGTCCACCGAAACCCCCGCTCATGAAAGACCCGTACGTTCGCCCTGCGTGAACATCTGCGCGCTGGACGACCACGACGTTTGCGTCGGCTGCCAGCGCACCGTGGCCGAGATTACCGGCTGGAGCCGCATGAGCAACGACGAGCGGCGCGCGGTGCTGTTGCTGTGTGGCGAACGGGCGAGAGCGGGCGGGATGATGTTTTCGGTTCGCTGACCCTGTAGGAGCGCGCTTGCCCGCGATGGCGATGTGTCTGTCACATAAATGTTTCAGACACATCGCGGTCGCGGGCAAGCGCGCTCCTACAGAAAGTGACGTCGGCCATCAGTGACCGGCGTCGGCCATCAGACGGCCAGCCAAATCTGCGTCCTTCATGTTAAATTGCGCGCCTTTCTCCCCTGTGGTCGCTCGCACATGCCGGGCTGCCCTCGATATCCGCTCCACGAGGACCTGAGATGACTCAAATCGGAACTCCACTGTCGCCGACCGCGACCCGCGTCATGCTTTGCGGTTGTGGCGAGCTTGGCAAGGAAGTGGTCATCGAACTGCAACGCCTGGGCGTTGAAGTCATTGCCGTCGACCGTTATGCCAACGCCCCGGCCATGCAGGTCGCGCACCGCAGCCACGTCATCAACATGCTCGACGGCACGGCGCTGCGTGCAGTGATCGAAGCGGAGAAACCGCATTACATCGTCCCGGAAATCGAAGCCATCGCCACCGCGACCCTGGTCGAACTCGAGTCCGAAGGCTTTACCGTCATCCCGACCGCCCGTGCCACCCAGCTGACCATGAACCGCGAAGGCATTCGCCGCCTGGCCGCTGAAGAGCTGGACCTGCCGACCTCGCCATACCACTTCGCCGACACCTTCGAAGACTACAAGAAGGCCGTCGAAGACCTGGGCTTCCCGTGCGTGGTCAAGCCGGTGATGAGTTCGTCGGGCAAGGGCCAGAGCCTGCTGAAAACCGAAGCCGACGTGCAGAAAGCCTGGGACTACGCCCAGGAAGGCGGCCGGGCGGGTAAAGGTCGCGTCATCATCGAAGGCTTCATCGACTTCGACTACGAAATCACCCTGCTGACCGTGCGTCACGTTGGCGGCACCACCTTCTGCGCGCCGGTCGGCCATCGTCAGGAGAAGGGCGACTATCAGGAATCCTGGCAGCCACAGGCCATGAGCCCGGCGGCACTGGCTGAATCCGAGCGCGTTGCCAAGGCTGTGACCGAAGCACTGGGCGGCCGCGGCCTGTTCGGCGTCGAGCTGTTCATCAAGGGTGATCAGGTGTGGTTCAGCGAAGTCTCGCCGCGCCCCCACGACACGGGCCTGGTGACCCTGATTTCCCAGGACCTGTCGCAGTTCGCACTGCATGCCCGCGCCATTCTCGGCCTGCCGATCCCGCTGATCCGTCAGTTCGGCCCGTCCGCTTCTGCGGTGATCCTGGTGGAAGGCACTTCGACCCAGACCGCTTTCGCCAATCTGGAGCAGGCCCTGAGCGAACCAGACACCGCGCTGCGCCTGTTCGGCAAGCCGGAAGTCAATGGCCAGCGCCGCATGGGCGTGGCCCTGGCGCGTGACGAGTCCATCGAAGCGGCCCGCGCCAAGGCGACCCGCGCGTCCATGGCGGTCAAGGTCCAGTTGTAAGCGACACTGCTGCCGGGTCAGTCTCGACCCGGCAGCAACCCCTAGCTGACGGTCCGGGTGTGTTCCCGGATGAACGTCATCACCGCCTGCGGCTCATTCCACATCAGCACATCGAGAATCGACAGGTTTTCGATGAAGTCGTACGGCGCTGTGTCGTACTGGAAGGGCGTGAGGTCGAGAAAATGCAGGTCGATCTGGCGGTCCTGCCAATCGCTGCTGGTGAATATGTCCCTGCCTCCCGGCGCATTGATATAGCGCGTCGCACCCAGCCGGCTGCTGATTTCCAGCGCCCAGCCGCCAGGGTGGGTGATGGGTGGCAGTTGCAGGTCCATGGCCGAGAGCGGCGTCCAGCCAAACTTCAAACCCAGGTATTCGCACGTGACCTTGAGCGACTGCACGTTCAGTTCGCCCAGCCCGCTGCCCTTGACCGCGTTGAAGGTCTTGCGCAGCAGGTCTGTCACCTGTGGGTGAAACGGCGCCTTTCCCCGATACAGGTCCAGTTGCCCCAGAATCCGCTGCAAGGCTGCCTGGCGATCGATGACCGTGGCCGCCTGAATCGACGTGCCCAGTGACGCGCTGACCGGCACGTTGATGTACTGGGTGCCGCCCTTGCCATCGAGCATCCGGTTGCGATTCATCCAGCTTTTGCGGCCGTACTGCGCCGTGTCGAAGATGACCCCGCGCTCGACCGAAGCTATCAGCTGGAAGTAGCCAAGATAAGGAAAGAAGTAAGGTTGCATGATGCCGAGCGTGTTGTGCTGGGCAATTGACTGGCGTGCAGAGGCAGCAGGCATAAAGTCTCGCTGGGTCGGACTAACGTCGGCGGGTACCTCGATGCAGGCATGCGATTGAAAGGGTGCCGGACGCAAAGTTGAACATTAGAGTTATGCCGCAAGCGTAGCCGAACTTTCGACAAACGCTACTTGCAGTGCAAAGACTGCAAGCAGCGTCCGGTTGGGAGGGGGAGGGTCAGGCGATCTTGTCCAGATCGGCGTCGCGGGTTTCCTTCAGGCACAACACGGCGATCACGCTCAACAGGGCCGCTGCGGAAACGTAGCCGCCCACCCAGCTCAGGCCGCCCATTTCCACCAGCTTCTGGGCGAAGAACGGCGCCACCGAAGCACCGACGATTCCGCCGATGTTGTAGGCCGCTGACGCGCCGGTGTAACGCACGCGGGTAGGAAACAACTCGGGCAACATGGCGCCCATCGGTGCGAAGGTCACGCCCATCAGAAACAGCTCGATGGACAGGAACAGCGTGACCGCCCAGGTGGTGCCGTGGGTCAGCAGCGGCTCCATCAAGAAGCCCGACAGGATTGCCAGCACACCACCCACGACCAGCACCGGCTTGCGGCCGAAACGGTCGCTGGCCCAGGCAGACAGGGGTGTCGCCAGCGCCATGAACAGCACCGCGAAGCACAGCATGGCCAGGAACGACTCGCGGCTGTAGCCCAGGCTCTTGACCCCATAGCTCAGGGAGAACACGGTCGAGATGTAGAACAGTGCGTAGCACACCACCATCGACGCCGCACCCAGCAGCATCGGCGCCCAGTACTGGGCGAACAGCTCGGCAATCGGCATTTTCAGCCGTTCATGGCGGGCGATGGCCTTGGCGAAGATCGGCGTTTCTTCCAGTTTCAGGCGCACATACAGGCCGATGACCACCAGCACCGCGCTGAGCAGGAACGGAATGCGCCAGCCCCAGGAGCGGAACTGTTCGTCGCTCAAGGTCATGGCCAGCGTCAGAAACAGGCCGTTGGCCGCGAGGAAACCGATCGAAGGGCCCAGTTGCGGGAACATGCCGAACCAGGCGCGCTTGCCCTTGGGCGCGTTTTCGGTGGCCAGCAGCGCCGCGCCACCCCATTCGCCGCCCAGGCCCAGGCCTTGGCCGAAGCGCAGCACGCACAGCAGGATCGGCGCCCAGGAGCCAATGGCGTCATAGCCGGGCAGCACGCCGATCAGCGTGGTGCAGATGCCCATCAGCAGCAGCGAAGCGACCAGCGTCGACTTGCGGCCGATGCGGTCGCCAAAGTGGCCGAACAGCGCAGAACCCAAGGGGCGTGCGAGGAAGGCGATACCGAAGGTCAGAAACGCCGACAGCATCTGTGCGGTGCTGGAAGTCTGCGGGAAGAACACCGGCCCGATCACCAGGGCCGCTGCGGTGGCGTAGACGTAGAAATCGTAGAACTCGATGGCGGTGCCGATGAAGCTGGCGGTGGCCACCCGAGCGGCGGAGTTGGCCGGACGGCTCTCGCGCTCGTCGCTGGGTTGGTAGGCGGAGGTACTGGTCATGCGGGTATCCCTGGCAGTCGTCTTGCCTGTCAGCCGGCGACGAAAATTCGCACGCGTGCTGGGGCAAACATTAATTATTTTGGGTACAGCGCTGAACAGACTAGCCCGGATGCGGGTGCAGGCATCGCGCACGCTCGGGATGGGAGCGGGCGCCAGAGGTGTTGCGAAAAGACGTCAGGCTGGGTGACTGGCCGAATCACGCACGGTGCGGGTAGCACGCGGATCGGCGGGGCTGGGTAAGCGCCCCGATTATAGGAACGGCGCAGGCGCCAAAACAAGTGTTTCAAACATGCCGAACAGCCTAGTGGACCTGTTTAGTCCGGGCGTTCTGCCACATCAGCACCCGCGTGACGCGGTTGTCTTCGGTTTCCAGGGTTTCCAGCCGGTAGGGGCCGATCTTCAGGCACACCGAGCTGTCGGGAATGGTTTCCAGCGCCTCGGTGATGAGGCCGTTGAGTGTCTTCGGCCCGTCGGCCGGCAAGTGCCAGCCAAGGCTCTTGTTGAGGTCGCGGATCGATGCGGCACCTTCGACCACCAGGCGGCCGTCGGGCTGCGGGTGAATGTGCGGGTTGTCCAGCGATTGCTCGCTTTCGAATTCGCCGACGATCTCTTCCAGAATGTCTTCCAGGCTGACGATGCCCAGCACTTCGCCGTATTCGTCCACCACCACGCCCATGCGCCGCTGCTGCTTGTGAAAGTTCAGCAACTGCAATTGCAGCGGGGTGCTTTCGGGCACGAAGTAGGGTTCGTAGCAGGCGGCTTTCAGCGCCTCCACCGTCAGCTGCCCGCGTGGCAGCAGGTGGCTGATCATGCGGGTGTTGAGCACGCCTTCGACCTGGTTGATGTCGTTGTGATAGACCGGCAGGCGGGTGTGGCGGGAAATGATCAACTGGTCGGCGATCTCTTCGATGCTGTCGTCCAGATTGATCCCGTCCACTTCACTGCGCGGCACGAGGATGTCATTGACGGTCATGCTGTCCAGCGCATGGATGCCGGAAATGACCTGGGCGCGGCCGAAGGTGTTGTCGTTGTCCTGATACATCGTGGCGCCCAGATCATCGTCATCGGCGGCGGTGTCCGGGCGCCGCCTGGACAGGAACGGGCGTAGCAGCAGTTTGGCGACGTTCTTGTAGATCCAGGTCAGCGGACGCAGCAGGCGCATCGGCATGCGCAGCACGCTGTTGCCCAGCAGCAGGATGGCCTCGGGACGGCGGGAGGCCAGCTTGCGCGGAATGAACTCGGTGATGATGACCAGTGCGCTGGCCACCACGATCCAGGCGATCATTGCGCCATGGACGTACCACTGGGCAACGGCCAGCAGAGTCGCCAGCACGGTGATCAACACCTTGAGCAGCGTGTTGCCCAGAATCAGGCTGTTGATGTTGAACGCCAGCACCGGCTTGGGCGGTTCGGTCGAGCGCGGGTTGATGCGCGCGGCACGCAGGTTGTGATGGGCGGCTTCAACGGCGGTCATCAGGCCCGACCACAGCGTGAGCAGGGCCAGAATCGCGAGCATCGTGCCAATTGGCAGGTTATCCATGATCGGCGCCCGTCAGATATGCAGGATGTATTCGCGTACCAGCTTGCTGCCAAAGTAGGCCAGCATCAGCAGCAGGAATCCGCCCAGGGTCCAGCGGATCGCCTTGTGACCGCGCCAGCCCAGGCGGTTGCGACCCCACAACAGCACGCTGAACACCACCCAGGCGAGAATCGACAGCAGGGTCTTGTGCACCAGGTGCTGGGCGAACAGGTTCTCGACGAACAGCCAGCCGGAAATCAGCGACATCGACAGCAGCGTCCAGCCGGCCCACAGGAACCCGAACAGCAGGCTTTCCATGGTTTGCAGCGGCGGGAAGTTGCGAATCAGGCCTGAGGGGTGCTTGTTCTTCAGTTGATGGTTCTGCAATAGCAGCAGCAAGGCCTGGAACACCGCGATGGTGAACATGCCGTAGGCCAGGATCGACAGCAGGATGTGCCCGATCAGGCCCTGTTCGCCGATGATCGGCTGCAGCGTACCGGTGGGCGCGAACTGTGCCATCAGGGTGGTCAGCAGCCCTAGCGGAAACAGCAGGATGAGCAGGATTTCCACCGGAATGCGGATGCAGGCGAGCATGGTCACGATGATCACCGCCACCGCGATCAGGCTGGCGGCGCTGAAGAAGTCCAGGCCCAGGCCGATGGGCCGTACCAGTTGGCCGAACAGCGCGCTGGCCTGGCAGGCGACCGCCAGGGTGCCGATCAGGCACAGCAGCCATTTGTCGGCCTTCTTGCCCTGACGCAGGCGAGTACCTTGATAGAGGGTCGCAGCGGCGTAGAGAGCGGCGGCGGCGAGGCTGAATAGCAAACTCGGTGGCAAGGGGAACATAGATCCTGGAGGGCGTGCCCGAAAGCCGCTGAGTTTGGCATAGAACCCTCAGTACACGAAAGACCACAGAAGCAGACGTCATGGTGTGCGCAGGGCCGACTCTTCGCTATAATCCGCGACCTGCTCAAGCCACAGGCTCGCCGAGCGCTGTTTTCGCTGCCCTGTATACAGGCTGCTTCTATATAGATAGCCACTGTAGAACCGGTGCGCCGTGACAGGGCGGCCGCACAACCGGGGTTCGACACGAACTCAAAGGATCACGCATGTTTGAAAATCTGACAGATCGTCTCTCGCAGACGCTGCGCCAGGTCACCGGCAAGGCCAAGCTGACCGAGGACAACATCAAGGACACACTGCGTGAAGTGCGTATGGCGCTGCTCGAAGCCGACGTCGCGTTGCCTGTGGTCAAGGATTTCGTCAATCGCATCAAGGAACGCGCGGTCGGCACCGAGGTGTCGCGCAGCCTGACGCCGGGCCAGGCGTTCGTGAAGATCGTCCAGGCCGAACTCGAAGAGATGATGGGGGCCGCCAACGAAGAGCTGACCCTCAACGTCGCGCCGCCTGCCGTCGTGCTGATGGCCGGCCTGCAGGGTGCGGGTAAGACCACCACTGCGGGCAAGCTGGCCAAGTTCCTCAAGGAGCGCAAGAAGAAGAGCGTGATGGTGGTGTCTGCGGACGTCTACCGTCCTGCGGCGATCAAACAGCTCGAAACCCTGGCCAACGACATCGGCGTGACCTTCTTCCCGTCCGATATCAGCCAGAAGCCAGTGGCTATCGCTGAAGCGGCGATCAAGGAAGCCAGGCTCAAGTTCATCGACGTGGTGATCCTCGACACCGCCGGTCGTCTGCACATCGACGCCGAGATGATGGGCGAGATCCAGGCCCTGCACGCAGCGGTCAAGCCGGCTGAAACCCTGTTCGTGGTCGACGCCATGACGGGCCAGGACGCGGCCAACACCGCCAAGGCATTCGGCGATGCGCTGCCGCTGACCGGCGTGATCCTGACCAAGGTCGACGGCGACGCCCGTGGCGGTGCCGCCTTGTCGGTACGTGCCATCACCGGCAAGCCGATCAAGTTCATCGGTATGGGCGAGAAGACCGACGCCCTCGAGCCGTTCCACCCTGACCGCATCGCTTCGCGCATCCTGGGCATGGGCGACGTGCTCAGCCTTATCGAGCAGGCCGAACAGACCCTCGACAAGGAAAAGGCCGACAAACTGGCCAAGAAGCTGAAGAAGGGCAAGGGCTTCGACCTCGAAGACTTCCGCGACCAGCTGCAACAGATGAAGAACATGGGCGGCCTGGGTGGCCTGATGGACAAGCTGCCGACCATGGGTGGCGTGAACCTGGCCCAGATGGGCAACGCCCAGAGCGCTGCCGAAAAGCAGTTCAAGCAGATGGAAGCCATCATCAACTCCATGACCCCGGCCGAGCGCCGCGACCCCGAGCTGATCAGCGGCTCGCGCAAGCGTCGTATCGCCATGGGTTCCGGCACCCAGGTGCAGGACATCGGGCGTCTGATCAAACAGCACAAGCAGATGCAGAAGATGATGAAGAAGTTTTCGACCAAGGGCGGCATGGCCAAAATGATGCGTGGCATGGGCGGCATGCTGCCCGGCGGCGGCATGCCCAAGATGTGATTCGTATCGCGCGAGACCCCGTTTCGCGCGACTTTCTTTGGGGCGACGCCCCACTGGCCTGCTAACGCAGGCGCTAACCAGTCGTCAGAGATGATGGCTTCATGGCAAGTCTTGAGTGGCCCAGACGGCTCGTGCCCGAAAAAGTCATTTGCAAAAGTCCGGATATTCCTTAGAATATGCGGCCTTTCGGGCACCCGTGCCCGTCCGTGCACCTTAGATTTGCAGCACCGACTACAGGAAATTGTTCAATGCTAACAATCCGTCTGGCCCTTGGCGGCTCGAAGAAGCGCCCGTTTTACCACCTGACTGTCACCGACAGCCGTAACCCACGTGATGGTTCCCACAAGGAACAAATCGGTTTCTTCAACCCGGTTGCCCGTGGTCAGGAAATCCGTCTGTCCGTGAACCAAGAGCGTCTGAACTACTGGCTCAGCGTTGGTGCACAACCTTCCGAGCGCGTAGCTTCGCTGCTGAAGGAATCTGCTAAGGCTGCGGCCTGAGCAATATGAACGCGACGCCAGCTTCTGCCGACGATCTCATCGTCATCGGCAAGATTTATTCGGTACATGGCGTTCGCGGCGAGGTGAAGGTGTATTCCTTTACCGATCCGACTGAAAACCTGTTGCAGTACAAAACCTGGACGCTCAAGCGCGAGGGTAGTGTGAAACAGGTCGAGCTGGTCAGCGGACGCGGAACTGACAAGTTCCTGGTCGCAAAGCTCAAGGGTCTTGATGATCGTGAAGAAGCTCGTCTTCTGGCCGGTTACGAGATCTGCGTGCCAAGCAACCTGTTCCCTGAATTGACCGACGGCGAGTACTACTGGTACCAGCTGCAAGGTCTGAAGGTCATTGATGGTCTTGGGCAACTGCTCGGGAAGATCGATCATCTTCTGGAAACCGGCGCCAATGATGTAATGGTGGTCAAGCCCTGCGCAGGCAGCCTTGATGATCGCGAACGTCTGTTGCCCTATACGGAGCAATGCGTGTTGGCCGTCGATCTGGTTGCAGGCGAGATGAAGGTGGAATGGGACGCGGATTTCTAGCAATGGCCAGCCTGCGCATAGAAGTCATCACGCTGTTTCCCGAGATGTTTTCCGCCATCAGCGAATACGGCATTACCAGCCGTGCGGTGAAACAGGAGCTGTTGCAGCTTACCTGTTGGAATCCGCGGGACTACACCACGGATCGGCATCACACTGTGGACGATCGCCCTTTTGGCGGTGGCCCTGGCATGGTGATGAAGATCAAGCCCCTGGAAGATGCTCTGGTCCAGGCCAGGCAGGCAGCAGGGGAGGCGGCGAAGGTGATTTACCTCTCGCCCCAAGGCCGCAAGCTGGAGCAGTCCGCTGTACGCGAACTGGCCCAGGAACAGGCACTGATCCTGATTGCGGGTCGTTATGAAGGCATTGATGAGCGTTTCATTGAAGCGCATGTCGATGAAGAGTGGTCGATAGGGGATTACGTGTTGTCTGGCGGTGAGCTGCCGGCCATGGTCCTGATCGATGCGGTTACACGACTGCTGCCCGGAGCTTTAGGGCATGCGGACTCCGCGGAGGAAGACTCCTTCACGGATGGTCTGCTCGATTGCCCGCACTACACCCGACCTGAGGTGTATGCGGATCAGCGTGTACCCGACGTGTTGCTCAGTGGCAACCACGCACATATCCGGCGCTGGCGTTTGCAGCAGTCCCTTGGGAGGACCTACGAACGACGTGCCGATCTTCTGGAAAGGCGCTCGCTTTCTGGAGAAGAGAACAAGCTGCTTACGGAATACCTCCGCGAGCGGGACGATAGTTAACGTATCGATGGTAGATCCGAACGATTTACCTTAGGAGCACAACATGACAAACAAAATCATTCTGGCCCTCGAAGCAGAGCAGATGACCAAAGAGATCCCTCCATTTGCACCGGGCGACACCATTGTCGTTCAGGTTAAAGTGAAGGAAGGCGATCGCGCTCGTCTGCAGGCGTTCGAAGGCGTTGTAATCGCCAAGCGTAACCGTGGTGTGAACAGTGCGTTCACCGTTCGCAAAATCTCCAACGGTGTTGGCGTTGAGCGTACTTTCCAGACCTACAGCCCGCAAATCGACAGCATGGCTGTGAAACGTCGCGGTGACGTTCGCAAGGCCAAGCTGTACTACCTGCGTGACCTGTCGGGTAAAGCAGCTCGCATCAAGGAAAAACTGGTTTAAGGCCGGTTTTTCGATGCACAAGAAAGCAGCCTTCGGGCTGCTTTTTTTATGCCCGGTGTTTACACGATCCCTGTAGGAGTGAGCTTGCTCGCGATTGCGTTGTATCTGTCACCGCATCAGGGCCTGACACAACGCTATCGCGGGCAAGCTCACTCCTACAGTGTTATGGGCCGGGGCTGGGGGCAGCCGCAAGACCGCCCCCGCCGGCAAGCGGTGCTGCTACGAGGAGGTGGTCAGCCCCGGATCGCGCAAACGCCCCAACCCTGTAGGAGCGCGCTTGCCCGCGACCGCGGTGTGTCAGTTGGCATATTTGGGTCAGACGTGCCGCCGTCGCGGGCAAGCGCGCTCCTACGGTGTTATGTGCCGAGGCTGCGGGGCAGCCGCAAGACCGCCCCGCCGGCAAGCCGTGCTGCTACGGTGCGGTGATCAGCCCCAGATCACGCAAACGCCCCAACCCTGTAGGAGCGCGCTTGCCCGCGACCGCGGTGTGTCAGCCAGCATATCTGGGTCAGACATGACGCAGTCGCGGGCAAGCGCGTTCCTACGGTGTTATGGGCCGAGGCTGCGGGGCGTCCGCAAGATCGCCCCCGCCGGCAAGCCGTGCTGCTACAGTGCGGTGGTCAGCCCCAGATCGCGCAAACGCCCCAATCCCTGTAGGAGTGAGCTTGCTCGCGATTGCGTTGTATCTGTCACCGCATCAGGGCCTGACACAACGCTATCGCGAGCAAGCTCACTCCTACAGGAGACACGCCCGGCTACTTGCTTTGTAGGAGCGCGCTTGCCCGCGACCGCGGTGTGTCAGGTGGCATATCTGGGTCAGACATGACGCCGTCGCGGGGTGGAGGGCGCGGCCCTGGTGTTGGGGGGAGGCAGCGGGGGGGGCCCGATCA
>NZ_JBIVCV010000013.1:0-145356 GCF_044746765.1 Pseudomonas sp. NPDC090203
TCGTATTTTGCTACAAGATCTCCAGCATCTCCTACGTGACGCCATTCACGCACAACGGGTTCCGTCCTCCGATGAAGCGCCGCGTTTAATCCAGGAGATTGTAAAGAATGGCTCGTTACATTGGTCCAAAATGCAAACTCGCTCGTCGCGAAGGCACCGATCTCTTCCTGAAGAGCGGCGTGCGCGCTATCGAATCGAAGTGCAACATCGAAGCAGCCCCAGGCATCCACGGCCAGCGCCGCGGTCGTCAGTCCGACTACGGCACCCAGCTGCGTGAAAAGCAAAAAGTCCGTCGTATCTACGGCGTTCTCGAGCGTCAGTTCAGCGGTTACTACAAGCAAGCTGCCGGCAAGAAAGGCGCTACTGGTGAGAACCTGCTGCAACTGCTCGAATGCCGTCTGGACAACGTTGTGTACCGTATGGGCTTCGGTTCGACTCGTGCCGAATCGCGTCAGCTGGTATCGCACAAGTCGGTTAGCGTCAACGGCAAAACCGTTAACGTTCCGTCCTTCCAGGTTCGTGCTGGTGACGTCGTTGCTATTCGCGAAAAAGCGAAAAACCAACTGCGTATCGTCCAGGCTCTCGATCTGTGTGCCCAACGTGGCCGCGTAGAATGGGTAGAAGTAGACACTGAGAAGAAATCTGGCGTTTTCAAAAGCGTCCCAGCTCGCAGTGATCTGTCCGCCGACATCAACGAAAGCCTGATTGTCGAGCTCTACTCCAAGTAAGGGCTAGAAAATAGGTGCATCCATGCAGATTTCGGTAAATGAGTTTCTGACACCTCGTCACATCGACGTGCAGGTTGTCAGTCCAACCCGCGCCAAAATCACTCTCGAGCCTCTCGAGCGTGGTTTCGGCCATACCCTGGGCAACGCGCTGCGCCGCATCCTGTTGTCCTCCATGCCCGGCTGTGCAGTAGTCGAGGCCGAGATTGACGGTGTACTCCATGAGTACAGCGCAATCGAAGGTGTACAGGAAGACGTCATTGAAATCCTGTTGAACCTGAAAGGTCTGGCTATCAAGCTGCACGGTCGAGACGAAGTTACGCTGACCTTGTCGAAGAAGGGTTCGGGGGTGGTTACCGCTGCCGATATTCAGCTGGATCATGATGTCGAGATCGTTATCCCCGATCACGTCATCGCTAACCTGGCGTCTAACGGCGCCCTGAACATGAAGCTCGTTGTAGCTCGTGGTCGCGGTTATGAACCAGCAGACTCGCGTCAGAGCGATGAAGACGAAAGCCGCAGCATTGGTCGCTTGCAGCTCGACTCTTCGTTCAGCCCGGTTCGCCGTATCGCATACGTGGTGGAAAACGCCCGTGTCGAACAGCGTACCAACCTGGACAAACTGGTTATCGATCTGGAAACCAACGGTACTCTGGATCCTGAAGAGGCTATCCGTCGTGCTGCAACCATCCTGCAACAGCAGTTGGCTGCGTTCGTCGACCTCAAAGGTGACAGTGAGCCGGTCGTAGTCGAACAGGAAGACGAGATTGATCCGATCCTGCTTCGTCCGGTTGACGATTTGGAACTGACCGTACGTTCGGCCAACTGCCTTAAGGCGGAGAACATTTACTACATCGGCGATCTGATTCAGCGCACCGAAGTAGAACTGTTGAAGACTCCGAACCTGGGCAAGAAATCCTTGACCGAAATCAAGGACGTTCTGGCTTCTCGTGGTCTCTCCCTCGGCATGCGCCTCGACAACTGGCCGCCTGCAAGTCTTAAGAAGGACGACAAGGCGACTGACTGATCGTCGTAATCACCGAACGTTGTGTTTGGTAAGGAATGAACCATGCGTCATCGTAAAATTGGACTTCACCTGAGCCGTACCAGCTCTCACCGCAAGGCCATGTTCCAGAACATGGCGGTGTCGCTGTTCGAGCACGAGCTGATCAAAACTACCCTGCCAAAAGCCAAGGAACTGCGCCGCGTTGCCGAGCCGCTGATCACCCTGGCCAAGGTAGACAGCGTTGCAAACCGCCGTCTTGCTTTCGACCGTACTCGTTCGAAAGAAATGGTTGGTAAGCTGTTCAACGACCTGGGCAAGCGTTATGCAACCCGTGAGGGTGGCTACCTGCGCATCCTGAAGTGCGGTTTCCGCGCTGGCGACAACGCTCCTATGGCGTACGTCGAACTGGTTGACCGTCCTGTCGGTGGCTCTGTAGAAGCCGCTGAATAAGACGTCAAGTCGTTACAAAGAACCGGGCCCAGTGCCCGGTTTTTTTGTTGCCCGCGATTCATGGGAATACAACGCGTTATCAGTTGAAATGAGCGGTTATTGCGCTGATCGCTAGTGATAAAGAGAACTCTCCTCATTTACTCGTGTTTTCGACACCAAATGTCAGAAAATCACTGCTTTTCTTCGTTTTTCTGCCTTTGAAAAGATGACCTTGAGCAGATGTTGGTTCAAACTATCGTCTTTCAAGAAGGAGATTCACGGCGATGCAAGGCCACCCGGACGTCATCGATTACCTCAACACGCTGCTGACCGGCGAACTGGCTGCGCGCGACCAATATTTCATCCACTCGCGGATGTATGAGGATTGGGGTTTCAGCAAGCTCTACGAGCGTATCAACCACGAGATGGAAGAAGAGGCAGGTCACGCTGATGCGTTGATGCGCCGGATTCTGATGCTCGAAGGTACGCCGCGCATGCGCCCGGATGACCTGGATGTAGGCACCACAGTCCCTGAGATGCTCGCCAGTGACCTTCGCCTGGAATACAAGGTCCGTGCCGCACTGTGCAAAGGCATCGCCCTCTGTGAGCAGCACAAGGACTACATCAGCCGTGACATCCTGCGCCTGCAACTGGCAGACACTGAAGAAGATCACACCTACTGGCTTGAAAAGCAGATGGGCCTGATCAAATCCATCGGCCTGGAAAACTACCTGCAATCGCAGCTCTGATTCCGGTTCGATAAAAAAGCCCCTGGCGCGATCTTCGTGCCAGGGGCTTTTTCGTTACTGCTGCCTTCAGGCGATCAGGCGCGATCGCGTTCCAGCAGTGGCTTGAGGTAGTGCCCGGTGTAGGACTGCTTCATCTCGGCCACCTGTTCCGGCGTGCCGGTGGCGATGATCTGGCCGCCTTTAGAGCCGCCTTCAGGGCCCAGGTCCACCAGCCAGTCAGCGGTCTTGATGACATCCAGGTTGTGCTCGATGACCACCACGGTGTTGCCGTGGTCGCGCAATCGGTGCAGCACGTCCAGCAATTGCTGGATGTCCGCGAAGTGCAGGCCGGTCGTAGGCTCGTCGAGGATGTACAGCGTCTTGCCGGTGTCGCGCTTGGACAGCTCGCGAGACAGCTTCACACGCTGCGCTTCACCACCAGACAGCGTGGTCGCCGATTGCCCCAGCTTGATATAGGACAGGCCCACGTCCATCAGGGTCTGGAGCTTGCGCGCCAGTGCCGGTACGGCGTCGAAGAACGCTCGCGCTTCCTCGATGGTCATCTCCAGCACTTCGTGGATGCTCTTGCCCTTGTATTTGATCTCAAGGGTTTCGCGGTTGTAGCGCTTGCTCTTGCACACGTCGCACGGCACGTAGATATCCGGCAGGAAGTGCATCTCGACCTTGATCAGGCCGTCGCCCTGGCAAGCCTCGCAGCGGCCGCCCTTGACGTTGAACGAGAAGCGCCCCGGGCCGTAACCCCGGGAGCGCGACTCGGGCACGCCGGAAAACAGCTCGCGGATCGGCGTGAACAGCCCGGTGTAAGTTGCCGGGTTGGAGCGTGGCGTGCGCCCGATGGGGCTCTGGTCGATGTCCACCACTTTGTCCAGGTGTTGCAGGCCGTCGATGCTGTCGTGGGTGGCGGCCTCCAGCGTCGTGGCGCCATTGAGGGCCGTGGCGCTGAGCGGGAACAGGGTGTTATTGATCAGCGTCGACTTGCCTGAGCCCGATACGCCGGTCACGCAGGTCAGCAAGCCAATCGGAATTTCCAGATCGACATTGCGCAGGTTGTTGCCGCGGGCGCCCTTGAGCTTCAGCGACAGCTTCTTGTTGCGCGGAGTGCGCTTGGCTGGCACCTCGATCTTCACCCGCCCGGACAGGTACTTGCCGGTCAGCGAGTCAGGGTGAGACATCACATCCTGCGGCGTGCCTTCTGCGACGATCGATCCGCCGTGAACGCCGGCACCCGGGCCGATATCGACCACGTAGTCCGCCAGGCGGATGGCGTCTTCATCGTGCTCGACCACGATCACCGTGTTGCCGATGTCCCGCAGGTGGCGCAGGGTGTCGAGCAGCCGGTCGTTATCCCGTTGATGCAGGCCGATGGACGGCTCGTCGAGGATGTACATGACGCCCACCAGCCCCGCGCCGATCTGGCTGGCCAGACGGATACGCTGGGCTTCACCGCCAGAAAGGGTATCTGCGCTGCGATCCAGAGTCAGGTAATCCAGGCCGACGTTGACCAGAAATTGCAGGCGCTCGCGGATTTCCTTGAGGATCTTGTCAGCGATTTCGCCACGACGGCCGGTCAGTTTCAGTCCGCCGAAGTAATCGGTGGCGTCGCCGATAGGCAGGTTGGTCACGGCAGGCAAGGTTTTTTCCCCGACCCAGACATGACGCGCCTCGCGACGCAGGCGAGTGCCGCGGCAATCCGGGCAAGGCTGGGTGCTGAGGAACTTGGCCAGTTCTTCGCGCACGGTCGCCGATTCGGTTTCCCGGTAGCGGCGCTCCAGGTTTGGCACGATCCCTTCGAATGGGTGTGCGCGTTTGACGATATCGCCCCGGTCATTCAGATAGCGGAAGTCGACGTTCTGCGTGCCGCTGCCGTTGAGCAGGATCTTCTGCTGGTCGGCCGGCAGCTCCTTGAACGGCACTTCCAGGCTGAAACCGTAGTGTTTGGCCAGTGAGCCCAGCATCTGGAAGTAATAGACGTTTCGCCTGTCCCAGCCACGTATAGCCCCTTCGGCCAGCGTCAGGTCGCCGTTGACCAGCCGCTTGGTGTCGAAGAACTGCTTCACACCCAGGCCGTCGCAGGTCGGGCAGGCGCCGGCCGGGTTGTTGAAGGAGAACAGCTTGGGTTCCAGTTCGCTGATGGCGTGGCCGCAGATCGGGCAGGCGAAGCGGGCCGAGAAGATGACCTCTTCACCAGGCTCGTCGTCCATCGGCGCAACCAGTGCGATGCCGTCCGCCAGTTTCAGTGCGGTCTCGAAGGATTCTGCCAGGCGTTGCTGCAGGTCGGCGCGAACCTTGAAACGGTCCACGACCACGTCGATGGAATGCTTCTTCTGTTTATCCAGCTTGGGCAGCTCGTCGAGCTCGCACAGCTTGCCGTTCACCCGCGCACGGACGAAGCCCTGGGCGCGCAGCTCATCGAACACCGCCAGGTGCTCGCCCTTGCGCTCGCGCACCACCGGCGCCAGCAGCATCAGCTTGCTGCCTTCAGGCTGGGCCAGCACCAGGTCGACCATCTGGCTGACGGTTTGCGCCTCCAGCGGGATGTCGTGGTCCGGGCAGCGGGGCGTGCCTACCCGCGCATACAACAGGCGCAGGTAGTCGTAGATTTCAGTGATGGTGCCCACGGTGGAACGCGGGTTGTGCGACGTGGACTTCTGTTCGATCGAAATGGCCGGAGAGAGGCCTTCGATGGTGTCCACGTCCGGCTTTTCCATCATCGACAGGAACTGGCGGGCGTACGCAGAGAGCGATTCGACGTAGCGGCGCTGACCTTCGGCGTAAAGCGTATCGAACGCCAGCGACGACTTCCCGGAGCCCGAGAGCCCGGTGATGACGATCAGCTTGTCGCGGGGCAAGGTCAGGTCGATGTTTTTCAGGTTGTGGGTTCGAGCCCCACGAATCAGGATCTTGTCCAAGGCGGCCTCGCACGGCGGGCGTAAAACACTGGAGTATACGGCCAAATACTGGATGGATGCACACTATTGCGCTGGCTTGCGCCGTACGTAAGAAAAAGAATTTTCCTGCGATGCGCGGCAAAGCGTCGTATGTGCTGTACATCGATGGGACTGGTAGAATCGCCGCCGGTTCACATGAGGTTCTTCCATGCACGATTCTCACAGCGAGCGCATGAGTGGCAGCGAAACCCGCGCGGCGGGCGGTCTGGCGCTGGTGTTCGCGTTCCGTATGCTTGGCATGTTCATGGTGCTGCCAGTCCTGGCCACCTATGGCATGGACCTGGCAGGCGCAAGCCCGGCACTCATTGGTCTGGCGATTGGCGCTTATGGCCTGACCCAGGCCGTGCTGCAAATCCCGTTCGGCATCATCTCCGACCGCATCGGCCGTCGCCCGGTGATTTACCTGGGCTTGATCGTCTTTGCACTGGGCAGCGTGCTGGCCGCGCAGTCGACCTCCATCTGGGGCGTCATCGCCGGCCGCATCCTGCAAGGCGCGGGCGCGATTTCCGCAGCCGTGATGGCATTGCTCTCGGACCTGACACGCGAACAGCACCGCACCAAGGCCATGGCCATGATCGGCATGACCATCGGCGTGTCGTTCGCCATCGCCATGGTCGTCGGCCCGATCCTGACCAGCGCTTTCGGTCTCAAGGGGCTGTTCCTGGCGACTGGCGCGATGGCCCTGCTCGGCATCCTGATCGTTGCGTTCGCCGTTCCCAAATCGACAGTCACGTTGCAGCACCGCGAATCCGGGCTTGCCCGACAGGCGCTGGGTGCGACGCTTCGTCATCCGGACCTGCTGCGCCTGGATTTGGGTATCTTTGCGTTGCACGCGATGCTCATGTCCAGTTTCGTCGCGTTGCCGCTGGCACTGGTGGAAAAAGCCGGCCTGCCCAAGGAGCAGCACTGGTGGGTCTACCTCACTGCACTGCTGATTTCCTTCTTCGCGATGATCCCGTTCATCATCTACGGGGAAAAGAAGCGTCAGATGAAGCGTATTCTGCTCGGCGCCGTGATGGTGCTGATGCTCACTGAGCTATTCTTCTGGGAGTTCGGCAACACGCTTCGGGCACTTGTCATCGGCACGGTGGTCTTTTTCACGGCGTTCAACCTGCTGGAAGCATCGCTGCCTTCGCTCATCAGCAAGGTGTCTCCGGCAGGCGGCAAGGGCACGGCCATGGGGATCTATTCCACCAGCCAGTTCCTCGGTTCGGCGGCGGGCGGCATCCTTGGCGGGTGGCTGTTCCAGCATGGCGGGCTCGGTGTTGTGTTCCTCGGCGGCGCCGGTCTGGCCGCCATCTGGCTGGCGTTTGCTGTTACCATGCGTGAACCTCCGTACGTGACCAGCCTTCGCTTGCCATTGTCGCCAGAAGCCCAGCGCGATACAGGCCTTGCCGATCGCGTGTTGGCCGTACGTGGAGTAACAGATGCAGTAGTGGTGGCCGACGAGGCCGCCATCTATATCAAATTTGACAAAGAACTGTTGGATCGGGCGTCTTTCGACGACGTGGTCAATCCAGCGTCGGAAACGGTTGAAGCCTAGGAGAACGTTATGGCCCGTGGGGTTAACAAAGTCATATTGGTCGGCACATGCGGCCAGGATCCCGAAGTTCGCTACTTGCCTAACGGTAACGCCGTGACCAACCTGAGTCTGGCGACCAGCGAACAGTGGACCGACAAGCAAACTGGCCAGAAAGTCGAGAAGACCGAATGGCACCGTGTTTCGATGTTCGGCAAGGTCGCAGAGATCGCCGGCGAGTACCTGCGTAAAGGCTCGCAAGTCTACATCGAAGGCAAGCTGCAGACCCGCGAGTGGGAAAAAGACGGCATCAAGCGCTACACCACTGAAATCGTCGTCGACATGCAAGGCACCATGCAGTTGCTGGGCGGCCGTCCACAGGGCGACGCTCAACAAGGTCAAGGCGGTGGCGGTTACCAGAACTCCGCACCTCGTCCTCAGCAATCGCGTCCGCAGCCAGCTCCTCAGCCACAGCGCGAGTCGCGCCCGGCTCCGCAACAGGCGCCGCAGCCGGCTCCTGATTTCGACAGCTTCGATGACGATATCCCGTTCTGATCCCACCGGATCAACCGCGGTAACGCCATGAAAAAAAGCCCCCGGCAAGCTCAGCTTCCGGGGGCTTTTCATTTCGGCAAGGTACATCGATCAGCCAAACCGCACGCCATCTACCAAGCGTTTCGCCAGCCAGGGCTGTTTGAGTTTTTCCAGCCACCATCCAAGTGCGCGGCCTTCTTCATCGCCGCGCCAGCCCACGTAGAGGATGTTTGGCTCTCGCGGGTCGGCCATCTGTTTTTCCAGCAACTGGCCGCTTTCCAGCAATGAGCTGACCCGATGACGCGGCAGCCAGCCGACGCCAAGGCCCTGAAGCTGGGCTCGGATCTTCGATTGCATGGTGGGAACGGCCAGGGTCTGTTGGCCGCCGGAAACGCCGTAGGTGCGGCCCTCGCTGGTGCGCGAGGAGTCGGCGACGACGATTGCGCGATGTTTCAGGATCGTGGCCCGATCAATACTGCCGGTAACCTTCGCCAAGGGGTGTCTGGGTGAGACGGCGAACACCCAGTCCAATTGGCCCAGTTGCATCCAGCGCAGCGACGCGATCTTGGGCGGCTCGTTGGTGGCACCAATGACCAGGTCGGCCTGGCCATTTTGCAGCACTTCCCACACGCCCTTGAGTACTTCGTGGGTGAAGCGTAACGGCACGCCGGACTCGAGCGCGTCGAACTCCTGGATCACTGGCAGCAGGGTTTCGAACTCCAGCAGCTCGTCGGTGACGATGCGCAGACGGCTTTCCCAACCGTTGGCCACTTGCTGCACGCGCTGGGTGAGCCGCCCCAGTTCGTGCATCAGGCGCGCGGCTTCCTCGACCAGCAGCTCACCGGCAGGCGTCAGTTGCAGGCGATAACGACGGCGGTCGAAGAGCAGGGCGTCAAAGCGTTCTTCCAGTTGCCGGGCGGCATAAGACACGCTGGAGGGTGCCTTGCCCAAGCGAGCGGCAGCCCGGGAAAGGCTGCCGGTTTCGCGGATAGCGTCGAGCAGGGCGAAGTCGTCAGTGGACAACATGTTCCAATCCTTCGAACGAAAGAGCCTTGCGAGAATAGATCAGGCGCAACGTTTTGGCGCTTAGTTCTTGCTGTCGAGGAAGGCCTGGATCTTCGGCACCACGAACTCAGGCTGCTCTTCCATGATCCAGTGACCGGCTTTGGGCACGACCAGGCCCTCTACATGATTGAAGGCTGATGCTGCGTAGGTCTGCATGCTGGCGCCGAAGGACTTCTCACCGCCGATGGCCAGCACTGGCATGTTCAGCTTGCCGACTTTGGCGAAGCGCGCCTGATTGTCGATGGCGTCCTGGGAGAACGCGGCGAATTGATTGAACGCCGAGTGAATGGCGCCGGGGCGAGCGTAAAGCGCGGCGTAGTGGTCGCGGGTCTGTTCGTCGATCTTCGATGGATCGTAGGACATCTCGTTGTAGAAGCGATCCAGATAGATGCGTTCGCGACCGGCCACCAGGCGCTCGACATCCGGCCCGCGGAAGTTGAAGTGCCAGACGCCCTGATTCAGCAGAAACGCCTGCCATTGGCCCAAGCCTGGCAGTGGCGCGTCCATCAGCACCAGGCGGCTGACGCGCTCCGGGTACTGCGAGGTGAAGGCGTAGGCGACCATGTTGCCGATGTCGTGTGCGACCACTTCGGTCGGGCCGACCTTGAGTGAATCCAGCACGCCGACGATGTCTTTGGCCTGATTCTGTTTGTCGTAGCCGTCGTCAGGGTGGGCGGAAAAGCCCATCCCACGCAGGTCCGGCACGATCACCCGATGGTTTTTCGCAAGTTCCACCGCCAGAGGCTGCCACATGTCGCCGGTGTCGGCGAAGCCATGCAGCAACACCACCGCCGGGCCTTTACCGCCGACCCGGACATGCAGGGTCGTGCCGTTGGTGGCGATTTCCTTTTCCGTAAAGCTGGCAGGGAAGGGTTTGACATCGGCCATGGCGGAAACGGAGGACAGGGCCGAAACAATTGAAGCAAGGGCGAGCGATAAGCTGATCTTGAACATGATGACCTCTGGAGGAAGATGATGTTGTGCTCCGGCCGGTCGAGGGACCGGCCAGAACCTGCGCGTTACTGCGCTTCGTTTTGCGGGAACAGCGCGCGACGGGTTTCTTCGTCGAACTCGGCCTTGAGCACCAGTTTCTCTTTCAGGCCCAGGGCACGTTGCGCGGCAGGGCGTGCGCTGATTTCATCGACCAGGCGTTTGACGTTCGGGTAGCCGCTCAGGCCCGCTTCGCCGAGGATGTAACCGGCGTAGTTGGCCCAGCCCCACAGCGCCATGTCGGCGATGCTGTATTGGTCACCGGCCAGGTAGCGCGAAGTGGCGAGCTTGTTGTCGAGCACTTTGTAGTGACGTTCGACTTCCTTGAAGTAGCGATTGCGGGCGTACGGCAGGGCTTCCGGGGCGTGGTGCAGGAAGTGCACGGCTTGGCCCGAGAAGGGTGACAGACCGGTGGCGATGAACAGCAGCCAGGACAGCAGCTCGGCATTGCCTGCAGCGGTGGTCGGCAGGAAGCGTTGGTGTTTCTGCGCCAGGTACAACTGGATGGCGTGGGAATCGAACACGGTCGCGTCGCCATCGACCAGGGCTGGCACCTTGGCGTTCGGGTTGATCTTGAGGAAGGCGGGCAGGTGCTGTTCGCCCTTGAAGGTGTCCACGCCGATCAGCTCGTAAGGCACTTGCAACTCTTCGAGCAGCAGGGCGACTTTCATCGGGTTCGGCGAAGGGTGGAAATAGAATTTCATGGTGTGGCCTCAGATGATTGGCAAGTGGGTCAGTCGCGAAGGTGCGGCTGAATCTGAGGGCCATGTTGCGCGGATGTCGTTCGAATGACTTACGGGTTATTGCGTGAAAACGTTCGTAAAAGTAGAACGTGTAGCAGCCCGGCCGGGCGGCGCTCCGCTTGCCGGCGGGGGCGATTGATCTGACGCCCCCGCCGGCAAGCCGTGCTGCTACGGGATGGGGTGGTTACAGCCCAAGGTCCGACAGCCCCGGATGATCATCCGGGCGGCGGCCCAGCGGCCAGTGGAACTTGCGCTCCGACTCCTTGATCGGCATGTCGTTGATGCAGGCAAAGCGGCGGTGCATCAGGCCGTCTTCGTTGAACTCCCAGTTCTCGTTGCCGTAGGAGCGGAACCAGTTGCCCGAATCGTCGTGCCATTCGTAGGCGTAACGCACGGCGATGCGGTTGTCGGTGAAAGCCCACAGTTCCTTGATCAGCCGGTAATCCAGCTCCTTCTTCCATTTACGGGTGAGGAAATCCTTGGCTTCCTGGCGATTTGTGGCGAATTCGGCGCGGTTACGCCACTGGGTGTCCAGGGTGTAGGCCAGCGAGACTTTCTCGGGATCGCGGCTGTTCCAGCCATCTTCGGCCAGGCGAATCTTTTCGATGGCTGACTCACGGGTAAAAGGGGGAAGTGGCGGACGAGTTTGGGCAGTGGACATGGCAGAGCCTCCAGACGGTCAGTGGATACGGCGTTTAGTGGAGCGTTCTTGAAGCGCAGGCCTTCAGCGTGCGCGAGGCAAGGCCTGTTTCAGCAACAGCTGCGCAACGTCCCTTGCGCTGTCGGCGGCCCGGTAGTCCCCCATGACACGAGCCATGGTGATGGCGCCTTCCATCAGGATCAGCAACTGGGTGGCCAGTGCTGACGGATGTTCGATGTTCAGTTGCTCGCACAACTCCTGTGTGTAATCGAGCAGCTTCTGTTTGTGCAGCCTGGCGATCAGCCGGATCGGGTCGTTCGGATCGCCCACTTCGCCTGCGGTGTTGATAAAGGCACAGCCGTGAAACCCTTCGGATTCGAACCAGCCCTTGAGCACCGTGAACATGTTGAGGATGCGCCCATGGGGCGTTTGCGCTTTGTCGGACTCGGTCCTGAACCACTGCATCCAGCGCACGTCGCGGGCGTTGAGCGCAGCGGCGGCGACTTCGTCCTTGGTGGCGAAGTAACGGTAGATGCTTTTTCTGGCCACGCCCGAGGTCTTCACCAGAAGGTCCATGCCGGTGGCGTGGATGCCGTTCTCGTAGATCAGCCGCTCGGCGGTGGCGAGGATTTTTTCCCGTGTGTCTGTCGTCGGTGTGTTCATGTTTTTAAGGTAGAACGATCGTTCTCCCTGGTCAAGGTGGTTTAAGAAAAATTCCTGCCGACGCGATCAATGGCTGGCGACGCAGATGAAGGTTTTGCCCTCGAAGCGAACTTGCTGGATGAAATTCGATCAGTTCTTTGGGGCGCTGATTTCCCTCAGCCCAAGCCCGCGTTCCTCAACACACAAGGAGTGACCTGCGTTTTGTCGAACTTCAAATCCGTCCTTGTCCTGTGCCTGATGCTTTGCGTCAGCAGTTTTCACGTATCGGCCGCCGACCCTGCACCTGCGGCCAGCACCGCCCAATCCACCGCGCCGGCAGACCCTGCGCCTGCGGCGGAGCCCGCCAAACCGGAGTTGCTGGTCAAGGGCGGATTGCTGGGTGCCATCAGTTCCAGCATCGACAGCGTCCAGGACAAGCTCGACCTGGATGGCAACCTGATCGACTCCTGGCGCCTGCGTGCCGACCGCGCAGCCGATGAAATCGATACGCTGGTCAGCAAGCCGCTGACCCGGTCTCCCTGGAGCATCCTGGGGGACTTCCTCATTCTGTCGGTGGTGTGGATCGGCACCTTCCTGTTGATAAACCGCATCGCCATGTTTGTCGTCGGGCGCCTGTCGCGGCATCGGTTGCTGATAAAACGGGAGCGCACGGTGGGAGTGCTGGGCTACGTGCTGCCGTTTACGCTGCCGGCGCTGGTGTGCCTGCCGCTGACGCTGTACGTCAGTCATTTCATGTCACCTTCGATTGGCCGGGCGCTGGCGCTGTGCTTCGCTTATGCGACCAGCAGCGGTATTTTCTCCACGTCGGTGCTGATGTCGGTGATCGTGCTGTTCAACTCCGGGCACAAACGCCCGGCGGTGAAGATCATTCGGGGTTATGCGCCACACCCACTGTTCATCATCGGATTTCTCGCCGCCCTGAGCGACGCCCTCACCAGCCCGCAGATTTCCCGGCAGTTCGGCGGCAACGTGACCACCAGCATCGCGGCGTTCACCGGGCTCATGGCGTCGGTGATGTTCTGCATTGTCGTCATTCGCATGCGCAGACCGGTGGCGCACCTGATCCGCAATCGGCCTCTGAGCGCGCGCCTGGCCCGACCGGCGCTGCAGCAGACCTTGAAGATTTTCTCGAGCCTGTGGCATTTGCCGATCCTGCTGATGATTCTGGTGTCGGCGGTCAACCTGATCGGTGCCGGCGAAGACAGCCAGGAGGCCCTGCGCTGCGCATTGCTGACCACCGTGCTGCTGATCGGGACGGTGTTTCTCAGCACCCTGTTCCAGCACATGTTCAAACCGGCAGAGGCGCGCACCGAACGGGTCTACAAAGAACGTCTGCTGAGCCTGTTGCACGCGGTACTGCGCATCGCGCTGGCAATCGGGTTCATCGAGATCCTGGGGCGGATCTGGGGCTTCTCGCTGTTCGAGTTCGCCCAACGCAACGCGCTGGGCAAGGTCATCAGCGACTCGTTGAGCAGCATCGGGCTGATCTTTCTCGTCACCTGGCTGCTCTGGGTGGTGATGGACACCGCGATCCAGGAAGCGCTGAAGCCGCCGACCAACAGCCGCTCTTCGCGCCAGCCCAGCACCCGGGTCAAGACCATCCTGCCGCTGTTGCGCAACGCGATCAAAATCATCCTGGTGGTCATCTGCACCATCACCACCATGGCTAACCTGGGGATCAACGTCGCGCCGCTGCTGGCCGGTGCCGGGGTGGTCGGCCTGGCCATCGGTTTCGGTTCGCAACAATTGGTGCAGGACGTGATTACCGGCCTGTTCATCATTATCGAGGACACCATCTCCATCGGCGACTGGGTGGTGCTGGATTCCGGCCATGCGGGCACCGTGGAGAGCCTGACCATTCGCACCCTTCGCCTGCGCGACGGCAAAGGTTTCGTGCATTCGGTGCCGTTCGGGCAGATCAAGGCCGTGACCAACCAGTCCCGCCAGTTCGCCTATGCGTTCTTCTCGTTCCAGTTCACCTACGATTCGGATGTGGATTCGGCGACCTCGCTGATTCGCGAGGCGGGGCAGGCGGTGTCCGATGACTTCCTGCTGGCCAGCAAGCTGCAAGGGCCGCTCGAGGTGTTCGGGCTTGATCGCATGGACATGAACGGCATTGTGATCACCGCGCAATTCCGCACCTCGTCGGGCGGGCAGTATGCGGTGAGCCGCGCATTCAACGACAAACTCAAACGCCTTGTGGATAAGTCCACGGACGTGCGTTTCGCGCAAACTTATCCACAACTGGTGATGAGCCCGCACAACGGCCAGTTCTCGCAGATGGAGGAGGGCGATGAGCAGCAGGCGTTACCGGGCAAGACGTCGGTGGTGAACAAGGACGGTTCCGAAACCCCGGTGTAAGTGAGCCCTTGTAGGAGCGCGCTTGCCCGCGACGGCGGTGTGTCAGGCACAAATTCAGCGTCTGGCACACCGCGGTCGCGGGCAAGCGCGCTCCTACGGGGCGAATGGGATTATCTGAACAAACGGTCCCGTACCTGGAGCATGACCTGCTGCTCCAGTTCGCCCCAATACTGCGGCTTGCCGGCGATGATGGCGGCGATGGGGATGCCGTCGCGGTACACCAGACGATTGCCCACCACGGCGGGCACCTTGGCGCCGGGCAACAAAGTGCCTGCCAGATTCAGTGGATCGACGCCGCTGACGCCGATCAGGCTGCCGTCCAGTGGCCGCTTGCGGACTTCGCGCAGCAGTGGAATCGCTTCGGGCAAGGCAAATTGTTCGCCCGCAAGCCCGGCGATGAAACGCCCGCCGCGAATGTCGCCCCGGGCTTCCAACCGGTGGAAGGTACGCAGCAGCTCGCGCCAGGTGGGCAGCCAGTCTGCTTCACGCTCCAGCAAGCGCCAGAACACCACGCCGTACCGCCGCAGCAAGGTCATGGCGATGTGCTCGAGGGTATCGCTGTCCAGGCGTTGAGTGGATGCCGACGCTGGCGCCCGGCGCAACAGGGCCCAGCGCCCGGCGTCATCCATGCCGCCGATGAACGCCCCACGATTGCGCCGGCTGGTGTGCGCCGCGCGCTTGCTGGCGGGGGTAATGAGTGCGCGCAGCCCGGCGAAACTGTCGGCGTTGACCAGGCCGGCGCCAACCAGCTCCTGCAAGGCGTTTTCCAGTTCGGTGCGCAGCAGGTGCGCTTCGCTGGTCAGCTCATCGAAGAACATCGCGCCCTGGGTCGAAAGCACCTCATGCACCCGCTGGGCGCGCAACGACAGTTCGGTGGGCGCGGGCTGTTCAGTCAGGCCGCTCCACAAGCGCACCTGTGGACGGGGCAGCAACACAATCGGCGTACTGCGCAATGCAGCGCTGGCAACCTTGTTGCGGCTGGTCAGACGCATCCACACCACTTTGCCGGACCGACACAGGTCATCCAGCCAGCTCGGGGAATAATCCTTCAAGCGTGCAGGAAGAATGTCGCTGTCCCAGGCGCCGGCGGCTGCGGAAAATCCTTCCAGTTGATCCACCACTTCCGGCAAGGCGGCCTTGCCCTGGCTGAGGGTCGAAGCGGACAGGTGCTGCCAGTCGAACAGAAAACGGGTGAAGTCCTGCAGCGATACCGGCTCGATCTCCCGGCGCAGGCGTTTGACCGTGTAGCGATGGATGCGCGACAGCAGATGCCGCTCGCACCACTGTTCTTCGCTGGCGCCAGGACTGAAGCGGCCGCGCAGCACGTAGCCCTGGTTTTCCAGTTGGGCCAGTGCCTGGGCGACATCGCCCCGGGCCATGGCCAGCGGCCCGGCGATGGCGGTAATGGGCAGCGGGCCAAAGCCGCTCAGGCGTGCGCGCAGCAGCTCCACCCGGGCATCGTCTTCATTCCAGACCTCATCAAAACCGGCCAGCGCGGCCAGTGGCGGGTGCATTTCGGCGGTCGGGTACAGCGCCTGCAAACAGGTCAGTCGCTCAAGTGGAACCCACAGGGCGCTTTCCGGCGTGATTTGCAGACGCGTCGCACGCCCGGAGCGGGCGAGGCTTTCCAGCCACGTCATCCAGCCCTGGTTTTTCCGAGCCTCGACGCCACTGATGCAGCCCAGGCTCATCAGCGCTTCATGGATTTCGTCGGCATTGTGCGGTTGCGGCCAGGCTTCCTGACCCACTGCGGTGATGGCATCCGCGTCGAGGGCGCCCAGATCGTCGCTGGATTCCGGGTCGCTCCAGCGCCGGTTGAGCACCGCCTGGGTGCGCCGCTCTTCCAGCGGCGCGTCGTCGAGAAAGCTGTAGGGTTTGGCGCTGAGTATTTCCGCAGCCAGTGGCGAAGGGGCCGGCAGGTCGCGGCTGATCAGGCGCACATCGCCGGTTTCCATTCGCCGCAGCAACGCCAGCCAGCCCTCGGCGTCCATCGCTTCGTGCAGGCAATCGTCAAGGGTTTGCTCGACCAATGGGTGATCAGGCACTTCACGTTCCCCGACGAGGTTTTCAAGACAGGCGATCTGGTCGGGAAACACCGTGGCGATCAGGTCTTCACTCTTCATGCGCTGAAGTTGCGGCGCGACTTTGCGGCCTCCTGCATAACGCGGCAGGGCCAGCGCCACACCGGCGTTCCAGCGCCAGCGCACGCCGAACAAAGGCGCATCCAGTACCGCTTGAATCAGCAGGTGCTCGGCCGTGTTGGCGTTCAGATAGCGCCAGACTTCATCCAGGGCAAAACTGTGGCTGGTGGACAGCGACAGCACAATGGCGTCCTCGCTGGCGGCGGCCTGCAATTCGAAATTGAAGGTGCGGCAGAAACGCTTGCGCAGCGCCAGCCCCCAAGCCCGGTTGATGCGGCTGCCGAAGGGCGTGTGAATCACCAGCTGGGTGCCACCGGATTCGTCGAAAAAACGCTCCATCACCAACGTGTCCTGGGACGGCAAGGCGCCAAGGGCCGAATGGGCGCGGGCCAGGTACTCGACCAGTTGCCCGGCGCTGTCGGTGTCCAGGCCCAGGGTGCTCATCAACCAGTCGATGCAGGGCCTGAGGTTGCCCGGATGCTCGCTCAACTGTTGGTCGATCCCGGCCTGCAAGCGGGCGACGGCAAAGGACAGTTCATCGCTGCGCCCGGGCGCCTCTCCCAGCCAGAACGGGATGTTGGGCGGCATGCCCTGGGCATCTTCAACCCGCACCCGGCCTGCCTCGATGCGCAGGATACGGTACGAAGTATTGCCCAGCTGGAAGATATCGCCGGCGATGCTTTCCACCGCGAAATCCTCGTTGACTGTGCCGATGTTCAGCGCCTGGGGTTCGAGGATCACGCTGTAGTCGGCGTTGTCCGGAATGGTCCCGCCGCTGGTGACGGCGGTGAGTTTGCTGCCCCGTCGCCCGCGCAGCGTCTGGCTCACGGCGTCACGGTGCAGATAAGCGCCGCGCACGCCCTGACGCCCGCTGTAGCCCTCGGCCAGCATGGCGAGCAGCGCCTGATAGTGGCCTTCATCGACCTCGGCGTAAGGCGAGGCCTTGCGAAACATCGCCAGCAGGGCCTGCTCTTGCCATTCCTGGCAACTGACCTCGGCGATGATCTGTTGCGCCAGCACGTCCAGTGGCGCCTGGGGAATCAACAGGGTGTCCAGTTCGCCACGGCGTACGCAGTCCAGCAACGCGGCGCATTCGATCAGATCGTCGCGGGAAATGGCGAACAGGCGGCCTTTGGGCGTGCCGCCGACGTGGTGCCCGGAGCGGCCGACCCGCTGCAGAAAGGCTGCGATGGAGCGCGGCGAACTGATCTGGCAGACCAGGTCCACATCACCGATGTCGATGCCCAACTCCAACGAGGCGGTGGCGATCAGCACCTGCAGATCGCCGCGCTTGAGCCGTTGCTCGGCATCGAGGCGCTGCTCCTTGGCGAGGCTGCCGTGATGAGCCGCTACCGCGTCTTTGCCCAGGCGTTCGCTCAAATGCCGGGCCATGCGTTCGGCCAGACGGCGGGTGTTGACGAAGATCAGCGTGGTGCGGTGTTCGCGGGCAAGGTCGGCGAGCTTGTCGTAGACCCGCTCCCAGACATCGTTGGCCATCACCGCCGTCAGCGGCACGGGCGGCACTTCGATGGCCAGGTCGCGAGGCCGGGCATGGCCGATATCGACAATGGCGCATGGCCGGCTGACCGGATCGCTGCCCACCAGAAAGCGTGACACTCGCTCGATGGGCTTTTGCGTCGCCGACAGGCCGATCCGCAGCAACGGCCTGTCACACAACGCCTGCAAACGCTCAAGACTCAATGCCAGATGGCTGCCACGCTTGCTGGCGGCGATGGCGTGGATCTCGTCGACGATCACGGTTTGCGTGCTCGACAACATGCGCCGGCCTGAATCCGAACCGAGCAGCACGTAGAGCGATTCGGGCGTGGTCACCAGAATATGCGGCGCCCGCTTGCGCATCGCCGAACGCTCCTTCTGCGGCGTGTCGCCGGTGCGCACCGCGGTGCTGATACGCAGCCCCGGCAGGCCTTGCTGTTCGAGCTGTTCGGTGATGCCCGCCAGCGGTTGCGCAAGGTTGATCTGGATGTCGTTGGACAGCGCCTTGAGGGGCGAGACGTAGACCACGAAAGTCTGCTCGGGCAGTTCGCCGCCTGCTTCAAGGCCCTGATGGACCAGGTCATCGATCACCGCCAGAAATGCAGTCAAGGTCTTGCCGGAGCCGGTGGGTGCGGCGATAAGCGTGGACTGGCGCTGCTTTATCAACGGCCACGCCTGGGCCTGAGCCGGCGTGACAGCGGCAAATCGGCTGGTGAACCATGCGCTGACCGCCGGGTGGAAGGCTGCGAGCACAGGGTCCAGGGGCTTGAGAAGGTTCATGAATGGGTTTATGCGGGCACCGGGGGACAGATGCAAGTCCCTGTGATCGGTGTCACGCCTTCTGTTGGAGCGCGCTTGCCCGCGACGGCGTTGTATCAGTCAATGTATTGATGGCTGGAGAAACGCAGTCGCGGGCAAGCGCGCTCCTACAGTCCATGAGGCGAAGGTCCGGTTGTTGGGCGAAACTGCTACAACGTGCTATGTTTGCGGCCGTTTTTCACCTATTTTTCTATTTGATTTCCAAGACCGAGCCTGCTGACTCTATGCGAATGCGCCTTATGCTGTTGGGCGGTGGGAATGCCCTCGGGCAGGCGTTGATCCGTCTGGGTGCCGAGGAGGACATTGGCTTCCTCGCGCCGCGTCCACCGCAAGACGGTTGGGATGCGGCAAGCCTGACGCAACTGCTCGATGACACCCGCCCGGATGCCTTGATCAATCTGGCTTACTACTTCGACTGGTTTCAGGCGCAGGATGTGAGCAGCGAGAGGCTGGACAACCAGGAACGCTCCGTCGAGCGTCTTGCCGAATTGTGCCAGCATCACAATATCGTTCTGCTCCAGCCATCCAGCTACCGAGTGTTCGATGGCTCGCGCGCGACCGCCTACAGCGAAAAAGACGAACCCGTGCCTTTGGGCGCCCGTGGCCAGGCGTTGTGGCGGATCGAGCAGAGCGTTCGCGCCACCTGTCCGCAACATGTGCTGCTGCGTTTCGGCTGGCTGCTCGATGACAGCGCCGATGGCGTGCTGGGGCGCTTTCTGGAGCGCGCCGAGCGGCTTGATGAAATCCTGATGGCCGACGACCGCCGGGGCAACCCGACGCCGGTGGACGACGCCGCACGCGTCATCATTTCAGTGCTCAAGCAGCTCGATTGTGCCGCGCCGCTGTGGGGCACCTATCACTACGCCGGTCACGAAGCCACGACGCCGCTGGCGCTGGGCCAGGCGGTGCTCACCGAAGCCCGCCTGTTGCGTGAGCTGAAGGTCGAGGCACCCACAGCCCAGGCCCACGCCGCCAGCCCCGACGTGACCGACGAGCCGCAAAACGCGGTGCTGGCCTGCAAGAAAATCCTTCATACCTTTGGTATCAAACCCCGCGCCTGGCGTGCCGGTTTGCCCAGCCTACTGGATCGCTACTACCGTCATGTCTGATGCACCTGTTCTCATCACCGGTGGCGCCGGGTTCATCGGCTCGCACCTGGTCGACGCCTTGCTGGCCAAGGGATACGCGGTGCGAGTGCTCGACGACCTGTCCACCGGCAAGCGCAGCAACCTGCCGCTGGACAACCCGCGAGTCGAGCTGATCGAGGGCGACGTCGCCGATGCCGCGCTGGTGGCTCGCGCGGCTGTGGGCTGCCAGGCAGTGGCGCATCTGGCCGCAGTGGCCTCGGTGCAGGCCTCGGTGGATGACCCGGTCAAGACGCACCAGAGCAATTTCATCGGCACGCTGAATGTCTGCGAGGCCATGCGCCAGGCGGGCATCAAGCGCGTGGTGTTTGCCTCCAGTGCGGCGGTGTATGGCAACAATGGCGAAGGCCAGGCCATCACCGAGGACACCCCCAAGGCGCCGCTGACGCCTTACGCATCGGACAAGCTGGCCAGTGAGTACTACTTCGACTTCTACCGTCGTCAGCACGGGCTGGAACCGGTGGTGTTTCGCTTCTTCAACATCTTCGGCCCGCGTCAGGATCCTTCCTCGCCCTACTCGGGCGTGATCAGCATCTTCGCTGAACGCGCCGAGAAGGGGCTGCCGATTTCGGTGTTTGGCGATGGCGAACAGACCCGGGATTTCTTCTACGTTGAAGACCTGGTGGACCTGGTGGTGCAGGGGTTCGAGAAGGATTCGGTGGAAGAGGGCGCGGTCAACGTCGGGCTCAACGCCACCACGTCGCTGAACCAGTTGCTGGCGGCCTTTGGCGAGGTGGTGGGCGATCTGCCTGCGGTGACCTACCTGCCGGCGCGCTCGGGGGACATCAAGCATTCCCGGGCGGATAACCAGAGGTTGCTGGAGCGGTTCACGGTTGCCACGCCTACGCCTTTGAAAGTCGGCTTGGCGCGACTGCTGGGGCGCTGAATCTGGTTTTATCCTTGTAGGAGCGCGCTTGCCCGCGACAGTGGTGTGTCAGTTCGAGTTGAATCGTCTGACACTACGCCATCGCGGGCAAGCGCGCTCCTACAATGTTTGTGTGGCGTCAAAACTTGTAACCCAACCCCACCATGTACACCCACGGATCAATGTCCACGTCCACCTTGGTCTTGCCCACGCTCAAGGCGGACGGGCCGTCCACTGTGGCCTTGGTGTCGATGTCGATGTACCAGATCGAGGCGTTGAGCATGACGCGGTCGGTGAGCATGTAGTCCATGCCGATCTGCCCGGCCAGGCCCACCGAGTCCTTGAGTTTCAGGTTGCTGAAACCCTGCTGCTTGCGCTCGCCGGTGAGGTCGTTGTTGAAGAATTTGGTGTAGTTCAGGCCGATGCCGGCGTAGGGCTGAAACTTCGACGAACTGTCCATCGGGTAGTACTGCAGCGACAGGGTCGGCGGCAGTTGCTTGACGTCCGCCAGCTTGCCGTCCAGGCCCGGGCCCAGGCCTTTGACACCGATGGTGTGGCTGAAAGGGGTCGCGGCGAGCAGCTCCAGACCCACGTGGTCGCTGAGCATGTAGGCGAAGGTCAGGCCCAGTTGTGTCGAGTTGTCAGCAGTGGCTTTGGTGCCGGCGACCTTGGTGCCGTCCAGTTTCACGTTGCCGCTGTCTTCGTTGGGAACGACACGCGCGGCACCGGCGCGCACGATGATGTCGCCGGTCTGGTGCGCCTCGGCGACAGGGGCAAGTAGAGCGAGCGCAACGAGCGGCGCGCCGAGGAGAGACTTGTTCATGGGGGCTCCGTAAAGGCATTAAAAAGGGATGCCTTATGTTACGAAGCGTCTGGAACAGGGGTTTTGACCTGGCTCAACGAAAGCGCGATTAGCCTTATCGCGAGCAAGCTCACTCCTACAACTGACCGCGCTCCCCTGTAGGAGTGAGCTTGCTCGCGATGACGGTAACCCAAACGAAGAGCATCTGGACCTACTGATCAGGCAGTTCGTACACCAGAATTTTGTCCGCTTCCATCTGATACCCGGCCTCGGCCAGTTCGCTGCTGGACGCTTTGACCTGCATCGGCCCTTCGATCCAGTACGGCTGGTACAGCTCGTCCACCTTCACCCCCAGCTCACTGGTGACGTGCACGATCTGGTTCGGTGGCGGTGGCGGGACGTGAATGCAGGCGCCGAAGTACGGCACCAGCAGAAACTCGATCACGCGGCCTTCTTCACTGACTTCCAGCGGCACGATGTACCCCGGCAGCCGCACCATCTGGCCGTCCAGCGCCTTGACAACCGGCGCGTGGGGCGCCAATTGGTGTGCGGCGGGCGCGGATTCCACTGACAGGGTGTCGGCCATTTTCGACAGGTCGTGGATCGGCGCGGTGATGAGCTTCACCGGCGGCGCGTCGGGCGGGATCATCTCCTGCCAGGTCAGCACCCGCACGTCCTGCGCCCACGCCGAGGTCGCGACCAGCATCGACACAACCGCGCACATCAGCCTCCAGCACCTGCGCATCAACATTTCCTCACAGACGAATCGACAAACCGTCGGACAACGACTGGCGATAGGCGCGCCACGCAGGCATGGTGCCCATCAACAGCGCCGCGCAGAGAATGCCGCCCAACAGCGTCCATTCATAGGTGCTCGGCAGCGACAGCGGCAAGTACAGACCATAGTTGGCCTGCACGTAACCCTGCGCCGCCGCGATGCCGATGTACAGCAGCGCCAGCCCGCTCACCGAGCCTGCCAGGGCCAGGGCGAAGGCTTCCAGAACCAGCAGGCTTGCGACATGCCAGGGCCTGGCGCCCACTGAGCGCAGAATCGCCATCTCGCGCCGGCGCTCGTTGAGGCTGGTCAGGATGGCCGTGAGCATGCCGATCAGGCCGGTCAGCACCACGAACAGTGAAATCACGAACAGGGCTTTTTCCGCCGTGCCCATCAGGCTCCACAACTCTTGCAGCGCCACCCCGGGCAGGATCGCCAGCATCGGTTCGCCGCGGAATTCGTTGATCTCACGCTGCAAGGCGAAGGTCGAAATCTTGCTGTTCAAGCCGAGCATGAAAGCGGTGATGGCCGTGGGCGTCAGGTCCATGTTGCGCGCCTGATCGGCGCTGATACGCCCGGCGCCCTGGGCGGGAACGCCGTTGTGCCAGTCGATGTGAATCGCTTCCATGCCGCCCAGGCTGATGTGCAGCGTGCGGTCCACCGGGGTGCCGGTGCGCTTGAGAATCCCGACCACGGTGAAGGGCTTGTCGTCATGCTTGACCAGGCTTACCGTCGCCACGCCGTGGGCCAGCACCAGCTTGTCGCCGAGCTTGTAGTGCAGGGCCTCGGCGACTTCGGCACCGAGTACTACTTCGAACGGATCAGTGGCGAACGGGCGCCCATCGGCCAGCTCCAGATGCTGCTGGCGGCCATATTGGTAATGCTCGAAATAGGCTTCGGTGGTGCCCATGACGCGATAGCCGCGATGGCTGTCGCCCAGGGAAATCGGGATCGCCCACTTCACCTGCTTGCTGCCCGCAAAGTGTTCGAAGCTGTCCCAACGAATGTTGTTGGTGGCGTTGCCGATGCGGAACACCGAATACAGCAGCAGGTTCACGGAGCCGGAACGGGCGCCGACGATCAGGTCCGTGCCGCTGATGGTGCTGGCGAAGCTGGCACGGGCTTCGGTGCGCACCCGTTCCACTGCCAGCAGCAGGCAGACCGACAGGGCAATGGCGAACGCGGTGAGAAAGGCGGTGAAGCGGCGGTTGGCGAGGCTGGCCAGCGCCAGGCGAAGAAGATACATCTCAAACCTCTGGGGCGACGGCGGCGCGATTGAGTTCGGCCAGCGACAGGTTGCGGTCGAACAGCGGCGCCAGGCTCTGATCGTGGCTGACGAACAACAGGCTGGCACCGGCCTCGCGGCATTCGGCGAACAAGAGCTGAATGAAGGCCTCGCGGGCATCGGCGTCGAGCGCCGAGGTGGGCTCGTCGGCGATCACCAGTTCAGGCTGGCCGATCAGCGCACGGGCTGCAGCGACACGCTGCTGTTGGCCGATGGACAGGGAATCGGCACGACGCCCCAGCAACGCCGGATCTTTCAGACCCAGGTGAGCGAGCAGGGTGGCGGCGGCCTGATCGACGCTGCCGTGGCGCTGGGTCGCCCGCTGCGCACGCAGCTTTGAGAAGTGGCAGGGCAGCTCGACGTTTTCCCGCACCGACAGAAACGGCAGCAAATTGAATTGCTGGAAAATGTAACCGGTGTGATCGACGCGAAAGCGGTCGCGAGCGCCCGCAGACAACTGCGCCAGTTCCTGGCCGAGCAGACGGATGCTGCCACGATCAGGTTTCTGCACACCGCCCAACAGGCCCAGCAAGGTGGTCTTGCCACTGCCGCTGGGGCCCTTGAGGAACAGGGTTTCGCCGGGCTCCAGGCGAAACGCCGGAATATCCAGCAACGGCTCGTGGCCTGGCCAGGCAAAACCGAGGTCGGACAGTTCGATAAGCGCCTGCGTCATGTTCAGAACTTGACCACTGGATTGCTCGGACGCACCTCGGCACCCATCTGGCGTTTTGGCGTGACCAGTTGAACCTGGATGGTCTGGGTCGCCGGGAAGCTGGTGAACAGCTGGGTGAGGTCCAGCTTGTTCAACACCGCAGGCACGCTGCAGTTGAACTGGTAGTGACCGTGGATTTCGCTGTGCTCGTGCTCATGTTCGTCGGCATCGCCGTCGTCGTCCTTGTCACCGAACAGCGGGCTTTCCAGCTTCGCCTTGACCACGGTGCAACCTGCGGCTTCCGGAATGCTGAACAGGCCATGGGGCTTGAGCAGGGTTTCCCGGGCCAGCGCCAGTTTCATCTTGTCGGCGTCGGTGGTTGCTGCGTGCTCGAAGCCGACGATGTTCATGGCCGGGGTGTCCAGTTCCAGCTCCAGCGTGCGGCCATCGAGCGCCAGGTCCAGACGCGCAACGCCATGCACATGCGCGCCGAGGCTGCCATGCTCATGATCGTGGTCATGTTCGTCAGCGGCGTGGGCGAAGGTCAGCGGCAGCAACGCGAAGGGCAGGGCGAGTAACAGACGACGCATGGAGGGCTCCGGAGAAGTGTTAGAAAATTGTTATGTAATCTTATAACAATATTTGTTGGCGTTTCTTAACTTTTTCGATAGGCACTTGTAGGAGCGCGCTTGCCCGCGACGGCGTTCTTTCATCCACATCTGTGTTGCTGACCCACCGCAATCGCGGGCAAGCGCGCTCCTACGGGTAATGGCGTCTGCCGCGGATCCTGTGGGACCATGCCACACGGCCAATCAGAGGACACACAAAATGTTGCGAATCCGTGGAACCGTTGGCGAAGTGCCGGTGGATCTGACAGTGGAAATGGACGACAGCGACTGGGCCAGACTGGGCGCGCAGTTCGGCGTCCAGGCGCAGGACAAACCTGCGGCGGATCCTGTCGCCAAGCCACCGGCCAGCCGCAACGACGCTGCGTGGGATATCGCCCAGGAGCTGCTGCGCAAGGCCGGGCACTTGAGCGGGCCGGATCTGCTGGGGCAGCTTGAGGGGTTGGCGGGCAGCACGGCGGCGGGCAAACGCCTGATGGTGCGCATGCGCCACAGCGCCAACGTCCGGGTCGAGAGCCATGGCGATGCGCCGGAGTATTACTGGGTTGAAACCTGAATCAATCCCTTGAATTTTGAAGCGACTCCCCGTAGCAGCACGGCTTGCCGGCGGGAGCGGTGTGTCAGTCAAAGCATCATGCCCTGACACACCGCTCCCGCCGGCAAGCCGTGCTGCTACGGGACCGTGGATGGCTTAATACAGCGCAGCAAACAGCTTGCGGCGGTAGGTGGTGACCAGTGGGTGGTCGTTGCCCAGCAGATCGAACACCTGCAGCAGCGTCTTGTGCGGCTGGCCTTCGTTGTAGTTGCGGTTACGGATGAACAGCTTCAACAGGCCGTCCAGCGCAGCTTCGTACTGCTGGCGCGAAAGCTGGTGAATCGCCAACTGGTACACGGCTTCATCGTCCTGCGGGTTTTGCGCAAGGCGGGTCTTGAGGTCCGCAGCGTCCGGCAGGACTTTCGCTTCACCCAGGAAGGTCAGTTGCGCCTTGGCGCCGGCCAGCGCCGCCTTGTGCTCGTCGCCCTTGACCGCATCCAGCACCGTGCGCGCTTCAGCCAGTTCGCCACGCTCGGCCAGGCAGCGCGCGTACAGAATCAGCGCGGCAGCGTTGGTGTTGTCTTCGGTGAGGATGGTCTGCAGCACCGCTTCCGCTTCCGCGAAATGGCTCTCGGCGAACATCGCCTGGGCGGTCTGCAAGGGATCGCCCGCAGCCGGTGGCGGCATCTGCACATGGGGTTCGAGCAGTTTGCGGATTTCCGATTCAGGCTGCGCACCGGCAAAGCCGTCAACCGGCTGGCCGTCCTTGAACAGCACCACGGTCGGCAGGCTGCGAATGCCGAAGCGGCCGACGATGTCCTGCTCGGCATCGCAGTCGACCTTGGCCAGCAGCAGCTCGCCCTGGTAGCTCTCGGCGATCTGTTGCAGCAGCGGCATCAGCACCTTGCACGGCGCGCACCACTCGGCCCAGAAATCCACCAGCACGGGTTTGTGAAAGGAGTTTTCGATAACCAACTGATCGAAAGTGGCGGTGGTCGCATCGAAGATGTACGGCGTTTCCTGGCTCATCGCAAGTCTCGAAAAAAAGGCTCAATGGCGGCAACTATAAAGGGCGGCAGAGCATTCCACCAAACCTGTAGGAGCGCGCTTGCCCGCGACGGCGGTGTGTCAGGCGTTGCGAGGGTGTCTGACACGCCGCCATCGCGGGCAAGCGCGCTCCTACGGGGGGTATCAGCGGGTGGCGTGGTACAGGCTGACCTTGCGAAACTCCCACGGCTCGGCCAGATCCGGCAGGGTCAGGGCGTCGAGAATGCCCAGGCGGCTATAGGCCGGGTGCTGGAAATCCTTGACCCGCGAATCTGCCACCAGCGCCTGCTGGCCACGCGTCAGAAACTGATCGAGCAGCGGCAGGTTGGCGCGGTCGTAGAGCACGTCGGCCACCAGGATCAGGTCGAAACGGTCCGCCTCGGCGAAGAAGTCCGCCGAATAACCCAGCGTCACGCCATTGAGTTCGGCGTTGGCCCTGCACGCCTCGATCGCCACCGGATCGAGATCACAGGCCACCACCTCCAGGGCTCCGGCTTTCATCGCGGCAATCCCGGCGACCCCTGAGCCCGCGCCGAAATCCAGCACGCGCTTGCCCTCGACCCAATGGCGGTGCTCGGCCAGAAACCGTGCCAAGGCAAGACCGCTGGCCCAGCAGAAGCTCCAGTAAGGCGGGTCTTCGAGGATGCGTCGGGTTTCTTCAGGGTTGAAGGCGCGGTCCATGTTGTCCGCGTCGATCAGCCATAACTTGAGATCAGTGCCCGGCAGTGTCTCGGCCACCAGCCGGGCATCGCCCAGCAGTTGGCTCAGTTGCGCCTGAAGGTGCGACGGCGGGGTCATGGCATCTTGAAGAATTGCAGTTGGCCCAGCGATTGGGTCTCAGGCCTGGCGATCAGTACCGACGGCAGATGCAGGATCAACTGGCCGGACTGGCTGGCGCGCCCGCGCAGCTCGACCCGCGCACCCACGGGGAAGGCTTCGGGGTTGAAGCGCAACTGGAACGGCAGCGACTGATTGTTGCCGGTCAGCTTGGTGCTGCTCAGCAGTTTTTGCGGGCGATTGCGATCGTCGATGACCATCAGCGCCAGTTCCACCTCGGCGCCCGCCGGCACGCCCAGCAACTGGCCGCTCAGTTCGCGCTGATACGGCAGCAGCGGGCCCGGGCCTTCAGGCAGCTTGATCGCATTGGGGGCAGGCTTGGCCGGTTCCGCAGGTTTGGGCGCCTCGGCGGTGCTACAGGCAGCGAGCAGGCCGGCCAGGCAAATTGCAGCGAGCGTACGTAGCGTCATGAACAGCTCCAGCTAAAACGATAAACGAACGGGATATGCGGGCTATGACGCAGTATCGCCGAGGGTGGCGGCTTTTGCCCCACACGGATGGGCGTCTGTATACCTCAAAGAACCGCACTTGTCTTGCCGGCGGGATGCGCTACCATGGCCCTCCCTTTTTTTGTTGCCTGCCACCATGCACTGTCCCTTCTGCGGTGCCAACGACACCAAAGTCATCGATTCCCGTCTGGTCGCCGAAGGTGATCAGGTCCGCCGTCGCCGCGAGTGCGTGGCCTGTGGCGAACGTTTCACCACCTTTGAAACCGCCGAGCTGGTGCTGCCAAGGCTGATCAAGCAGGACGGCAGCCGCCAACCCTTCGACGAAGAGAAGCTGCGTGCCGGCATGCAGCGTGCGCTGGAGAAGCGCCCGGTCAGCGTCGAGCGGCTTGAAGCGGCCCTGGCCCACATCAAGAGCAAATTACGTGCGACCGGCGAGCGCGAGGTCAAATCGTTGATCGTCGGGGAGCTGGTGATGAGCGAGCTGCAAAAGCTCGACGAAGTGGCCTACATCCGCTTTGCTTCGGTGTATCGGCGGTTCCAGGACCTCAACGAATTCCGCGAAGAAATCGACCGACTGGCCCGCGAGCCGGTTAAAGAGTGAGCATGTCCAACGCAGAGCAAAGCGTGCTCGACGCCTCCTACATGGCGCGAGCGCTGGAACTGGCGCGCAAGGGTGTGTATTCCACCCATCCAAACCCCCGGGTGGGTTGCGTGATCGTGCGTGATGGCGAAGTCGTCGGCGAAGGCTGGCACGTGCGCGCAGGCGAGCCCCACGCTGAAGTCCACGCGCTGCGTCAGGCGGGCGACAGGGCCCGTGGCGCCACCGCCTACGTCACCCTCGAACCCTGCAGCCATCATGGGCGTACGCCGCCCTGCGCCGATGCGTTGGTCAACGCGGGCGTGGCGCGGGTCGTCGCCGCCATGCAGGACCCCAACCCCGATGTCGCCGGACGCGGCCTGTTACGCCTGATGAGCGCCGGTATCGCCGTGCAGAGTGGCGTGCTCGAAGGCGAGGCGCGGGCGCTGAACAAAGGCTTTCTCAAGCGCATGGAACACGGCCTGCCGTACGTGCGCGTGAAGCTGGCGATGAGCCTGGACGGGCGCACCGCCATGGCCAGCGGCGAGAGCCAGTGGATCACCGGCCCCGAAGCGCGCTCTGCGGTGCAGCGTCTGCGGGCTCAGGCCAGCGTGGTGCTGACCGGCGCCGATACCGTGCTGGCCGACAACGCGCGGCTGACCGTGCGCCCTGACGAATTGGGCCTGAACGCCGAACTGACGGCACTGGCTGTGACGCGCCCGCCGCTGCGGGTGTTGATCGACGGCCGTTTGCGCGTGCCCCTCGATGCACCGTTCTTCAAGGCGGGCAATGCGCTGGTCGCAACCTGCGCTGCGGCATCGGCCCGGGAACGCTACAGCGACGAAGGCCATGAATTACTGGCGCTGCCCAGCAGCGGCGGGCATGTGGACCTGCGCAAGCTGCTGGTGGAACTGGCGAACCGGGGCGTCAACGACGTACTGGTCGAAGCCGGGCCCAAGCTTGCGGGCGCTTTTACCCGCCTGGGGTTGGTGGATGAATTCCAGATTTTCGTCGCCGGCAAGTTCATGGGCTCTTCTGCGCGTCCGTTGCTGGACCTGCCGCTGGCGCAAATGAGCGAGTCGCTGGAGCTGAAAATCGTCGAAATGCGCGCCGTTGGAAGTGACTGGCGAGTCATCGCAATACCTGCATCGAGCCCAAGCGTATAATTCCGGCTTTCGCTTAAAGCGCAGGCCCCGTTCTCCTGGAGGACCCATGTTTACCGGCATCATCGAATCCATCGGCAGCATCCGCGCCATCACTCCCAAAGGCGGCGATGTCCGCGTTTATGTAGAGGCCGGCAAACTCGACCTCTCCGACGTCAAGCTCGGCGACAGCATCGCAGTCAACGGCGTGTGCCTGACCGCCGTGGAACTGCCGGGCGACGGTTTCTGGGCTGATGTCAGCCGCGAAACCCTCGACGTGACTGCGTTCGTCGATCTGAAGACCGGCAGCCGCGTGAACCTTGAAAAGGCCCTGACCCCGACCACCCGTCTGGGCGGCCACCTGGTCAGCGGCCACGTCGACGGCGTCGGCGAGGTGCTGTCCCGCGAGGAAAACGCCCGTGCGATCCAGTTCCGCATGCGCGCCCCGCGTGAGCTGGCCAAGTACATCTCGCACAAGGGTTCGATCACCGTCGACGGCACCAGCCTGACCGTGAACGCGGTCAATGGCGCCGAGTTCGAACTGACCATCGTCCCGCACACGCTGGCCGAAACCATCATGGGCGACTACCGCCCGGGCCGTAAGATCAACCTTGAGGTGGATCTGCTGGCGCGTTACCTGGAGCGCCTGCTGCTCGGTGACAAGGCCGCCGACCCGACGCCAGCCCAGGGCGGCAACATCACTGAAAGCTTTCTGGCCGCCAACGGCTACCTCAAATCCTGAATGAAGGGGGTGCCGCGTGGCGCTCAATAGCATCGAAGAACTGGTTGAAGACATTCGCCAAGGCAAGATGGTCATCCTGATGGATGACGAAGATCGCGAAAACGAAGGCGATCTGATCATGGCCTCCGAGTGCGTCAAGCCCGAGCACATCAACTTCATGGCGCGTTACGCCCGTGGCCTGATCTGCATGCCCATGACCCGTGAGCGCTGCGAAGCCCTGAAGCTGCCGCTGATGGCGCCGCGCAACGGTTCGGGCTTCGGCACCAAGTTCACCGTTTCCATCGAGGCCGCCGAAGGCGTGACCACCGGCATTTCCGCTGCCGACCGCGCCCGCACCGTGCAGGCTGCCGCCGCCAAGGACGCCAGGGCCGAAGACATCGTCAGCCCCGGCCACATCTTCCCGCTGATGGCCCAGGCCGGCGGTACGCTGTCCCGCGCTGGCCACACCGAAGCTGCGTGCGACCTGGCGCGCATGGCCGGTTTCGAGCCGACCGGCGTGATCTGCGAAGTGATGAACGACGACGGCACCATGTCCCGTCGCGCCGAACTGGAAGTCTTCGCCGCCGAACACAACATCAAGATCGGCACCATCGCCGACCTGATTCACTACCGCATGATTCACGAACGTACCGTTCAGCGGATTGCCGAGCAGCCGCTGGACACCGAACAGGGCCAGTTCAACCTGGTGACCTACCGTGATTCGGTCGAAGGCGACGTTCACCTGGCCCTGACCCTGGGCAAGGTCTGTGCGGAAGAACCGACCCTGGTTCGCGTCCACAACATGGACCCGCTGCGTGACCTGCTGATGGTCAAACAGCCCGGCCGCTGGAGCCTGCGCGCTGCAATGGCGGCGGTTGCCGAGGCGGGCAGCGGCGTGGTGCTGCTGCTCGGGCACCCGCTCGACGGCGACGCGGTGCTGGCCCATGTGCGGGAAACCGCAGGTGCCTCGCCGGTCAAGACACCGACCACCTACAGCACTGTCGGTGCGGGTTCGCAGATCCTTCGCGACCTGGGCGTTCGCAAAATGCGCCTGATGAGTTCGCCAATGAAGTTCAACGCGATATCCGGTTTCGATCTGGAAGTTGTAGAATACGTGCCCTCCGAATAAAGACCGGCAGGTCACCGGCCGTGAAAACCTCAGGATTTCACGGCTTTTGTCCCTGCGGTCGCCGATTCGTGGCCTAAAATCCCTGAAAGCGCGCGCCTGATGCGCGCTTGCTCTTTAATTATGAGACTCAGCCGAATGACCCTGAAGACCATCGAAGGTACCTTCATCGCCCCACAAGGTCGCTACGCCCTGGTGGTTGGCCGCTTCAACAGCTTCGTCGTCGAAAGCCTGGTGAGCGGTGCCGTTGATGCCCTGGTTCGCCATGGCGTGAGCGAAAGCGACATCACCATCATCCGTGCCCCGGGCGCGTTCGAAATCCCGCTGGTGGTGCAGAAAGTCGCCCAGCGCAGCGAATTCTCCGCGATCATCGCCTTGGGCGCCGTGATCCGTGGCGGCACTCCGCACTTCGAATACGTGGCTGGCGAATGCACCAAGGGCCTGGCCCAGGTGTCCATGGAGTTCGGCGTACCGGTCGCCTTTGGCGTGCTGACCGTCGATTCCATCGAACAAGCCATCGAACGTTCCGGCACCAAGGCCGGTAACAAAGGCGCTGAAGCTGCCCTGTCCGCCATCGAGATGGTCAGCCTGTTGGCGCAGTTGGAGGCCAAGTGATTAACGACGAAAGCGATCGCTTCAACCCACGCGATCCGCGCCCTGCGGACGCCGGCAAGCCATCGAAAAGTGAAAAGCGCCGTGCTGCACGTCAGTTGGCGACCCAGGCCCTGTATCAACTGCACATGGCCAAGCAATCGCTGAACGAAATCGAAGCGCAGTTTCGCGTCGATAACGATTTCACCGACGTCGATGGCGCGTATTTCCGTGAAATTCTTCACGGTGTACCGACCAGGAAAGACCAGATCGACACCGCGCTGGCGCCGTGCCTGGACCTGACCATCGACGAGTTGGACCCGGTTGAACTGGCCGTTCTGCGCCTGTCCACCTGGGAACTGATGGAACGCATCGACGTGCCGTACCGCGTGGTCATCAACGAAGGCATCGAGCTTGCGAAAGTCTACGGTTCCACCGACGGCCACAAGTTCGTCAACGGCGTGCTCGACAAGCTGGCTCCGCGTCTGCGCGAAGTCGAAGTCAAGGCCAACAAGCGCTGAGGCGTCTGGATCTCTCCAGAACCTTGAGTGTTTGATGCCATGGGCGAGTTCGAGCTGATCCGCAACTACTTCGCCGCTGCGCCCTGCGCGCAGCCGGGCGAAGGTGTTGCATTGGGGATTGGCGACGACTGCGCCCTGTTGTCGGTGCCGCCGGGCGAACAGCTGGCGGTGTCCACCGACACGCTGGTGGCCGGGGTGCATTTCCCCGACGCCTGCGATCCTTTCCTGCTGGGCCAGCGTGCCCTGGGCGTCTCTGCCAGCGATCTGGCGGCCATGGGCGCCAAACCCCTCGCATTCACCCTTGCCCTGACCCTGCCAGACGTTTCTGCTGCCTGGCTTTCAGCGTTCGCCCGTGGTTTGAACGAGATGGCCCAGGCTTGCTCGATGCGGCTGATCGGCGGCGACACCACGCGCGGGCCTCTGAGCCTGACCGTGACGGTGTTCGGCTCGGTGCCCAAAGGCCTGGCGCTGACCCGCGGTGGCGCGCGGCCGGGGGACCTGCTGTGCGTCGGCGGGCCCTTGGGCGATGGCGCCGGGGCACTGCCGCTGGTGTTGAACCAGCGCACGACACAGGCGTCTACCGCAGAGGCGCTGCTGGCGCGCTACTGGTCCCCCCAGCCGCAGCTTGAACTGGGCATGGCGCTGCGTGGCAAGGCCAGTGCGGCGCTGGACATCTCCGACGGACTGCTCGCCGATTGCGGGCATATCGCATTGGCATCGGGCGTACGCTTGCTGGTAGAGCGGGACAAAGTGCCGATGTCTGACGCGCTGCTGGCATTTTTCGGCGCAGACCAGGCGCTGAATGCTGCGCTCAGTGGCGGCGATGACTACAGACTCGCGTTCACGCTCCCGGCATCATGCCTGCCTGACCTGCTCGCCGCTGGCTGGCCGGTCCACGTGATCGGCCGGGTGGTCGAAGGGCAGGGCGTCACACTGATCGACGAGCATGGGCAGGACGTCACTCCGTTGACTCGGGGTTATCAACATTTTCGGGAGACACGGTGACAGATCATCCTAACCAGGTCCCGGCGGAAAACGTTCCGCCGTCGGTATGGACCAACCCCTGGCATTTCCTGGCCTTCGGCTTCGGCTCCGGCACCTTGCCCAAGGCGCCCGGCACCTGGGGCTCGATGGTCGCAGTGCCATTCATTCCGCTGTGGCAGATGCTGCCGGACTGGGGCTACTGGCTGATGCTGGGCATCACCATGCTGTTCGGCTTCTGGCTGTGCGGCAAAGTGGCGGACGATCTGCGGGTGCACGATCACGAAGGCATCGTCTGGGACGAGATGGTCGGCATGTGGATCACCCTGTGGCTGGTGCCCGAAGGCTGGGTCTGGCTGCTGGTGGGCTTTCTGGTGTTCCGGTTTTTCGACATTCTCAAACCATGGCCCATCCATTGGGTCGACAAGCATGTTCACGGCGGCGTCGGCATCATGCTCGACGATGTACTGGCCGGCGTTTTTGCGTGGTTGGCGATGCAGGGTCTAGTCTGGGTGTGGGGCGTCATATAGGAAACGGCTCATGGGGCGCATGGGTGTGAAGTGGCTGGCTGGCCTTTCGGCGTTGGTGGCGGGTTGCTGGATGGTTGCCGGGCTGGTATCGGCCCAGGCTTCGTCCGACAAGCCCAAGGACATCGTGCTGGTCAGCGAGCAGTGGAATGCCTACACCGAGGCGGACGGCACCGGGCTGGGCTGGGACCTGATGCGCGAGGTGTTCGAGCCAGCCGGGATCAAGGTCGCCTCGCGCATCGAACCCTACACCCGCGCCGTTGGCCTGGTGCAGCGGGGCGAGGCGGATGCCTGGGTCGGTGCCTACGAGAATGAAGTCGAAGGCACGCTGTATCCGAAGTGGCACTACGACACTGACGAAATCTACGCCCTGGGCCTGGCGTCCAATCCGGCGCCGACCCTGGCTTCGCTGGGCAGTTATCGCCTGGCCTGGGTGCGGGGCTATGAATTCCAGCACTACCTGCCCAATGTCCAGCACTTCAACGAAGTGGCCCGGCGGGACCATATCCTTTCGATGCTCGATCACGGCCGCGCCGACCTGTACATCGACGCCAGGCCCGAGGTGGACTTCATCCTCGGGCAGACGAAGGAGCCGCAGCGTTTTCGCACGACATACCTTACGGCCATTCCGCTGTTCCTGAGCTTTGCAGACAACGAGCGGGGCCGTGCGCTGCGTGACATCTTCGATGAACGGATGGCCAGGCTGGTGCAATCCGGCAAGCTGCGGCCGATCTTTGCGAAGTGGAAACAGCCTTATCCATTCGATGCCGACGAAGTCCGCGTCAAGGCGAAGGTCAAGCAATGATCGAACATGTTGATCTGAATGGCCGACAATTCAGCCTAAGCGCCTGTCGAAGCCTGCTGTTACAATGCGGCCTTGCTAATTTCCAGTCCTCATACTGATCAGGAGCACACGGTGCCCGTCGTATTTGTCGCGGCTTCCAAGCTGCCTACCCCTTTTGCCACTTTCAAAATGAACGGCTTCCTCGAAGAGGAAACCGGTCGCGAACACGTCGTTCTCAGCCTGGGTGATGTATCGGATGGCGCTCCAGTCCTGGGGCGCGTGCATTCCGAATGCCTGACAGGCGATGCCTTGTTCAGCCAGCGTTGCGACTGCGGCTCGCAACTTGAAGCCGCTTTGCGCGCCATTGCCGCCGAAGGTCGCGGCGTTCTGTTGTATCTGCGCCAGGAAGGGCGTGGTATCGGTCTGATGAACAAGATCCGTGCCTATGAATTGCAGGACGGCGGTGCCGACACCGTCGAAGCGAACGAACGCCTGGGCTTCGCCGCTGATCAGCGCGACTACGCCATCTGCCTGCCGATGCTTGAGCATCTGGGCGTGAAATCCCTGCGCTTGATGACCAACAACCCGCGCAAGGTCAAAGCCTTGACCGACATGGGCATCAACGTTGCCGAGCGCGTGCCGCTGCACACCGGCCACAACCCGCACAACAAGCTGTACCTGGCCACCAAGGCCGGCAAGCTCGGCCACATGATGGGCAACGAGCATCAGAGCGAGGTCGATCCCGCGTGACAAGGGGCAATGTGCGCCGTCGTCTGGCGCTGGCGTGGTGGCGGCAACTGGCGCTGACGCTGGCGCCGTTGCTGGTGGTGTGCCTGTTCCTGAGCAGCGATGAAGGGCCGGTCAGCCCGTCGGTGCTCGCCATGCCGCTGTTCATCGCAGGCGTGGCCTCGATGTTCCTCAGCATCAAGCCGTTTGGTGTCTACAAGCGCGCCTTGATCAGTACCCAGAAAGCCCTCGACACCCCGGACGAGCCAGCCGCCTGGCTGCGGCTGGCGGCGGATCGACGCATGGCGTTCCTGTTTGCCGGGTTGCCTGCGTGGATCGCCGCGCTGGCGGTGTTCGCGGACCTTGAGGCCGTTCCCCTGGCCCTCCTGGCGCTGTCCAGCGTCATTCTGCTTTCCCTGTACCGCATTCCTCGCCAGTTGGCCTGATGCGCCGCGTTCTCGGCTGTCTGCTGCTGGTGACTGCCTGGCAGGTCAACGCCGCCGAGCGCGTGGTCAGCCTCGCGCCTTCTCTGACGGAAATCGTGATCGAACTGGGCGCTGCCGATCGGTTGGTCGGCGTGCTCGATGGTGGCGAACGCCCCGCCCAGGTTGCGGGTGTGCCTTCGGTGGGGCGTTACGGCCAGTTGAACATGGAACAGTTGCTCGCCCTGCGCCCCGATTTGTTGCTGCTGTGGCCGGGCAGCGTCAGTGCGGCCCAGCGCGACCAGTTGCAGCGCCTGAACATCCCCACCTTTACCGCCGAGCCGCATACGCTGGATCAACTGGCCGAGCAGATCGGGCAGATCGGCGAGCGCCTTGGCAGGGCCGAGCAGGGGCGGCAGGTGGCAGGAGATTTTCGTCAACGGCTTGCTGATCTGAGAACACGCTATCGACGGCAGACGCCGACCAGTGTGTTTTATCAGGTGTGGGACCAACCGCTGTACACCGTGGGCGGCGGGCAGATCATCAGTGATGCGCTGAAGGTGTGCGGGGCGCGCAACCTGTTTTCCGACCTCGCCCAGCCCGCGCCGCAGGTCAGTCTGGAAGCGGTGCTGCAGCGTAATCCCGAAGTGGTGGTGGCCGGCTCGGCGTCCCAGCTTGATATCTGGAAAGCCTGGCCGTCGCTCAAAGCCCGGTTGCTGGTGGTACCGGATAAAGGCATCGAGCGGCCAAGCGGGCAGATGCTGGGGGCGGTGGCGAAGTTGTGTGAAACCCTCTCTCCCGAGCGCTGAGCGAACGATTGTAGGAGCGCGCTTGCCCGCGATTGCGGTGGGTCAGACACATCAGATGGCACAGGGATACCGCCGTCGCGGGCAAGCGCGCTCCTACAGGGGGTGAGCCTACGACTCCGGCGTCCAGGTCACCCCAAACATCCACGTCCGCCCCTCTTCGCGGTACCCGTAGTTGCTGCCATCGAAACTGTACAGCGCGCGGCTGTAACGCTGGTCCAAGGCGTTATCCAGCTTGAACTCCAGCCTCAGCTCGTCGCTGGCCTTCCAACTGCTGCGCAGGCCAAACAGCCCATAGCCCGCGATGTGCTGGGTGTTGGCCTCGTCGTTGTAGCTGTCGCTCACCGCCTGCCAGCTGGCGCCGACGCCGAGGCGGTCGAACTGGCGGTCCAGGTCCAGGTTCACGGTCCGGCGTGCACGGCGATTCAGCGTGTGGCCGGTGTCGCGGTCGCGCGGGTCGATGATCGAGGCGCCGAGTTTGCCGGTCCAGCCGAACAGTTGCTGTTCCAGCGATGCTTCAAAACCGTTGATTCGCGCGGAGCCGATGTTCTGCGGGCTGAAATCGGCATCCAGTGCAATGGCGTCTTCAAGATCGGTTCGGTACAGCGACGCCTCCAGTTTGCTGGTTTCGCTCAAACGGCTGCGCCATTGCACCTCGTAGCTTTTCGAGTGCTCGGGCTTGAGATTCGGGTTGCTGAAGCCTGGGTAATACAGATCGTTGAATGTCGGCGCACGGAAGCCTTCACTGTAGGAAAGCAGCACGTCGTTGGCGTCGTCGAGGGGGACGGTCAGCGTGCCGCTCCAGGTGTTCTGGCTGCCGAACTGCTGGTTCTGATCGTGGCGCAGGCCCAGTTCCGTCGAGAAGCCATCACCCTTGTAGCGATGCTGAACGAAGGCTGCGCGGTTCCAGCGGCTGTCTTCGTCGAAGGTTGTGCTGCTGTTGACCCGATCTTCGTACCCGTCCGCGCCGAGCATCAGGCTGTTGCGGTCGTCCAGCGTCAGGTCGTTCTGCCAATTCACCGAGTCACGGTAGGTGTTGAACACGTAGCGGTCGTCACTGAGCTTGTCGGCGGTCTTTTCGCGGTTCTCGCTGTGGCCCAGTTCCAGGCGGGTTTTCCAGCGCTCGTTGATTCGCGCGTCCAGGTAGGTGCCCAGGCTGCTCAGCTCGAAGTCGCTGTATTGCTGCTGGCCGACGGTGTTGAACGTGACCGGGTCGAACAGGCCAAACGGGTTGTCGAGTTCGGTCTTGCCCTTGTTGTCGAGCGCGTTGAAGCCGATTTCCACGTCATCGCTCAACCAGTGGCTCAGGTTCAGGCTGTACGACTTGTTTCGATAGGCGTCGTGATCGGCGTCGCTGGCGAAGGACGGACCGGTGCGGTCGATGCCATCGGTTTGTTCCAGGCTGGTGCTCAGGTTGAAATGGGTCCGGGCGTCGCCCCCCGACAGGCCAAGGCTGTTCTGTGTGGTGCCGCGATTGCCGAAACCGGTGTGCAGCCGGGCTTGCAGGCCCTGCTCGGCGCCTCGGCGGGTGAAGATCTGGATCACCCCGCCGATGGCGTCCGCACCGTAAACGACTGAGCGCGAACCGCGCAGCACTTCGACGCGCTCCACCTGATCGACGTTGAGGTATTGCAGGGCGCTGTCGGCCGAGGTGGCGTTGGCGATCCGCTGGCCGTCGACCAGCACCAGGCTCTGGGCGGCCTTGGTCCCGCGGATATAGATTCCCGGCAGGCTGCCGCGTCCGCCGCTTGGCGCCACCTGCACGCCAGGCACGCGGTTGAGCAGGTCGGTGACGCTGGTCGGTTGCAGGCGTTCGATGTCTGCTCGGGTGAAAACAGTGTTGGCGGCGGTGCTGGCATCCCGTTGCTCGACCTGGCGGTTGGCGCTGATCAGGACGTCAGGCAGCTTCAGGGCGTTTTCGCGGTCGGGCAGGTCGGCGAAGGCTTGGGTGGATGGCAGCAGGGATAGAGCGAGGGCAACGCGGGAGAAGGTCATAGGGTCAGCAAGACTGTAGGAGCGCGCTTGCCCGCGACGGCAATATGTCTGTGGCATTCATGTCAACTGACGGAATGCAATCGCGGGCAAGCGCGCTCCTACAAGGGTACAACTTCAGATTCGGGCCAGACGCGCGTTGATCGACGCTTCAATCCCGTCCGCATCCAGCCCGCACTCGGCGAGCATCTGCGCAGGTTTGGCGTGTTCGACGTAGACATCCGGCAAGCCCAGGTGCAGCACGGACTTGAGAATGTTCTCCCGCGCCAGGAACTCGCTGACCGCCGCGCCCGCGCCACCCATGATGGCGTTTTCTTCGATGGTCACCAGCAGGTCGTGGCCGGCGGCCATTTCGCGGACCAGTGCTTCGTCCAGTGGCTTGACGAAACGCATGTCGACCACAGTAGCGTCGATCTTCTCGGCCACCTTCAGCGCATCGGCCAATTGCACGCCGAACACCAGCATCGCAACCTTGCTGCCCTGGCGACGAACGATGCCCTTGCCGATTTCCAGCGGCTCAAGGCTGCTGTCGATCACAGCGTTCGGGCCGGTGCCGCGCGGGTAACGCACAGCAGCAGGGCCGTTGAACAGGTGACCGGTGCTGAGCATCTTGCGCAGTTCGTTCTCGTCGCTCGGCGTCATCACCAGCATGCCGGGGATGCAACGCAGGTACGACAGGTCGAAGCTGCCGGCGTGAGTCGGGCCGTCTTCGCCCACCAGGCCTGCGCGGTCGATGGCGAACAGCACGTCGAGGTTCTGCACCGCGACGTCATGGATCAATTGGTCGTAGCCGCGCTGCAGGAAGGTCGAGTAGATCGCGACCACCGGCTTGCTACCTTCGCAGGCCATGCCGGCCGCCAGCGTGACCGCGTGCTGCTCGGCAATGGCGACGTCGAAGTAACGGTCCGGGAAGCGTTCGCTGAACGCGACCAGATCCGAGCCCTCTTTCATCGCCGGGGTGATACCCACCAACCGTTCGTCGGCTTGTGCCATGTCGCACAGCCACTGGCCGAACACGCCGGAATATTTCGGGCCGCTGGCCTTTTTCGGCGCGGCGGCGGGCGCGTTGAGCGGGTCGAGCTTGGTGATGGCGTGGTAGCCGATCGGATCGACCTCCGCCGGCGCGAAGCCCTTGCCCTTCTTGGTCACCACGTGCAGGAACTGCGGGCCTTTGAGGTCACGCATGTTGCGCAGGGTGGCGATCAGGGTTGGCAGGTCGTGGCCGTCGATGGGGCCGATGTAGTTCCAGCCCAGCTCTTCGAACAGGGTACCGGGGACCAGCATGCCCTTGGCGTATTCTTCGGTACGACGGGCGATTTCCCACGCGCCCGGCAGACGCGACAGCACTTTCTTGCTGCCTTCGCGCATGCTGGCGTAGGTGCGGCTGGAAAGAATCTTCGCCAGATAATTCGACAGCCCGCCGACGTTGCGCGAGATCGACATGTCGTTGTCGTTGAGGATCACCAGCATGTCGGCATTGACTTCAGGGGCGTGGTTCAACGCCTCGAACGCCATGCCGGCAGTCAGCGCGCCGTCACCGATCACGGCGATGGCCTTGCGGTCCTTGCCCTGCAGGCGATTGGCGATGGCCATGCCCAGGGCGGCGCTGATCGAGGTGCTGGAGTGGCCGACGCCAAAGGTGTCGTACTCGCTCTCGCTGCGGCGCGGAAACGCTGCCACGCCGCCTTTCTGGCGCAGGGTCGCCATCTGCTCGCGGCGGCCCGTGAGGATCTTGTGCGGATACGCCTGATGGCCGACGTCCCAGACCAGCCGGTCGTCGGGGGTATCGAAGACGTAGTGCAGGGCCACGGTCAGCTCGATGACGCCAAGGCCGGCACCGAAATGTCCGCCGGTCTGGCCAACGGTATAGAGCAGCTCCAGGCGCAGTTCGTCAGCCAGGGCTTCGAGCTCGGCTTCACCTAACCGGCGCAGGCCGTCCGGCGTCGCTGCCTTGTCGAGCAGTGGCGTGGACGGGCGCTCGCGGGGAATCTCTTTGAACGTCGTGGGCATCAGGCGAATCGTTATAAGTAAAAGACGCGGCAGTTTACCTGATGCATCGCAAGCTGCCCACGCGAGACAGCAATACGATGTTCAGGCTGGTCAGGTTTGACCTTGTAGGAGCGCGCTTGCCCGCGATTGCGTTGAGTCAGGCGGCAAATGCGTAACAGGCCCAACGCCATCGCGGGCAAGCGCGCTCCTACAGATAGAGTCCGGGGGCGCAGCTCAGTTGCGACGTTCGACGATATAACGGGCCAAGGCGCGCAGGGGCTCGGCGGCCGCGTCGAACGGTCGCAGGGCGGCCAGGGCCTGATCGCGCAGTTCGAATGCGTAATGCCTGGCTTCTTCCAGACCCAGGAGGGCCGGGTAGGTCGGCTTGTCGCGGGCAATATCGGCGCCCTGGCGCTTGCCCAGGGTCGCGGTATCGCTCTCGACGTCGAGGATGTCGTCCTGCACCTGGAACGCAAGGCCGATGGCCCGGGCGTAGATCTGCAACGAATCGAGCTGGACCTGGCTGGCGTTACCGCTGGCCAGGGCGCCGAGCCTGACGCTGGCCTCGATCAGCGCGCCGGTCTTGTGCCGGTGCATGAATTCCAGGGCTTTCTGGTCGAGCTTGAGCCCCACCGAACCCAGATCGATCGCCTGACCACCGACCATCCCGGCAGGGCCTGCGGCGTGGGCGAGGGTGGCGACCATCTTCAGGCGAGTCTCGGCGTCCTGCGGGGTCAGCCTGGCGTCGCTCAGCACGCTGAACGCCAGGGTTTGCAGGCCATCACCGGCGAGAATCGCGCAGGCTTCGTCGAACGCCTTGTGGGTGGTCGGCAGGCCGCGACGCAGGTCGTCGTCGTCCATGGCCGGCAGATCGTCGTGAACCAGCGAGTAGGCGTGGATCAACTCGACCGCACAGGCCGCGCCGTTGGCCTGTTCGGCGTTGCCACCCAGGGCTTCGCAGGCCGCGTAGACCAGCAGCGGGCGCACGCGCTTGCCGCCATTGGTGACGCTGTAGCGCATGGCTTCGTAAAGCCTGGTCAATTCAGGGGCAGGAGCGGTGAACAGGGTATCCAGCGCCGCATTGACGCGGGCCTGACTGAGGGCCTGGTACTCGGCAATCATTCTGGCTGTTCCGCGTCGAAGGGTTCCTCGGCCAGTTCGCCATCGCGTTCGAGCAGGACCTGAACCTTCTGCTCGGCCTGGGCTAGGGCGCTCTGACACTCGCGGGTCAGGCGGATGCCTTGTTCGAAGGCGGTCAACGAGTCTTCCAGCGACAGCTCGCCGTTCTCCAGACGCTCGACCAGCGTTTGCAAATCCGTGAGGGACTGTTCGAAATCCAGTGCAGCTTTCTTGCGGGCCATGGCGGCTATCCCGGTAGACGTTAAACCGGCGCGACACTAGCAGAGCGTGGGGCTCGGGGCAAATGAGAGGTGCCGGATGGGAGGTGCAGCGCAGGCCTGCGCCGAACCGCCACGCCCTGTAGGAGCGCGCTTGCCCGCGATAGCGGTGGGTCAGCCGCTATTGATGCAATGTGTGCCGACGCTGTCGCGGGCAAGCGCGCTCCTACAGGTTTTGCGTTGATCCCGGAATTGGGATTACCAGTCGTAGGTCACGGTGGCGATGACGTTGCGGCGCGGGCTGTAGTAGCAGGCGGTCGGGTTGGTGCAGGCGGTCACGTAGTCCTTGTCGAACAGGTTCGCGGCGTTGACCGACACGCGAGTGCCTTGCAGGTCATGGGCGAGCTTGCCCAGGTCGTAATGGATCGCTGCGTCAGCCACGGTCACGTTGCCGGTCTTGATGCGGTTGAGCGAAGCACTCGGCGAGCTGCCACTGCTGCCCCAGACCGCCCCGGTGTATCGCGCACCCATGCCCACGCCGAAGCCATCCAGAGGGCCTTCGCGGAAGGTGTAGTCCAGCCAGGTCGAGGCCTGATGACGCGGCGTAAACGGCAGTTCATTACCTTTATCGGTGTACGCCGAGGTGATGTAGCCGGACTTGGTCACTTCGCTGTCGGTGTAGGTGTACGAAGCCAGCACATCCAGATTCGGCGTCAGCGCGGCCTTGCCTTCCAGTTCGAAGCCTCGCGTCTCGGCCTCGCCGATCTGCACAGTGTTGCGCGTGTCAGCCGGGTCAACCGTGGTCAGGTTCTGCTGGGTCAGCTTGTACACCGAGGCTGTGATGTAGCTTTCCTGGCCCGGCGGCTGGTACTTCACGCCTGCTTCATACTGCTCGCCCTCGGTGGGCTTGAAGATCGGCGTGGTCGAGCTGACGCTGGTGTTGAGCGTCGGGTCGAACGACTGGGAGTAGCTGAAGTACGGCATCACGCCGTTGTCGAACAAATAACCCAGCCCCGCGCGCCAGGTGCCTTTCTCGTCATCCTGCTTGATGTCGCGGTTGGTCGGGTTGGCGCGGTCCGGGCGGAACGCGCTGTCGGCCTTGGCCCAGTCGTAACGCCCGCCGAGGGTCAGGATCCAGTGGTCCAGCTTGATCTGGTCCTGGAAATAGACGCCGGTCTGCTTCTGTACCTGATACATATCGCGACCCACGTACTGGTTGCTGACGCTGCCGCCGTAGGTCGGGTTGTACGGGTTGATCGAGGTGAAGCTGCCGTTGACCACGTCGTTGTTCAGCGCGCTGCGGCGAAAATCCACGCCCATCAGCAGGGTATGGTCCAAGGCGCCGGTGGTGAAGTTGGCCTGGGCCTGGTTGTCGACGTTGAAAATCTGGATGTTGCGCTTGATGTCCGACGCCAGCCGCGCCAGCACCGGGCTGGTGGCACTCACATAACCGTTGTTGAACGCCGAGCGGTTCTGCACGTTGACCTTGCTCCAGCGCAGGTTCTGACGAACGGTCCAGGTGTCGTTGAAGTGATGCTCAAACAGGTAGCCGAGTTGGAAGCTTTCGCGGCGCATCTGATCGTAGTCCGGGTCACCCAGCAGAGTGTCGCTGCCGATGTGGCCCCAGGGCGAGCCGTTCAGCGAGCCTTTCTGCGGGTAGTACTGCTCGGTGGTGCCGCCCCAGTCGCGTTGATATTGCGCGAGCAGGGTCAGCGAAGTGTCGTCGTTGGGGCGCCAGGTCAGGGCCGGGGCGATGAAGTTGCGGTTGTTGTCGACATGATCGACCTGGGTGCCGCTGTCCTTTACCAGACCCGTCAGGCGATAGCTCCACACGCCCTGATCGTCCAGCGGGCCGCCGAAATCGAAGGCGCCTTGCTTCATGTCGTGGCTGCCGCCCTGGATCTGCACTTCATGCAGGGGCGTTGCGGTGGGCAGTTTGCTGGTCAGGTTGATCAGCCCGCCCGGACGGCTCTGGCCGTAGAGCATGGAGCTTGGGCCGCGCAGCACCTCGATGCTTTGCAGGCCGTAGGGCTCGGACATGCCGCCCTGGCCGCTTTCGCCGTAGGGCAGCATCAGGCCGTCCTGAAACACATAGGGCGAGAAACCGCGCACGCGAAACTGCTCGCGGGAGTTGTTGGCGCCGGTGTATTCGCCGTAGATGCCCGGCGTGTAGCGCACGGCCTGGCTGACGTCCTGCACGGCCTGATCGTTCATCTGCTTGCGGCTGACGACCGAAATCGATTGTGGGACTTCGCCCAGCGGGGTGTCGGTCTTGGTCGCGCCCACGCTGCGTGTGACGACGTAGCTGTGGTCGCCGTTTTCGCTGTCGCTGTTCGAGATGCCGTCGATGGTGGTGGCGCCGAGGTTGACCGCGCCCGCAGGCAGGCGCTTGAGCGTCAGAGTGCCGCCGCTGGTGGTTTCAAGACCCAGCCCCGAGCCGGACAGTGCCTGGCTGATCGCCTGTTCGGTGCTCATGTCGCCGTGCACGGCGGGCGCCTGATGGCCGGCCACCAGCGACGGGTCGTAGACGATCTCGCGACCGCTCTGTTGGGCGATGCGTCCCAGGGTCGAACTCAGGCTGGCGGCGGGCAGATCGAAGCTTGCGGCTAGGAGCATCTGGCTGCTCAAGGCCAACGGGCCCAGCAGCAGGGCGGCGCGCAGCGGGTTCAGACGAAAGGCGTTACGTGTACGGCGGGACATGACTCGGGCTCCATTGGCAGTCGCATGAATGAGCGGTTCATGGGGTATGTCCAACGAGACCGAAAAAGCGATATAGGCAATATGAAAAAATTTTGGTTTCGGTGAATTCTCCGTAGCAGCACGGCTTGCCGGCGGGGCGGTGGGTCAGTCACAACTGAGTCGCCTGACACGCCGCCCCCGCCGGCAAGCCGTGCTGCTACGAAAGGAAAGTGGACATTCAGCTAGGCCAATTCGACGCTGACCCACCAGTCGCCAAACCGGTTGATGCGCAGCGGCATGGTTTGCTCCAGCGCACTGAGGGCTCGATTGCTGTGGTCAAGCGAGAACCCGCCGGACACTCGCAAGCGCGCCGCCTGTGGGCTGACCCGAAGCACGCCCGTGCGATACGGGCGAAACGCGTCGAGCACCTCACCCAGAGACCAGTCGATCACGTTCAGCCAGCCATCCTGCCAACTGGCTTCACCACTGCGGTTGGCGCTGAGCAGTTCGATGCGGTCATTGAATTGCGCACCGTGCCCGGCCTGCAGTTGTGTCGTCGCGCCGCCGCGGCTGAAAACCGTCACGCTGGATTGATTCACCCAGACGCGGCTTGAGGTTTCACCACAGGCGACCATGAACCGCGCGCCGCTGGCCTGTACGCAGCCAAATTCGGTGAGCACCTGAAGGGGGCGGTCTTCCCGGGTTGCATCGACGATGATCTTGCCTGCACGCAGGCGTAGCTGGCGCTGGCCTGGATTGAAGTCGACGTCCACCGCGCTCTGCGCATCCAGCACGATACGGCTGCCATCGATCAATGTACGGCTCAGGCGCTCTCCGGTGCCGGTGCGCAGATCCGCACCGAACTCCGCCAGCGGCATGCCCGGTTGGCTGAGCAGGCGACCGCCCAAACCAATACCCGCAATGGCCAGTGCACCGCGCAACAGATGACGGCGGCTGGGGCGTGGCGCTTGAAGTGTGCGGCGGGCGAGGTTATCCACAGGGGACAGCGTACGCTGCACATGGCCCTGCACCTTTTGCCACGCTTGCGCGTTGGCCGGGTCGGCATGCAACCAGCGCTCGAAGGCGCGGCGCTCGTCGGGCAGCGCGGATTCGTCGCGCAGGCAGGCGGTCCATTCGATGGCTTGTTCGAGGGCGGAGCGGGGCGGGTTCATTGCTCGAACAGCTCGCTGCAGCACAGGCGCAGGCCCTTGGCGACGTACTGGCGCACGCGGATGGTCGATACGCCGATCATCTGCGCGATGTCGGCGTATTTCATGCCGTCGAGCTGGCTGCACAGAAACGCCGTTCGGGCCCGGGGCGACAGACCGTCGAGCAGGGCGTCGATGGCCATCAGGCTTTCCATGGTCAGCGCGCGTTCTTCGGGGGAGGGCTCGACGGCTTCGGGTTGCGCGGCGAGGGCATCGAGGTAGGCGCGCTCCAGATCGCGTCGGCGCCAGGTGTCGTACATCAGGCGTTTGGCGATGGTGGTCAGCAGCGCACGGGGCTCGCGAATCGACTGCGGCGCGGGCATCGCCACCACTTGCACGAAGGTTTCGGCGGCCATGTCGGCGGCATCATGACGACAGCCCAGCCGCGCCCGCAGGCGGTCCAGCAGCCAGCCGTGATGATCGCCGAACAACTGCTGGAGGATGTGCTGGCGCAGGGCGGCGTTGCCGGGGGCGGGCGAAGCGAGGAGATCGGCGGACGGCATAACGAAAATAATCGCAACAGGTAATGAGAGCGATTATCAGTTGTTCGGGGTGCCAGCACAATGCCCAAGGCAAGCACGATCGCTGTAGGAGCGCGCTTGCCCGCGATTGCGGTGGGTCAGCCGGCATTGATGCAATGTGTGCCGACGCCGTCGCGGGCAAGCGCGCTCCTACAGGTTTTGCGTTGGTCCCGGGATTGAGGACCGGCGCAGTTCGCGTAGCAGCACGGCTTGCCGGCGGGGGCGATTTTGAGGGCGCCCCCGCCGGCAAGCCGTGCTGCTACGGGCCAATCACAGATGTGTGAATACCGTCTCAGCCGGCAAACGCGACTTGGGCAGCTTGGCGTTGAAGTCTGTCTCGCTGCGGTAGCCCAGCGCGACGATCACCAGGCTGGTGAAGCCTTGCTCGCGCAGGCCCAGTTCCGCGTCCAGTTTCTTGAAGTCGAAGCCTTCCATCGGCGTTGCGTCCAGGCCTAGCGAAGCGGCGCCCAACAGCAGGGTGCCCAGCGCCAGGTAGGTCTGCTTTTCCATCCAGTGCTGAACGTCCTTGGTGTCGTGCTTGTGCATGTTCACGTAACCGCGGCGGCTGTTGTCCTGCCCGGCCTTGGCGTCGGTGTTGGGGAAGCGACCGTCCTGCTCTTCCTGGGCGAGCACGGTTTGAAGGTGCTCTTCGGTCATCTCGGTGCGGGTGCACAGCACGATCACGTGGGAGGCATTGAGGATCTTGCTTTCGTTGTAGGCAAAACCGCCTTCCGCGCCCTTGGCCACGCGCGCCTTGCCTTGCTCGTCGGAGGCGACGATGAAGTGCCACGGCTGCGAGTTCACCGACGAAGGGCTGTGGCGCAACTGGTCGAGCAGGGTGTCGATGCTTTCCTGCGGGATCTTGCGGCTGTTGTCGTAGGCTTTGGTGGTGTAGCGGGATTTGGCGAGTGCGGTGAGTTGCACGGGGAATCTCCTGGGTAAAAAGTAACAAGAAAACAATTGGGCGCAGCCGTGAGCCGGCACCGAAAACGGCGCCGATCTTCACATGCAGCAGGTCAGTTGAACAGGCGGATCAGAAGCCTTCGAGCACGATCTTGCCGCGCGCCTTGCCGCTCTCGATCACTGCATGGGCACGGCGCAGGTTTTGTGCGTTGATGGTGCCGAAGTGCTCGCCGAGGGTGGTTTTCAGCACGCCCTGATCGATCAGCGCCGAGACGCGGTTGAGCAGTTCGTGCTGGGCGATCATGTCTGGGGTTTCGTACAGCGAGCGGGTGAACATCAGCTCCCAGTGCAGCGACAGCGCCTTGCGTTTCATCGGCACCACGTCGAGGGTTTTCGGATCGTCGATCAGCGCCAGCTTGCCCTGCGGGCGCAGGGCGTCGATCAGTTGCGCAAAGTAGCTGTCGGTGTGGGTGAGGCTGGCGACATGGCTGACCTGGCCGACGCCGATCTTTTCCAGTTGCGCCACCAGCGGCTGGCTGTGGTCGATGACGTGGTGCGCGCCGAGGCCTTTGACCCATTCGGCGGTTTCAGGGCGCGAGGCGGTGCCAATGACGGTCAGCTTGGTCAATTGACGGGCCAACTGGACGAGGATCGAGCCCACGCCGCCGCCTGCACCGATGATCAACAGGCTGTCACCTTCGCCCGCACCTTCCTTCACGCCCAGGCGATCGAAGAGCAATTCCCATGCGGTGATCGAGGTCAGGGGCAGCGCCGCCGCGTGGGCGTTGTCGATGGATTCTGGCTTGTGGCCGACGATGCGCTCGTCCACCAGATGGAATTCGCTGTAGTTGCCGGGGCGGGCGATGGAGCCGGCGTAGAACACCTCGTCACCGGCCTTGAACAGGGTGACGTCGCTGCCGGTCTCGCGCACCACGCCGACGGCGTCCCAGCCCACCACTTTCGGTTCGGTGGCGGCCGAGCCGGCGCGAATCTTGGTGTCCACCGGGTTCACCGAAATGGCCCGTACTTCCACCAGCAGGTCGCGTGGACCCGGGGCGGGTTTGGGCAGGTCCATGTCGATCAGAGCCTGTGGGTCTTCGATGGGCAGGCCGTGCTGGGTAAAGGCGATGGCTTTCATGGCGTTCTCTCGTTGAAGGCTGCGATGGATGTTCAGAAGATGGAGCCATTGTGTTCTTCTCAGCTGACAAGAAAAACAGGCAAAATTCGTCAAGACTTTCACCCTTGGAGTGAAAATGATCCGCATCGACGATCTTGCCCTTTTTGTACGTACCGCCGCGCTCGGCAGCTTTTCCAACGCCGCCCGCGAGGTGGACCTGCTGCCCGGGCAGGTGGCCGCAGCGATCAAGCGCCTTGAGCGCGAGCTGGATATCCGCCTGTTCGCCCGCTCGACCCGCAGCCTGCGCCTGACCGCCGAGGGCGAGCAATACCTGCCCACCGCCCGCAGCGTGCTGGACACCCTGAAGGAAGGCCGGGAAAAACTGCGTCGCGAAAGTGCCGAGTTGCAGGGCACGTTGCAGGTGGCGATGCCGTCTGACCTGGGGCGCAATGTGCTGCTGGGCTGGATGACCGAATTTCGCCGGCTGCACCCCGCGCTCAACCTGCGCCTGTTCGTGTCCGATCAGGTGGTCAACCTGTTCCGGGATCCGGTGGACGTGGCGATCCGCAGCGGCGTGATAGAAGACGCCAATTACATCGCCCTGCCGCTGGCGCCCTGGAATCGCCGGGTGCTGGTGGCCTCGCCGGATTACCTGGCGCGCAAGGGCCGGCCAATGGAGTCGGAAGATCTGCTGCGCCATGACTGCCTGCAGTACATCCTCAATGGCCGTGTTTATGACAAATGGCCGGTGGGTGGGCGGGTGTTCACCGTGTCCGGGCCGTTGATGACCGACGACGCCGATCTGGTCAGGCGCTGGGCGGTGAGCGGTGAGGGGATTGCCTATAAGTCCTGGGTGGATGTGCGCGAAGACGTGCTGGCGGGGCGGCTGGAGTTGCTGCTGTCGGATTACGCAGGCGAGCCTGCCCCGGTCAATCTGGTTTATCCCCACCGCAAGCAGTTCTCGCCTGCGGTGCAGCAGTTGCATTCGATGCTCAAGAGCTGCTTTGCCGAGCTGGAGCAGGGGTTGCCCGAGTTGTTGTGAACGCACTGTAGGAGCGCGCTTGCCCGCGATTGCGGTGGGTCAGCCGGTATTGATGTAATGTGTGCCGACGCCGTCGCGGGCAAGCGCGCTCCTACAGGGTTTGCGTGTTGCCGGAATCCCGATCCGGCGCGAGAAATCGACGTTAATGGGAATGCCGTGGCTCGCCGCTTCGGGCGATCACCCGCAAGTGCAGGGTCGCGGGCTCCAGGCAGCCGCCTGTGGATAACTGGCCCACCAACTGGCGGTACAGCTCTTGCCACGGGGTTTGCGAGGCCGGCATTTTCGGTTCGAACTGCGCCCGGCGTTCGGCCATTTCCTCGTCGCTGACCAGCACGTTCACGCTGCGGTTGTTGAGGTCTACCCGCAGCCGGTCGTTGGTTTTCAACAGCGCCAGGCCACCGCCCACTGCCGCCTCGGGTGACATGTTGAGGATCGACGGGCTGGCCGACGTGCCGCTCTGGCGCCCGTCGCCCAGGCAGGGCAGCGAGTCGATGCCGCGCTTGATGAGTTCGGCCGGAGGCGCCATGTTCACGACTTCCGCGCTGCCCGGATAACCGACGGTGCCTGCGCCACGGATCACCAGGATGCAGCGCTCGTCGATGTCCAGCGACGGGTCGTTGATCCGTGCGTGGTAATCCTCCGGCCCTTCGAACACGATCGCCCGCGCTTCGAAGCTGTTTTCCGCGCCGGGCTCGGACAGGTAGGTCTTGCGAAACGCCTCGCCGACCACCGACATCTTCATGATCGCGCTGTCGAAGAAATTGCCGCTGAGCACGATGAAACCGGCGCGGTGTTTGAGCGGGTCTTCGTAAGGGCGAATCACGTCGGCGTCGTGGGCGACGGCATTGCGCACGATCTCGCCCACGGTCTTGCCCGACACCGAGTGGCAGTCTTCATGCAGCTTGCCGGCCTTTTGCAGCTCATGCATCACCGCCGGAACGCCGCCGGCGCGGTGGAAACCTTCGCCCAGGTATTTGCCCGCAGGCATGCAGTTGACCAGCAGCGGGACGTCCTCGCCGATGCGTTGCCAGTCGTCCAGGCTCAGCTCGACGCCCATGTGCCGGGCGATGGCGATCAGGTGCGGTGGGCAGTTGCTCGACGCGCCGAGGGCCGATGCGACGGCAATCGCGTTCTCGAAGGCTTCGCGGGTCATGATCTGCGAGGGACGCACGTCTTCGCGCACCAGGTCGCAGATGCGCTTGCCGGTCAGGTAGGCCATCTGGCCGCGCTCGCGGTACGCCGCCGGAATGCTCGCGCAGCCGGGCAGCGACATGCCCAAGGCTTCGGCCAGGGCGTTCATCGAAAGCGCCGTGCCCATGGTGTTGCAATGCCCCACCGACGGCGACGCGGCGGTGGTCATTTCCATGAAGCCTTCGTAGTTGATTTCTCCCGCCGAGAGCAGATTGCGCGCGTGCCAGAGCACGGTGCCTGAGCCGATCAGCTCGCCCTTGTGGCGGCCGTCGAGCATCGGCCCGCCAGACAACACGATGGCCGGCAGGTCGGTGGTGGCGGCGGCCATCAGGCAGGCCGGGGTGGTCTTGTCGCAGCCGGTGGTCAGTACCACGCCGTCCAGCGGGTAGCCGTGGAGAATTTCCACAAGGCCCAGGTAGGCGAGGTTGCGGTCCAGTGCTGCGGTGGGGCGGCGGGTCTGCTCGGCCATCGGGTGCACGGGGAATTCCATGGGGATCCCGCCCGCGTCACGAATCCCGGCCTTCACTCGCTGCGCCAGTTCCAGATGATGACGGTTGCACGGGGCCAGATCGCTGCCGGTCTGGGCGATGCCGATGATGGGCCGGCCCGATTGCAGCTCTTCACGGGTCAGCCCGTAGTTCATGTAGCGCTCGACGTAGAGCGCGGTCATGTCGGCGTGGGTGGGATCGTCGAACCATTGCTGGCTGCGCAGGGGGCGTTTCGGTGACTCGGACATGGTTCGGTTTCTCTTGTAATTGGAGTATCTGAAGACGCTGATCCCTGTAGCAGCACGGCTTGCCGGCGGGGCGGTGTGTCAGTCATCGGTATGTCGCCTGACACACCGCTCCCGCCGGCAAGCCGTGCTGCTACGGAACCGCGTCTGGGCGACGCATTGTGGGCGTCATTCGCGCGGCAGCAAGCCTCGCGCCGCCAGGTTGTGAAACAGCGCTCCCACACCGAAGGTCCATGGAGTCGCGCGGCTGCTGTGGGTCACCTCGTTGTGCAGGCTGCCCAGGTGCTGGCTGCTGATGCTGACTGCGTCTCCGAGCTTGTGGGTAAAGCCGCCGCCGACGTGATCGCGGTCTTCGGTCGGGGCGAACAGGGTGCCCAGGTACAGCAGGAAGCCATCGGGGTATTGGTGATTCTCGTTGAGGGTCTGGGCGACCAGGTCTTCGGGATCACGGCTGATCTGCGACATGGAGCTTGAACCCTCCATCACGTAGCCGTCACTGCCTTTCACTTGCAGGTCGACCACGCAGTTGCGCACATCGTCCAGCGAGAACGTCTCGTCGAACAGTCGAATGAACGGGCCGATGGCGCACGAGGCGTTGTTGTCCTTGGCCTTGCTCAGCAGCAGCGCGCTGCGACCTTCGAAGTCGCGGAGGTTGACGTCGTTGCCCAGGGTCGCGCCCTGGATCTGCCCGCGGCTGTTGACCGCCAGCACCACTTCGGGCTCCGGGTTGTTCCATTGCGATTTGGGGTGAATGCCGATCCGGCTGCCACTGGTGACCGCCGCCAGCACTGGCGCCTTGGTGAAGATTTCCGCGTCAGGCCCGATGCCGACCTCCAGGTATTGCGACCACATGTTCTGCTCAATCAGCAGCGCCTTGAGCCTGCTCGCCTGTTCGGAGCCCGGCTTGATACTGCGCAGGTTGTCGCCGATGGCGCTGTGCACGATGGCTCGCACGCTTTCAGCCTTGGCCGGATCACCTGCGGCCTGCTCCTCGATCACCCGTTCGATCATGCTGGCGGCGAAGGTCACACCTGCGGCCTTGATGACTTGCAAGTCCGCAGGTGCCAGCAGAAAGGCGCGGCCAAGGTCAGGCTCGGCGGTGGAGTTGGCCAGCAACTCTTCAACACTGGCGATCAGCGTGCCCTGGGTTTCACGCACGACCTTGAGCGGCGATGGGGATTCCAGCAGTTCACTCAGGGTGGCGAAGCGCTCGGACAGGTCGAACACCCCGTCGCTGCGCAGGACCACCGGTGAAGGCCCGCCGACCTTGCCGGGCACCCAGGCGCGACCGATCAATGTGCCGTGCAGGCCGTCCACCGGCAGGGTGTTCTGGGGAGTGAGTTCAATGGGCATGGCAATCCTCGAAGGTTCTTGTGCTTTTGCTACCGACCCTAATAAGCGGCGGCGATAAACTCCAATGACATCTGGTCAATTATCGATAACACTGGGTTATCACGATGGAGGCTGCCGCCATGTCCGATATTTCCTTCTCCACGGTCTGTAACTGGCTCAAGTTCAAGCATCTGGTACTGATCGACACTCTGGCGCGTACCCGAAACATGCACGCCGCTGCCCTGCACATGAACCTGAGCCAGCCTGCGGTCAGCAAGATGCTGCGCGAGATCGAGCGCCTGCTGGGCTTCGACCTGTTCGAGCGCCTGCCGCGCAACATGCCGCCGACAGCCTTGGGCGAGCATGTGGTGCGCTATGCGCAGATCGCCCTCAACGACGCCAACAAGTTCGTCGACCAGATCAGCAGCCTGCGCGAGGGCGGGCACGGCTTTCTCAAGGTTGGCGCGATCTTCGCCGCCACGGCTGTGGTGTTGCCCGATGCGCTGGTGCAACTCAAGAAGCGCTGGCCGTTGTTGTCCATCGAGATTGTCGAACAGACCAGCGATCACCTCATGGAAATGCTCGACGACAAGAAGCTGGACCTGGCCGTCGCGCGCTACACCCACGAAAACCAGCAGCAGGTGTATGACTTCCAGATGCTGGCGCCCGAGCCCTTCTGCATGGTGGTCAACAGCCGCCACCCGCTGACGGCGCTGGAGCAAACCCCGCTGGAGGAACTGGGCAACTGGCCGTGGATTCTCTATCCGGTGGGCACGCCGATTCGCGCCCGCATGGAGCAGGCCTTCGCCAAGGCCGGGATCCCCCTTCCGCGCAACACCATCGACACCATCTCGATGCAGACCTTCCTGCAGGTGCTGCAATCCGGCCCGACCATCGCCATGCTGCCGGTGCCCATGGCCCAGGCTCATCTGGACGCAGGCTTGTTGAAAGTGCTCAACACGCCACTGAAACTGGCACCGCAGGAGTACGGAATTCTTACGCGCAAGGGTGAGCCGTTGCTCGGCGCAGCGTCGGAACTGGCCAATATTCTGCTGGCGAACACGCAACATGCCCGACAGTGATTCGATAACCGTTCGTTATCGATCAATGGGAACATGTCATTATTCTTCATCTATCCGTTGTCAGTAACATCCGCTGGTGTTTCGACCCCATAACAACAATACAGGCGCCATCAGGTGCCTGGAGGTCCCACCATGGCAACCGCATCTGATCGCCTGCCCGAATCGTCGGGCACCGGGCAAGCCGGCTTCGAAGATCGTACCTACCGTAAAGTCATCCTGCGCATCCTTCCCGTCCTGCTGCTGTGCTACATGGCGGCGTATCTGGACCGGGTCAACATCGGCTTCGCCAAGCTGGACATGCTCAATGACCTGCAATTCAGCAACACGGTCTACGCACTGGGCGCGAGCATTTTCTTCTGGGGCTATTTCATCTTCGAGGTGCCGAGCAACCTGTTGCTGCATCGCTTCGGCGCGCGGTTCTGGATTGCCCGGATCATGTTCAGTTGGGCCATCGTTTCCATGGCCGTCGCCTTCACCGTGCCCTTGGCGAAGTTTTTCCACATCGAGTCGGAAACCATGTTCTACGTGCTGCGCTTCCTGCTCGGCATCTGTGAGGCTGGGTTCTTCCCGGGCGTCATCCTTTACCTCAACTACTGGTTCCCGACGCGCCGCCAGAGCCGTGTGATGTCCGGTTTCCTGATGGCGATGCCGATCAGTCTGACACTCGGCGGCGTGATTTCCGGCTGGCTGATGACCAAGATGCAGGGCGTGCAAGGCATGGCGGGCTGGCAGTGGTTGCTGATTATCGAAGGCTTGCCGTCGGTGGTAATGGCGATCGTGGTGCTGGCGTTCATGGCCAACAACATCGACTCGGCCAAATGGCTGTCCCCTGAAGAAAAGGCCATGCTCAAGGCCAACCTCCAGCAGGACAACAAAGGCAAGGCGTCGAACCTGCGCGAGGTGTTCTTCAATGGTCGCGTGTGGCTGCTGGTGCTGATTCTGCTGACGTTCAACACCGGTTTCTACGGCCTGGCGTTCTGGATGCCTTCGATCATCAAGAGCGCGGGCATCAGCAACCCGCTGGACATTGGCCTGCTGACCGCCATTCCCTATGGCATCGCGGTGATCGCCATGACCCTCAACGCGCGCCATTCCAACAAGACCGGCGAGCGCCGCCTGCACGCCGCGATTCCCGCGATCATCGGCGGCATCGGCCTGATTCTCAGTGCGTATTTCGCCAACAACGTGGTGCTGTCGATCATCTTCCTCAGCGTCTCGGCTTCCGGCGTGCTGAGTCTGATGCCGATCTACTGGACCCTGCCGGGCACGGTCTTGTCGGGCGTCGCGGCGGCTGCGGGGATTGGCATGATCAACGCCATCGGCAACCTGTCAGGCTTCACCGGTTCGATGATTACCGCCGTCGCGGAAAACCTGACCGGCAACATCAACAACGGGACCTACGTGCTGGGCGCCTGCCTGTTCATCAGCGCTGGGCTGATCCTGTCGATTCCGCGTTCGATGTTGCAGCGCGAAGATTCGCCGGCACCTGTGCCGAGCGGGACGCTGTCCAACGCCTGAATGCTGATCAGCCTGCCATCGTCATACGCGATGGCAGGCTCGCCAATGCCTGATGTACGCCTTCTTCCTGCACTCCTAACATCGGTCGCACATGACCCGCGCCAGTGGCGCAATGCAGGAGAGCCCATGAAAAACTTCCGGATCGGCCAGATCGTCCCCAGCTCTAACACCACCATGGAAACCGAGATTCCGGCGATGCTGACCTCGCGCTATTCGCTGTTTCCCGAAGAGCGTTTCACCTTCCATTCCTCGCGCATGCGCATGATGCACGTCAGCCCCGAAGAGCTGAAAAAAATGGACATCGACAGCGACCGCTGCGCTCTGGAGCTGAGCGATGCGCGGGTGGATGTCATGGCTTATGCGTGCCTGGTGGCGATCATGTGCCAAGGCGCCGGTTACCACAAAGTCTCGCAGGAGCGGCTGGGCAAGACAGTCGCCAGCAACAAGTCCAGCGCACAGGTGTTGAGCTCGGCCGGTGCGCTGATCGACAGCCTGAACATGCTGAACTACAAGAAGGTGTCGATCATTACCCCGTACATGAAACCGCTGACGCAACAGGTCATCGACTACATCGAGGCGGCGGGGATCGAGGTAGTCGATTCGATCAGCCTGGAAGTTTCCGACAACCTTGAAGTCGGTCGTCTGGACCCGATGAACCTGGTGGCCCACGCCGACAAGTTGAATATCGGACAAGCCGATGGCGTGGTGCTCTCGTGCTGCGTGCAGATGCCCTCGCTGCCTGCGATTCAAGTCGTACAGGATCGGCTGGACAAGCCGGTGCTTTCCGCCTCGGTCGCTACTGTCTACCAGATGCTCAAGACCCTGGGTTTGAAGGCTCAGGTGCCGAACGCCGGTCATCTGTTGTCCGGGGCGTTCTGAGTCGGTGACTGACGAGGTACTATGGCGGCCACTCAGGCCTGCATGCCCGGTACCTCACATGAAGCTCGATCCTGTTTCGCTGCGCCTTTTCGTCAGTGTCGTCGAAGAAGGCACTATCGCGGCCGCCGCCAAGCGCGAACACATCGCGGCGGCGGCGGTGAGCAAGCGGCTCAGCGAGCTGGAAGAGTTGCTCGACTCGCGCCTGCTCAATCGCACCAACAAGGGCATCACGCCGACCGATGCCGGCCTGTCGTTGTTGTTCATGGCCCGCAGCGCGCTGAATAACCTCAACGAGATTGTCGTGCAGATGCGCGATTACTCCCACGGGCGTCGTGGTTCGGTGCAGGTGCTGGCCAACATTTCGGCAATTACCCAGTTCATGCCGGGGCTGATCAAATCCTTCATGGCTCAGTACCCGTTGATCAACGTAGGGCTTGAGGAGCAGCCGAGCCTGGCGATCACCAAGGCCGTGGCCGAGAACCGCGCCGACATCGGGATTTTCACCCGCCTGCCCCATGGCGCCGACATCGAAGTCTTCCCGTTCCGGAGCGATCAACTGGTGCTGCTGGTGCCCAATGGTCACCCGCTGGCGGGGCGTGAATCGGTCGCTTTTGCCGAGACGCTGGATCATGAATACGTCACGCTGCGAAGCGGTACGCACCTGAATTTCCAGCTGATAAAAGCCGCCAATGACATGGGCCGTTCGTTGAAAATCCGCATGGAAGTGTCGAGTTATGACGCTTTGTGCCTGATGGTTCAGGCGGGTGTCGGGATCGGCATCATGCCCAGGGGCAGCGTCGAGATTTACCGAATGGACAGCGCCACGGTTGTGCCGTTGACCGATGATTGGGCGCGGCGCGAACTCAGCCTGTGCGTCCGGTCCCGGGAAGGGTTGTCGATGGCGGCAGGGTTGTTTCTGGAGCATCTCCTCAAAAGCTGATCCAAGCCCCCTACGTGGGATTTTGCGACACAACTTGTAGGAGCGCGCTTGCCCGCGACGGCGGTGTGCCTGAGGGATACGAACTGTCTGACACGACGCCATCGCGGGCAAGCGCGCTCCTATAAGACGTTGCGGTGTACCCATAGAATCTACTTGGGGTCATACCCCCCGAAACATGCGCGAACCAACACCAGCATCAACATCAGGTTGCCCTTGAGCCCGCCGATCTTGGTTGGCACCTCACCCTGTGGATAACGTCGTACGCTCGGCAGTTCGATGCAGTGATAACCCAGCTTGGGCGCACGATAGGACAGGTACGCCAGCAGCTCGTAGGTCATGAACGCATCCCGAAAAATCGCCAGGCGCGGGTCGAGGAGGAGTTTGCGGCTGTAGGCGCGAAACCCTTGGGTGGTGTCAGTCCAGTCGTGGCCCGAGGCAATACTCAGCATCGGCGCGTGTATGAAACGGATGGCAATGTCGCGGGACTTTGGCGTGTTCTCTCCCGCACCGCCTGTGAGAAAACGCGACGCCTGAACGAAATCCACCCCTTGCCTGAGCGCGTTGATAAAGCGCGGAATCGCCTGCGGGTCATCCTTGTCGTTGCCGTCGATGGTCACGATCCCTTCGTAACCCTGATCCAGGGCAAAGGCATAGGCACAGCGCAACTGCGCACTGAGCTTGCCCGGTGCGGTCTTGACCAGCAAACCGCGCACCGCAGTGACCATCAGCATGTCGTGGGCCAGGGAATTGTCGGTGCTGCCGCCGTCGACAATGATGATGTCGGCCATCTGGTTGATCGCCAGCGCGGCCATGCGCGCCAGCAGGCTGACGATGCGGTCGCCCTCGTTGATGACCGGGATAATCACGCAGTAAGGATGCAGCCTACCCAGCCACAGCGGGGTGTCGAAGGTGGGAACCTGGCGTGTCAGTTGGGCCAGGCTCGGTCGTCCGGAGGTGTAGGTTGTGTCGGTCATCACGCCACCCGCGCAGTAATCAGGGCGACACCCGCGATTACCAGCACGATGCCGGCCGCCGTCGTCCAATAGAAGGTTTCACGAAAAATCAGCACCGAGGAACAGGCCACGGCAGCCACCGCCCCGGCGGTCAGCACCGGGTGAGCGATATTGAGCGGCAAGCGCGCCAGAGCGGCGGCGTACAGCAGAAAAGCGGTGCCGTATAACCCCAGCCCCAGCCAGAACGGCCAGTTGCCCAGGGCCTGCAGCGGGGCATTGAGCGAGGGAAAACTGCGCGGCGGCATCATGGCCATTTTCACCAGCACACTGGCCGATGCGTTGGAGAGGATCCCCAGGATCAGAATCGCCCACTTCATGATTGCGCCCTCAAGGCTTCGGCCCGGTAATGCCAGATCGCGACGTTCAGGGCACGCTCGATGGTATCGACGTGGGGCTCGTTGCGCTTGGGCAGCATCTCGATGGTGATCAGGTGATCGGGCAGGTAGCGGCTGATTGCGGCCGCCATCCCGGCGTGATCGGCAGTGCCGTCGCCCAGCGGCAGCAGGCTGGGCTCGCTGGCATGGACATGGCCGATCAACTCGGCGGCGCCCTGCAACACAGCGAACGGGTCCTCGCCATTGATCGCCAGTGAACCGGTGTCCAGTTGCATGAGGATATTGGGGTGATCGACCCGCCGCACCACCTCGGCAGTCAACGGGCTGCTGGTCATGAAGTTGGCGCCGTAGCACTCCGGGTTCGGTTCCAGGCAGATGGTCACGCCGTGGTCCCGGGCGACGTTGCCAAGCATTCTGAAAAACGGCACGGCGATGTCCATGGCCTCGTCGTCGCCCAGGCCGTTGCGGTCGCGGTTTTTCGGCGAGCCGAACACCAGTCGTGTCGCACCCAGGCCCTCGCCAATGCGGCAGACCTCATCCAGGTGCTGCAACATCGAGGTCTGGCTGGCGGCGCAGCCAAACAGGTTCAGCCCCTGGGTGCCGAACAGCAGTGCCTGCATGCCGGTGATGTCGATGCCGCGCCCGGCCCAGGTGTCACGCACGTCGGCAATCTGGCCAGGCGTGGCGGCCACCGGATCCGGAAAATACTTGCCCGGCGCGACGTCGATGGCGTCGATGGCGTAGCGCCTGAGCAGGGCTGCGATGTCCCGGTCCTCGACGATGTCCCAGGCGATGTTGGAGATGGCCAGTCTCATGCCCGGTGCTCCGTGGTATGCGGTTCCGATTGCGCATAGGCGCGCACCGCCATCAGCTCTTCCCGGGCGCTGTACTGATAACGCCCGCGAGCGCCGAACAGGGCGGCGTGGCAGGTCTGCATCGCGTAGCGCGCCGGCATCACGCTGCGCACGTTGTCGAACGGCTTGCCGAAACCTTCCTGCGAAATCTCGCTCACGGTGACCGGCTCGGCACACAGGTGCACCAGCTTGAGGCCGGCATTGAGTGCAACCTGGATGTCGTGGCAGAGGTTGACCATCGGGTAGAACTGGAAGGTGCCACGGCTGTCGATGGCCGACAGGTTGTGCTGGTTGTGGATGTCGAACACCACGTTCTTGCGCAGGCCGGGACCGACCAGGCCTGGCAGACGCACGATCAGATGCTGTGGGAAATAGTCCTCCACGAAGCACTCCAGCAAGCGCCGGTTCATGCCGTAGGCGTGCAGGCCCACCTCTTCGACCTGACTGTCTTCGTCCACGCCCATGGGCGTGTGAAAGACGTCCACGGTGCTGATCAGCACGAAGGTGCGGCAGCGCACCGAGCGCAGGTGCTCGATCAGGTTCTCGATCCTCTCGCGGTCGGCATCGGGGTCGCGGTTGGCGATCCATTTCTGTGCGGGGGCTCCAGCGCACACCAGCGCGTCAAAGGAGCGCCCCTCGATTTCGTGAATGTTGGTCGAGCGATACAGCGCGCCGAATTGGGTTTGACGCATCAGGGTCGAGCCGACGAAGCCGGTGTATCCGATCAGACCATTCATAGTTGCGCATCCAGCGGGCAGTGCACCCGGATCAGTTGGGCGTTGTACACGTAGAAATACGAGGTGTAGGTGCAGTTCAGGCGGCTGATTTCGGCCTCCAGCGCCTTGCCGCGCCCGCTGATGTCCTTGTCCAGATTGACGTGGGACACCAGCACGGAAAAGTCCTTGGAGGGGCGCTGTCGCAACAGCTCGGCGAGGGAGTCCAGGTACTCGACCTTGCCCATCTTCGGATCACGCATGCGCGTCGCTTCATCGTTCACACGCACGTACTGATGCTTGCTCAGGCGCTGATCGAGCAGGCTGTAGTACTCAAGCGACGGCTGGGCGTCGGGGTAGACCAGAAACTCGGTGGGCGGCATCTGCGCGATGTGCTCGTAGAGCGCGTTGTTGTCGACGTACTCGTAGTTCACGCCGCGAAGATTGTTGTAACAGGCCTTGCCCGCCTGCAGTGCCATCAGGCTCAGCAGCACCCAGCCCAGCACCTTGAGCGGGCGCGACGGGCTGGCGGTGAATTCCAGTACCCCAAGGCAGGCGATGACCATGCTGAATGGCGCCAGCCAGATCACATGGCGGGGATAGGTGGCAGGGTAGAAACCGGCGATTCGCCCTACGAGTACGATCAGCAGAATGCCAATGAAAAACAGATTCAGCCTGCACACGAAACCGCTTTTGTGGGTAAACAGCAGCACTACGCTGGCAACCCCGGACGTGATGAGCAAGGCTTTGCCATACGCCCCGAGAATCGCCTCCTTCAGCACGCCCAGCGAGCCCAGCGCGGTGGTCTTGTAATAGTCGTCGTAATTGCCCAGTTGAAACACGGTGAGGTACTTCATGTAGGCATACGCGACCACCACCACCAAAGCAGCCCCGGCAATCGCCACGACGGTCGATGCCTCGCGCTCGTTCCTGGGTTGCGACGCATGACGCACCACGGCATACATCAGCAGCGCGCCTGAAACGATCAGTGTTGAAAAACCCAGCACACTGATCGCAGCCGCCATCCCGATGGGCCAATGAAGATTGTCCTGTTCCGAGGACCGCCACAGCGCAGTGATCGCCAGAAAACTCACCGACACTTCGAGGAAGTAGTGCTTGAGCTCGGTCAGAAACAGGCCCATGGAAAACGAGTGGCCGATCAGCGCCAGCACAAACACCAGCGCCCCCCAGCGGTAAGGACGAAACACTGCGAACACCGGCGCGATCAGCACGCAGGAGAGCGCCAGCACCGACAACCTCAGCGGCGCGATGTTGTAGTGGAACAGCAGCATGATCGCCTTGAAGAACAGCGAGGCGAGCACCGGTTCCGCCTGATCGTAGTAAGGCAGCGGCTTGAAGAATTCCTCGGGGCTGCGCAGCTCGATGATGTCCTTGAGCAGCATCGCCTCGTCGATCCAGATCGAACGGGTGGCCAGCGTCAGGAACAGGCTCGCCAGCACCGCCACGGCGACAGGCAGCACGAGGGTCGGGTTGAGGCGCGAAAGATCAAAAGACTTCATTGTCCAGTTTCTCCAGCACGTCATAGATGTTGTCGATCTTGCCGCCAAGCACCGAGTAGCAGCCCGGCAAGCTGGCGTGCTTCTCGAACAGAATCGGGCGCCCGTCGTTGCGGTCGTTGCGCGCCAGGACAGTCTTGACCTCGTACAGCGAGTCGATGTGCTGCGAGTCGAGGATCGCCGGGATGTAACGGGCCACATCGCGCACCATGCGCTCGACACGGCTGGCACGCTCATGTCCGGCGAGCCTGTCGTAGGGGTTGATCGATTTCTCATCGTCCCAGTGCAGGTGCGGCGTGAAGCGCACGTGGGACAGCGTGTGCAGGTTGCGCGACGGAAACGGCATCATCGAAAAGAACGGCCCGTCCATTACCGTCACGCCCAGACCCTGCAGCGCGGACGGCATCTGCATCAGCGCCATTTCCGTGATCTCGTGACGCAGATCGGTGTCCAGCCCCGGGAACTCGCCGTTGAAATGATTGCTGCCGCTGTAGGTGCAATTGAACAGGTAACGGCAGCTCAGGCGCTGCGGGCCGCCCTCACTTTCAGTGACCACCTGCAAGGTGCTGTCGGGGCCCTGGTAGATCTCGGTGGCGCGGGTCAGCAGGCGGATCTGCACGCCGCAGTCTGCCAGTTCACGTTCCGCCCAGTGCGCCAGACGGGTCGAGTCGAAGGCGTATTCCTGCACCTGAAACACCGCCTCGATCAGGCGAGGCTCGAACAGCCCGTGGGCCGCGGCGTCCGCGCGCCTGACCTGGGCGCCGATATCGTGACAAAAGCGTTCGAACTGTCGGGCAGTGACTTTCGAATTGTGTCGGGCGATGGCGTAGAGCTTGGTGAAATCGCTCTTCACCGCATTGGGCCAGTCGGCCACGAAACGCGGCAGGTTGATCCGGCTGCGATAGGCCGTGGTGAAGCTGCGCGGGTAATGATAGCCGTTATGCACCCGCGCCTGATTGTTGTACGAGGCGCGCCTGAGCAAGCCGCTTTCGCGCTCCAGCAGTACGATGCGCTTCAAGCCGCGCTGGCGCGCCAGATGCACCGCAATCGCCGATCCGTAGAAACCACCGCCGATGACGATTGCGTCCAGGCAATCCCCTGGCGCGTTCATCGCGATGCCCGCTCGGCGCCCCAGGCCCGGACCACCTGGGCATTGGGGGTGATTTCTTCGACGTTGAGCCGTTCAAGGCGCGTCATTCGGCAACTGGTAAATTCCTGGCCGATGTAATACAGCGGCCCGTCGTTGGAAAAACTGGCCATGTTCAGGATGTATTCGCCAAGCACCAGCAACACCAGCGAAATCAGAAAGAACATCCCCGACTGCTGCAGCGAAAGGCTGGTCCAGCCTGCTGCCACATCGGTCTTGAACAGCGCGATCCCGACCACATACGCGCAATAGATCAGGTTCATCACCGCGCCAAACAGCGACAGCGCCGTCACCATCCGCATCGGCGCCCGCGTGCTGGAAATCAGCATGCGAATCCCCCGATCGACACTCTCCCCCAGATGCTTGCGCGGTTGCGCCTTGGGCGGAGCCGAGTAACTCAGACAGACCCTGGCAAATCCGCCTGTCGCCGGCAAATGACGGTAGATCATCGTGGGTTTGGGGTGCTGCAGGATGAAACTGATGACCTTGCGCGTCAGCAGCCGAAACTGCGGCGCCTCCTTGACCAGATGAATGCCGTTGAACCACCGGTATGCACGGTGAAAGAGTTTGAAAGCCAGGTAATAAGGCAGGCTTTGCGTGCTGTGCTCGGCGTTGCAGACGAACACCACATCCGCCCCCTGCGCCGCCTGCTCCAGCATGTTGGGCAGGAAGGCGATGTCATCGGCCAGCGGGTCGAGCACCACGGCATAGTCCCCCAACGCATTCTCCAGCCCCACCCAGGACGCCGTGTCCAGATCCACCTCACGGGTCAGCGCATACACCTGAAGATTGGCCACCCCGTCTTCGCCCGTCAGGCGTTTCAACTGCGCGATGCTGTCGTCGGTCGACGCGTTGTCGACAATGATCAGCTCATAGTCCGACACCATCGAAGCGATCAGCCCCGTCGCTTCAAGCAGCATCCCCTCAAGCCCCTCGGCCTGATTACGCACGACCAACACCACCGACAAGAAACAGGGAAAAAAAGCCATGGCGAGATACTCGAAACGGCCTTCCCTGGCGGTGTTTTTTTATAAGAGCGTGCAGACGGGTGTCATCAGGTGAACACGTGGGGAACGGGAATTATTCACAGGGCGGGAGGCGCAGTTTTGAGAGGTTTCAAGCGTGAATCGTTGGCTGCTTCGCAGTGCTATCGGGGTTTTCAAAGCACTGATTAATCAACGGGTTGTGTGTAACGATGTGGGGTATTGATATCCGTGAAGGGAGACAGATGTCAGGGGTTTTTACAGATCTGGTGAGGCGCAGGGCTTATTTAAAGTTTGCATGGGTAGGGCGGGGTTGGAGGGAATACTGGCGCCAGATCTGGAATACGTATGAAACTTGAGTGTATTTGTGGCCCTTGGGCTGCATAATCGACGTTTACGCCATTTTTGATGCCCGAGGGCTACAAATGACTTCGCTTCTCGATGTCGCTGAAATGCTGAAGGACGCCCGCCGTGATGCGCGGCTGAGTCAAGTAGCTATTGCAGATCGGGCAGGCGTGTCTCGATCGACAGTCGCCAGGATGGAAACTATGGCCAGGGGTGATATGAGCGTTTCTGCACTCGTGCGACTTCTGGAAGCAGCGGGGTATGACCTGAAATTGGTCAAGACTGGTCATCAGCGAACTGTCGAGGACATCCTTGCCGAGCAACGCTGCGGAGTTGCCTGACATTTCCACAATTGACTTGGTCAGCCTTGGACTGCCCGTCACTTGAAGTCGTTGGCCGCTAGTAACTATGTAATCGATTTCCGCGCTCGGCATGCTTGAGTCGACTAAGAATCTCCGAGGCCGCTAGATCATAGAAAGTAAGGAGGGACTCATGTTGGTCTTCGACTGCACCCAAGCGGCCTGCGAATTCTTCTCTGGCAAAGTGAAAGGCGAACTGGTCAGCCGCGTCGAGCCGGCCTCAGCAGCTAGCTTGCTGTCCACTGACAGGGAAAATATCGAGCGATGGCAGCTGCACACGACCAAGTTTGGTAAAACCAACATTCTCGTCGCGATGCATGTCGAAACCCGCTACGCAATGCTCTTCGTTGGCCTTAAGCGCAATGACGTCGACGGTTTTCTCCGTCAGTTCATTCCCCGCTATTTAGGCGGCATGGAGCTTATGGCGCTGAACATGGGATTGGTGATGCCACCTGAGGCGGAACTGAATCGGCATGTCAATGAATGGGCAGACACTCTTGAGGATGTACATTTTTACAAACGTGGTGATCGAAGCGTCCAGGCTCACATCAACGACGTCCTGTATCTCGCCGCGCATGAGGCATATGAAGGGCCAGGACTGCCCATCGAGCTTGGTGGCCTCGTTGAGTTTGATGGGATTGCCAACAGATTCCTGAGATCAATCAAAGGGGGTGATTATTTCCGGCCAGCAGAAACTGCTTTCCAGAAAGCCTACAGGCATTTGGGGATAGGCATGGAGCCGGAGGAGGTGGCGCAGGCACACCAACGATGGTTTGCTGGCAAGTGAGGATGTGCTCATGAGCCTTGCCCGATGCAGGGCAGCGATAGCCAACCAATGGATCGATTGATTAGCGGCGTTCCTTTTCCATCCGAATGATTTCGACCTGAGAGACAAATTAAAAAGCCGGCTTGTGGCCGGCTTCTCGGTGACAGGTTTGGTTAGTTTTTGGCTAACCGCACCCGTCCGCAAAAGTGCGCGCTGCAAGGAGGCGCTTGTAAGGTAGACCGGGCGTGTCACAGGGGACGGTGCCGGGTCGATCACCCATCCGCGGGTAGCCGATGGGTGTTGAAACGAAGGCGTGCAGGATACTCATGTTCTGCGCTGATGCCCAGCCTTGATGGGCTGCCATTTGTCTCTTGCTGTTGCGCATCAGGGCATGGTGGCGGGGTGGCGGCGGTTGTTGAGGGTGGACCACCAGAAGATCCAGCCCAGGATCTGGATGTGCTGTTCCTGTATCTGTTCGGCGCTGAAAATCTCGTCGGGGTATTCGCCGGCGTTGTGGCTGCGCAGGCGCAGGCTGCCGCCTGGCAGGCGATAGAGGTATTTCACGCGCAGCATGCCGGCGTGTTCGAGGGCGTACATTTCGCCGTCGATGACGTTGGTGCGGCCTCGGTCGACGCCGATGAGGGAGCCGTCCTGGATCTTGTCCGCCATGCTGTTGCCGACCATGGCGATGCAGATGGCGTTGTGCAGTTCGACGTCCATGGCTTCCAGGACGCGGCGGGATAACCGCACTTTGTGGTTGGGAATTTCGCTGACGGCGGTTTGCCCGGGGTTCTGGGTTTGAAGTTCGGTATAGACGGGCATGTCCAGCTCTTCCCGAACGTGGCCGCGCGCAGGAGGCGTGCGGGACATGCGATCGTGGCCGTTTTTTTCGCGGCCTTCTCCCGGGTGTTTCGGGCCGTCGCCTGTGCGCAGCCATCGTGCGTTGACGCTGAGCAGTTCGGCGACTTCCTCCATGCGTGCCATGGGGATGCCGCGTTTGAACCAGTTGTTCACGTGTTGCGGCGTCACCTTGCGGTTGGCGGCGAAGTCTGTGGCGGAGAGATGGCACTCCCGCAGAAGGACGCGTAGTCGATCACCTGATGTATTCATGGATCGAATTTTACGGACAGTTCAAGTTTGTTTAAATGAACGAAGTGTTCAAATGCGTCAAGCATCAAACTTGAAGTTGACGTTAGGGATTACAACGTTCGAATGAAGTTGTAGGGCATGTCGTTCACTGTTTCTTTTGCGCTCAACAATCCATGCGCCCGGACAAAAGTACCTGTTTTCAAAGGCGTTCCGTGAATCGCCCGATCTAGAGCCTCAAGTCGTCCGTTATCAGGTGCGATGCGGCGAAGTTTTATTGCCAATGAGCCTGCGGCGTTTTATTCGGATAAACGGCAAGACTTTACCCACTAAACTTTAAACATTCAGGGCAAAAAAGTTGCGGGAGTGATGCTGGAGAAAGGTGTCAGGGGGAGAGGCATACAGGCAGGAGGGTGCCACCTGCGAAGCGGCGAGCGCTTCGCAGGGAGCGAACCGGATCAGCCCTTGTAGGCAGCGGCCGATTTGGTGATGGCTTCGCGAGCGGCATCAGCGCCGGCCCAGCCTTCGATCTTGACCCATTTGCCTTTTTCGAGATCTTTGTAGTTCGCGAAGAAGTGCTCGATCTGCTGGATCAGCAGCGGCGGCAGGTCGGTGTATTCCTTCACGTCGACGTACAGCTGGGACAGCTTGTCGTGAGGAACTGCGATGACTTTGGCATCGCCGCCGCCGTCGTCGGTCATGTTCAGTACGCCAACCGGACGGGCGCGGATGACCGAGCCTGGTGCGACCGGGTATGGAGTCACGACCAGCACGTCGAGGGGGTCACCGTCGTCGGCCAGGGTGTTGGGAATGAAACCGTAGTTGGCCGGGTAGAACATCGGGGTGGCCATGAAACGGTCAACGAACAGGCAGTCGCTATCCTTGTCGATTTCGTACTTGATCGGCGCGTGGTTGGCCGGGATCTCGATGGCGACGTAGATGTCATTCGGCAGGTCTTTACCGGCCGGAATTTTGCTGTAGCTCATTGGGCTTTGCCCCCTTGGTTGACCATTGCTGAATCTGGCGTGCAACGCCAAAAAGTGGCCGGATTATAGGCATATTTGGTAACCGTTACCATTACACCCATCGGTCCTGGACCTTGTCTTGAGCCTCATAGACAGGCTTGCAGGCCTAAAGTGCTGCCTGAAGCGCCGTAAGCCGCGCCAGAGGGTCCTGCCGGTAGAACGCCTTGAGCTGCCGATAGACGTCCGGATAGGCCTCGACCAGCAAATCCGGGGCGCTGAAGAAGTACTCGCTAGTGACTGCAAAGAACTCGGCCGGGTTTTCCGCAGCGTAGGGGTCGATGGCCGTTTCGGCGTCGGGGTCGGCGTCCAGCTGGCGATTGAGGTCATCGAAGGCGCCTTGCATGGCGCTGGCCCAGTCGCTGATGCGCATGTCGCTGTGCAGCGGAGGCAGGCCGTTGGCGTCGCCGCCCAGCATGTCGAGTTTGTGCGCCAGTTCGTGGATCGGCAGGTTGTACGCCTCCCAACCGCCGCTGGACAGCACCCCCGGCCAGGCGAGAATCACCGGGCCCTGGCTCCAAGCTTCGCCGCTGTGCTCGCCATCCCACTCGTGTTCGATGCCGCTGGCGTCGCGGTGTTTCTGCGGGCTGATGAAGTCATCGCCATAGAGGATGATTTCGTGAAAGCCGCGATACCAGTCCAGGTCGTCCAGCGCCAGCAACGGCAACTGGGCCTGCGCCGCCAGGAACAGGCAGGACTCGTCGTCCAGTTCGACGCCTTCCAGCGCGGTCAGGGTCTTGGCTTGCAGAAACAGGATGCAGCTGTCGAGCAGGCGGCGATCCTCTTCGGCGCTGAGGCCGTCGAGGATCGGCAAACGCTCGCGCACCCGGCCCCAGAGTTCAGGGGCGACCTGGTGACGTGCCAGCGTGCGGCGCTTGAGCCAGTTGCCAAACGGCCACATGGTTCAGCGCGCTGTGGCGGAACGGCCCATGCGGCTGCGGACCAGGCCAATGATCATCGGCAGCAGCGAGATCAGGATGATGACCAGCACCAGCAAGGTCAGGTTCTTCTTGATGAACGGGATGTTGCCGAAGAAGTAGCCCAGGGTCACCAGGCTGCCGACCCACAGGATCGAACCCAGCACGCTGAAACTGACGAAGCGCAGGTAGTTCATCTTGCCCAGGCCCGCAACGAACGGGGCGAAGGTGCGGATGATCGGCAGGAAGCGCGCCAGGGTCACGGTCTTGCCGCCATGGCGCTCGTAGAACTCGTGGGTCTTGGTCAGGTAGTCGCGGCGGAAGATCTTCGAATTGGGGTTCTTGAACAGCTTGTCGCCCACCGTTCGGCCAATGACGTAGTTGGTGCTGTCGCCGATGATCGCAGCCGCCATCAGCAGCCCGGCCAGCACGACAGGGTCCAGGCCGCCACCGGCTGCCACCGCGCCTGCGATGAACAGCAGCGAGTCACCCGGCAGGAACGGCGTCACCACAAGGCCGGTCTCGCAGAAGATCACCAGGAACAGGATCGCGTAGACCCAGGTGCCGTAGTTGGTCACCAGCATGTCCAGGTAGACGTCCAGGTGGAGAATGATATCGATCGGGTTGAAATCCATGTACGGCACCTGATGATGAGACCCGGTCCGGGTCAGTGGAAAGAGGTGAGGTGGGCCGCATTATAGAGGGAAGAATCGGGGTGTTGCTGGGACTGTGTGCAGATTGAAACGTTTGGTATTGATGGAACACATCTTCCGTAGGAGCGCGCTTGCCCGCGACGGCGGCGTGTCAGACGGCAAATCGTCCCCAGCCAGATCGCCATCGCGGGCAAGCGCGCTCCTACGGGTGCGGGAACCTCAATTGATCGGCAACACGTAGTTCTTGAATTGGGTATCTTCACGAAATCCGATGGATTCGTAGACTTTCTGTGCCACTTCGTTGTTGGCGCTGGTGGACACGCGCATGCGCACGGCCTGGGTTTCGCGGGCCATCTTCTTGGCTTTCTGGATCAGGTGATCGGCGACCAGTTGGCGGCGGGCGTCTTCGGCGACGTAGATGTCGTTGAGGATCCACACGCGCTTGAGCGACAGCGAGGAATAGCTGGGGTAGAGCTGGCAGAAGCCCAGCAACTTGCTGTCGTCATCCATCGGTAGCGCCAGGTAGATCACCGACTCTTCGCGGCGCAGGCGTTTTTCCAGGAAGTCACGGGAGGAATCGGGGTAGGGCAGTTCGCCGTAGAACTCGCGGTATTTGACGAACAGAGGGGTCAACAGGTCCAGGTGCTCCAGGGTGGCTTGAATGATCCGCATGGTTGGGCCTCAGCTTCATTGTGCAATGCATGAAAGGGGGAGGACGCCTGGCACTGGGACAGACGGTTTCGACTTTGCCCAAGCGCTTTAGAAAGTGCAATCCAAAAGCGCTGCTCTCGCCGCACCGTACCCTGTAGGAGTGAGCTTGCTCGCGATAGCGGCAGACCATTGGCGTTGTGGTGGTAGGCAGGCAACCATCGCGAGCAAGCTCACTCCTACAGGAATGTGGTGGCGGTTAAAAAAAAACGGCCTCCGAAGAGGCCGTCATCTGACTGCTGTCACTGGATCAGAAGAAGCCCAGCGGGTTGATGTCGTAGCTCACCAGCAGGTTTTTGGTCTGCTGGTAGTGTTCGAGCGCGACTTTGTGGGTTTCGCGGCCGACGCCGGATTTTTTGTAACCACCGAATGCAGCGTGGGCTGGATACAGGTGGTAGCAGTTGGTCCACACGCGGCCAGCCTTGATGGCGCGGCCCACGCGGTAGGCGCGGTTGATGTCGCGGGTCCACACGCCGGCACCGAGGCCGAACTCGGTGTCGTTGGCGATGGCGACGGCTTCGGCTTCATCCTTGAAGGTGGTCACGCTGACCACCGGGCCAAAGATTTCTTCCTGGAACACGCGCATCTTGTTGTTGCCGCGCAGCAGGGTCGGCTGGATGTAGTAGCCGGTCGCCAGCGAGCCTTCCAGCTTCTCGACCTTGCCACCGGTCAGCAGCTCGGCGCCTTCGCCCTGGGCGATGTCGAGGTAGGAAAGGATCTTGTCGAATTGTTGCTGCGATGCCTGGGCGCCGACCATGGTGTCGGTATCCAGCGGGTCGCCGCGCTTGATCTTCAGGACCTTCTTCATCACCGCTTCCATGAACTGCGGGTAGATGGACTCCTGAACCAGGCAGCGCGATGGGCAGGTGCAGACTTCGCCCTGGTTGAAGAACGCCAGCACCACGCCTTCGGCGGCCTTGTCGATGAACTCGGGCTCGGCGCTCATCACGTCTTCGAAGTAGATGTTCGGCGACTTGCCGCCCAGCTCCACGGTGGACGGGATGATGCTGTCGGCCGCCAGTTTCATGATGTGCGAGCCCACAGGCGTTGAGCCGGTGAACGCGATCTTGGCGATGCGTTTGCTGCTCGCCAGTGCTTCACCGGCTTCGCGGCCATAGCCTTGCACCACGTTGAGCACGCCTTTTGGCAGCAGGTCGCCGATCAGTTCCAGCAGGACGGTAATGCCCAGCGGGGTTTGTTCGGCAGGTTTGAGCACGACGCAGTTGCCCGCAGCCAGGGCCGGCGCGAGCTTCCAGGCGGCCATCAGGATCGGGAAGTTCCACGGGATGATCTGGCCGACGACGCCCAGCGGCTCATGGATGTGGTAGGCCACGGTGTTGCCGTCGATTTCGGCGGCGGACCCTTCCTGGGCACGCAGCACACCTGCGAAATAACGGAAGTGGTCCACAGCCAGCGGGATGTCGGCGTTGAGGGTTTCACGCACGGCCTTGCCGTTGTCCCATGTCTCGGTCACGGCCAGCAGTTCGAGGTTCTGCTCGATGCGGTCGGCGATTTTCAGCAGGGTCAGCGAGCGTTCCTGAACGGAAGTCTTGCCCCACGCATCGGCAGCGGCGTGGGCGGCATCCAGGGCTTTATCGATGTCTTCGGCAGTCGAGCGAGGGAATTCGGCGATCAGTTTGCCGGTGATAGGCGAGGTGTTTTCAAAATACTGGCCTTTGACCGGCGGCACGAATTCGCCACCGATGTAGTTGCCGTATTTGGTCTTGAAGGTAACGATCGAGCCTTCAGTACCGGGATGGGCATAACGCATGGTGAATATCTCCTTGCTCTTGTGATTGTGTGGGGATAACGCGCTGCTGCGCTTGATTAAAGCGTAGAGCAAAGCGCGGGCCACTGCCGTGCGGTGCCCGGTTTACAAGGGTTTTGCCGAAAAATCAGACGCTTGGCTGCTGTCGATGTGCCAGTTGCGGGACGGGCAGAGTGACACTTTGTATCGAATGTGGGACAGCTCGGCGGGCAGGCCCGTGCCAAGGATTGCAATAAGGGAGGGCCTGGAGGATGCTGGTTCGCAAGCATGCACAGGAACAACAAGAAAATGCATAGCAACCACCTAACCCGCCATGCCCGGCAAGTCCTGACATTCGCCCAGGGCAAGGCCGATCACCGCTACGGCCCTGGCGCCGACCCTTCCATCGCCCGCTCCTGGCAGCGTTGTCTTGACGACTATCACCTGGACCCCGCACAGGCCATGGCGCCCACCGTGCTGGAGCATGCCCGGGTGCTGGAAAGCCGCGAACGCCTGCAACAAGTGCTGACCATCGCCGGTGGCGAGATGAACAGCCTGCACCAGCAATTGTCGGGCGGTAATGCGGTGCTGTTGACCGACGCGCGAGGGGTCATCCTCAATTGCGTGACCCAGGACGGCGAGCGCAAGATCTTCGAGCGCGCCGGTTTGTGGCTGGGCGCGGACTGGAGCGAAGCGCGGGAGGGCACCAACGGCATCGGTACGTGCCTGGTGGAGCGGCAATCGGTGACGATCCACCGCGATGAGCATTTTCGCGGGCGGCATACCGGGCTGACCTGCTCGGCCAGTCCGGTGTTCGATCCTCATGGCGATCTGCTGGCGGTGCTGGATGTGTCGTCGGCGCGGCACGATGTGTCTCGCCAGAGCCAGTTTCACACCATGGCGCTGGTCAATCTGTCGGCAAAAACAATCGAAAGCAGTTACTTCCTGCGGCATTTCGACGATCAGTGGCTGCTGCGTTTTCACCTGCAGGCTGGCGCCGTCGGGCTGTTCAACGAAGGGCTGCTGGCGTTCGACGGCGAAGGGCGGGTCAGGGCGCTGAACCAGAGCGCGTTGAACATGCTGAGCCTGGGCCGCGCCGATCTGATTGGCCAGCCGGTCGAGGCATTGTTCGATTGTTCCCTGGACCAACTCTTGAGCCGCGCCTCGCCCGATGCAGCCGCCAGTTGGCCACTGCGAACCCGAGACGGCCGTGGTTTTTTCGCCGTGCTGCGTGGGCAGGCTCAGCCGGTGCTGAAGGGGGTTAGCGCGCCTGTTGTCAGCAAGCCGCTAGAGAAGCCTGCGTTGAGTGGTATCTGCCTGGGCGATCCTTCGCTGCAGGCCGACTTTCGTCGCGCCTTGAAGGTATTCGAGCGTGATGTGCCGCTGTTGATCAACGGTGAAACCGGCTCGGGCAAGGAAGCGTTCGCCAAGGCCGTGCATCAGGCCAGTGGCCGCTCGCACCAGCCATTCGTTGCACTCAACTGCGCCGCCATTCCGGAAAGCCTGATCGAAAGCGAGTTGTTCGGTTATCGCGGCGGCAGTTTCACCGGCGCGCGCAAGGAAGGCATGCGCGGCAAGTTGCAGCAGGCCGATGGTGGCACCCTGTTTCTCGATGAGATCGGCGACATGCCGGTGGCGCTGCAGACACGGCTCCTGCGCGTTCTGGAAGACCGTCTGGTGGTGCCCATCGGCGGTGAGCCGCAGTCTGTGGATGTACGAATCATCAGCGCTACCCACCGCAATCTCTTGGGACGGGTGGAGGACGGCAGTTTTCGCGAAGACCTCTACTACCGGCTCAACGGCCTGGAAATCGCCCTGCCGGCATTAAGAGAACGCAGCGACAAGGCGCAGTTGATGGACTTCCTGCTGGAGGAAGAGGCGGGTGGCCAGCAGGTGGTGATCGACGCCGAGGCCCGGCAGGCGCTGCTCGATTTTCCCTGGCCGGGCAATGTGCGGCAGATGCGCAATGTGTTGCGCACGCTGGCGGCGCTCGCTGAGGATGAAAAAGTCTGCCATGCCGACTTGCCACTGGTAATCCGCCAGGGCGCGGTGAAGAAGGATGTCGCCGCGAAACCCGAGGACTCGCCACTCGATTGTGCCGAGCGTTCTGCGTTGATCGAGATACTGGAGGCGCAGCGTTGGCACATGACACATGCTGCCCAGGAATTGGGCGTCAGCCGTAATACCTTGTATAGAAAGCTGCGCAAGCACGGGATTGCCCGTTAGCCATCCGCAACTGTAGGAGCGCGCTTGCCCGCGAAAGCGTTGTATCAGCCGCCTTCGATGTATCTGATGCACCGCCGTCGCGGGCAAGCGCGCTCCTACAGGCGGAATCGCTGTGCCGATTGAACTGTGCGAACCGACCCTCTCTAAGCTAACCTGCGCGAATGTTTTAAGAGGTCGGTCATGCACATTCATATTCTGGGTATCTGCGGTACGTTCATGGGTTCGCTGGCGGTGCTCGCCAAGGATCTGGGCCATAAAGTCACGGGCTCCGATGCCAACGTCTATCCGCCGATGAGCACGCAGCTCCAGGCACAGGGCATCGAGCTGATGCAAGGGTACGACCCTTCGCACCTTGAGCCTGCGCCGGATCTGGTGGTGGTCGGCAATGCGATGTCCCGTGGCAACCCGGCCGTGGAATACGTCCTGAACAAGGGTCTGCCCTATGTCTCCGGCCCGCAGTGGCTGGCCGATCACGTGCTGCGTGGTCGCTGGGTGCTGGCGGTCGCTGGCACTCACGGCAAGACCACCACCAGCAGCATGCTCGCCTGGGTGCTGGAGCACGCAGGCATGAGCCCGGGCTTTCTGATTGGCGGTGTTCCGCAGAACTTTGCAGTGTCTGCGCGCCTGGGCGACACGCCGTTCTTCGTGGTCGAGGCCGACGAGTACGACAGCGCGTTCTTCGACAAGCGCTCGAAGTTCGTCCATTACGGCCCGCGCACCGCGATTCTCAACAATCTTGAGTTCGATCACGCTGACATCTTCCCGGATCTGCCGGCCATCGAGCGGCAATTCCACCATCTGGTGCGTACCATCCCGAGCGAAGGCCTGGTGATTCATCCGACCACCGAGCCGGCCCTTGAGCGCGTGATCCAGATGGGCTGCTGGACCCCGGTGCAGACCACCGGGCAGGGCGGCCAGTGGCAGGCGAAGCTGCTGCGCGAGGACGGCTCCAGGTTCGAAGTGATCTTCGAAGGCGTCGCTCAAGGCGTGGTCGATTGGGACATGACCGGCCAGCACAACGTTGCCAACGCCCTGGCCACGCTGGCAGCGGCGCGGCATGTGGGCGTCGTACCGCAGCAAGGCGTCGAAGCCCTGAGCGCATTCAAGAGCGTTAAGCGGCGCATGGAGAAGGTCGCCGAAGTGCGCGGCATTACCATCTACGACGACTTCGCTCACCACCCGACCGCTATCGCCACCACGCTGGACGGCCTGCGCAAGAAGGTGGGCGACTCGCCGATCATCGCTGTGGTCGAACCGCGTTCGAACTCGATGAAGCTCGGTGCGCACCGCGACGGCTTGCCGGAAAGCGTCGATCAGGCTGATCAGGTGGTCTGGTACGCGCCGGCCAATCTGGGCTGGGACCTGGCCGCGACCGCCGCGCTGTGCAAGACGCCTTCGGTGGTCTGCGACTCCCTTGAAGCCATCATCGAGCGCGTGAAAAGCCAGGCCCAGCCCGGCACCCACGTGGTCATCATGAGCAACGGCGGCTTCGGCGGGCTGCACGGCAAACTGGCCGAGGCGCTGAAATGAGCGGTCCGGAGCGCATCACCCTGGCGATGACCGGCGCGTCCGGGGCGCAGTATGGTCTGCGCCTGCTCGATTGCCTGGTGCGTGAAGATCGGGAAGTGCACTTCCTGATCTCCAAGGCCGCGCAGTTGGTGATGGCCACCGAAACCGATGTCACCTTGCCGCCCAAGCCGCAGATGATGCAGGCGTTCCTCACCGAATACACCGGCGCCGCCGATGGCCAGATTCGGGTGTACGGCAAGGAGGACTGGATGTCTCCGGTGGCCTCGGGGTCCGGCTCACCCGCGGCGATGGTGGTGGTGCCGTGCTCGACGGGCACTTTGTCGGCCATCGCCACCGGCGCCTGCAATAATCTGATCGAACGCGCCGCCGACGTGACTCTCAAGGAGCGCCGTCAGTTGATTCTGGTGCCCCGCGAGGCGCCGTTCTCCAGTATTCATCTGGAGAACATGCTGAAACTGTCGAACATGGGCGCGGTGATTCTGCCGGCTTCGCCGGGTTTCTATCACCAGCCACAGACCATCGATGATCTGGTGGATTTCGTCGTGGCGCGCATTCTCAACTTGCTCAACATCCCGCAGGACATGCTGCCGCGCTGGGGTGAACATCATTTGGGCGCCGATGAATAAGAAGCTGTTTGTGCTGACCCTCGGGTTGCTGCTGGCCACGGGATGCTCGACTGTGCGCACCCTGGATGCCAACCAGCCCGGCGCGCCGGTGGTGTACTCCGGCACGCGGCTGGACCTGTATGCGATTCAGGGCGGCTGTTGCGAGAAAGACCGCTTCGGCGCCGAAGCTCCGAAATACCCGATGCTGGATCTGCCGGGCAGCGCGCTGCTGGATACGGTGCTGTTGCCGTTGTCGATCCTGACGGCGTTGGGGGTGGGCTTCCAGGCCTCGGGCGGGATGTAGTGCCTGTAGGAGCGCGCTTGCCCGCGATGGCGGTATGTCCAGGCAGCATAGATCCCGCAGATACACCGCAATCGCGGGCAAGCGCGCTCCTACAGGGGGAATGCCTACTTACCCAACCGGCGCAACTCATCGGACTCCACGATCCGCACCCCGTCCTGTTCTTCCAGCGCCAGGCGCCACAGCGCCCTTGCCAGTTGGCAGGCTTCGATGCCGCCGTATTTGCCGGGAATCAGCTTAGCGATAGGCGCGGCCAGTTGCTCTACCAGGCGCTGATCGGCGCGCTCGCCCAGCAGCAGTGACGGGCGGGCGATGGTCAGTTGGGGCCAGTTCTGGTCCCTGAGCGCGGCTTCCATTTCGCCTTTGACGCGGCTGTAGAAGATGCTTGATTCAGGATCGGCATTCACCGCGCTGACGACCAACAGATGCCGCGCGCCCAGTTCACGGGCGCGTCTGCCAAAGGCCACGACCATGTCCATGTCCACGGCGCGAAAGGCGTCTTGCGAGCCGGCCTGCTTGATGGTGCTGCCCAGACAGCAAAAGGCGATGTCCACTCGCCCGCCCAGTTCTGCGAGCAGTGAGGTGAAGTCGCCTACAGGGTTTTCCAGATGCGGATGTTCGGCCAGCGGCCTACGGCTAGGTGCCAGCACGCGGCTGACAGTGGGTTCGCTGAGCAGACGGTCGAGCAGGTGTTCGCCTGTCAATCCCGTGGCTCCGGCAAGCAGGATGTGTTGCGGCGTCAAGTACATGGTCTTTCTCCCTTGATACGACACAAGCATAGGCGCTCTAACGCAACAGACTGTCCACCGACATTGCTGGTTTCACAAATCTTTGCAAATCTTCATCCGCTCAGCGAGCGGGTGCCGGGTTCAGTCCCTTGCCGATGGACACGGTGTTGAGTGCACGCTCGGCCTGGCTCTTGCGCAACTGCTTCCAGCGCGCGATCACGCCCTTGGGCGCCCAGATCTGCGGCTCGGAGGCCTCGAAGTTTTCCTCGATTTCCCGCTGTGCAACCGTGACCTTGGCGTCGTTGAAGGCCTGCTGCAGGTCATCGGTTTCCACCAATGCCTTGCCGAACAGCGCTTCGCCGAAGTAAGTGAAATCCGCTTCTTCGGAGCAGCCGAACGACACCCGGTCTTCCCGTGAGGCGGTGATGACCATGGTGCGTTCGTCCTTGATTGCCGGGATGAACCCCCCGGAGTAACAGGCTGAAATGACCACCACCTTGTCGCGATTCTTCAGCGGCGCCAGCACCGAGGCCATCTCGTTGGCGGGCAGGTCCGACAGTTCCAGGCGCGGCTGATCCAGCACCAGTTCGTGGTCGTGGGTGCCGTGGCTGGTGAGGTAGATGAAGATCAGGTCTTCAGGACCGCTGCGCAGGGCGAGGGTCTGCACCGCGCGGCTGATGTTTTCCCGCGTCGCCAGTGGACGGTCGGCCATGTGGTCGCGATGGTTGACCAGTGCGATCTGGCCATACGCGCCGAAGCGGGTCGCGAGCAGCTTGTTGACGTAGTCGGCCTCGCGCATGAACACGCTCTGCTTGCCGTCGCCGCCGACCACCAGGCTGTAGAGTTCGATGGCGGGGGTCGAAGCCGGGATTGCGGCCAGGGCCTTGTCCAGCAGAGGACCCTGTGCGAGCAGGCCGGTTTCCAGCGGGTCGGGCAGCAGCTTGCCCATGGCGTCACGTACCCGCTGGCCGTTGGCCCAGGTGCCACTCTGCACCTGGCCATCAGGGGAGGTCAGCACGCCCGGACCGTCGTAATTGTCGTTGTCGAACTGGCCGACATAGACAGTGCCGTCCGGCAGCTTCAGACGGCCTTCGCCGGCGAAGCGCCAGTTGCGAAACTGGCCCTGGTAGCTGGTGCCGTCGGCGCCGATCAGTTCGCCCTTGCCGGTGAAGGCGCCATCCTTGAACTGGCCCGACCAGACGTCACCGTCGGCGTTCTCGTAGCGGCCGCGCCCGTTGAGCTGGTTGTTGTGGAAGCCGCCGACGTACTGGTCGCCGTCTGCGCTGTTGAAATTGCCAGTGCCTTCGAGCTGGCCGTCGACGAACTTGCCGCTGAACTGGTTGCCTGCCGCATCGCTGCGCTGGCCTTCGCCATTGGGCTTGCCGCGGGTGAACTGGCCTTGATACTCGCTGCCGTCTTCGAGTTCCAGATGGCCCAGGCCGTCGTAAAGGTCGGCCTTGAACTCGCCGCGGTAGCTCATGCCATGCTCTTTGAGCGTGCCTTCGCCCTCGCGGCGCCCCAGTTTGTAGCCGCCGACGTAGGTGCCGCTACTGGTGGTCAGCGCGCCGGGGCCGTCGAACAGGCCGTCCTTGAAGCCACCTTTATAGAGGTCGCCGTTGCTGGCATGCCACTCGCCCTGGCCGTTCCATTGGCCTTTGCTGAACTCGCCGGCATACCAGCTGCCATTGGGGTAGTCGATGCGGCCTTTGCCTTGCAGCACCCCACTGACCACGTCGCCGCGGTAGCGGCCGCCGTCGGGCAGGCGCGCATCCGGCGGAAGCAGCGATTCGCCATCACCGCAAGCGGTCAGCAGAAGGGTCAGGGCCAGAGGGGCAAACGCACGCATGGTAAATCCCGCAGATGAATAAGTTCGGCGTGATCGGATTCGCGTTCTTGTATCGAGTCGCTCACACGGCCGCAGCGAGTATGCCGCAGCCGGGAAGCGTCATGAAACAGTCAGTTACGACTGTTTCATGTTCAGGGGCGCTTACACGAAGCAGAGGGAAAGGGGTTCAGCGATGAACGCAGGCTTGTCCTGCCCTTCGATTTCAAGCGTTGCAGTGGCTTTGAGCAACCATTGGCCAGGCTTCTTTTCGGTGACTTCGATCAGGGCAACTTTTAGACGAACGCGCGAATCGACCTTCACCGGCTGGATGAAACGTACGCTGTCCAGACCATAGTTGACCGCCATTTTCAGCCCTTCGGGCATGACCAGCAGTGATTCCATGAGTTTGGGAATCAGCGACAGCGACAGGAAACCATGGGCGATGGTCGAGCCGAACGGCGTTTGCGCCGCTTTTACCGGGTCAACGTGGATGAACTGGAAGTCGCCAGTGGCCTCGGCAAACAGATTGATACGTGCCTGATCGATCGTCAGCCACTCGGAACTTCCCAGTTCCTTGCCTTCATAACTCTTGAGCTCTGCAACAGGTACATAGGGCATCGATACTCTCCTTAGTGAATCGGTTTTGTTTTTTCAGTCTGGTGCGGCTATAGGCTCTTTTATTGCTTCACTCAATGATGGGTGTTCACGCAATCCTGTAGGAGTGAGCTTGCTCGCGATAGCAGTCTGTCTGTGAAACATCACTCGACTGATCTTCCGCTATCGCGAGCAAGCTCACTCCTACAGGGATGATGCGATCCAGGCTAAAGATCACCACGCCCACAGGCGTTGGTCAAGAACCCCGGGTTCTGGCGAATACCATCCCATAGCCTGCCAGGCTGCATGCGTATAATGCCGCCGCGAATTTGCTGGAGTTTTCTATGTTGCTAAGAGGCCTGACGTGGTTGGTGCTGTTCCAGTTGCTGGGAACGGCGCTCAATCATCTGATCCTTTCGATACTGCCGGGGCCGATCATCGGGCTGGTGCTGCTGATGATCTACCTGATGGTTCGCGGTGAAGTCAGCGAGCCCATCAGCCTGGCTGCGGGCAGCCTGCTGCGTTATCTGCCGCTGTTGCTGGTGCCTCCGGCCGTGGGGGTGATGGTCTACGCCGGCCAGATCGCCAACGATTTCTGGGCCATTGTAGGCTCCCTGGTGTTGTCGTTAATGATCTCGCTCACCTTTGCCGGCTGGCTGATGCAAAAACTCATCGACCGCCAGCACACCGGGCATCAGCCCAGCCCCAGGGAGCCGTCATGAGTCTGGACTGGCAAGGCGCATGGCTGTCGGTGATCCACCATCCGCTGTTCGGCATCGCCATTACCCTGGGCGCCTATCAACTGGTGCTGGCCGGCTACGAGAAAACCCGCTGGGTGTTCCTGCAGCCGGTGCTGGTGTCGATGCTGGTGGTGATCGGTGTGTTGGTCGCCTGCGGGCTGGACTACGCCGAGTACCGCAAGAGCACCGACATCCTCAGCATCCTGCTGGGCCCGGCGACGGTGGCGCTCGCTGTGCCGCTTTATCTGAATCTGCGGCGTATCCGGCAGTTGTTCTGGCCGGTGTTGACTACGCTGGTGATTGGCGGCGTGCTTGCGACCGGGCTGTGCGTGGCGCTGGGCTGGGTGCTGGGCGCCGATCACATGATCCTGATGACCATGGCGCCCAAGTCGGTCACTTCGCCCATCGCGATGCTGGTGGCCGAGCAAATTGGCGGCGTGGCGGCGCTGGCTGCGGTTTTCGTGTTGATTACAGGTGTCATCGGCGGCATATTCGGCCCCGGCCTGTTGACGCTGGCCGGTGTGCAGAGCCCGGAAGCCCGAGGCATGGCGCTGGGGCTGACGGCCCATGCGGTCGGCACCTCGGCTGCGTTGCAGGAAGGTGAAGAGTGTGGTGCCTTCGCGGCACTGGCGATGAGTCTGATGGGCGTCGCCACGGCGTTGTTTCTGCCGTTGGCGGTGTCTCTTGTGGCTTGAAGATGGGTTGCTTGAGGATGGATTTATGTCGTTGCCCCTGTTTCCGCTGAACGCCGTGCTGTTTCCGGGCTGTGTCCTGGATTTGCAGATATTCGAGGCGCGTTACCTGGACATGATCGGGCGCTGCATGAAGCAGGGCAAAGGCTTCGGCGTGGTCTGCATCACCGAAGGCAGCGAAGTGGGCGATGTGCCCGAAGGTTTCTCGCAGATCGGTTGCGAAGCGCTGGTCACTGACTTCCAGCAGCAGGACAACGGCCTGCTGGGCATTCGTGTGGTCGGCGGGCGGCGTTTCCGGGTGATCGAGGCGCAAGCCCAGCGCGACAACCTGCTGATCGCCGAGGTGCAGTGGCTGGAAGATCCGCAAGAGCAGCCCTTGCAGGAAGAGGACGAAGACCTGGTCGCGCTGTTGGCTGCGCTCGGTGAGCATCCGATGGTAGCGGCCTTGAACATGGGCCTGACCGCCAGTGGTCAGCAGTCGCTGAGCAATCAGCTGGCCTACCTGTTGCCTTTCGCCGAAGAAGACAAGATCGAATTGCTGGAGATCGACGACGCCGAAGAACGGCTCGACGCCATTCAGGACCTGCTCGATGAGATGCAGGGGGATATGCAGGCGTAGATTCCCCTTGTAGGAGCGCGCTTGCCCGCGATGGCGTCGTGTCAGGCAACGCAAATGCCATAGACACGCCGCCTTCGCGGGCAAGCGCGCTCCTACACAGCGGTGGCGGTTGGGGTTTCAATACTCATACCGAATCAGCCCATGGGCCAGCGAGTGGAAGGCAAATCCGCCCAGCAGCGCGACGATCGCCGGTAGCAGCAACCACCACACTCGCAATGGCAGGGCCGGCAACGGCTGGTTTTTCTCAACCAGCGCCAGGCTCGCCGCGCAGGCGAAGAACGCCAGTAGCATCCCCGCCAGCACATCCGTGGGCCAGTGCACGCCCAGGTAGACCCGCGACATCGCAATCGACGCCGCCGGAATCGCCCCGAGCAACAGCCAGGTCAGGCGCAACCGGACCGGCTGGCTTCGCCCTGCCAGCACCGCCAGGGTCATGAACAGCGCGAAAGAGGCTGACGCGTGCCCGCTGGGCATGCTGAACGTGGCCAAGGGTTCGGCCAGGACTTCCGGGCGGGCGCGGGCGAAGGTGTGTTTCATGCACTGGTTGATGATCGCCGCGCCCAGTGTCGTCGAGCAGGCGAAGATCGCATGGCGCCACTGCCGGGTCGCTACCAGGATCAGCAACAGCAGGGCCGCCGCGCAGAATTGCGTGCGGAAGTCGCCAAGGCCTGTAACCAGCACGACGAAGGTTTCCGCCGCCGCGCTGCGATGCTCCTGCACCAGGGTCATCACACCCTGGTCGAGGTGCGCCAGGTACGGCCAACCGAGAAACACGGCCGCCAGCAGGACAAAACTGACCAGCGCGATCAGGCGGGTCGCGTAGGGTTTGCCGTGGGCGCTGCAGTGAACCCCCACGCCCAGCAGGATCGCCAGGCCCGCACCCACCACGCCGGCTTGTGGCCAGAAGCCTTCGGGCAACGGCAGACGCACCGCTGCACCTGCCGCCCAGCCCGGAAGAATGTAGGCCATGGACCAGCCCGCCGCCGCCACCACGCTCACGGCGGCAAACCGCACGAACGGCATGTCGAACATCCCCGCGACCATCGGCAGCATCGGGCGCAGCGGACCGATGAAGCGGCCTACCAGCAGACTCGCGATGCCGTAGCGCTGGAAGTAGGTTTCGGCGCCGGTCATCCATTCAGGGTGATGGCGCAGGCCGGGCAGGCGGCGGATGTTCTGGTGGAAGCGTCTGCCAACAAAGTAGGACACCAGATCACCCAGCAGACCGCCGAGAAAGCCGAGCAGCAGTGCCTGGTGCAGGTCCAGGATTCCGGTCCCTGCCAGTGCGGCAATGGCGAACAGTGCCACCGTGCCGGGTACGATGATGCCCGCGATGGCCAGGCATTCCAGGAATGACACCAGAAACAGCGCGGCCCCCAACCAGGACGGATTGAGGGTCAGCCATGCGGTGATGCTGTCGAGCCATGCGCCCATGGGTCAGTGTCCTTGCTCGATGAAAAGGTAGTCGCGGCCTTCGACTTGGCCGCGTCGCAGAGGGTTCCGTGTGCAGACGCGCGCATACTCGGCGTCCACGAAGCGGTACATCAGGTGCTCGTCGCGCCCGGTCGGGATGCCCAGGCGAGAGGTCTGGATGATGCGCTGCGGATGTTGGCCGACGTCCTCGACGAAGATCCGCTGGTGATCGAAGCGCTTGCCGTCCCACATAGGCACCTTCAGGCCCAGCGCCTTGCACAGCAGGGTCTGCCCGGCGCACAAGCGTTCGCGGGGACGCAGGTTGCCGCTGGCGTCGGGATTGTTGAGCTGCATCTGCGCCAGGCTGTTTTCGTCGCTGAGCCCGTGCTGGCTGGCTTCATCAACCCATGGATAGGCCGATTTGATTAGCACCGCATTGCCCGGGCCGTGGGCGCTGAAGTTCAGCGAATCGCCGCCTCGGGCGTAGTACATATAGATGTGCCCGCCATCCAGAAACAAAGCCTTACGCTTTTCTGTGTAGCCGAGGGACGCATGGCTGCCTTTTTCCTCGAGGTAATAGGCTTCGGTCTCTATGATGCGTGCCGACAACCACAGGTCGCCGACCTTGTGCCGCACGACCTTGCCCAGCAGATCGCGGGCGAGGGTCTGGGCGTCGCGGTCGAAGAAGCTGTCGGGCAGGGCGCGCTGGGAATGCTCGGGCATGGGCGGGGCAACGTGATGGTGTGGCTGGCGATGATAGCAATCCGGGGCTTAATTGCAGCTGAATGGCGGGTGCTGATTCGAATGCTTTCGTAGCAGCACGGCTTGCCGGCGGGGGCGATCTTGAGGGCGCCCCCGCCGGCAAGCCGTGCTGCTACGGTGGCAACTCGTAAATTTCACCCAACAAAACCGGCTTATATCGACCATCCGCCTGTCGCCGCTGTCGTTCGTCACGCCCGGCAGCTATAATCGGCCGCTTTCTTCTCTGCCAAGACCTCTGAGACCATGACTGAGTCCGTTCTTGACTACATGACCCGCCTGGGTCGCGCCGCCCGCGAAGCTTCGCGTGTGATCGGCCGCGCCAGTACTGCGCAGAAAAACCGCGCGCTGGCCGCTACCGCCGCGGCGCTGGACGCTGCCCGTGACGAGCTGGTCGCCGCCAACGAACAGGATCTGGCCGCCGGTCGCGCCAATGGTCTGGAAGCTGCTCTGCTGGAACGTCTGGCCCTGACCCCTGCGCGCATCGACAGCATGATCGCCGGTTTGCGTCAGGTCGCAGGTCTCCCGGACCCCATCGGCACCATCCGTGACATGAGTTTTCAGCCTTCGGGCATCCAGGTCGGCAAGATGCGCGTGCCGCTGGGCGTGGTCGGCATCATTTACGAGTCGCGTCCGAACGTGACGATCGACGCCGCGAGCCTGTGCCTGAAGTCCGGCAACGCCACCATCCTGCGTGGGGGCTCCGAGGCCATCAATTCCAATCGCGCCATTTCCGCCTGCATTCAACGCGGTCTGGCCGAGGCCGGTTTGCCCGCTGCCGTGGTTCAGGTGGTGGAAACCACTGACCGCGCCGCCGTTGGCGCCCTGATCACCATGCCTGAATACGTGGACGTGATCGTCCCGCGCGGCGGCAAGGGCTTGATCGAGCGCGTCAGTCGTGAGGCCCGGGTGCCGGTGATCAAGCACCTGGATGGCATCTGCCACGTCTATGTCAGTGCCCACGCCGATCTGGCAGCGGCCCAGCGCATCGCGTTCAACGCCAAGACCTACCGTTACGGCATCTGCGGCGCCATGGAGACCCTGCTGGTGGATCAGGCCATTGCCGCCGATTTCCTGCCGCAGATGGCTGCCCAGTTCCGCGAGAAGGGCGTCGAGCTACGCGGCTGCGAGCGCACCCGCGAGCTGATCGAGGCGATTGCGGCCACCGAAGATGACTGGCACACCGAGTACCTGGCGCCGATCCTGTCGATTCGCGTGGTGACCGGCCTGGACCAGGCCATCGAGCACATCAATCATTACGGCTCGCATCACAGCGACGCCATCATCTCCGAGCACCAGGGTCAGACGCGCCGCTTCATGGCCGAGGTCGATTCAAGCTCGGTGATGATCAACGCACCCACCTGTTTTGCCGACGGTTTCGAATACGGCCTTGGCGCGGAGATCGGCATTTCCACCGACAAGATCCACGCCCGAGGTCCGGTTGGCCTGGAAGGCCTGACCTGCGAGAAGTACCTGGTGGTCGGCGATGGCCGCCAATTGCGCGGGCAGGGGCCGGTCTGACTTGGCCGACCTTCGGCAGCCGACGGGCAAGAATACGAAAACAGTGGTCAAGTCTGCCGGGAAGAAAGCCTCGCGCACGCCGAAACGTATCGGCATGCTGGGCGGGACCTTCGACCCGGTGCACATCGGCCATTTGCGCGGCGCCCTGGAAGTCGCCGCGCTGCTTGAACTCGATGAGTTGCGCCTGACGCCCAGCGCCCGGCCACCTCATCGCGATATGCCAGGTGTATCTGCGCAGGACCGTCTGGCGATGGTTCGCAGCGCGGTGCAAGGCGTGTCGCCATTGACGGTGGACGACCGCGAATTGCTGCGGGACAAACCGTCTTACACCATCGACACGCTGGAATCGATGCGCGAAGAACTTGCCGTCGATGATCAGCTATTTTTACTGCTGGGTTGGGATGCCTTTTGTGGCCTGCCGACCTGGCATCGATGGGAAGAGTTGCTGGAGCACTGCCATATCGTGGTGCTGCAACGCCCGGACGCCGACAGCGAGTCGCCTGACGCCATGCGCAACCTGCTGGCGGCGCGAGCGGTCAGCGATCCGAAGGCCCTCAAAGGCCCGGGCGGACACATTACATTCGTCTGGCAGACACCGCTTTCGGTGTCTGCCACCCAGATCCGTCAACTGCTGGCCAGCGGTAAGTCGGTACGTTTTCTGGTGCCAGACGCGGTACTGGCCTACATCGAGGCGCACGGACTGTACCGCGCGCCCAATTGAACTGAATGAGTTTTATATGACACAGCAAAAGATTTCCCTGTCCGGCGAAGAGCTGGTTGAACTGGCCAAGGCCGCCCTGGAAGACGTGAAGGCCCAGGACATCCAGGTCATCGACGTCAAGGACAAGCACAGCCTGACCGACTACATGGTGATCGCCACCGGTACCTCGAACCGTCAGATCAACGCGATGCTCGACAAGGTTCGCGAGAACGTCAAATCCCGTGGCGCACAGCCGCTGGGCGAAGAAGGCAAGGGCGAAAGCGACTGGGTCCTGCTGGACCTGGGCGACGTGATCGTGCACATGATGACCGCCGCAGCTCGCCAGTTCTATGACCTGGAGCGTCTGTGGATGGGCGCCGAGCAGAGCCGTGCCGCCAGCGGCGCGCACCACACGCCAGGCAACGAATAAGGGCTTGTCGTGCGTCTGCGCCTGATTGCCGTCGGTTCACGCATGCCCAAGTGGGTGGAAGAAGGTTGGCACGAATACGCCAAGCGTCTGCCATCGGAACTTGCCCTCGAACTGGTGGAGATTCCGCTCAATACCCGCGGCAAGAACGCCGACGTGGCCCGCCTGATCCGTCAGGAAGGTGAGGCCATGCTGGCGAAAGTGCAGCCGGGCGAGCGGATCGTCACCCTCGAGGTGCATGGCAAACCGTGGAGTACAGAGCAGCTGGCGGGCGAGCTTGACCGTTGGCGGCTGGATTCGCGCACGGTCAACCTGATGGTCGGCGGCCCGGAAGGGCTGGCGCCGGAAGTCTGTGCCCGTGCCGAGCAGCGCTGGTCGTTGTCGCCGCTGACGTTGCCGCACCCGCTGGTGCGCATCCTCATCGGCGAGCAGATTTATCGTGCCTGGACGGTGTTGTCCGGTCACCCTTATCACAAGTAGCGCCGCTGCCTTCACTGTGAACACGCCCTAAATGTCTCAGCCGATACGCCTGAAAGATCACGAAAAGGACGCACGACTGGTGCGTAACCGTGTCGTGGTCGGCGCTGGCATCGTGATCGTGCTGATCTGCGTGTTGGTGGCGCGGCTGTATTTCCTGCAGGTCATCCAGTACGACTACCACTCGACCCTGTCTGAGAACAACCGGGTTCACGTGCAGCCGATTCCGCCGAGTCGCGGCCTGATCTACGACCGTAATGGCGTAGTGATAGCTGACAACCGGCCCAGTTTCAACCTGAGCATGACCCGCGAACGTTCCGGCGGTGACTGGGCCAAGATCCTGGACACCATCGTCGAAGTGCTCGAACTGACGCCGGACGACCGGATCATCTTCGAAAAACGCATGAAGCAGGGGCGCCGGCCTTTCGAGCCGGTGCCAATCCTGTTCGAGCTGACCGAAGAACAGATCGCCCGGATTGCCGTCAACCAGTTCCGCCTGCCAGGCGTCGAAGTGGTCGCACAGTTGATTCGCCACTACCCGCAGGGCGCGCATTTCGCGCACTCGGTCGGGTATATGGGCCGGATCAACGAGAAAGAGCTGAAAACTCTCGATCCTGTGAACTACAGCGGCACCCACCACATGGGCAAGACCGGTATCGAGCGCTTCTACGAGCCTGACCTGCACGGCCAGGTGGGGTATGAAGAGGTCGAAACCAACGCTCGCGGGCGAGTATTGCGCGTGCTCAAGCGCACAGATCCTGTGCCCGGCAAGGACATCGTCCTGAGCCTCGACATTCAGTTGCAGGAAGCCGCCGAGGTTGCGCTGGGCGGGCGTCGTGGCGCGGTGGTTGCGCTGGACCCGAGCACCGGCGAAGTGCTGGCAATGGTCAGCCAGCCAAGCTTCGACCCGAATCTGTTCGTGACAGGCATCAGCTTCAAGGCCTATTCCGAGCTGCGCGATTCGGTTGACCGCCCGCTGTTCAACCGCATCCTGCGCGGCCTGTACCCGCCGGGCTCGACCATCAAGCCGGCCGTGGCCATCGCCGGCCTGGACACCGGCGTCGTGACGGCAAGCACCCGGGTCTTCGACCCCGGCTACTACATGCTGCCCAACTACGATCACAAATACCGTAACTGGAACCGTACCGGTGACGGCTGGGTCGACCTGGACACCGCGATCATGCGCTCCAACGACACCTACTTCTATGATCTGGCGCACAAGGTCGGCATCGACCGGCTGTCTTCGTACCTGAACAAGTTCGGCATCGGCCAGAAAGTCTCGCTGGACATGTTCGAAGAATCCCCGGGGCTGATGCCATCGCGTGACTGGAAGCGCATCACCCGCCGTCAGGCGTGGTTCCCCGGCGAAACCCTGATCCTGGGGATCGGCCAGGGCTACATGCAGGCCACCCCTTTGCAACTGGCGCAGGCCACTGCGCTGGTGGCGAACAAGGGCAAGTGGAACCGCCCGCATCTGGCCAAGACCATCGAGGGCCAGAAGCCTGTGGATGCCAACCCGATGCCGGACATCGTCCTGCGCGACCCGTCCGACTGGGCCAAGGTCAACCATGGCATGCAGCAGGTGATGCACGGCGCGCGTGGTACGGCGCGCAAGGCGTCGGTCGGCGCCCAGTACCGCATCGCGGGCAAGAGTGGTACGGCGCAGGTCGTTGCCATCCGCCAGGGCGAGAAGTATGACCGCTCCAAGGTCCAGGAGCGCCACCGCGACCACGCCCTGTTCGTGGGCTTTGCCCCGGCGGACAATCCGAAAATCGTGGTGGCGGTGATGATCGAGAACGGCGAGTCCGGCTCCGGGGTCGCCGCGCCTGTGGTGCGCCAGGTCATGGATGCGTGGCTGCTGGGCCCGGATGGCCGCCTGAAACCCGAATACGCCAGCAATACACTGCCTCCGGAGACCGCGGCCCGTGAAGAGTAATTTCGACCGCATCCTCTCCAGCGAAGATGTGATGCGCCGTCGCGCCACCTTCCTGCAAAAAATCCATGTCGATGGCCCGTTACTGATCCTGTTGCTGACGCTTGCCGCCGGCAGCCTGTTCGTCCTGTATTCGGCCAGCGGCAAGAGCTGGGACCTGCTGATCAAACAGGCCACCTCGTTCGGCATCGGTCTGGTTTCGATGTTTGTCATCGCTCAGCTTGAGCCGCGATTCATGGCCCGCTGGGTGCCGGTGGCCTACGTCTTCGGCGTGCTGTTGCTGGTGGCGGTGGACGTCATGGGCCACAACGCCATGGGCGCGACGCGCTGGATCAACATTCCCGGGGTGATTCGCTTCCAGCCCTCGGAATTCATGAAGATCATCATGCCGGCGACCATCGCCTGGTACCTGTCAAAACGCACGCTGCCGCCGCATCTGAAGCACGTTGCGGTGAGCCTGGCGCTGATCGGCGTGCCGTTCATCCTGATCGTGCGCCAGCCTGACCTGGGGACTTCGCTGCTGATCCTGGCGTCGGGCACCTTCGTATTGTTCATGGCCGGCCTGCGCTGGCGCTGGATCATCGGCGTGCTTGCCGCTGCCGTGCCCGTGGCTGTGGCCATGTGGTTCTTCTTCATGCACGACTACCAGAAGCAGCGGATCCTGACCTTCCTCGACCCCGAGAGCGACCCGCTGGGCACCGGCTGGAACATCATCCAGTCCAAGGCGGCCATCGGTTCGGGCGGCGTCTTCGGCAAGGGCTGGCTGCTGGGCACCCAGTCGCATCTGGACTTCCTGCCGGAAAGCCACACCGACTTCATCATCGCGGTACTGGGCGAAGAGTTCGGCCTGGTGGGCATCTGTGCGCTGCTGCTGATCTATCTGCTGCTGATCGGTCGGGGCCTGGTGATTACCGCCCAGGCCCAGACGCTCTACGGCAAGCTCCTGGCGGGCAGCCTGACAATGACGTTTTTTGTGTATGTTTTCGTCAACATCGGTATGGTCAGCGGTTTGCTGCCGGTGGTAGGTGTGCCGTTGCCCTTCATTAGTTATGGCGGAACTTCGCTGGTGACGCTGCTGTCAGCGTTTGGGGTTTTGATGTCGATCCATACCCACCGCAAGTGGATCGCTCAGGTTTGATTAAGGTGAGAAACCGTTCAGGTTTTCCTAAGGTAAAGAATTCAATGCAGGTAGTGCGTGGCTGGGCTGCTCGATATGTGCCGCTGGTCGGTCTGATGGGCATCCTCGGGTCAGTGCAGGAGTCGCTTGCCGGCGACTATGAGGGTTCGCCCCAGGTCGCTCAGTTCGTCAGTGACATGACGCGCGACTACGGTTTCGCGGGTGAACAACTGATCGAAGTGTTTCGTGATGTGCAGCGCAAACAGTCGATTCTCGATGCCATTTCAAGGCCTGCCGAGAAGGTGAAGGCGTGGAAGGATTACCGCCCGATGTTCCTCACCGACGCCCGCGTCGCCCGTGGCGTGGACTTCTGGCGCCAGCATGAGGCAGTGCTTGCCCGTGCTGAAAAAGAGTACGGCGTGCCTGCCCAGGTGATCGTTTCGATCATTGGCGTTGAAACATTTTTTGGTCGAAATACCGGAAATTACCGGGTAATCGATGCGTTATCGACGCTGGGTTTCGACTATCCTCCTCGTGCGGAATTTTTCCGCAAGGAGCTGCGAGAGTTCCTGCTGCTGGCCCGCGAAGAGCAGGTCGACCCCTTGACGCTCAAGGGATCGTACGCCGGCGCCATGGGTTTGCCGCAGTTCATGCCGAGCAGTTTTCGAGCTTATGCGGTGGATTTCGACGGCGACGGCCACATCAATATCTGGAACAACCCGGACGATGCCATCGGCAGCGTCGCCAGTTATTTCAAGCGCCATGGCTGGGTCGCGGGCGAAGGTGTCGTGAGCCGGGCGAGCGTCAGTGGCGACCGCGTCGACCAGGGTCTGAGCCCGGGCATCGAGCCTGTGAAGACCGTCGGGGAGTTGCGAGCCCTGGGCTGGGCGAGTCATGATGCGCTGCGCGATGATATGCCGGTCACGGCTTTTCGCCTCGAAGGCGACAATGGCCCTGAATACTGGATGGGTTTGAAGAATTTTTACGCAATCACGCGGTACAACCGCAGCGTGATGTACGCCATGGCCGTGCATCAGCTGTCTGAACTGCTTGTTCAAGCTCGGGGCGTCAAGTAATGCGGTCATTGCCGATGCAACAACCATTGAAACTGATGGCCTTCGCGGCGCTGGCACTGCTGGTCGTCAGCTGTTCCACCAGTCGACCGACCCAGCAAGGCAACATCATCCGCTCCCAGCCGGGGCTGGACATCAACCGTGCCCACAAGGACGGCGCGCCGTGGTGGGATGTCGATGTGTCGCGCATTCCCGACGCCGTGCCAACGCTGCACACCGGCGCCTATAAGGCCAACCCCTACACGGTGCTGGGCAAGACCTACTTCCCGCTGAGCGACTCGGCCAGCTACGTGCAGACCGGCACGGCCTCCTGGTACGGCACCAAGTTCCACGGCCAGAACACGGCCAACGGCGAGGTCTACGACCTGTACGGCATGAGCGCGGCGCACAAGACGCTGCCGCTGCCCAGCTACGTTCGCGTGACCAACCTGGACAACAACCGTACCGTGATCCTGCGGGTCAATGACCGTGGGCCGTTCTATTCGGACCGCATCATCGACCTGTCCTACGCGGCCGCCAAGAAGCTCGGCTATGCCGAGATCGGCACCGCGCGGGTCAAGGTTGAAGGCATCGACCCGGCCCAGTACTGGGCCCAGCGTGGCAAACCTGCGCCGTTGATGCTGGATCAGCCGCAAGTGGCGCTCAGCGGCCCGGCGGCACGTCCGCAACCGGCGGCGCCGGTGATTACCGCGTCGGCGGGCACCATCGAGCAATGGACGCCACCGCCGCAGCAGCATGCCGCGCCGGTATCGCCGGTTCCGATCGATGCAAAAAAAAACGCTTCCGGACCAGCGTCTGGGCTGTTTCTCCAGGTGGGAGCCTTCGCCAACCCGGACGCTGCGGAACTCCTGAGGTCCAAGCTGAGCGGGATGGTGCGGGCGCCGGTTTTCGTGAGCTCGATCGCACGCAACCAGCAGACGCTCTATCGCGTGCGGATGGGGCCGGTCGACACGCCGGGTGAAGCCGCGCAGCTGCAGAACAGTGTGAGATCGGCCAACCTGGGGTCGCCGAGCGTCGTCACTTCAGATCAGTAACAATTGGATCAGACTTGCCGCCAGAGCAAGGGTTGTCAGCCACATTTCACGGGCACATCTGTAGAATGTGGGCCCGTTTGCCGGGAAAGCCCGGCACCACCGCTTTGCCCGCAAGGGCATGTTTGCCCATTAGCATTTTCGAGAGACGGATGAACATCACCACCTTCGCAAAAAGACTTTGCCTGCTTATTCCACTGTTCACCGCGCCTGCCGTCTTCGCGGCAGAGCAGATGACGCCATCGCCACCGCAACTGGCTGCCAAGGCTTATGTGCTGATGGATGCCAACAGCGGCAACGTTCTGGTGGAGAACAACGGTGACCAGCGCCTGCCGCCGGCCAGCCTGACCAAACTGATGACGGCCTACATTGCGACCCTGGAAATCCGTCGCGGCCAGATCGGCGAAAACGACCCTGTGACCATCAGCGAAAACGCCTGGCGCACCGGTGGTTCGCGGATGTTCATCAAGGTCGGCAGCCAGGTGACTGTCAGCGACCTGCTGCACGGCATCATCATCCAGTCGGGCAACGACGCCAGCGTCGCGGTGTCCGAGCACATCGCCGGCAGCGAAGATGCGTTCGCCGACATGATGAACAAGACCGCTGGCGACCTGGGCATGGTCAACAGCCACTTCATGAACCCGACCGGCCTGCCGAACCCGGATCACTACTCCACCGCGCACGACATGGCGCTGCTGGCACGTGCGATCATCCACGAAGACCCGGCTCACTACGCGATCTACTCGCAGAAAGAGTTCTTCTGGAACGGCATCAAGCAACCGAACCGCAACCTGCTGCTGTGGCGTGACAAGACCGTCGACGGTCTGAAAACCGGTCACACCGAAGAAGCCGGCTACTGCATGGTGTCCTCGGCCGTTCGTGACGGCATGCGTCTGATTGCCGTGGTATTCGGTACCAACAGCGAGCAGGCCCGTGCTGCTGAAACCCAGAAGCTTTTGACCTACGGTTTCCGTTTCTTCGAAACCCAGACCTTCTACCAGAAGGGCACCGAACTGGCCCAGGCTGCCGTCTGGAAAGGCACCGAGCGTCAGGTCAAGGCCGGCCTGGCCGACGATCTGTCCATGACCATGCCTAAAGGCGAGATGAAGAAGCTCACCGCCAGCATGACCATCAATCCGAAGCTGGTTGCACCTATCGCCAAGGGCGACGTGATCGGTCAGGTTGAAGTGAAGCTGGAAGACAAGGTCGTGCGCACCGCTAATCTCATCGCGATGGACGGCGTTGAGGAAGGTGGTATCTTCCGCCGCCTGTGGGACAGCATTCGCATGTTCTTCTACAGTCTGTTCAACTGATCGTTACTGATCCCGGAAACGATCAGCGTTCCGTGTGCCCCTGCCGCTTTCGCGGTGGGGGCCTGTCCGTTTTCCGGCTTACGAGGCCGTTACTGCCATGACAGATACCGAAGTTAAAGCCCCAAAAATCGAATTCCCATGCGCCGATTATCCGATCAAGATCATCTGCGATACCGGAGCCGGCAATAAAGACAAAGCCATCGAGATCGTCGGCAAACACGCGAAGATCAACGATGAACGCGTGGACGAACGCCAGAGCAGCAACGGCAAGTACACCACCGTGCAGCTGCACATCCTCGCCACCGACCAGGATCAGCTCTACAACATCAACAGCGAGCTGCGGGCCACAGGTTTCGTGCACATGGTGCTGTGATGGGCGAACGTCTGGGCTTTCGTGATCTCGGACTGATCGACTACGAGCCCGCCTGGCAAGCCATGCAGCGCTTCACCGACGGGCGCGATCGGCAAACCCCTGATGAAATCTGGCTGGTCCAGCACCCGCCGGTTTTCACCCAGGGGCAGTCCGGAAAGCCCGAGCATCTACTACTTCCGGCTGATATTCCGGTGGTACAGGTCGATCGCGGTGGCCAAGTGACTTATCATGGTCCCGGTCAACTGGTGGTTTACCTGTTGCTGGACGTGCGTCGCCTGGGTTTTGGCGTGCGCGAACTGGTCACCCGGATCGAAAACAGCCTGATCGATCTGCTGGCCAGCTACGGCGTCACGGCAGCTGCCAGACCCGAGGCACCGGGGGTCTACGTCGATGGGGCGAAGATCGCATCCCTGGGCCTTCGTATCCGTAACGGTTGTTCATTCCATGGGCTGGCGTTGAACGTCGACATGGACCTGGAGCCGTTCCAACGGATCAATCCCTGTGGGTACGCGGGGCTGGCCATGACCCAGCTGCGCGATCTGGCAGGGCCGATTGAATTTGCCGAGGTTAGTGCCCGGCTGCGTGCGCAGCTCGTCAGACACCTCGACTATGCTGAGCAGACGACCCTAGCGGGCGGAATCGATTGATATGACTACTGCGCATGAAGCGGCAGAGACAGCCGTGATTACAGAGACCCTGATCCCGACAGTGAACGTTGTAACGCCTGAGCGTGCAGCGCGTCCCAAAGTTGAAGCCGGCGTGAAGCTGCGCGGTGCGGAAAAAGTTGCTCGCATCCCGGTGAAGATCATCCCGACGGTCGAGCTGCCGAAAAAGCCCGACTGGATTCGCGTGCGCATTCCGGTTTCCCCGGAAGTCGACCGCATCAAGCAGCTGCTGCGCAAGCACAAGCTGCACAGCGTCTGCGAAGAAGCGTCCTGCCCGAACCTGGGTGAGTGCTTCTCCGGCGGCACCGCGACCTTCATGATCATGGGTGACATCTGCACCCGTCGCTGCCCGTTCTGCGACGTGGGTCATGGCCGTCCTAAAGCCCTGGACGTGGACGAGCCGAAGAACCTGGCGGTTGCCATCGCCGACCTGAAACTCAAGTACGTCGTGATCACCTCCGTTGACCGTGATGACCTGCGTGACGGCGGTGCCCAGCACTTCGCCGACTGCATCCGCGAAATCCGCGCCCTGTCGCCGAACGTGCAACTGGAAACGCTGGTTCCGGACTACCGTGGCCGCATGGACATCGCGCTGGAAATCACCGCTGCCACGCCGCCGGATGTGTTCAACCACAACCTGGAAACCGTGCCGCGCCTGTACAAGGCTGCGCGTCCGGGCTCGGACTACCAGTGGTCGCTGACCCTGCTGCAACGCTTCAAGGAAATGGTCCCTCACGTGCCGACCAAGTCCGGCCTGATGCTGGGTCTGGGCGAGACCGATGACGAAGTGATCGAAGTGATGCAGCGCATGCGAGAGCACAACATCGACATGCTGACCCTGGGCCAGTACCTGCAACCTTCCCGCAGCCACCTTCCGGTGCAGCGCTTCGTGCATCCGGACACCTTCGCCTGGTTCGCCGAGGAAGGCTACAAGATGGGCTTCAAGAACGTTGCGTCGGGCCCGCTGGTGCGTTCCTCGTACCACGCTGACGAACAGGCCAAGCTGACCAAGTCGTTGCTGACGGCGGGTTGATGGCTGGTCGGGTTCCCACGCAGAGCGTGGGAACGATCAAAAGGGCCGGATAGCGATATCCGGCCCTTTTTATTTGTGCGGTACTCCCTGTAGGAGCGCGCTTGCCCGCGACGAGGTGTGCCATTCAGCACATCAGTGTCTGAAATGACGCGGTCGCGGGCAAGCGCGCTCCTACAGTAGGTGCTTCAGGGCCGGCGCAGGTTATCCAGCAGCTCTTGCGTCGGGTAGCCATCGGCCGGCCAGCCAAACGACTGCTGCGCGCTGCGAATGGCCTTGCGCGTATTGGCGCCGATGATGCCGTCCGGGGCGCCTGCGTCATACTGACGGGCCGAGAGCAGGGTTTGCAGCTCGATGCGCTCGGAGCGGCTCAGGGGGCGGTCACCGCGTGGCCATTGGCCAATCACATAGCCGCCACCGGTGAAACGCTCGGACAACAGCCCGATGGCCAGTGCATAGGACGACGAGTTGTTGTACTTCAGGATCGCCCGGAAGTTATCCATCACCAGGAACGCAGGGCCTTTGTAGCCGGCTGGCAGCAACAGGGCCGCCTGCTGCTGCAACAGGTTGCCGGGCAGGGTCGAACCGTTCGGCAGCTTGAGGCCCAGTTGTTGCCACTCGCCGATGCTCTTGCGGGTCGAGGCATCGGCCAGGGCATAGTCGAAACCCTGGCTCAATTGCACTTCGAAACCCCAAGGCTGACCTTTCTGCCAGCCTGAGCTTTGCAGGTAGTGGGCAGTGGAGGCGAGGGCGTCGGCAGGCGAGTTCCAGATATCGCGCCGGCCATCGCCGTCGAAGTCCACGGCATGGGTGTTGTAGGTGGTGGGGATGAACTGGGTCTGCCCCATCGCACCGGCCCACGAGCCCAGCATGCTTGGCGCGTCGATATCGCCGTGCTGGATGATCTGCAGCGCGGCGATCAGTTGATCCTGGGCAAACTGTGGCCGACGGCCTTCATAGGCCAGGGTCGCCAGCGAGCGGATCACCGACTGAGTGCCCTGGAACTGCCCGAAGCTGCTTTCCATGCCCCACACCGCGATCAGCGCCTGGCGGTCGACGCCGTAGCGTTGTTCGATGGCCGTCAGCACGTCGGCGTACTGAGCCAGCAACGCCTGGCCCTTGCGCACGCGCACGGCGGACATCGCGCCATCGAGGTACTCCCATACCGGGCGGGTGAACTCGGGCTGGCTGCGGTCAGCCTTGACGACGCTCATGTCCGGGGTCACGCCAGCGAAAGCCTTGTCGAACACATCCGGGCGAATCCCGGCATTGAGGGCCTGGGCGCGGAACATGCTCTGCCACTCACTGAAGCTCATGGCCGGCTGGATTTCGAAATTGCCATCATCTGGCTGCGCTACGGCACCGGGAGGCGGCGGCGAGGCCTTGGCGACCTGCATGGGAGCGGTTTGAAGCGGAGTGGCGACGGCGGCAGTGGGCTGCTCCGCGCAGGCAACCAGCACGAGCGTGCTTGCGGCGGCGATCAGTTGGCGGACATGCCAACGACGGGGAAAGCTAAAGGGCATTCTGGGGTCCACAGGTATAAACCGTAAGGTGTAGACCTTAACATGCTGGCCCGGCCGACGGGGCGCCGGTCAGTAACCTTGCGTGTTTTTCAGGCCGCCATAACGGAAGAAGCCTCCCAGTTTTTCGACTGGAAGGCTTCGCGGCGGTAGCTGCCCTTGCCCTTGGCGGGTTGTTCCTGGCGGCTGCGGAACAGGGGCTGGGCGATGATGGACTTGGCCTTGTTCGGCCGCTTCTTGGCTTTGCTCATGGCATTTTCTCTCGCGGGTGTGGGGGAAAGCGGCAGGGATGATCGGCCAGATTCGGGCGCAGGTCTAATTGATCTGTGCTATCGCATCGCCCCCGCCGGCAAGCCGTGCTGCTACGAGAGCGATGCTTACCTGTAGGAGCGCGCTTGCCCGCGACGACGTGTGCCATTCAGCACATCAGTGTCTGAATAGACGCGATCGCGGGCAAGCGCGCTCCTACAGGGGGAAACGGTTATTCCGACGGCAGCGGCAGACGTTGCCCGGCCATGTGCAGCGACAGCAGGCTCAGGCTGTTCCACACCGAACCCTCGGCCTGGCCCTTGATCTGCGCGTCGATGCGTTGGGCGTCCATCAGCAGTTGGGCCCAGCGCCGCGCCGAGTGGCGTTGCAAGGCCTTGCTCATCAACGGCTTGCGCTTGTCCCAGATGGGTGGTCGCGCCTGGCTGAACGCCTTGTCCAACGGCACGCCCTGGCTGTATTGCAACGCCAGGTTGGCGAGCACCCGCAGCTCCCGCGACAGCGCCCAGAGGATCACCGGAGGCTCGACGCCTTCGCCGCGCAGGCCTTCGAGCATGCGCAGGGCGTGGGAGGCTTCGCCATTGAGGATCGCGTCAGTCAGGCCGAAGACGTCGAAGCGCGCACTGTCGGCCACCGCAGCTTGCACGGTTTCCACAGTGATCTGCCCCTGTTCGGCCATCAGCTTGAGCTTTTCGATTTCCTGGGCGGCGGCCAGCAGGTTGCCTTCAACACGCGCGGCGATCAGCTCGACCGCATCGGGGCTGGCAGCCAGGCCGGCCTGGCCCAGGCGTTGACGAATCCACTGCGGCAACTGGCTGGCATCCACCGGCCAGATCTGCACGAACTGGGTTTGCGGGCCTTCGACCAGCGCCTTGCCCCACTTGGTTTTCTGTGCGGAACCGTCGAGCTTGGGCAGGCTGATGAGCAGCAGCGTGTCTTCGGCAGGGCGGGCGCAGTATTCCAGCAGGGCGGCGGCGCCTTTGTCTCCGGGCTTGCCTGAGGGCAGGCGCAGTTCCAGCAGGCGTCGTTCGGCGAACAGCGACATGCTCGCCCCGGCTTGCAGCAGTGTGCCCCAGTCGAAGTTTGAGTCGGCGCTGAATACCTGGCGTTCATCGAAACCCTGCTGGCGAGCCGCGGCGCGGATGGCGTCGCAGGCTTCCTGGCATTGCAGCGGGTCATCGCCGCTGACGATGTACACAGGCGCGAGTGTGCCTTGCAGGTGCTTGGCGAGTTGGGCGGAGGCGAGTTTCATGATTCGGAAAAGGTTGGGGCCGGCGAACCGGCCCCAGTGCCATCACTTGGACGGGATTTCGATAGGCGACTGCTGAGGCGTCTCGTCGCGAACGCGCTGGGCGGCCGCTTCGGCATCGGCCTGTGCACGGGCCGCGGCATCAGCCTTGGCTTGCAGCTCGTCCAGACGCTGCGGCGTCAGCAGTTGCAGGCGTGCCATCATCTTCTGCACCAGGTCGCTGCGCATTTCCTTGCGGATCTGCTCGGCTTCCTGATCCGAACCGATCAGGTTGTTGCCGTCGTGAACGAAGACCTTGGTGGTCTGAACGTTGTCATCGAGCAGCGGAACGCCCTTGATGCCCTGGACTTCGTACTTGAGCACGGTGGTCAGCTCATATTCAGCCGAGCGACCGGAGCCTGCGTAGCTGGCGGTGCGCTGGGTTTCGTCTTCGCGGGCCAGGAACAGTTTGTACTGGGCGCCGGTGTAGACGTGCACTCCGCTGTTGGTCAGTGTCTGACGCAGTTGGGTGACCACGTCGCCGTAGGCGTCACGGGCGCTCAGGTCCAGCTCCTTGATCGACAGGGCGTTGGTGCCGGTGCCGCGCAGCTGGAAACCACAGGCGCTCAGCAGCACGGCGAGGCCCATTACCAGCAGATTGCGTTTGATCATCTTGTTGCTCCCCTTGAATCCGTTTGAACCCGAAAGTGCGGGCTCTGCAAGTGTGTTCGGCGCCAGAATCGTTCTGGCGCCCGATCCAATCAGCTGGCGACGATGTTCACCAGTTTGCCGGGTACCACGATCACTTTGCGGATCGTCAGGCCGTCGATGAAGCGCAGGACGTTTTCGTTGGTCCGTGCAGCAGCTTCGACTTCCTCGCGGCTGGCGCTGGCCGGCATTTCGATCTGCCCGCGCAGCTTGCCGTTGACCTGGACGACCAGCGTCAGGCTGTCCTGCACCAGAGCGCTTTCATCCTGTACCGGCCAGGTCGCGTCGATCACGGCACCGGTGTGGCCCAGTCGGTTCCACAGCTCATGGCTGATGTGTGGAGTGATCGGTGCCAGCAGCAGGGTGACGGTTTCCAGACCTTCGTGAACCAGCGCGCGATCCTGTTCGGTGTCCTGGGCTGCTTTTTCCAGCACGTTCATCAGCGTCATGACCTGAGCGATGGCGGTGTTGAATTTGTGATTCTGGCCGACGTCGTGGCTGGCCTGCTTGATGGCCAGGTGGATCGAACGGCGAACGGCTTTCTGCTCGTCAGTCAGGCTGGAAATGTCGAGCTTGCCCGGCAGCCCCTGAGCTACGTGGGCCTGAGCCAGACGCCAGACGCGCTTGAGGAAGCGGTGCGAGCCTTCGACGCCGGAGTCGGACCATTCGGCGCTCATGTCTGGCGGCGATGCGAACATCATGAACAGTCGGCAGGTGTCCGCGCCGAACTGATCGATCATCGACTGTGGGTCGACGCCGTTGTTCTTCGACTTGGCCATCTTCTCGGTGCCGCCGATTTCCACCGGCAGACCGTCGGCGATCAGTTTGGCGCTGATGACCTTGGCCTTGCTGTCGCGCTCGAGTTCGACGTCCGCCGGGTTGAACCAGGTGTAGGCACCGTTGGCTTCGCGGCGATAGTAGGTCTCGGCGATCACCATGCCCTGGGTCAGCAGGTTCTTGAATGGCTCGTTGGAGCTCACCAGGCCTTCGTCGCGCATCAGCTTGTGGAAGAAGCGCGCGTAGAGCAGGTGGAGGATCGCGTGCTCGATGCCGCCGATGTATTGATCGACCGGCAGCCAGTGGTCAGCCGCGGATTTTTCCACCAGGCCACCCTCGAAGTGTGGCGAGGCGTAGCGAGCGTAGTACCAGGACGACTCGACGAAGGTGTCCATGGTGTCGGTTTCACGCTTGGCAGGCTGGCCGCATTTCGGGCAGCTGCACTCGTAGAACTCAGGCATGCGCGCCAGTGGCGAACCGGCGCCGTCCGGCACCACGTTTTCAGGCAGCACGACGGGCAGTTGACCTTCCGGCACTGGCACATCGCCGCATGCCTGGCAGTGAATGATCGGGATCGGGCAGCCCCAGTAACGCTGACGGCTGATGCCCCAGTCACGCAGGCGGAACTGAGTGCGCGACTTGCCCAGTTCTTTCTTGATCAGCGCGACTTCGATGGCGTCGAACGCGCCGGAGAAGTCCAGGCCGTTGAACTCGCCGGAGTTGATCAGTTCGCCGTGCTCGCCATACGCTTCCTGCCATGGGGCAGGGGACTCGTCGCCGGCGCTGGTGCGCACCACCGACTTGATCGGCAGGTTGTACTTGTTGGCGAACTCGAAATCACGTTCGTCGTGGGCCGGTACTGCCATTACAGCGCCGTCGCCGTAGTGCATCAGTACATAGTTGGCGACCCACACCGGCAGTTTTTCGCCGGTCAGAGGGTGCTCGACGAACAGCGAGGTCGGCAGGCCTTTCTTTTCCTGGGTGGCGACGTCGGCTTCGGCGACGCTGCCGCTCTTGCATTCGTTGATGAAGGCTTGCAGCTCAGGATCGTTCTGCGCTGCCAGGGTCGCCAGCGGGTGCTCGGCGGCCACGGCCACGTAGGTGGCGCCCATCAGGGTGTCAGGACGGGTCGTGAAGACTTTCAGCGCGCCGGCTTCGCCGATCGAGGCCTGATCGTACGGGAACTGCACTTCCATGCCGCGGGACTTGCCGATCCAGTTGCGCTGCATGGTCTTGACCTGTTCAGGCCAGCCCGGCAGGTCATCCAGACTCTCCAGCAGCTCATCGGCGTAGGCCGTGATCTTGAAGTAGTACATCGGGATTTCGCGTTTCTCGATCACTGCGCCCGAACGCCAGCCGCGGCCATCGATGACCTGCTCGTTGGCCAGAACGGTCTGGTCGACCGGGTCCCAGTTCACGGTGCCGTTCTTGCGGTAGATCACGCCTTTTTCGAACAGGCGAGTGAACAGCCATTGTTCCCAGCGGTAGTAATCCGGCTTGCAGGTCGTGACTTCACGGGACCAGTCCACCGCCAGGCCCAGGCTGCGAAGCTGGGTCTTCATGTAGGCGATGTTTTCGTAGGTCCACTTGGCCGGGGCCACGTTGTTCTTCATCGCGGCGTTTTCCGCCGGCATGCCGAAGGCGTCCCAACCCATCGGTTGCAGGACGTTCTTGCCGAGCATGCGCTGGTAGCGGGAGATCACGTCGCCGATGGTGTAGTTGCGCACGTGCCCCATGTGTAGCTTGCCGCTCGGGTAAGGGAACATCGACAGGCAGTAGTAGCTTTCCTTGCCTGGCTGTTCACTGACTTCAAAGGACTTTTGCTCTTCCCAGAAGGTCTGGGCGGCGGCTTCGATTTCGCGGGGCTGATAGAGTTCGTGCATGGCTACTTTTGACTTGAGATTGGTGACCCTTGACCTCTTCGCTGCGTTCCCGGAACGGGTGGGCGTTACCTGCCTCAAGGGGCATCGGCTGACGCGCGGTGTTCGTGTTCCGGTGAGCGGAAGTGGAATTACAGGAAGCGCCGTAGCATACATGAGCGCCGACTGCCTAGGGAAACCCTGATTTGCCCCGATGGCCCGCGCGCCGCCGTTGGTCGCGGCATCGCGCCGGTTTTTACAGTGCCGCTAAGCTCATTTACGAGGGTATGTGTTTATCTTCAGTGAGGTGAGCGGATGGGAGAGTTGCGGCACCAAGTAGAGAAACCTGATCTGTATGACCGTTTGATCGATCGTCTGGGGCTGGCCTTGGACATGGCGAAAACAGCAGTCCGGCTTCGCAATGAATACCCCGCTGAACTGGAGTTGCGTGGTTTGAGCCAGGCCGAATTCCAGCTGATCGAGGCTTATCTGGATGTTGCACATCCGGACAAGAGAGAAGCCGTCGCAAAAGGGGAAGCATCGAACCTGAAGAAAGGAAGTTCAAGCGCGTCACGTGAGCCGTCCGAACCGGTCCGCGCCCCGCGCACATCAGCCAATGTCATCTGGCTGAAGGATCAGCGTCGCGCCAAGGTGTCGTCGAAGTTGAGTCGTTACAGTTCCAGCAAACATTTCAAGCGTTAACCTTCGCGGGTTTCAATCCCGCCTGATTAAGCATTGTTGCTTAGCGTCAATCCTTTTAGGCTTCGGGCATCTTTCTGGAGATGCCCGATGCCTTTTCGTTACTTCCTCAAAAACCTCTTGTTGCCTCCGGGCATATTCCTGCTGTTTATCCTGTTTGCCTGGTGGTTGAGAAAGTCCAGGCCGCTAGTTGCGCGAGTGCTGTTTGTGGTCGGATTGGGCGGCATGTGGGCCATGAGTTTGCCGATCGTGGTCGAGTGGTCGGGCAAGGGCATCGAGACCATTCCCCCCATGCCCCAGAGCGACTGGGCGACCCTGGCGCAACGGGCCGATGCCATCGTGGTGCTGGGCTCGGGGCGCGAGCGCAATGATCCGAGTTGGGGTGGCGACATTCCTACCGGCACCGCCCTTGAGCGGATGCGCTATGCGGCGCGGATGGCCAAGGCTTCGGGATTGCCGATTCTGGTCGCCGGTGGCCTGCACTACGGTGAGCCGCCCAGCGAGGCGGCGATCATGGCCGATTCGCTGCGCGATGACTTCGGCGTGACCGTGCGCTGGCAGGAAGGCGAGAGCCGCACGACCTGGGAGAACGCCACGATGTCCGCTGCCATGCTGTTGCCTCAGGGTATCAAGCGGGTGGTCGTGGTGACTCAGGCTTGGCACATGCCACGTTCGGTGTGGAGCTTCGAGAAGGCCGGTTTCAGCGTGGTGCCTGCGCCGGTGGGGTATCTGGGCAAGGACAATGCCCGCCCGTTTGGCGGCTGGTCGCCGGAGGCCAGGGCGGTGTGGCAGAACGGGCAGTTGCTCAACGAAGCGGCGGGGCTGGTGGGTTACAAATTGTTCTACCGGTGATGCAAAACCTGTAGGAGCGCGCTTGCCCGCGACGCGATCTGTCTGTGCCAAATATGAACCTGACACGACGCCGTCGCGGGCAAGCGCGCTCCTACAACGTTTGCCGCAACATCAGACGGTTTTGGCGATTCGGCTTGCTATCAGTGCCCAGCCGATCAGCAGCAACGACAGGACGATCAGCGGCCACGAGCGCCAGTGCAGGTATGGCGTGAGGTTGCGCATCGGGGTGACTTCGCCGTACATCACCGCTTTCTCGAACTGCGGCACGGTGGTGGTGATCTTGCCGAACGGGTCGATCAGCGCGCTGACACCGTTGTTGGTGGCGCGGATCATCCAGCGGCCGGCTTCCAGCGCACGCATCTGCGCCATTTGCAGGTGTTGCAGCGGGCCGATGGAGGTGCCGAACCAGGTGTCGTTACTCACGGTGAGCAACAGGTCACTCTGGGCAGACAGCCCGGCAGCGAATTCCGGATACACCACTTCATAGCAGATGAACGGCGCGATCTGGTATCCCTTGGCCTGCAACAGCGGCTGGTCGGCAGGGCCGCGCGCGAAGTCCGACATCGGCAGGTTGAAGAAGGTGATCAGCCCGCGCAGCACGTCCTGCAGGGGCACGTACTCGCCAAACGGCACCAGCTTTTGTTTCAGGTAGGTGCCATCGCCTTCGCCGGTCACGGTAATGCCGTTGTAGTAGCGATATTCGCCGTGACCGCCCATCTGCCGCAGGGGCACGCCGGTAATCAGGGCCGAATTGCGTTCGGCGGCGAATTTGCCCATCACCGACAGATAACCTTCCACCGACTCCTTGAGCACCGGCACGGCAGTTTCCGGCCAGATGATCAGGTCGGCTTTCTGCGCGGTGAACGTCATGTCCCGATACAGCGCCAGTTGCGCATTGAGCGCAGCCGGGTCCCATTTCATGCTCTGCTCGACGTTGCCTTGCATGGCCGCGACCTTCAATGGCGCGCCGGAAGGCTCGGTCCAGACGTGATTCTTCAGGGCGATACCCGCGACCCAGGGTGCCAGCAGCAGAACGATACCCGTGACCAGAAAGCTCTTACGTGCCCGCAAGCGAGGCAGGTTGCACGGCAAGGCCGCCGTGAGCGCGAGGGTAAAGGAGATCAGCCACATTCCGCCCAACGGCGCGAGACCCTGGAGTGGGCCGTCGAGCTGGCTGTAGCCGGAATACAGCCAGGGGAAGCCAGTGAGGAACCAGCCACGGAACATTTCCTGGCCGAACCACAGGGCGGCGAAGGCCAGTGCGTCAGCCAGCGGCGCCTCGTTGCGGCGAATCCAGCGCGCCCAGAGCCAGGCGGGCAGGGCAAAGAAGAGCGCCACCGATGCGCAGAACAGCACCATCAGGAACACCGCCAGCCACACCGGCGCCTCGCCATAGGTGTGGATGCTGACGTAGATCCAGCTGGTGCCGCCGCCGAACAGGCCGAAGCCGTAGCTCCAGCCGCGCCACAGTGCCTGACGAGGCTTGAGGTCGCGCAGGCCCAGGTAGAACAGCACCAGCGCGACTATCGCCAGCGGCCAGATATCGAATGGCGCCAGGGCCAGGGTGACCAATGCGCCAGCCACCATGGCCAGCAGGTTACCGGGCCAGCCGGGGCGGGTGATCCAGCGCATTTACATTCCTTAGCGTGAGATCGGGCTCAGGCGCAACAGGTGGATACGACGGCTATCGGCGTTGAGAATGCGGAAACGGTACGCGCCGATTTCGGTGATTTCGTTACGCTTGGGCAAATGCCCGAACGCATTCATCACCAGGCCGCCGACGGTGTCGAATTCGTCGTCGGAGAATTCGCTGTCGAAGAACTCGTTGAAGCTCTCGATCGGCGTCAGCGCCTTGATCAGGAAGTCGCCGCTGGGCAACGGCTTGATGTAGCTGTCTTCCTCGACGTCGTGTTCATCCTCGATGTCGCCGACGATCTGCTCCAGCACGTCCTCGATGGTGACAAGGCCGGCCACGCCGCCATATTCGTCAATGACGATGGCCATGTGGTTGTGGTTGGCGCGGAATTCACGCAGCAGCACGTTCAGGCGCTTGGACTCGGGCACGAAGGTGGCCGGACGCAGCAGATTCTTCACATCGCCCGCGCCGCCGTCGTCCTTGAGGATCAGTGGCAGCAGGTCCTTGGCCAGCAGCACGCCGAGCACGTCGTCGTGGCTTTCGCCGATGACCGGGTAGCGCGAGTGCGCCGAGTCGATCACCGCAGGCAGGAATTCACGAGGGCTATGGCTGGCCTTGATGCTGATCATCTGCGAACGCGGCACCATGATGTCGCGAACCTGCAGGTCGGCGACCTGAATCGCGCCTTCGACGATGGCCAGCGCTTCGCTGTCCAGCAGCTTGTTCTGGTGGGCTTCGCGCAGTAGCTCTAGCAGCTCCTGGCGGTTTTTCGGCTCGTGGGCAAATGCCTGGGTCAGTTTGCCCAACCATGACTTTTGCCCGTTGCTCGATCGGTCTTCGCTCATAGCCCTTACTCGTGGTCCTTGCCGGGTGTTGCAGTGTGTGGGGTGTCGACGAGTTCGTCGTCGGCGTAGGGATCGGGGTAGCCCAGTTCTGCAAGCAACTCCCGTTCCAGTGCTTCCATCTCTTCGGCTTCGTCGTCTTCGATGTGATCGAAGCCCAGCAGGTGCAGGCAGCCGTGTATCACCAGGTGCGCCCAGTGGGCGTCCAGCGCCTTGCCCTGTTCGGCAGCCTCGCGGGCGACGACCGGCACGCAGATCACCAGATCGCCCAGCAGGGGAATGTCCAGCAGATCGTCGGGCACGTCGGCAGGGAACGACAGCACGTTGGTGGCGTAATCTTTGTGACGCCAGGTGTGGTTCAGCTCGCGGCCTTCGGCTTCGTCGACCAGGCGGATGGTCATTTCCGAGTCAGCCGAGCGCTGGCGCAGGCCCATCTCGCACCAGAGGCGAAACTGGGCTTCGCTCGGGGCGCTGGCTTCACTGGCAATTTGCAGGTCCAGTTCAAGCATCGCGGCGATTATCCCCGCTGGCCTGGCCGTTCTGGGCGGCGTTGGCCTCGAAGCGCTCGTAGGCTTCGACGATGCGTTGCACCAGTGGGTGGCGCACGACGTCCTTGGGTGCGAAGTGCGTGAAGCTGATGCCCGGTACATCCTTGAGCACGTCGATGACGTGGGTCAGGCCGGATTTCGTGCCGCGAGGCAGGTCGATCTGGGTGATGTCACCGGTGATGACGGCGGTGGAGCCGAAGCCGATACGGGTCAGGAACATCTTCATCTGCTCGACGGTGGTGTTCTGACTCTCGTCCAGAATGATGAAGCTGTTATTAAGGGTGCGGCCGCGCATGTAGGCCAGCGGCGCAACTTCGATCACCTGTTTCTCGATCAGCTTGGCCACGTATTCGAAGCCGAGCATCTCGTAGAGTGCGTCGTAGAGCGGTCGCAGGTACGGGTCGATCTTCTGCGCCAGGTCGCCAGGCAGGAAACCGAGCTTCTCGCCCGCTTCGACCGCCGGACGAACCAGCAGGATGCGGCGAATGGTTTCGCGCTCCAGCGCATCGACGGCTGCGGCGACGGCAAGGTAGGTCTTGCCGGTACCGGCCGGGCCGATGCCGAAGTTGATGTCGTTGGCGAGGATTTCCTTCACGTAGCGCTGCTGATTCAGGCCCCGTGGGCGAATCATGCCTTTCTTGGTGCGCAGGGCAACGCCGACTTCGGCGGCAGGATGGTTATCCAGCTCTTCGACGCCCGATTCCTGCAGGAACAGGTGAACCATGTCCGGTGACAGCTCGGTGCTCTTGGTTTCCCGATACAGTCGACGCAGCAGGTTTTCGGCCGAGGTGGTCTGTTTGCGCTCGCCGATCATCTCGAACTGGCCTCCGCGATTGCGGATCTCGATGTCCAGGCGTTGTTCGATCAGGCGCAAATGCTCGTCGAATTGCCCGCACAGATTGGCGAAGCGATGGGCCTCGATAGGTTCGAGGCTGAAACGATGTGGTTCGATAGGTGCGTTCAAAGTGGTTTTTAGCCGCCCGACGGCAAGAATGATGAGATGAAGGATAAACCCTGCGGGCGGTGTTCGAAAGGGGCCGCTTACTAATGGTCTGTGAGCAGCTTCGATTTCTTTTGTAGGAGCGCGCTTGCCCGCGATTGAGGTGTGTCAGTCAACTTGAATCTGGCTGACACACTGCGGTCGCGGGCAAGCGCGCTCCTACAGGGTTTTGTGCAGGTTACTGAAGCAACGACCCACGCAGCGAATGCGGTTGCGCGCTGTCGATGTGCACGTCGACGAACTGGCCGATCAGCTTGGGGTTGTCGCAACGGAAGTTGACGATGCGGTTGTTCTCGGTGCGGCCCTGCAGCTCGCCGGGGTCCTTTTTCGAATAGTCGGTCACCAGGATGCGCTGCACGGTGCCGGCCATCTTGCGGCTGATCTCGAAGCCCTGACGGTTGATCAGCTCCTGCAGTTGCTTGAGCCGTTCCTTCTTGACCTCTTCCGGGGTGTCGTCGGCCAGGTCTGCTGCTGGCGTGCCCGGGCGCGAGCTGTAGACGAAGGAGTAGGAGAAATCCATGCCCACGTCTTCGACCAGCTTCATGGTGTTCAGGTGGTCTTTCTCGGTTTCGCCGGGGAAGCCGACGATGAAGTCCGAACTGATGCAGATGTCCGGCACCGCTGCGCGCAGCTTGCGAAGGCGCGATTTGTATTCGAGCACCGTGTGGTTGCGTTTCATCGCCGCCAGGATGCGGTCCGAGCCCGATTGCACCGGCAGGTGCAGGTGCTTGACCAGCTCGGGCACCTCGGCGTGGGCCTGGATCAGGCTGTCCGAGAATTCCAGCGGGTGCGAGGTGGTGTAGCGAATGCGGTCGATGCCGTCGATGGCCGCGACTGTGCGAATCAGCTCGGCGAGGTCTGCCACGTGGCCGTCATGGGTGGTGCCGCGATAACCATTGACGTTCTGGCCCAGCAGCGTCACTTCGCGCACGCCGTTCTCGGCCAGGTGGAACACCTCGGTGATGACGTCGTCGAACGGCCGGCTGACCTCTTCGCCACGGGTGTACGGCACGACGCAGAAGGTGCAGTACTTGCTGCAGCCTTCCATGACCGACACGTAGGCGCTCGGGCCGTCTACGCGGGGCTCGGGCAGGTGGTCGAATTTCTCGATCTCGGGGAATGACACGTCCACCTGCGGCAACTGGGTGGTACGCGCCGCGTCAATCATTTCCGGCAGGCGGTGCAGGGTCTGCGGGCCGAACACCACATCGACGTAGGGCGCACGGTCACGAATCGCCGCGCCTTCCTGGCTGGCAACGCAACCGCCGACCGCGATCACCATCTGCGGGTTCGCCAGCTTCAGTTCACGCCAGCGGCCAAGCTGGGAGTAGACGCGATCCTGCGCCCGCTCGCGGATCGAGCAGGTGTTGAGCAGGATGACATCGGCGTCTTCCGCGCGTGCGGTGACTTCCAGTGCCTGATGTTCGCCCAAAAGGTCCACCATGCGCGAGCTGTCGTACTCGTTCATCTGGCAGCCGTGGGTTTCGATGTAGAGCTTCTTGGCCATGCGGGTTCATCAGGTGATTCGAAGAACCGCGCATTATAGTGCTGCGGGCCCCGGGTTCCTAGCATTGCCTCACGAGCGGCATGCTATAGTTCGCGCCCTTTCAAGACACCGATCATTACCTGCCTGTTATGACCAAACGCGAAGCTCCAATCTACAAGGTGATTTTTCTCAACCAGGGACAGGTGTTCGAGATGTACGCCAAACAGATCTACCAAAGCGATCTGTGGGGTTTCCTGGAAGTGGAGGAATTCGTCTTCGGTGAGCGCACGACCGTTGTGGTAGACCCCAGCGAAGAGAAGCTCAAGGCGCAGTTCGATGGCGTGGTGCGCAGCTTTGTGCCGATGCATTCGATCGTGCGTATCGACGAGGTGGAGCGCATGGGAACGGCGAAAATCAGCGAGGCGCGCCCGACCGGAAATGTCATGCCGTTCCCGATGCCGATGCAGGACAAGTAACCCGGTTAAGGCTTGCTGGTGTCGGGGAAGGGCGCGAAAGGTGTGCGCCCTTCGGCGGTTTGCAGTTCCAGCAGGTATTTGCGGAAAATCTGCCCCAGTACTTGGGTCGCGACTTCCAGGTCTTCCTTTTTCATCTGTGCGGAAACTTCGTCGGCCTGGTCCAGGGCATCTTCCGAACCGTTGACCGCCGCCATCTTCAGCACGATATAAGCCTGGATGTTATTGGCTTGCACGCCTTCGCCACGGAAGAACATCAGGCCCAGTTGATACTGTGCCTGGGCATGGCCTTGCAACGAGGCCTGTTCGAAGTAGTTGAGTGCCTGAGTCAGATCACGCGGTGCATTCTTGCCGTCGTAATAGAACTGTCCCAACTCGTATTGTGCTTGCGCATCCCCGCCCTTTGCCGCCTGCTGACAGGCCGCCAGCGCTGCTGGCAAGTTGTCCGGCTGAGTATTCAGGGTGCAACGACCCACCGCTGGGATTAACAACGAGTTGCCACCTGCATTCGCCAGCAGGGGATGAAGAAGCAACAGGCAGCCCAATGCAAGGGTGCGGCCGGTGCGATTCATGGAAGTCGACTTACCTCTGAAAAAGGTGCGGGTATGCCCGTCCAGCTGAACGTGCTGGCTGCGCATTATGAAATAAGCAGGGCCAACCTTACAAAGTCTTTGCAGTTTTTCTGCTGCACGGGCTTGATTTGCCTGTATTCAGGGCGTCAAAGCGGCGTGCAGAACTAAACATCCAATAAAAATAACCCACGGATATCGCAAATCAACCTGCCATGGTGATTATAGGACGACGCCGTCGCGGGCAAGCGCGCTCCTACAAGTGATCGCGTTCCGACCTGTAGGAGCGCGCTTGCCCGCGACCGCGTCGTGTCAGCCAGCGTTGCCTTGACTGACACTCCCTGTTCGCCGGCAAGCCGGACTGCTACGGGTGGTGTGCGTCACTTGAGCTGGGCAAACGCCTTCTCGGCCGCGTCCAGGGTCAGCTGCAACTCCGCTTCGCCATGGGCGATGGAGGTGAAGCCGGCTTCGAACGCGCTCGGCGCCAGGTACACGCCGCCTTCGAGCATCAGGTGGAAGAAGCGCTTGAAGCGCTCTGCGTCGCTGCTCATGACGTCTTCGAAGGTGACGATCTGCTTGGCGCTGGTGAAATACAGGCCGAACATGCCGCCCGCCTGGGTGGTCACGAACGGGATGCCCGCGGCGTCAGCGCGCTGTTGCAGGCCTTCGAGCAGGCGCGTGGTGAATGCGCTCAGTTCGTCGTGGAAGCCCGGGCGGCTGATCAGGCGCAGGGTGGTCAGGCCAGCGGCCATCGCCAGCGGGTTGCCCGACAGCGTGCCCGCCTGATAGACCGGGCCCAGCGGTGCGATGTGCGACATGATTTCGCGCTTGCCACCGAAGCAGCCCACCGGCATGCCGCCGCCGATGATCTTGCCGAAGGTGCTCAGGTCAGGTTTGACACCGTAATAGGCCTGGGCACCGCCCAGAGCAACGCGGAAACCGGTCATCACTTCGTCGAAAATCAGCACCACGCCGTGCTTGTCGCATTCTTCGCGCAGGCCTTGCAGGTAGCCGGGTGCAGGCGGTACGCAGTTCATGTTGCCCGCGACCGGCTCGACGATGATGCACGCCACTTCCTGGCCGACTTCGGCAAGCATCGCCTTGACCGCTTCGATGTCGTTGAACGGCAGGGTCAGGGTGTGTTTGGCGAACGCGGCAGGCACGCCCGGCGAGCTTGGCACGCCCAGGGTCAGCGCGCCGGAGCCGGCCTTCACCAGCAGGCTGTCGGAGTGACCGTGGTAGCAGCCCTCGAACTTGATGATGCTGTCGCGGCCGGTGTAGCCGCGGGCCAGACGGATCGCGCTCATGGTGGCTTCGGTGCCGGAGCTGACCATGCGCACCATTTCCATCGACGGCACGATCGAGCAGACCAGGTCCGCCATCTCGGTTTCCATCGCGGTCGGCGCGCCGTAGGACAGGCCGTGTTCCAGTTGCTTGCGCACGGCATCCAGGACGTCCGGATGGCTGTGGCCCAGAATCATCGGACCCCAGGAGCCGACGTAATCCACATAGCGCTTGTCGTCTTCGTCGGTGACATAGGCGCCAGCTGCGTGCTTGAAGAACAGCGGAGTGCCGCCCACGCTCTTGAAGGCGCGAACCGGCGAGTTGACGCCGCCGGGGATGTGTTTCTGGGCGTTGGCGAACAGGGTTTCAGAACGGGACATGATGAGGTCTCTGTTTGAATCGAATAGGGTTGTGACGGCCTGAAACGAGATCAGGCCGTTTTGAACAAGTCGTTGAAGGTGCGGGCGCGGCGGGTGACTTCCTGAGCGGTTTCTGCACCGAACAGGCCATGCACCACGGCCAGCAGATCGGCGCCGTGGGCCACCAGGGGCGCTGCGTTTTCCAGGGTGACCCCGCCAATCACGGCAATCGGCAGCGAGATGCGTTTTCGCGCTTCGGCCAGCATCTCCAGGCTGCACGCAGGGGCGCCGGGCTTGGTGTTGGAATTGAAGAAACGTCCGAAGGCCACGTAGGTCGCGCCGTCGGTCTTGGCCTTTTCAGCCAGCGCAAGTTCGGCGTGACAGGTGGCGCCGACGATAGCCTTGTGGCCGAGCAGGGCGCGGGCGTCGGGCAGCGAGCCGTCGGTCTGGCCCAGGTGCACGCCAACGCCCAGGCGCGCCGCCACTTCGGCGTCATCGTTGATGATGAGTCGCGTTTTATAGCGCTCGCACAGCTTGAGCAGTTCCGATGCCTCGCGCAGACGGCGGGTTTCATCACCGGACTTGTCGCGGTACTGCAGCAACGTCACGCCGCCATCCAGGGCCGCTTCGACATAAGACAGGAATTTGCCAGCCAACAGTTGGCTGTCGGTAACGGCATACAAGCCACGCAATTTCATTCAGGGGTGCCTCTTGATCTCGTGACGCTAGGAGCAGAAATCCAGCGGCAGGCGACGAGGCACGAACTGGCCTTTGCCCAGCTGTTCGGCATCGCGCAGCGTGCGCCAAGTGTAGTCCAGCGCGGTTTGTACCGCGCTGATGACGTCCTGCCCCAGGGCCAGGCGACCGGCCAGGGCGCTTGCCAGGGTGCAACCCGAACCGTGATAGCTGCCCGGCAGGCGCTGGCAGGTGAAGGTGCGCGACTGGCCGTTGCGGATGTACAGGCGGTTGTGCACTTCCTGCTCGTCGCCATGGCCGCCGGTGATCAGCAGGTGCTCGCAATACGGCAGCAGTTTCTCGGCGCACTCGTCGGCGGTGCCTTGCGGCAGCTCGGCCAGGATTCGCGCTTCGGGCAGGTTCGGTGTGGCGATGGTTGCCAGCGGCAGCAAACGCTCGCGCATGGCATAGCCGACTTCATCCTTGCCCAGCCTGCCGCCGCCACCTGCACGCAGCACCGGGTCGCAGACCATCGGCAGATGCGGGTGGGCGGTGAGCAGTTCGACCACGGTGTCGACCATTTCCAGCGAGCCGAGCATGCCCAGCTTGACGGCGGCAACGGTGGAGTCGTTGAGCACGGCGTTGGCCTGGGCCAGCACCCACTCGCGATCCAGCACCCGGAAGTCGGTGACGTTCACGGTGTCTTGCACAGTCAGGGCGGTGACCGCAGGTGCGGCGTGGCAGCCCTGGGCGAGCAGGGCTTCGATATCTGCCTGCAGGCCGGCGCCGCCACTGGGGTCGTGGCCGGAGAGACAGAGGACAACGGGGCGGGAGCTATAGATATTCATGGTGCGCGAGCTTACCACTAAAGTTTTTGCCGGGCCGCTGGTCGTCGGCAGATTTTTCAACTCGCCGCGCGTTCACCGTTCGTAAGAATGTGTGTGCCGGTCGTCCTGAAAGCATTAAGAAAGCTTAACGTGTGACGATTAAGGTGGTGTCATCTAGCTATCAGTGGCTATGCTGTCCAGCCTGTTTATCTGTCCCGCCAAAAGAGTGATTGTAAGTGCGTTGCCCGTCTAGTCAGTTGGCCGAGCGTTCGGCCCGGATTCTCACGTTGTTTCCAATGAACCGGGGGATTCGCCACGCCACCCAGACGGTTGCGGGCGGTGTTGCATGCGCGTTCTACTGATCCTTTTTCTCGTCTGGCTGCCGATGCTGGCCAGCGCGGTGGAGTTCGACGAGAACACCCGCACGCTGGCACTGGGCCGCGCGACCCAGGTGTTCGAAGACCCCACCGGTGACGCCACCATCGAACAGGTTGCTTCGGCAGAAGGCGCGGCGAAGTTTCGTGCGCTGGACGCCGCGACCCTGAATGCCGGCTACTCGCGCTCGGCGTTCTGGCTCAAGGTGCAACTGACCTACCGCCCGAAAAATCCCGTGGCGTCTTCGGACTGGCTGCTGGAACTGGCCTATCCGCCGATGGACCACGTCGACCTGTACCTGGCCAGTGAGTCTGCGGCACCGAGCCTGACCTGGCAGACCGGCGACATGCTGCCGTTCCACAGCCGGCAGATCCGGCAGAACAACTACCTGTTCGACCTCAACCTGCAACCCCATGAAACCAAGACCGCCTATGTGCGGGTCGCCAGTCACGGCTCGGTGCAGGCACCGCTCAACCTCTGGGCCAGCCACGCCTATATAGAAGAGCAACCCTCGCGCCTGTACATCCTGGGGATGATCTACGGCGTGCTGGCGGTGATGCTGGTCTACAACCTGTTCATCTACCTGAGCGTGCGCGACACCAGCTACCTCTACTACATCCTGTACATCACCTGCTTCGGCCTGTACCAGGTGTCGGTCAACGGTGCCGGGATCGAATACCTGTGGCCCGACAACCCTTGGTGGGCCAACACCTCCACGACCTTCCTGATCGCCGCCGCGATCCTGTTCGCCAGCCAGTTCGCCCGCAAGTTCCTGCAGACCCCGCGCCTGGGCTGCTGGCTGGATGCGCCACTGCTGGTGATGATGGCCTGTGCGGCGATCATCATGGTCCTGTCGCTGACCATGGATTACGGCGTGGCGTTGCGTCTGGTCACGGGGCTGGTGTTGATTTTCACGCCGGTCATCTTGCTGATCGGCATCGTCGCCTGGCTCAAGGGGCGGCGCGTTGCACGGTATTTCATCTTCGGCTGGTCAGCGTTCCTGATTGGCGGGATCGTCAATGCCACCATGTTGCTGGGGCACCTGCCCAACACCTTCTGGACCATGTACGCCAGCCAGATCGGCTCGGTGGTCGAGGTCGCGCTGCTGTCGCTGGCGCTGGCCGACCGCATCAACACCATGCGCGATCGCCAGGCGCAGATCACCGAAGACTCGGCCCGGGACCTGGAGAAGCTCAACCAGCAACTGGCGGTCAGTAACAGGTTGAAGGATGAGTTCCTCGCGACCCTGACCCACGAATTGCGCACGCCGATGAATGGCGTGATCGGTTCGCTGGAGCTGATGCAGATGGAAGGCGGCGAAGACGAGATCGCACTGTATCGCCAGACCGCAGCCGATTCGGCGCAGAACATGATGGGCATCGTCAACGGCATCCTCACCCTGACCGAGCTGCAGGCCGGACGAATCACCTACCAGACCGAGATGTTCAGCCTGCGCAACCTGCTGTTCCAGGCCCGCAGCACCTTCGAGCCGATGGCCCGGTGCAAGGGCCTGACCCTGACCGTGGATGTGGCGGACGAACTGCCGGACAGCCTGGAGGGTGACGCGCTGAAGTTGCGCCAGTGTCTGGATTGCCTGATCGACAACGCAATCAAATTCACCAAGCAGGGCTCGATCAGGATTCGCGTCAACGGTCAGTGCACCGACGCGCAGCATGTGCGGCTGCTGGTGGATGTGATCGACACCGGCATCGGGTTCAACCGCCTGGACGAGGAAACGCTGTACGCCAATTTCTACCAGGTCGATGGGTCGATGACCCGCGAATACGGCGGCCTGGGCATTGGCCTGGCGATCTGCCGGCAACTGATCGAGCTGCAAGGCGGGCGTTTGAGCCACCAGTCCGAGCCCGGCGCAGGCAGCCAGTTCAGATTGAGTCTGGATGTCACACAGGCCAAGGCCCCGGTCACCTGACCCGCCCCGGCATTCATTAACACTCCACTCGCCCTGTAGGAGCGCGCTTGCCCGCGACGGCTGTGTGTCAGATGGCATCGATGGCACAGACACACCGCCATCGCGGGCAAGCGCGCTCCTACAGGCGATCGGTCCGGGTTCGGCAAAAGAGGGCAAATCCGCCGTCATTTAGTCGCCTACGGCACTTTGTCAGGCGCAGGGTGCGTGCTTCACTGGTGCTTGACTGCCGACCGGAGCCGCCTCATGAACCTGCATCAGTTCGCCGAGACCCACGAAGTCACCAACCAGCCGCCGTCGCTGGATGGCGCCAATCTCTACCGCATCGACCTGCCGTTGCAGGAGTGGTCGCAGCGCTTCGGTGCCGGGTGGGCGCAGGCGCGGATCGACGCCTATGGCGCGTTGGCCGGTGGCCCGCTGATGGAGGCCGGCTTTCTCGCCAACCAGAACAAACCGGTGTTCGCCAGCCATGATCGCTACGGTCATCGCATCGACCTGGTGGAGTTTCATCCCGCCTATCACCAACTGATGCAGACGGCCGTCGAGCACGGCATTCCGTCGCTGCCCTGGACCGACCCCCGCGAAGGCGCCCACGTCGCTCGCGCCGCCATGAGCTACCTGCACAGCCAGGCCGAGGCGGGCAGCGGTTGCCCGCTGACCATGACCTTCGCCAGCGTGCCGGCCCTCAGGTTGCAGCCGGACCTGGCGCAGACCTGGCTGCCGAAAGTCCTCGCCACCGAATACGACCCGCGCAACGTCGGCATCGCCCACAAGGCTGGCGTCACCATCGGCATGGCCATGACCGAAAAACAGGGCGGCACCGATGTGCGGGCCAATACCACCCGCGCTTATCCGGTCGGCCAGCCGGGCCCGGGCCAGGCCTATGAACTGGTGGGCCACAAGTGGTTCTGTTCGGCGCCGATGTGCGATGCCTTCCTGACCCTGGCCCAGACCGACAAGGGTCTGACCTGTTTTCTGCTGCCTCGCCATCGCCCGGACGACACCCGCAACGAGTTCTACATACAGCGCCTGAAGAACAAACTGGGCAACTGGAGCAACGCCTCGAGCGAAGTGGAGTTCCGTGGCGCGCTGGCGTGGATGGTGGGCGAGGAAGGGCGCGGCGTGCCGACCATCATCGAAATGGTGGCAATGACCCGCTTTGACTGCATGACCGGATCCAGCGCCCTGATGCGCCAGGCCCTGACCCAGGCAGCCCATCATTGTGCCCATCGAAGTGTGGGCGGACGTGTGCTCAGCCAGCAGCCTTTGATGCAAAACGTGTTGGCTGACCTGGCACTTGAAAGTGAAGCGGCGCTGGCGTTGAGTCTGCGCATGGGGCGCTCGCTGGAGCGGCTGGACGATTCCCATGAAGCGCGGTTTGCGCGGCTGGTCACGGCGGTGGGCAAGTACTGGATCTGCAAGCGCGCGCCGGCAATGATCAACGAGGCCGCTGAGTGCATGGGCGGCGCGGGTTACGTCGAGGACACGATTCTGCCGCGCCTCTATCGCGAGGCGCCGGTCAACTCGACGTGGGAGGGCTCGGGCAACGTGCAGTGCCTGGACGTGTTGCGCGCCCTGTCCAAGGAGCCCGGTGTGCTCGATGCCCTGTTCGATGAGTTGGGAGATGGCCATGGCGACAGGCGTCTGGCGGCGCACATCGACCGGTTGAAGGCCGCATTTAAGGACACCAGCGACATCCAGTACCGCGCCCGGCAACTGACCGAGGACATTGCGGTCGGTCTTCAGGCCAAGCTGTTGCTGGAGGCGGGGAATGCGGCGGTCAGCGACGGCTTCATCGCAGGCCGCCTGGAACATCCCGGCCGGGTGTACGGCGCGCTGCCGCGCGGGGTGGATGTCGAGGCGCTGGTGGCGCGTTCGTCACCTGGCGTTGCGTGAACCGTAGGAGCGCGCTTGCCCGCGATTGCGATGTGTCTGACCCATTGATGTCGGCTGACGCACCGCGGTCGCGGGCAAGCGCGCTCCTACAGGGATTGCGTAGTGCATGATGGATTGTGCGCATCATTACTCATTTCGTGCCTTCCCCCGCCGTTGCAGGCAAGATGGAACCTTGCAAGATCAGAAGGATGCACATCGTGAATGAAGCCTTTGTTGTTGTAGAAACCGCCGAGCAGGCCGTCGATCGCCTTGCCGAGCTGCACGCACGTGCAACCACTGCCTTGAGCCAGGCGCTCAAGCGTTACCTGAAAGACCGCGTTGAGCCCGACGCCGCCGAGCGTCTGCTGTTCCGCTACCCCGAATTACGCCTGACCTATCACTGCCAGGGCGAAGTGCCGCTGACCACCCGCGCCTACGCCAAGGTTCAGTTGCCGGGCACCTACAGCGTCACCGTCACCCACCCGGCGGCGTTTCGCAAATACCTGATCGAACAGCTCGTGCCCTTAATGAATGACTTCACCGTGACGGTGCAAGTGGGCGTCAGCGAGCAGAACATCCCGTATCCGTACGTGGTCGAGCAGGGCGATGAACTGGCGGGCACCGGCGTGACTGCCGCGACCCTGGCCCGCGTATTCCCCAGCACCGACCTGTCCGCCGCCACCGATGGCATCGCCGACGGCCTGTACGACTGGGCCAACACCGACCCGTTGCCGCTGGCGCTGTTCGACGCCGCCCGTGTCGATTTCTCGCTGCGCCGCCTGGTGCACTACACCGGCAGCGACTGGCGCCATGTGCAGCCCTGGATTCTGCTGACCAACTACCATCGCTATGTGGACCAGTTCATCGTCCACGGCCTGGAAAAACTGCGCGACGACCCGCGCTTCGTGAAGATGGTGCTGCCGGGCAACGTCGTCGTCGACAAGAGCATGGATCACGGCGAGGCGCAGGCCATCGTCTCCAGCGTGGTCTGGCACCGCTACCAGATGCCGGCCTATCACCTGATCGCCGAAGATGGCCACGGTGTAACGCTGGTCAACATCGGCGTCGGCCCGTCCAACGCCAAGAACATCACCGACCACCTGGCCGTGCTGCGCCCGCATTGCTGGCTGATGATCGGCCACTGCGGCGGGTTGCGTCAGTCCCAGACCATCGGCGACTACGTGCTGGCCCACGCCTACATGCGCCGCGACGGCATTCTTGACCGCGTATTGCCGCCAAACATCCCGATCCCGGCTTTGGCCGAAGTGCAGCTCGCGTTGCAGGAGTCGGCGGCGCAAGTCACCGGCGAGCGTGGCGACGATCTGAAAAAACGCCTGCGCACCGGCACCGTACTGACCTACGACGACCGTAACTGGGAGTTGCGTTGGGCTCAGGAGCGGCCATTGATCAACCTGTCCCGTGCCGTGGCCGTGGACATGGAAAGCGGCACCATCGCCGCTCAAGGCTACCGCCTGCGAGTGCCTTACGGGACCTTGCTGTGCGTATCCGACAAGCCGCTGCACAGCGAAATCAAGCTGCCGGGCTCGGCCAACGCCTTCTATGAACGCGCGGTCACCCAGCATCTGAAGATCGGTATCGCGGCGGTGGACCTGATGCGCACGCAGCTCAATTCCCTGCACTCGCGCAAACTGCGCAGCTTCGACGAACCGCCATTCCGCTAGGCGTTTGACGCAAGGGCCACTAAAGTGGCCCTTTCTGTTTTCACGCTTCGAGCCGATATGCCCCGCAATCAACGTCCCGTTTCCCGTCGACCCGCGCCGAACAACACAGGCGCATCCCGTCGTGTGGCCAAGGCCCCGCCTGCCGAACCTCGGCTGATCCTGTTCAACAAACCGTTCGATGTGCTGACCCAGTTCAGCGACGGCGAGGGGCGGGCGACCCTCAAGGATTTCATCGAGATCCCCGGCATCTACCCGGCCGGGCGCCTGGACCGCGACAGCGAAGGGTTGTTGCTGCTGACCAACGACGGCCAGTTGCAGGCGCGCATCGCCGACCCCAGGCACAAACTGGCGAAAACCTACTGGGTGCAGGTCGAGGGCGAGCCGAGTGAGGAACAGCTGCAAAAACTGCGCGATGGCGTCGAGTTGAATGACGGGCCGACGCTGCCTGCCCAGGCCCGTCAGCTCGACGAGCCTGACCTGTGGCCGCGCAACCCGCCCGTGCGGTTTCGCAAGAGCGTGCCGACCAGCTGGCTGGAGCTGATCATCAAGGAAGGGCGCAACCGCCAGGTGCGGCGCATGACCGCGGCGGTGGGGTTGCCGACGCTGCGGCTGGTGCGCGTGAGGATTGGCGACTGGAGCATTGAGGGGCTGGATCAGGGGCAGTGGCGGGAAGTGCCTGCGAAGTTGTAGCTGCCTGGCCACTTGTAGGAGCGCGCTTGCCCGCGACCGCGGTGCGTCTGACGCATCGATGCCAACTGGCCCACTGCGGTCGCGGGCAAGCGCGCTCCTACAGCGGGGTATTTGGGTCAATCAGCCATGCTGCTCAATGTAAGCAATAACCACGCTCTTGATCACAAACGCCAGCACCCCCAGGCCCAGCACGCCGAACAGGATCATGGTGCCGAAGCGACCGGCCTTGGACTTCTTCGCCAAATCCCAGACGATGAAACCCATGAAGGCGATCAGCACGGTGACCAGGATGGTCATCATCCACTCTTCGAACATCTCGGGTTCCATGGGGCTTCTCCTGCAAACGGGGGCTTGCGAGTATAGGGCGCGCAGCGACGATCAGCTGCGCAGGTGTACCAGCGGGAGTTCGGTGCTGGCCAGCACCTGGTTGAGCACGAAGCTTGAACGCACACTGGTCACGCCGTCGATACGGGTCAAATGGCCCAGCAGGAATTTCTGATAATGGTCCATGTCCGGGACCACGACTTTTAGCTGATAATCAGCGTCGATCCCGGTCACCAGGCTGCACTCCAGCACCTGCGGCAGGTTGCGGATGTGCTGCTCGAAGTTCTCGAAGCGGTCCGGGGTGTGCCGGTCCATGCCGATCAGCACATAGGCGGTCAGGCTCAGCCCCAGCTTCTTGCGATCAAGCAAGGCCACCTGGCGCACGATGTAGCCGTCATCCTCAAGCTGCTTCACCCGCCGCGAGCAGGGCGAAGGCGACAGGCCGATGCGTTCGGCCAGCTCCTGATTGGAGATGCGCGCGTCACGTTGCAATTCGGCCAGAATGCTCAGGTCGTATCTGTCGAGCTTGCTCATCTTAGGTCCCTTTAATGTATCTATTGCGCTGAATTATTCATCCGAAGTGAAAAATTGCGCAAGTGATGTTTTCATCAGCAACATTCGCAATCCTGTGCTGTGCGCCAAAGCCTATTCTTTTACCCAGAATCACTGCCCGGACATTAGCGTCCAGCGCGGCCCGCCGAATCAGGCCAGCCGCGGCCTCCAGCCCAACAGGGTTGACCAGGCCACCGGGCTACGCACTGTCCAGAAGACGATGCGAGGTGAGCCGGCGTCAAAAGCGTCGTGCCAGGACGAAGCATTCAAGAGAGGGCCATCGAGCCCTCTTTTTTTGTGCCCACGATTTATCCATTGACCGTAGGAGCGCGCTTGCCCGCGACGGCGTTGTTTCAGACACACACGCTTCGCTGACACACCGCCGTCGCGGGCAAGCGCGCTCCTACAGTTTCGATGGCGACGCTGATAGAGTGCGGCGAACGGCGCACCCAGAATGCAGTCCTATTAACAGGTATCCGCGCCGCAGTGAGGAAAGCATGAACACGCGCATCTGGCGTTTGGCAGGTGTCAGTCTTTTGGCCTTGAGTGTCAGCGCTCAGGTGTTGGCCGACGATAACAATCAGCAGCAACAACAGCGCAATGAACAGCGTCAGCACGGTTTCGACATGCAGCGTCAGCAGCAACAGAACCAGCAACGCAGCTTCAATGAGGATAGACAGCAGAATCAGCAGCGCGAGCAACAGCAACAACAGCAGCAACAACAACGCCAGCAGCAACAGCAGCAGTACCAGCAACAACGCCAGCAAGAGCAGTTGCAGCAGCAACGGCAGATCCAGCAGAACCAGCAGCAGCGCTTCGATCAACAGCGCCAGCAGCAGGAACGCGAGCGCAACCAGCAGCGTATGAATCAGGCCCAGCAGGACCAGCGCCAGCAGCAGCTTGAGCAACAGCAACGTCAGCAGCAACAGCAGTTGCAGCAGCGCCAGTTGCAGGACCGTCAGAACAACCTGCCGATCCAGAGCCGCCCGGACACCGTGGTGCAGACCCAGCAGCCGCGCCAGGGCTTCTACCGTGACAACCCCAACGATCACAACAACCCGTGGCGCGGTGGCGACAATCGCCCAGGCAACGGCAATTGGCAGGGCGGCCATCCACCGGGCGTTCATGGCGACGGTTGGGGTTCAGGTCCGCGCTACCGCCCGGGCTACCAGATAGATCGTATGCCGGGCGGCTACTCGCGCGTTCCGTATCGCGGCAATGACTACTTCTATTCGGGGGGTTACTGGTATCGCCCGCAGGGCCCGCGCTATGTCGTGGTCGCGCCGCCCCGTGGCGTTCGTGTGCGCTACCTGCCCGATTATGCGCAGCAGGTCTGGCTGGGCAGCGCGCTGTTCTTCGTGGCGGCGGGCACCTACTACACCTACGAGCAGAGCACTCAGGAATACATCGTGGCTGAGCCGCCCCAGGGCGTGGAACCGATTTACACCCCCGAGTCGCTGCCACAGCCGGCGCAGCAACCCGACAACCCCTACGACGTGATCGCCTACCCGGCCAACGGGCAGACCCAGCAGCAAGTCGAGCAGGATCGCTACGACTGTTATCGCTATGCGGTGCAGCAGAGCAATTTCGACCCGGCAGCAGCGACCTATCAGCCGGCGCCGGAAGTGCTGGGGATCTACCGCCAGGCGATGGCCAGCTGTTATGCAAGCCGGGGATACAGCGTCCAGCAATAGAGCCAACGCACTCCCCCCGTAGCAGCACGGCTTGCCGGCGGGAGCGGTATGTGAGTCACCATTGAGGTGTCTGATACGCCGCTCCCGCCGGCAAGCGGAGCGCCGCCCGGCCGGGCTGCTACGGTCAGGGGTCAGTTGAGCACCGGGCTATTGGCCCGCTTCACCACTTCCTGAGGATCGGCGTGCACCAGCACTTCGGCCTTCGGGAATTCGGCCATGATTGCCCGTTCCACCTGCTCGCACAGATCATGGGCCACCAACAGCGTCAGCGTCCCCGGCAATTCCAGATGCAGTTGCACGAACCAGTGGTTGCCCGACACCCGGGTGCGCAGGTCGTGGGCGCCGAGTACACCGGGCACCGCCTGCGCCAGTTCCTGCATGCGAGCGCTGACGCCCGGCTCAAGCTCGGCATCCATCAGCACCGACACCGTTTCCCGGGCAATCGAGATCGCACTCCACAGGATGTAGAACGCAATCGCCAAACCGAAATATGCGTCCAGCTGGTCGTAACCGAAATAGGCCAGGCCCAGCGCAATCAGGATGCTGACGTTGAGCAGCAAGTCCGAACGGTAATGCAGCGAATCGGCGCGAATGGCCGCCGAGCCGGTTTCCTTCACCACCTTGTGCTGCAACATCAGCAGGCCAACGGTCAGCGCAATCGACAGCACCATCACCAGCATGCCCAGCCCCGGAGCGCTCAAGGCCTGCGGATGCTGGATGCGCTCGATGGCTTGAAAGCCGATCAGAAAGGCACTGACCGCAATGAACAGCGCCTGGGCCATGCCCGACAACGCCTCGGCCTTGCCGTGGCCGTAGCGGTGGTCGTCATCGGCGGGGCGCAGCGCATAGTGCACGGCCAGAAGATTCAGAAACGACGCCGCGCCATCGAGCAGCGAATCGGTCAGACCCGCCAGCAGGCTGACCGAGCCGCTCAGCCACCAGGCCACCGCCTTGGCGATGATAAGGACACTGGCCACCGCCAGCGATGCCCGCGTCGCCAGACGCAATAACCGGGCGTGTTCAGGGCTGCTGCTCATGGCACTTCCTTGAGTGACAACTGCGAAATATCAGGCCGACGGCACCAGGCCCAGCGAGGCCAGTTGCTGCGTGCTGCCCTTGTGCTGGATCAGGCGCGGATCGTCCAGCGGCAGGCTGCGGCCCAGTTCGGTCTGGATGATCGCCTGCAGCTTGGCGTTGTCCACCGTGCCGTCAGTGCGCACGGCAGGCTGCAGTTTCTGCGGATCGATCTGCGCGTGCTTGCCGCCGGGCAGGTAGATCGCGCCAGTGGCGAAGTCCACCGCGAACGCGATCACGCCAGGGATGATGTAGAACAGAAGGCCAATGGCGTCGAGCACCACGATGGCCGGGTCCATCCTGCCGCTGCCTTGAATCTGGCCGCGACGTTCAGGGTAGAAAATACTGCCGCAGGCAGTCAGTTGAGCCAGCAGGCTGCCGATCAGAACGGTGCCAATCAAACGCGAAGGAATGCGCATGGAAATCTCCTCAGATGAAGTCGCAACTATACAAGGCAAACGCCTAATCATTAAGACTATCCAAGTTGTAGGACGGTTCTGTGTCGCGGCAAACAAAGCTGCGTGGTGCGCCCGCATCATCGGCGGTCCGTTTCTGGAGCCCTCATGAATTCCCTACCCATTGATGCCGTCCTGCGTGCGGCCGGGCAACCCGCTTAATACGCCGAACGGGGAATCATGGACATAAACTCGGATTTGAAGATGTTTTCCATAATCTGCATGAAATCCGAAGCCAGCTTGGAACGTTGCTGGTGGCTGGGGAATACGATAGAAATTTCGAAGGGAATATTTTCATCCAGTTTTCTGAAGGTAATCCCTGGGTATTTCGAGTAGGAGGCCGTAAAGGGATCGCAGACGGTGAGCCCGAGACCACCGGAAACCAGGCCGCAGGCGGAGTGAGCGGCGGTGGTTTCGACGCAGGACTGGCTGACGACACCGCGCGCTTCCATAGCTGTAGTGATGCGGCGCTGTAACGGATTATTGGTGTTCAGTGAGATCAAACGGCGATCATTCAAGTCTTCAAGTGTCACCACCTCTTTGCTCGCCAATACATCGTCACAAGGCATTACACAGACGGCATTGATCGGGGGCAGGGGGATCGACTGAATCCCCGGATACTCGCCTGACGGCACCTGGACAAAACCGATATCGATCTGATTCGCCGACGTCAGCTCCATGATGCCCAACGAGTTGCGAACGTCCAGAGACGTTCTGACATCGGGATGTTTTCGGGCGAAACGACATACGCCCTCAGCCACGACACTTAAACCGAGAGTGCTCATTGAGCCAATTCTCAATGTGCCTGTGCGTAGCGTTACCAGGTCTTCCGCAACGCGCTCGATGCGTTCGATACCCTGATAAAACTTGTCGACTTCGGCGTATAGGAGCTGAGCTTCCGCGCCCGGAATAAGGCGATTGCCTTCTCGGCGGAACAGTCGAAGCGACAGTACGATTTCGAGATCGCGTATGAGCCTGCTGACAGCGGGTTGGGTTATCTGTAGGGCTTCGGCGGCGATGGTCATGCTGCCAGTGAGCATGACTGCCCGAAAGGCTTCCAGTTGGCGAGGATTCAGCTTCATCGTGGCGCTCGAGCGGTATGGGAGAAGGCTTTGGCTAAACGTATAACATTTTGTTATGCGCGTCCAACATGTTACCGGTTTGCGGTAGGCATGTGACAGAGCGATGATCTATTTGCGTTGTTTTATTGAACAGCCTGACTTCGCAATAGTGCCAAGCGGTGCTGACGCAAAATAAAAAGAGGACAACTCGTGCTGAACTATACCTTGCGCAGGTTACTACTCCTGCTACCAATGTTATTCGGAGTATCCATCGTGGTATTCCTGGTGATGCATTTTATTCCTGGCGATCCGTCTCAACTGGCTGCGGGACCTGATGCGACAGCCGAAGACGTTGCGCAGATACGGCAAAACTATGGGCTGGATCAACCACTCGTTACTCAATACTTTATCTATGTAAAGAAAATTGTCAGCGGCGATTTCGGTGAGTCGTTCCAGACATTCACTCCGGTGCTTGAAGGCATTGCAAGAACGCTCCCGGCGACTATTGAATTGACCGCTGCCGGGATGCTGCTCGCCGTCGTCATTGGTGTTCCATTGGGTATTGTCGCAGCACTTAGGCCTCGAGGGTTTCTAGATGGTTCGCTCACCACTTTCGCGGTTCTAGGCATATCAGTTCCCGGATTTTTTCTTGGCCTTATATTGATGTCGATCTTTTCGGCCAGCTTAGGCTGGCTACCACCGACCGGAAGGGGCGGGTGGCAGCACTTGATATTGCCGGCGGTGACTCTGGGCTTGCCGTATGTTGCAACTTTTTCGAGGCTGGCTCGATCCACGATGATGGATGTACTGAAAGAAGATTACATTCGTACCGCCTACGCGAAAGGTGTGCCTGGTTACAAAGTCGTTATCAAGCACGCACTTTCTAACGCGTCCATTCCACTGGTTACCGTATTTGGGATGGATTTTGGCCGACTCCTGGGAGGGGCCGTTATTGTCGAAACCGTATTTGCCTGGCCAGGGATGGGGCGTTTTCTGATCGATGCAATCATGGCTCGAGACATTTATGTCGTCCAGGGCACTGTCCTTGTGTTTGCAGCCTTGGTAGTAATCATAAATTTAATGGTGGACCTCGTATATGGCATCCTCGATCCTCGCATCACCTACAACTGAGGCTGATATGCATCTGCCGAAAAAGCGCGGGCCGGGCTTTGTGGGTTTTCTCATATCCAATAAACGTTGGTTTGCGCTTGGTGCATTCATTGTCATCCTGGCAATGATCGCAGCTGCGTTATGTGCACCTTTTCTGTTTGATTGGGATTCGGTGACAAAAATCAACCTCTCCAGGTCACTGATCGGTCCGGGCACTGACTCTTTACTGGGTACGGATCAAATGGGCCGGGACTTGTTAGGAAGAGTCCTGTGGGGCGCTCGCATCACACTCACTGTAGCAGTATCCAGTGTCGCTATCGCGTTGCTGGTCGGCGTTTCAGTAGGCGCAGCTTGCGGGTATTACAACGGTACCCTTGCCAGTCTGGTCATGCGGATCATGGATTCCATGATCGCGTTCCCCAGGACGTTGGTAGCGATTCTGATTATTACCGTGGCGGGAAACAGCATCCTGAGCCTGACACTGGCTATTGCCATCTCGACCATTCCTATCTATGTCCGGTTTTTTGCAGGGCCGGTGATCGCCCTGAGAAACCGCGAGTTTGTACTCGCCTCGAAATCGATCGGTGTCGGCGATCTGCGATTGTTACTGGTGCACATTCTGCCCAACATTGGCTCGCTGGTCATTATTCAGGCAACTGTATCGCTGGCTGAAGCCATCCTGATTGGTTCCGGGCTGAGCTTCCTGGGGCTTGGCCCACCGCCGCCAACGCCGGAGTGGGGTTCAATGATTGCCGAGTCCCGGCCGTTACTGACTACCCATCCGTATGTCTTGCTCGCGCCTGGTTGCGCCCTGGTCCTGACCATATTGAGCTTCAACATTGTTGGCGATGCGCTACGGGATTATATCGACCCGAAATCGCGAAACGCTTGATTCAAATCAAGACGGTAACCGCCGATGAGTTCCACAAAATAATAGAGCGAGACGATGTGATGGGACGCTTAAACTTTCGGGCAGTACTCATACGCAGTTTTACTGTTCTAGCCATCCTGGGACTGTCGGCCAGTTTGCCGACTGTTGTATATGCTAAAGAGGCTGGGCAGATAACGTTTGTCCAAGGCTCTGACATCGATACGCTGGACCCTGCCGTTTCGCGCAGCGTACCTTCTTATAATGTAATTGATCACGTATTCAACAGGCTGATCGCCTGGGGTGGAAAAGATCGCTCAAATTTCGTACCTGATTTGGCAGCGTCATGGTCTAGAACAGGAGATGGAAAGCGATGGACGTTCGTGTTGAAGCAAGGCATTAAATTTCACGACGGTACGGATTTCAATGCTGAGGCTGTGAAATTCAATCTGGATAGAATTCGTAACCCTGAATTGGGATCTCCGCATCGTTCTTTCTATGCGGATATCCTGTCGGTGGAAGTCGTGTCGCCGTATCAGGTTCAGATTACGACAAAAAACCCTTCCCCCACCATGCTGGAATTGCTGGCAAGGGAATCCTCGTCAATGAACAGCCCCGCAGCGGTCGCTAAATACGGTCGAACCTATGGGCATCATCCTGTGGGTACTGGGCCCTACATTTTTGATAGCTGGATACCCAATGACCAGGCCGTCCTTGAAAAGAACACCACTTTTTATGGGCAACCCGGTAAACCTTCAAAAATTGTATTCCGCCCAGTGAGAGAGGATTCTTCTCGAGTCATTGAACTTCGGACAAACAATGCTGACGTCGCGGCCAATTTGTCGCCCGAAGCCGCGATTGAGTTGACGCTACTCAAAAAATCCACGTTGATCCGAGTGCCAAGTACATTTCAGATCTTCTTTGAGATGAACCTGACAAAACCGCCCTTCGATGACCCGCGTATCCGTCGTGCAGTCAGTATGGCAATCGATCGTCAGGCACTGGTGAATAAGGTTCTGCTTGGCTATGGAAAGGTGCCTACAGGTCCATTCCCTGAAGGTACCCAGGCACGACAAGCATTCGCTCCGGTCAAGTACGATCCTGAAGCCGCGAGGAAAATCATTGATGAAGTCTATCCCGGAGGTTATCCAGGGACCATTGTCATGTGGACGCCGGCGGGCCGTTATACCAAGGATCGACAAGTCGCCGAAGTTGTTCAAGGTTATCTCAATGCCGTAGGGCTCAAGACCGAATTCAAGGTGTGGGAATGGGCCACATACCAAAAAAACCTGTACCGCCCTGAGCCCGGAAAAGGAACAGGTAAAGGGACGAATGACGCAAATATGTGGTTGCTTGGCACGGGCATTTCTGATGCTGACATCCGCTTGCGTCGGAAGTTGTCCACGGGAGATGCACAGAATCTAACTGGGTATAGCAATCCCGATGTAGACAGCTATCTCCAGCTTGCCTCTCGTGAGCTGGATGAAAAAAAGCGCATGTCTTATTACGGCCAGATACAACAGATCCTTTGGGAGCAGGATGCAGACAATCTGCCTCTTTTTGACCAGGAACAAGTTGTTGGTGTGCGCAAAGGTTTGAATGGTCTTGATATTGATTATGAAGGGACCATCGATTTCAAGAATGTAGAACTCATTGACCGGTGATTTAAATGTCGAATGTAAATGCCAACGAAGCCCTGTTGACCGATGCTCGTCTGAGTGCCCCTCCTGCCGAGCGCATGGTCAAATACCATGACATTCCTGCTCTTGAAACCGAGAAACGACAATTCAATGAATTCGTTGAAGTCGACCTGGCTCATACCGTCATGCTCGTCGAGCAGAAAATCCTTTCTGAATCCGTAGGGCAAGCCATCCTGGCGGAGCTGCGGCATATACGAACAATGTCTCCATCAGACTTCCCGTTCGATGTGAAGAAAGGCAGCTTTCTACTCCAGGTTGAATCGTACCTGTTCTCCAGAATTGGTGAAGATTCGGCAGGGCAAATGCACACAGGCCGCAGTCGTATCGACCAAGGAGCGACGGTCCGTCGTCTTTACGATCGCAAGCGCATTCTTGCCGTGCTCGACCGTATCAATGAATTTCAGGTGGCTCTGATCCAGAAGGCGGCGCAGTACTCCAGCACCATCATGCCGGGCTATACACATATGCAGCACGCTCAGCCATGGGTTTTTGGTCACTATCTGCTGAGTTTCACTTCAAGGCTGCACGATAGTTTCAGCCGCCTGGTGCAGGCCTATAGCAGAGTCAACAGGAATCCTCTGGGAGCCGTGGGGCTGGCCGGTACTTCTTGGCCTTTGGATCGTGCGCGTACGACGCATTTGCTGGGGTTCGATAGTCTTGTGGAAAACTCCAAGCTGGGCAGGGAAGCGTGGTACGCGGCAGAGACGATCGGCGCTCTGTCATTTGTCATGGCTGATTTGAATGATCTTGCTACCGATTTGCACATCTGGTCGAGTGTCGAATTCGGGACGGTAGAGAGCCACGACGGTTACTGCGGTACCAGCAGCATCTTTCCGCAGAAGAAAAATCCCAGTGGTCTGGAAACGATCAAGAAGGCCGCCGGCGGGTCCGTTACCTGGCTTGGCACGGCGTTGGCGACTTTCAGATCCGAAGGGACCGGCGATCAGGCAATGCGCGACTTGCCGTTGATACACGATGCCCTTGCGACTACAGAGGGAATGCTCGACCTGTTCACTGGGATCATCGAAACGCTGATCGTGCATGAGGACCGGATGTCGGCTCTCTTGTCGGGGAGTTGGTGTACGGCGAGCAATCTGGCCGACGTTATCGTTCGAGATAAAGGTATCTCGTTCCGTCAGGTTCACCACGTGGTGGCGCGTCTGGTTCGTAACAGCTTGCTCGCCGGTGTATCGCCCGGGATGGTGACGGGGGCGGCGCTGGATCAAGCGGCTATGGAAACTATTGGTTCAGCGCTCCATTACTCGGATGCGCAGGTCCGCGATTCGTTGAGTCCGCGTCGGTTTGTCGAAACTCGAGTCTCTGCGGGTGGAGTAGGCCCCGACGAAATCAAGAGGTTGTTGTCGATTGCGCGAAAAGAGCTTCAGCAAGATTGCGAGTGGGTTGCCCTGCATCGGCGCAAGGTCGCCCAGTCTCGGGCCGACCTCGACGCCGCCATTTCGAAAATTGTCGATTGAAGGAGCCTCCCATGAACCAGAATTTGGTAGCTCGTGTTAAGAATCTGAGTATTGGGTTCGGCGCCTGGGGGAGCGAGTCGCCGGTTGTACGTGACGTTTCATTCGAGGTGATGCGTGGTCAGACGCTCGCTATCGTAGGCGAGTCGGGCTCCGGAAAATCCGTGACTTCAATGGCAATGATGGGCCTGATCAAGCGTGCCGGGGGGCGGGTTCTCTCAGGGTCGATGGAGTTGCAAACCAAGGACGACAAAATGATCGACCTGGTCTCGGCTCCCGAGTCTGTGATGCGTCATCTCAGAGGTTCGTCGATGTCGATGATCTTTCAGGAACCAATGACCTCGCTGAACCCGGTCTTCAAGATCAGCTCTCAACTCACTGAGGCCATTATTCTGCATAAGCATTGCAGTCGTGCAGAAGCGCAAGCCCAGGCGTTACGCATGCTCGATCTGGTGCGCATTCCTGATGCGAAGCAGATCATGAACAGGTTTCCCCATGAGCTTTCTGGCGGGATGCGCCAGCGCGTCATGATTGCCATGTCACTGGTTTGTGAACCCGCATTGCTGATCGCCGATGAGCCGACAACCGCTCTGGACGTAACAGTCCAGGCGCAGATTCTGCGCATCATCAAGGAACTGCAAAGCAGCCTGGCGATGGGCGTGATTTTTATCACGCATGATATGGGCGTTGTGGCGGAGGTCGCAGACCAGGTGATGGTGATGAAAAAAGGCGAGACCGTCGAGCAGGGTCCAGCCAAGGCTATTCTGCAGTCCCCCCGGCAACCCTATACCCGTTCATTGCTGGCTGCGGTTCCTAGAATTGGCTCTATGCACGGTACGTGTTTGCCCGCAAAATTTCCGCTGATCGATGATAAAACCGCTGAGTCCTCACCGGGATCAGCCACCGCCAGTAACGTTGCTCCTGCCTACGACCACCCACCCATTCTCAGCGTAAAGTCGTTATCCATTCGATATGACCTCAAGGGCGGTCTTCTCGGAAAGGTCAGACGCCGGGTCCATGCCGTCGAAGCCATCGACTTTGACATTTACTCAGGTGAGACACTGGCTCTGGTGGGTGAATCCGGATGTGGCAAATCTACCAGCGCTCGCGCAATCGCCGGTCTGATGCCGATTCAGGGAGGGGATATTGTCTTCGGCGGTAAAAACCTTGCGTCATTGAACAAGAGTGGTTTGAAGACGCTGCGTCGCGACATTCAAATGGTCTTTCAAGACCCTTATGCATCCCTCAACCCGCGCCTGACGATCGAGGACAGTCTTTTAGAGCCGCTGTATGTACATGACATTGCCCGTGGCGCCGAAGCGCGCAAGCAAGTTCGAAACCTGTTGGAGCGAGTTGGGCTGTCTGCTGAACAGGCGCAACGTTATCCACACGAGTTTTCCGGAGGACAGCGGCAGCGGATTTGCATCGCTCGCGCGCTGACGCTATCCCCCAAGTTGATCATTGCCGATGAAGCGGTGTCGGCTCTGGACGTGTCCATACAGGCACAAGTGATCAATCTCATGCAGGATTTGCAGCGTGATCTGGGAATTTCATTTCTGTTCATCTCCCATGACCTTGCGGTGGTTGAGCGGGTCAGTCATCGGGTGGGGGTGATGTACCACGGCCGTATCGTCGAAATTGGCCCGCGTCGCTCAGTGTTTGAAAATCCGCATCATGCCTACACCCAGAAATTATTGGGCGCCGTACCTTCTGCTGATCTGGACGCCCCCAGGAAACCGTTCAGCCTGATGGAAGAAGTCGTGCCGAGCAGGATTTATGACATTGACTATCAGGCACCTGACGTCAGCTATCTGGAGGTAGGGCCTGGTCACTTCGTCGCCAATTCGGGCTTTATGTAATTCGTCAAAGGATGTTGCCCCACCGTATTGAATCCGCTGTGCTCGCCAGGCACCGCCAATCACCTATTCAGGAGACCCATAATGTCTGACCGTGAAATCATCATTCCAGATGCCATGAAGTCCGTGGTCGAACGCGCGGGTTACGCCCCCGCAGTCAAGATCGGCGACACCCTGTACTGTGCTGGCCAGGTAGGCAGGACTGCTGATCTGGAAGTAATTCGGGACGCCGAGCAGCAGTTCATCAGCGCCTGGGAAAACCTGGCGTGCGTGCTGGCCGCTGGCGGCTGCAGCTTCGAGGACGTGGTCGACATGACCACTTATCATGTGGATATGTCGAAGCATATGGCGGTGTTTCGCGAAGTGAAGAATCGGATATTCCCCAGAGGCCTTTGCGCCTGGACCTGTATTGGCGTCAGTGAGCTGGCGCATCCGGGTCTGTTGGTGGAAATCAAGTGTGTGGCAGTGCGGCGAACTTTAAAAAAGTGAAGTGTGCCTTTCACTTTCGACAGTGCCCCAGACTTTTCTTTGCGTAGCCCGCGGCGGAAAACGTTTCTACGATTAAGGCAACCTCATCGATCAGACACCGAGACGTATGTCAGTGCCGGTTTGGCGGTCAGTACTTCCTGAATCGGTCGTACTCATTCGCCCGTTATACTGCTCATTCTGTCCAGGAGTCACTATGAGTTCTTTGCCAATCGACGCCGTCATGCCGGCACTTCTCCAAGCGTTAAATGCCCGTAGCGAGGTTGTACTCCAAGCACCCCCCGGTGCCGGCAAGACTACTCGCGTTCCATTGGCCGTCCTTGGTGAAGAGTGGCTTGGTGAGCAATCCATCCTGATGCTTGAGCCTCGCCGATTAGCTGCCCGTGCTGCCGCAGAAAGACTGGCCAGTGAGCTGGGGGAGAAGGTCGGTGAAACCGTTGGGTATCGTATTCGTCTAGAAAGCCGCATTGGTCCAAACACTCGGATTGAAGTAGTCACTGAAGGAATTTTGGCGCGTCGCCTTCAGGATGATCCGGCTCTTGAAGGCGTTGGGCTGGTTATTTTTGATGAGTTCCACTCGCGAAATCTGGATGCAGATCTTGCTTTGGCACTCACTCTCAATGGTCGTGAATTGCTACGTGATGAGCAGCCCCTGAAGATTCTCGTGATGTCAGCAACGCTGGAAGGTGAGCGGCTTTCACAGTTGCTGGAAGATGCACCGATTATCACGAGTGAAGGCAGGATGTACCCCGTGTCGACTCTCTGGGGGCGCCCTTACCAGCCTGGTGAGCACATCGAGCCGAGGGTGGTCCAGGTATGTATGGATGCGCTCGAAGAGCAGAGCGGTAGCATCCTCGTTTTTCTACCAGGGCAAGCCGAAATTCAAAGAGTCAGTCAGCAACTGGCAGATATCCTCGGCGAGCGAAAAGACATACTCCTATGTCCATTGCACGGCGAACTCGACCTCAGTGCACAGCGTGCTGCGATTGATCCCGCGCCTGAAGGCAGACGCAAGTTGGTACTGGCCACCAACATCGCCGAAACCAGTCTGACCATCGAAGGTGTGAGAGTAGTCGTAGACGCTGGTCTTGAGCGCGTACCCCGCTTCGATCCGCGGAGTGGAATGACCCGTCTCGATACTCAGCGTATTTCCCGGGCGAGCGCTACACAGCGGGCGGGGCGGGCTGGGCGATTGGAGGCAGGGGCCTGTTATCGATTGTGGTCGCAGGAGCAACACGAACAACTCAGTGCCTTCAGCGCTGCGGAGATTACCCAGGCTGACCTTGCCGGCCTGTCACTCCAGCTGAGCCGTTGGGGAATGTCACCTGAGCAATTAGTCTGGCTTGATATGCCGCCGGTTGCCGCTTACGCACAGGCGCGCGACTTACTTGAGCGTCTGGGTGCGCTGGAAGGCGAAAAATTGACCCGCCACGGCCAAGCCATGTCTGAGCTGCCTGCGCATCCTCGCATCGCCCATCTGTTGCTGCGAGGCCAGGCCCTGGGTTTGGCGGAGATGGCCTGCGACGTCGCCGCCTTGCTGGGTGAGCGTGACATCTTGCGAGGCGCGGGCGCTGACTTGCACAGCCGCCTGACGCTGGTGGCGGGCACCGAGCGTGCGGGCCGTGGCGCCCACGGTGGGGTTCAGCGCGCCCGGCAACTGTCCCGTCAGTACCGCGGTTATTTGCGAGGCGGGCCGAAGCAGGCCGTGGCCGATCCCGATCATCCCCGTTGGCTGGGGGCGCTGCTGGCGCTGGCTTATCCGGACCGTGTCGCCCAGCAACGTCGGGCGGGCGGCGCGGAGTATCGTCTGGCCAACGGTCGGGCGGCGCTGTTCGCCGAACCCGATGCGCTGATGAAAGAGCCGTGGCTGGTGATTGCCGATCTGGGTAGCCGTCAGGGCCAGCGTGAAGAGCGTATTTATCTGGCGGCGGATTTTGATCCGGCGCTGTTCGATTCGGTGCTGGCCGAGCAGGTCAGCCAGGTCGATCAACTGGACTGGGACGAGCGTGAAGGGGTGTTTCGTGCCGAGCGCCAGCGCAAGGTGGGCGAGTTGATCGTCAGCCGCGAGCCGCTGACCGGCCTGGACGATTCGGCCCGTGGGCAGGCATTGCTGGCGCTGGTGCGGCGCAAGGGGCTGGAGCTTTTGCCGTGGACGCCGGAGTTGCGTCAGTGGCAGGCACGGGTAGCGCTGCTGCGCGGGCTGGACCTGGAAAAGAGCGGCGCCAGCGATTGGCCCGATGTGGGCAATGCGGCGCTGCTCGATCAACTGGAGCACTGGCTGCTGCCTTATCTGGGCAAGGTCACTCGGCTGAGTCATTTCGCCAACCTCGACCTGTCCTCGATCCTGCATAACCTGCTGCCCTGGCCGCTGCCGCAGCGTCTGGAAGAACAGGCGCCACATCACCTGAGCGTGCCGTCCGGTTCTTCAGTGCGCCTGGACTACAGCGAACATCCGCCGATCCTGGCGGTGCGCCTGCAGGAACTCTTCGGCCTGGCCGACACCCCGCGCATCGCCGGTGGCCGGCAGATCGTCAAACTGCATTTGCTGTCTCCGGCGCGCAGGCCGGTGCAGGTGACCCAGGATCTGGCGAGTTTCTGGAAGAACACCTATCAGGAGGTGAAGAAGGATTTGAAGGGGCGGTATCCCAAGCATTACTGGCCGGATGATCCGTTGGTGGCGCAGCCGACTGCGCGGGCGAAGCCAAGGGGGACGTAGTTGGGGTTGTGATGCATGCGGGGTGTCTGGATCAGCCGGGGTGTCCGGTCTTACTGCCGCTGCGCGCCAGATCGCGGGCAAGCGCGCTCCTACGCCTTCGGCAGAATCAAAAGCGGATCGGGCAGGCTCGCGCGGATCGCCACTGCCCGAAGGGCGTAGGAGCGCGCTTGCCCGCGATCTGCCGCAAAGCGGCAGTAAACAGACACACGCGATGTGTCTAAATGACTCGTTGCTGGCGCTGTGCACCACGGCCCCGCGCCTAACACGGGCTAACACCGGATAACTGGCAGCATTCAACCCCGCCCCTCACTCTGTAGCCTCGCCACCCACAACGTAAACGCACCCAGCGGTGCTGTACGTGCCATGGCGAGTTGCCAATCATGAGAGTGCCGATCATGTCCGAAGAAATTCGCCAGAGCTGCGTGTGCGGGGGCGCAAGGCCGAGCAATGATGAGTTGAGCGCGTTGATCGTCATGGGCGGTCAGGGCAACACGCAGCGGTTGTTCATCGCGGTCGCGCCGTTGCTCACGGCGTTTTATGAGGGGCAGGTCCAGGCCGGCCGGGCGCGGCGGGAGGACCTCGAAGCGCTGGTGCATCAGGCGTTTGCGGCGCTTTGCCGGCATCGCCAGAGCTACGACGCCGCGCACCCGTTCCGTGCCTGGCTGATCGAGGTCGCCCGCAGCACCTTGCGTGATTATCTGCACCGCAACGATGCCCATCCTGTGGATGCTTCGCTCGCCCTTGCCACCTGTGCCCCGCGCAAGATCCTGCGCGCAGTCTGAACTGCCTGTTCCTGTCGGACCCTCCAATGATCAGTATTGAAAAGATTCTCTACACCGGCCACACCTACACCACCGGTGGCCGTGATGGTGAAGGCCGCAGTCACGATGGCCGGCTCGATCTGAAACTCTCGCCACCGGGGGCTCCAGGCACCGGAACCAACCCCGAACAGTTATTCGCCATTGGCTGGTCGGCCAGTTTCATCGGTGCGCTGCGCCATGGGTGCAATGCCCGCAGGATCGGTTTTCCAGCCGAAACGGCGGTCGATGCCCAGGTCGATCTGGTGCATGGCGAGCAGGGTTTTTTCCTGCGTGCACGGTTGGCGGTGTCCTTGCCGGGTCTTGAAGGCGAGGTGGCAAACGAGCTGATCGAAGCTGCGCGGCAGAACTGCCCGTACTCCAAGGCCATGCGCGACGGGCTGGATCTGGCCGTCACCCTGGTTTGATTCGCTTCGCGGCGCACAGGCCGGGCGTGATCGCTTGATCGGTGTATCAAAACACCTATCATGCTCAAGCGTGCGCCCATCGTTCATCATCGGGTGGCATTACCCTCAATTTTCGGACAACGATCCCGTGGAGTCAGCCCTGGACGACCTGCACGAATCCCTCGCCTTGCGCTTTGCCTTCGGCCCGTTCTGCGTGACGCCGGGCAAGCGGTTGCTGACCCGCGACGGCGCTGCCGTCGAGATCGGTGGACGGGCGCTGGACCTGCTGATTGCGCTGCTCGAGCGTCCGGGCCGGGTGTTGTCCAAGCGCGAACTGATCGACAGAGTCTGGCCGGATGTGGTCGTGGAAGAAGGCAGCCTGCGCTTCCACATGACCGGCCTGCGGCGAATTCTCGGCGATGGCGAGGAGGGTGCCCGCTACATCAGCACGCAGGTGGGCGTCGGTTACGCCTTCGTCGCGCCTATCGAGCGATTCGAGGGCGAGCAGCCGCTGGTGGAACAGCCAGTGGCATCCGTGCCTGTGCGCCGCTTTTCCAGCACGGTGGGCAGCCTGCCTTCGCGCACTCGATTGATCGGGCGCGAAACCGACGTGCAGATGGTCGTCGAGCGGTTGCAGACGCCCAAGCTGTTCACCATCGTCGGCGCAGGCGGGGTCGGCAAGACCAGCCTGGCGATTGAAGTCGGGCACCGGATTCACGCGGCGCGTCCCGGCGGCGTGCGTTTCGTGGACCTGGCCCAGGTCGAGGATGCCTTGCTGGTGCCTTCTGCGCTGGCCGGTTCGCTTGATATTCCGGTGCAAGTCGATGACCCGATGGTGGTGCTGCTGGCGCATCTGCAGGCCCAGGAATGGGTGCTGGTGATCGACAATTGCGAGCACCTGATCGATGCCGTTTCTGTCATCGCCGAGCAGATCCGCGAGGCTGCCCCGCGAGTGAGCCTGCTGGCCACCAGCCGCGAGCCCCTGCGTGCCCGAGGCGAGCATGTGCACTGGCTCAACCCGCTGGATTTCCCGGGCGAAACCCAGGAATTGTCGGTCGATGAAATGCTCGCGTTTCCCGCCATTGAGCTGTTCGTCGAGCGCGCATCGTCGGGCAACGCGACCCTGGTGCTGGACGCCGAAGACGCGCAGATGATCGTCGACATGTGCCGCCGCCTCGAAGGCATGGCGCTGCCGATCGAACTGGCGGCCGTGCGCGTCGGCGCCTATGGCGTGCGTGCCACCCACGCTCTGCTCGGCGAGCGATTTTCCCTGGGCTGGTCCGGCCGGCGCACCGCGCAGCCACGGCACCAGACCCTGCGCGCCATGCTCGACTGGAGCCACAACTTGCTGTCGGCGGACGAGTGCCTGGTGTTCGCCCGTCTGGCGATTTTCGTCGGCCCGTTCTCACTGGAGGCTGCCTCCCAGGTGGTCGCCGATGGGCAGATCGATTCGGTGACAGCAGCGGCGATGCTCGACGAACTGGCTGCCAAAGGCCTGGTGGCGGTGGACCTCACCGACCCGGTGGGCGCCTACCGCCTGCTGGAGATGACCCGCGCCTATGCCCGGGAAAAACTGGTGGCCCAGGGCGATGCCCAGGTGCATCTCCTGGCGTTTCGCCACGCGGCGTTCTACATGGACCTGCTGGGTCATCTTGGCGTCTCGCCGGGGGAGATCTACCAGCGCTCGGCGCGCCTGGCCAGCCAGTTGGGGAATGTGCGAAGCGCGCTGGAATGGAGCTTCGGCCCCCATGGTGATCCGGGCCTGGCGCTGCCCTTGGCGGCGGCCAGCTCACAGTTGTTCCTGCATTTCTCGTTGATGGTCGAATGCCGCACCTGGTGCGCCCGGGCCATCGAGTTGCTGGAGCTTGGCTACTTCGGCACACCGACCGAAATGGAGCTGCAAGCAGCGCTGGGGCTGGCCTTCATGTTCACCCAGGGCAACAGCGAGCTGGCCGAAAAGGCTCTGCTCAGGGCGCTGGATATTGCCGTGGCGCTGGGGGATCAATGGTCGCGCTTGCGTGTGCTCGGTCGGTTGCAGATCTTCTACGAACGCATCGGCGATTTCCCGTCTTCGCTGGCCTGGGCCGAGCAGGCGGTCGAGGTCGGGCACGACATCGGCAAGCCGGAGGCCATCGCCGTGGCGGCGTCCCTGGCGGGCATTTCCCACCACCTGCTGGGCAACCAGACCCTGGCGCGCGAGGAGCTTGAGCTGTCCCTGCGCAACAGCCTGCCTTCCGAGCGCAGCAGCACCATTCACTACGGTTTCGATCACCGCAACCGGACCGGCCTGGGCCTGGCCCGCACGCTCTGGCTGATGGGCTATGCCGATCAGGCTCGCGAATGGGCCGAGCAGGTCGAGGCCGAGGCGGCGGCGCTGGATCACTCGATCACCTATTGCATCGCCCTGATCTGGACGCTGTGCATCTACGTCTGGACCGGCGATCTGGACAAGGCAGCCGAGCGCATCGACACCTTCGCCGGCATCGCCCACGCCAACGCCTTCGGTCCCTACATCGCGGCGGCCATGGGCATTCGTGCCGCCATTGCGATTCGCGCCGGCGAGCCGGCTGACGCCGTGGCGATGCTGGAAGAGAGTCTGGCCCGGCTGCAAGGCATGCGTTACGAGCTGTTGACCACCTCGTTCGAAATCTCGCTGGTCGAAGGGCTGATCCTTGCCGGGCGTCATGAGCAGGCGCTGGCTCAGGTCGATCGCACCATCGCGCACTGTCGCATCAGCGCGGATGCCTTTGCATTGCCTGAGTTGCTGCGGATCAAGGCGGGCATTCTCAAGACGCTCTCGCCTACCGACTACGCAAGGGTCGAGATCACGCTGACCGAATCGCTGGATCTGGCCCGCAAACAAGGGGCGCGGGCGTGGGCGCTGAGAACCTCGATGGATCTGGCGGCGCTCTGGCTGGATCGCGGGCGGCGTAGCGAGGCGAAAGCGCTGATCGGTCTGTGCCGGGAGCAGTTCACCGAAGGCTTTGACACCCTGGACTTGCGGCAACTGCAGGCGCTCTGGGAACAGCTTTAGTCCGGCAGCTCAGCGCAGCCCCAGCAGCGCGGACATCCTGACCAGATCGGCCACCGAGCGCGCCTTCATCTTGCGCATCACCTTGCCGCGATGGGCCTTGACGGTGATCTCGCTGATGCCAAGGTCCGACGCGATCACTTTGTTCAACCGACCGGCCACCACCATGCCCAGCACCTCATGCTCGCGCGGGGTCAGGGTGGCGTGGGCGCTGCGCAGTGAACGAAGGCCGTCTTCACGGACCAGCGCTGCGCGGCTGTGGTCGAGCGCATCGGCGATGGCGCGCAGCAGCACTTCGTCATCGAACGGCTTGGTCAGAAACTCCATGGCCCCGGCCTTCATGGCGCGCACGGTGAGGGGGACGTCGCCATACCCGGTGAGAAAAATGATCGGCAGGTCCGGGCGCTCGGTGGCGATCATGTTTTGCAGGTCCAGGCCGTTCAGGTCAGGCAGGTTGATGTCCAGCACCAGGCAACTGGGCACCGGCGCCTGGGGTTGATCGAGAAACGCCCGGGCGGACTCGAACAGTCTTGGTCGCCACTTGGCGAAGTCGATCAGCAACTCCAGCGACTCGCGCACTGAAACATCGTCATCGACCACGAACACCACCGGGGTGGGGTCGCTCATCACGGCGTTGCGTCCTTGCGCAAGCGCGTCGTCAGTTCTCATAAGCCACCTCCTCAAGGGCTCGATCCTGCACTCAGCTCACCGGCAGCGCGGCGCTCAGGGCTTTGAGCAACGCAGCTTCACTGAAGGGTTTCATCAGGCACTCCACGGCGCCCTGGTTCATCAGGCGCGGGCGCTCGGCGGGATCTCCGTGAGCGGTGATGAAAATGATCGGGATGTCGTAGCGACGTAACTTCAGTTCCTTTTGCAGCTCAAGGCCGGACATGCCTGGCATGGCGATGTCCAGAATCAGGCAGCGGGTCTGTGCCAGGTACTCGGACGCAAGGAAATCCATAGCGCACGAAAAGGCCTGAACCCGGAACCCGAATTCGCGCAGCAGATCCGGCAACGACTCGCGCACGGACTCGTCGTCATCGACCACGGTAATCAGCAATGGGGTATCCATCAGGGGGTCTCCTGGGTCGTGACGCTCTCGCCCGCGTTGTCGCTCTGGGTGATGCGCGGCAGCGCGAAGCGGAAACTGGCGCCGGGGCCGTCCTCGTTCACGGTCGCCCACAGCGAGCCTTCGTGGCGTTCGATGATCGAACGGCTGACCGAAAGGCCGATGCCCATGCCCGAACTCTTGGTGGTGTAGAAGGCCGTGAACAGCCGTTGCACATCTTGCGGGTCGAAGCCGTTGCCGTTGTCGCGCACCGTCAGGCAGACGCGGTCGTTGTCGTCAGCGTGGGTGCTGACCTGCAGGTGTCGCGAGCGGCTGCTGATAGTGTTCATCGCCTCTGTGGCATTGAGGATCAGGTTGAGAATGACCTGCTGCAATTGCACGCGGTCGCCCATCACCTGAGGCAGGTTGTCGGCAAATTCGGGGTGCAGCATCACGCCGTTGCGTTGCAGTTCGCCCAGCAGCATGGCGATGACTTCCCGCGCGGCTTCGTTGATGTCCACGCTTTCGAGGGTGATGCTTTTCTTGGAAAACAAGGCCCGCAGCCGGTTGATGACGTCCGAGGCGCGGTTGCCGTCGCGAATGGTGCGGCGCGCGGTTTCCAGGGCTCCGGCGACATTGGGCGGATCAGCGCCGAGCATGCGCAGGCAGGTGCTGGCGTTGGTGATGATGCCCGCCAGCGGCTGGTTGACCTCGTGGGCGATGGACGCCGTCAGAGCGCCCAGGCTTGCTACCCGCGCCAGGTGCGTCAGCTCGGAACGTATCTTGCCCAATGCAGCCTCGTTGCGTGCGCGGTCGATGGCGATGCTCGCCAGATGGGTGCACTGGGCGATGAGATTGCGCTGCGCCATGGACGGGGTTTGTGGCTCGCGATGGAGGATCGACAGGATCCCGCTCACCGTGCCGTTGGTCGAGGTGACAGGCGTCGACCAGTTGGCCTGCAAGCCATGGGACAGCGCACGGGTACGCCAGCCGTTCCAGCGGGTTTCGTGGGTCAGGTCGCCCACGATCACCTGTTCGTTGGTGACTGCGGCCATGGCGACGGGGCAGAGCACTGCATCGGCAGGCCGACCGTCGGCACCCGGCACCAGATCGACTGGCACATGAGGCGCGGCGCCGGGTTGGATGCGAGGCTCGGGTTCGGATGCGGGGTAGGGGTGTTTCAGATCGACCAGCACGATGCTGCACAACCCACCGTTGAACGAGGCCTCGACCAGCTCGCACAGCGCCTCCAGGATCGGCGTCAGGGCCGAGCCGCCGGCGATCATGCTCAGCAGGCGTTTCTCGCCGGCCAGCAGCATTTCGGCGCGCTTGCGGTCTTCGATGTCGGTGTTTTCGCCGTACCAGCACAGGATCGCGCCGGACTCGTCACGCTGCGGCACGGCGCGGATCAGGAACCAGCGATAGGCGCCGTCGAAGCGCCGCAGCCGGGCCTCGTACTCACCCGCTTCGCCCGACTGCAACAGCTGCCCCCAGTAGACCGCCAGCTCCGGGGCATCGTCGGGGTGCAGGGACTGGGTCCAGCCAAAGCCCTGGGCATCGCACAGTTGCACGCCGGTGTAGTCGGCCCAGCGCTGATTGAGAAAGGTGACGTAGCCATCGGGCGCAGCGCTCCAGACAAATCCCGGCACGGCGTCGATCAGGCTGCGCAGGCTGTCTTCGGTTGCACGAGGTCGCTCGATTTCGTTGTGCATGCCGGTGGTGTTCTCGCTGTCGCCGATTGTTGAGGATGCGCCAGGGGAGCTGCGCCGGACCATCATACGTGGGTGTCGTCGTGGTACGCGGTTAGCTCCTGATAGCCGCCGTTATGCGCAGCCCTATACATAGGTATGCACCGACACCTTGGTGTAATCGCTTGGGGCAAGGGGCGGTGGTGTCATCAGTCTCACGTGAGTCGGAGCGTGGCTAAGCCTACCCATCCGGGCCGGCCACTTCCCAAGGAGATTGATCATGCATGCAGCCATCCCCCCGATGACCTGGCAGCGTCGTCTGGCCGGTTCGGCCCTGGCGGGCGCCTTTGGCCTGGCGTTGTTTGCCGGTTCGACGCCCGCTGTTCTGGCAGCCGACCCTGCGAGCGCCGCCATCCGCCCTTACAAGATTCATGTCGACGAAGCCGAGCTGGTCGATCTCAAGCAGCGCATCGCCCACACCCGCTGGCCGGACAAGGAAACGGTGGCCGATACCTCCCAGGGCGTGCAACTGGCGCAGGTCCAGGCGCTGGTCAAGTATTGGGGCAATGGCTATGACTGGCGCAAGGCCGAGGCCCGGCTCAATGCGTTGCCGGAGTTCATCACCACCATCGACGGCGTGGACATCCAGTTCATTCACGTGCGCTCGCGCAATCCCCACGCCATGCCGCTGATCCTGACCCACGGCTGGCCGGGCTCGCAGTTCGAATTCCTCAAGACCATCGGCCCGCTGACCGACCCTGTGGCGTACGGCGGGAAAGTCGAGGATTCGTTCGACGTGGTGATTCCGTCGATCCCCGGGCACGGTTTTTCCGGCAAGCCCACGGAGCTGGGCTGGGGGCCTGATCGCGTGGCCAAGGCCTGGGATGTGCTGATGAAGCGCCTGGGCTACAGCCACTATGTGTCCCAGGGCGGCGACCACGGCTCGGTGATTTCCGATGCGCTGGGGCGTCTGGCGCCTCCCGGCTTGCTGGGCATTCACCTGAACATGCCGGCCACCGTGCCGCCGGAGCTGGTCAAGCCGATCAACAGCGGCGAGTCGGCGCCTACCGGCCTGGGCGATGCAGAGCTGCGTGCCTATGACTCGCTGAAAACCTTCTTCGGCCGCAACGCCGCCTACGGCGCGATGATGGTGACCCGTCCGCAGACCATCGGCTACTTGCTGGCCGATTCGCCTGCCGGCACCGCAGCGTGGATGTACGAGAAATTCGCCGCCTGGACCGACAGCGACGGCCAGCCCGAGCGCGTGCTCAGCCGTGACGAAATGCTCGATGACATCAGCCTCTACTGGTTGACCAACACGGGCGCGTCGTCCTCCCGGTTCTATTGGGAGAACAACAACAATAACTTCAGCGCCGCCGCGCAGAAGACCGACACGATCAAGGTGCCGGTGGCGATCACGGTATTCCCTCACGAAATCTACCGTGCGCCAAAAAGCTGGGCGCAGCGCGCCTATCCTTCGCTTTCCTACTACAGCGAAGTGAACAAGGGCGGGCATTTCGCGGCGTGGGAACAACCCCAGTTGTTCAGCGAAGAACTGCGCAGCGCGTTCCGTCCACTGCGTGCCTCGGTCAAGTCCGACAGCGCCAAGGCCGGGCAATAACCGGTCTGTGACCACTATCTGTGCCGCCTGTGGCGGCTCGCAAAGGAGGTTCATCATGAAACTGACTGCCATCAACCCGAGCGCCGCGCCCCTGCGTCGGCGCCTGCTGGCTCCCTCGATCCTGGCCGTTGCGCTGCTGCAATTGGGCGCCTTGGGCGGGGCATACTCCCAGGCCAGCGCCGCTGAAGTGGCCGCATCCACGATTGGCCCTATAACCGCTGGCAGCAACACCTCGTTCGGCCCGCTCAAGCATGTGAAGGCCGGGCTGCTGGATGTGGCCTACGCCGAAGTCGGTCCGGCGGATGGGCCGCCGGTCATTCTGATGCACGGCTGGCCCTACGATATCCACAGCTACGTGGACGTGGCGCCTGCGCTGGCGGCCAAGGGTTATCGGGTGTTGATTCCCTACGAGCGCGGCTATGGCGACACGCGGTTTCTGTCGGCCAAGACCGTTCGCAACGGCCAGCCTGCGGCGCTGGCGGTGGACCTGATCGACTTCATGGACGCCCTGAAGATCAAGCAGGCAGTGATCGGCGGCTACGACTGGGGTGCGCGCACCGCTGACATCGTCGCTGCGCTTTGGCCGGAGCGGGTCAAGGCGCTGGTCGCGGTGAGCGGTTACCTGATCGGCAGCCAGGACGCGGGCAAGGCGCCGTTGCCGCCGGCGGCCGAATTGCAGTGGTGGTATCAGTTCTACTTCGCCACCGAGCGCGGTCGCCTGGGCTATGAGAAAAACACCCATGACTTCGCCAAGCTGATCTGGAAACTGGCCTCGCCCAAGTGGGATTTCGATGACGCCACCTATGACCGCAGCGCAGCCGCCTTGCAGAACCCCGACCATGGGGCGGTTTCGATCTTCAACTACCGCTGGCGCCTGGGGCTGGTCAAAGGCGAGGCGCGCTACGACGCCATCGAGAAGAAACTCGCAGCCTTCCCGTCCATCAGCGTGCCGACCATCACTATGGAAGGCGACGCCAACGGCGCCCCACACCCGCCCGCCGAGGCCTATGCCAAGCGCTTCACCGGCAAGTACGAGTACCGGCTGATCAGCGGCGGCATCGGCCACAACCTGCCTCAGGAAGCGCCGCAAGCGTTCGCCCAGGCAATTGTCGACGCCGATCATCTTTGAGCCGGTTGTGAGGAATGCAGCGATGAAACTCAAGCGACTGACGGCCATCGGCGTCATTGCGGGAACGGTGGCGCTGGCCACTGCTGGAGTCGCCCTGGGCGATTCCAGTGATGCCCAGGTGTCGCCGATCTACGGGGTCAAGGTGCCCGAGGGCTACAGAAAATGGGTGTTGATCGCCCCCGCACAGGAAGCCGCGCCCTTGAATGAACTGCGTGCGGTGGTCGGCAACGAGGTGGCGATCAACGCCTATGAAGGCGGTGTGCTGCCGTTTCCCGACGGCACGGTGCTGGTCAAGCTGGCGTGGAAGCACGTCCAGTCCCCCGAATTCGAGCCCGCATCGATCCCCGGCGCCGCCACCACGGTTCAGGTGATGGTCAAGGATTCGAAGAAATACGCCTCCACCGGCGGCTGGGGATTTGGCCGCTTTATCGACGGCAAGCCTGCCGACGAGGCTCAACACCAGACCTGCTTCGCCTGCCACCAGGCTCGCGTGCAAAACCACGATTACGTCTTCACCCGATTCGCGCCGTGACGGCGTCCATCAAGGAGTTATCCATGAACAAACTCTTCGTCGCACTGACGTTTGCGGCCAGCCTGCTGGTGGGCGCCCATGCGTCTGCCCAGCCGGAGAAATCCACGGTCGTGCTGGTGCACGGCGCCTTTGCCGATGCCTGACATCCGCTTTTGATTCTGGATCGGAGGCGCGCCTGGCATTCGCCCTTGATTCTGCCCGGAGGGCGTAGGAGCTGGCTTGCCTGCGATCTGCCGGGAACCGGCAGTAAATCTGGTGCATGCGGTGTGTCTGATACGGCCGAGGTGGATGGTTTTACTGCCGCTGCGCGCCAGACCGCGGGCAAGCCCGGCTGCTACGCCCTTCGGGCAGAAGCGGATCGCGGGTCTGTCTGACATCCGCTTTTTGCTTCTGCCCGGAGGGCGTAGGAGCTGGCTTGCCTGCGATCTGCCGGGAACCGGCAGTAAATCTGGTGCATGCGGTGTGTCTGATACGGCCGAGGTGGGT
>NZ_JBIVCV010000013.1:145450-167984 GCF_044746765.1 Pseudomonas sp. NPDC090203
GTGGATGGTTTTGCTGCCGCTGCGCGCCAGACCGCGGGCAAGCACGGCTGCTACGCCCTTCGGGCAGAAGCGGATCGCGGGTCTGTCTGACATCCGCTTTTGTTTCTGCCCGAAGGGCGTAGGAGGCGACTTTACTGCGCAGCAGGCAACAGGAAGCGTCCAATCACCGGCAGGTGGTCGGAGATCTGCAGGGTGTCGGCCTGGCGGACCTGTGCGTCAACACGCTTCAGGGTCGGGCTGTAGAAGAGGTAGTCGAGGGTGCGGTCCGGCCCGCTGATGCGTGGGTCGTTCGGGAAGCGGGTGTACCACTTGCGCCGATCCTCGCCGTTGGTGTCGTCATTGCTGGGGATCATCGGGTATTTGTCCCATAGCGCGTGTAACTGGCTTTCTGGCGAGTATTGCGCACGTTGCTCGGCGGGCAGGCGTTGGTATTGGCCTTGGGGCAGCAGGTTGAAGTCGCCGCCACTGATCCACGGGATGCCGTTTTGCTCGAACCCGTCGAGCAACTGCGTGGTGGCCGCGACCTGGCGTTGCAAGGTGTCGTCGCCTTCGTGGAAATCGCCCAGATGGGTATTCACCACGGCCAGGTGCCCGTCACCGGCCAACGGCAGGTAACTGACCAGCAATGCGCGGCGGGGCTCGAATTGGCGGCCGATCAGGTTGCCCTCTGGGGAGGGCAGTTGCAGGCGCTCGGCCTTTTCAATGCGAAAGCGGCTCAGGGTCGCGAGCTTCATGCCGACGCTGCCGAAGATGTGCGGATCGGGGACGAAATCCGATTTCCAGTAGAAGGCTTCGGTGCTGCAGGGGTACAGGTCAGTGACGCGTTCCTGCAACAGCGCCAGTTGATTGGTGTAGTCGGTGTTCTTGGCGCCGTCGTTCACCTCCTGCAACAGCACGATGTCGGGCTGTTCGTCGCGGATCACCCGGGCGACTTCGTCGAGGTTGTAGGCGATGTCCTGAATAGTAGGGCGCTTGTCCGGGCCGCTGCCGTCGGCCATGTCGTACCAGAACACGTAGCGTTTGCCGGCCAGGTACTGGATGTTCCAGGTCATGACCTTGAGCGCCTGACCGGGTACCAGCACCGGAGGCGCGGCGCCCCTGGCGTTGCAGGAAACCGGCATGCGTTCGTGCCTGGCCGGGTGCCAGGTCAGGTTGTAGATCAGCCCCGCGATCAGCGCGAGCAACAGGGCCAGAAACACGCCATAACGCAGCAGGCGGGGCATCGACGCTCCTCAGGACGGTTGTGAAGGCTCGTCGATCAGCATGAACAGACGGAACATCACCACGCTGATGAACAGCTGCAGGAAGCTGGAAATGGAGTCCACTGCCAACGACAGCATCGGGCTTTGCTGTTCAGGCAGTACGTAGAAACTCAGGCCTTCGAGCACCGACAGCGGGATGTAGACGAACAGCACGCAGACCAGAATGCGCACCACATGGCCGCGGGTCATCTTGAAGCTTTCGCGCATGGCATCCAGCGGGCCCAGGCCTCGCAGCACCAGCAGGTACTCGGAGAACACCAGTTTGATCATCACCCAGACACCGGGAACGATGAACAGCGACAGGCCCGCCATGATCAGCAGGGTGCTCAGGGCGGTCAGCACGGCGAACGTCGGCCACAGGCGCAGGGTGGCGGCGAACAGATCGCGCTTGGCCGGCGTCTCGCCCCGGGTCTTGGCGTCCAGGAAGAGGATCAGCGCGCCGGTGTACAGTGGGTAGAAGGCCAGGCCGATGAGCAGTTGCCAGCTCGCCGAACCGTCTGGGGCCGAGCTGCCCAGCACTTGCTTGGTCAGAGCCTCGAGTATCACCAGCGGCAGGCACAGCGACAGGATGCTGCCGAAATTGCGCCGGAAGAAGTAAAGCGAGTCTTGAATGATGGTCAGCGGATTCATGAAAGGGTCACAGGAAAAAGCAGGCCGACACTTTAACGTAGAGCCGGTGAGCGGGCCAATCGGATGGGCGGTCGCGGGCTTCTTAACTTTTTCTACATCCTATTGAAAGCCCCTTGAAACGCCCCATTACTGTTTGTGTCTGACACTTGCGTCAGTCACAGAATTCCTACGGCAATCTAACGAGGTCGCCATGCACAGCGAAGAGCAAACCCTGATCGATGGCTTGTTTACCAGACTCAAGCAAGCGGAAACCGATTCGGCCCCACGAGACGCCCAGGCCGAGGCGCTGATCAAGGAGCACCTGACCCGGCAACCTGCCGCGCCTTACTACATGGCGCAGGCGATCCTGGTGCAGGAGGTCGCGATCAAGCAGCTGGAGGCCCAGAGCCGCCAGCGCGACGAACAGATCCAGCAATTGCAGGCCGAGCTGCAGCGCGTCAAGGCCCAGGCGCCCGCGCAGGGCGGCGGTGGCTTCTTGTCGAGCATCTTCGGTGGTGGCTCGCGCGAGCCGCAACAGCCGCAGCAGCCGGCTTCTTCTTTTTCGCGCCCGTCCAGTCCGCCTCCGTCCTCGGGTGGCTGGCGCGACAATGGCCCGTCCAGCCCACCGCCCTACAACGCGCCACAGCAGGGCAACTACGCTCCACCGCCGCAGCAACAGGCGCCGGCTGCGCCATTCGGTAGTGGCTTCTTGGGTGGCGCGCTGAAAACCGCAGCGGGCGTGGCAGGCGGTGTGATGCTGGCTGAAGGCATCAGCAGCCTGTTCCACCACAACAGCCAGCCGCAGGAAATCGTCGAGATCATCGAAGAACAGCCTGCGCAGCCAGCCAGTAGCAACGATTTGGGCAATGGCAGCGGTTGGGGCGACGATCAGCAGCGTGTCACCAGCAACGATGGCTGGGGCAATGACTCCGGCGGTTTTGCCGATACCGACTACGGCAGCGACGATGGCGGCTTTTTCGGCGGCGATGATGACGATTCGTACGTTTGATCGCTGAACCGCATATCCCCCGTAGCAGCACGGCTTGCCGGCGGGGGCGGTGTGTCAGGCAACCCTGCATTGGCTGACACGCCGCTCCCGCCGGCAAGCCGTGCTGCTACGGGGTATGTCGTTGCAGGCCTTCAAGCAAACGCTTCTCTTCAATCCCCTCCCCAAACTGGCATACTGAGCGCCGGTCCGGTTTTCGGGCCGTTGTCGCCTGCCAGCGCATCGAGGAGTTCCGGTGAGAAGAATCGCGGTGTTTGCCGACGTACAGAACCTGTATTACACGGTGCGTCAGGCCCATGGTTGCCACTTCAACTATGCCGCACTCTGGGCGGACATCAGCAAGCGCGGGCAGATCGTCGAGGCCTACGCTTACGCCATCGACCGTGGCGACAGCAAACAGCAGCAATTCCAGCAGATCCTTCGTAACCTGGGATTCACCGTCAAGCTCAAGCCCTATATCCAGCGCAGCGATGGCTCGGCCAAGGGCGACTGGGATGTGGGCATCACCATCGACATCATGGACGTAGCGCCGAATGTCGACGAAGTGGTGCTGGCCTCCGGCGACGGTGATTTCGACCTGCTGCTCGACCGTATCATCAGCAAGCACGGCGTCGAGGCAGTGGCCTACGGTGTGCCTGGGCTGACCGCGAATTCGCTGATCCGCGCCGCCAGCCGCTACGTGCCGATCGAGGGCGGGTTGCTGCTCAAGAACTGAAGGCGCCTCAGACCTGTAGGAGCGCGCTTGCCCGCGACGGCGATCTGCCTGTGACAAATAGGTTGAGAGATACACCGCAGTCGCGGGCAAGCGCGCTCCTACAGCGTGTGTGCATACATAGATAAAGGTTTACCCATGCAAGAACGCATCGCCGTCATCGACTTCGAAACCACCGGCATCTCCCCAGGCAGCGGTTGCCGGGCGACCGAGATTGCCGTGGTGATCATGGAGCAGGGCGTCATCGTCGAGCGCTACCAGAGCCTGATGAACGCCGGCGTGCGCATTCCGGGTTTCATCGAATCCCTGACCGGCATCAGCAACAGCATGCTGCGCACGGCACCGCCGGCCGATCGGGTCATGAACGAAGTCGCCGAATTCGTCGGCCTGACACCACTGGTGGCGCACAACGCCGCGTTCGACCAGAAGTTCTGGGATTACGAACTGTCGCGCATCAAGCGCACCCGCGAGCAGAGCTTCGCCTGTTCGATGCTGCTCGCACGACGCCTGATGCCCAGCGCACCCAATCACAAGCTCGGCACCCTGACCTCCTGGGCGGGCCTGCCCAATACCGGCAAGGCACACCGGGCCATGGCCGACGCCGAAATGGCTGCCAACCTCACCGCGCACCTGAGCCTTGAATTGCGCAATACCCACGGGATCGCGGCTGTTTCCCACCAGTTGCTCTGCAAGTTGCAGAAAGTGCCGGCGAAGAAAATGATCGACGCCATCAGCAAACACCGCGGAGCTTGAGTTCACTGAACCCTGTAGGAGCGCGCTTGCCCGCGACGGCGATCTGCCTGTGACAAACAGGTTGAGAGACACACCGCTGTCGCGGGCAAGCGCGCTCCTACAGATGTAGTGCGTGATGCCAGTAGGTCTTCGTGGGGCGTGTGAAAGTGTACGGGTCGAATAATCTGCAGTTGTTACTGATTATGTAAACGCTGTCTCCTTAAAATGGCACTTCAAAAAACACGCCGGTGAATCCTGATGAGGTACTCACCGAATAAAAAGTTGAGCCGCTCATGCCTGCCACTCGCCGTTTTCCCCTGCTGCTGATCGGGGCCTTTTTCGCGCTGTATGTGATCTGGGGCTCCACGTATCTCGCCATCCGTATCGGTATCGAAACCTGGCCACCACTGATGATGGCCGGTGTGCGTTTCACCATCGCCGGTTCCATCCTGTTTGCCTTCATGCGCTTTCGCGGCGCGCCGATGCCGACCTGGAAAGAGTGGAAAGCCTCGGCCATGATCGGCTTCCTGTTGCTGGCCTGCGGCAACGGCGCGGTGACCCTGGCCGAGCACAACGGCGTGGCGTCAGGCGTGGCGGCATTGGCGGTGGCCGTGGTGCCGCTGTTCACGCTGCTGTTCGGCCTGCTCTGGGGGCACCGCAACACCTCGCTTGAGTGGGCGGGGATCGTGCTGGGCCTGATCGGCATCGGCCTGCTCAACCTGGGTTCCAACCTGCAGGCAAGCCCGCTGGGCGCGGCGCTGGTGATCTTCGCCGCCGCGACCTGGTCGTTCGGTTCGGTCTGGAGCCGCTATCTGCCGCTGCCCCCAGGCGCCATGGCCAGTGGCTGCGAAATGCTCACCGCTGGCGCCATGATGCTGATCGGCAGCTACGTCAGCGGCGAGCGCATGGTCCAATCCCCCGGCACCTCTGGTTGGCTGGTGATGGCGTACCTGGTGGTGTTCGGCTCCATCGTCGCGTTCAGCTCCTACATGTACCTGCTGAAAAACGTGCGCCCTGCGGCCGCCACCAGCTACGCCTACGTGAACCCCGCCGTGGCGGTGATGTTGGGTGTCCTGTTCGCCGATGAACACATTGGTGCGGCGGAAGCGGCGGCCATGTGCGTCATCATCAGCGCCGTCGTGTTGATCGGCTTGCCGCAGTGGCGCAAGCAGAGTGCCGTCCAGACAGGGTAAACTGCGCCAGGTTTCGCAGGAAAAGTGGCTGCGCTCAGCCATGCTGCGTTAAAAACAGGCTCGGAATGCTCATTTACAACCCGTAAACTCCGCTTCCTCGCCTGTTTTTGCCTTGCCTGACTTTCGCTCGCCGACTTTTCGTACGAAACCTAAAGCGTTTATTTATTTTCACGGTACCCCCATGACATTCGCCTCCCTTGGCCTGATCGAACCCCTGCTGCGTGCCCTTGAGGCACTTGGCTACCAGACGCCCACTCCCATTCAGGCCAAGGCCATCGCGCCTGTGCTCGAAGGCCGCGACCTGATGGCCGCTGCCCAGACCGGCACCGGCAAGACTGCAGGTTTCGCCCTGCCGCTGCTGCAACGCCTGACCATGGAAGGCCCGAAAGTCGCCGCCAACTCGGTGCGCGCGCTGGTGCTGGTACCGACTCGCGAGCTGGCCGAACAGGTGCATGAGGCGATCCGTCAGTACGCCGAACACCTGCCGTTGGCCACGTACGCGGTGTACGGCGGTGTCAGCATCAACCCGCAGATGATGAAACTGCGGCGCGGAGTCGATGTACTGGTGGCCACTCCGGGCCGGCTGCTGGACCTGCATCGTCAGAATGCGGTGAAGTTTTCCCAGGTTCAGACCCTGGTGCTCGACGAAGCCGACCGCATGCTGGACCTGGGCTTCTCCCAGGAACTGCGTGATATCTACGCAGCCTTGCCCAAACGCCGGCAGACGTTGCTGTTCTCGGCCACCTTTTCCGACCCGATCCGCGCACTGGCCGGGCAGATGCTCGATAACCCGCTGAGCATCGAAGTCAGCCCGCGTAACGTCGCGGCGACCTCGGTCAAGCAATGGGTGGTCACCGTCGACAAGAAGCGCAAGAGCGAGCTGTTCATCCATCTGCTGAAAAAGCAGCGTTGGGGCCAGGTGCTGGTGTTCGCCAAGACCCGCGTCGGCGTCGATCAACTGGTTGACCGTCTGCAGGGTCTGGGCATCAATGCCGACGGCATTCACGGCGACAAGCCGCAAGCGACCCGCCAGCGCGCGCTGGACCGCTTCAAGACCAACGAAGTGCAGATCCTCGTTGCGACCGATGTCGCGGCCCGCGGTTTGGACATCGACGACCTGCCGACCGTGGTCAACCTCGATCTGCCTATCGTTGCCGAAGACTACGTGCACCGCATCGGTCGTACCGGCCGTGCCGGGCAGACAGGCGAGGCGATCTCCCTGGTTTGCGCCGACGAAGTCGACCTGCTCAGCGCCATCGAAGTCCTGACCCGCCAGACCCTGCAACGCAAGGAAGAGCCGGATTTCGAGCCCGAGCACCGGGTACCGGTGACCGACGCCTCGGGGCAGATTCTGAAGAAACCGAAAAAGCCGAAGAAGCCTAAAGTCAGCGGCGGCGGCAAGCGCAATCTGGGCAAATGGGTCGACAGTGGCGACGCTGCACCGGAAGCGCCGGCGGCCAAGCCTGTGCGCAAGGTGCCGGTGTTCAATACCGGACCGCGCAAGCGTAAGCCGTAACCGCGCCGCGCCGCGTTACGTTCGTAGCAGCCGGGCTTGCCCGCGGGCAGCGGTGTGTCAGTCAATAGAGGATTCACTGATACACCGCTGCCCGCCGGCAAGCCGGACTGCTACAGTTAGGGTGTTGTGAATGGAATCGACGTGAGGTAACAGGGAGCGATGATCTCACTACGCCATTGTCTTTTCCCGCCCAAGCCCTCACCATCTGCTCCGGTTCTCCGCTCGCCCGATGGACTAGACGAATTGGCAGTACGTTCCGCCCACAAGCGCCCCGGATTCTGGTTGCTTCTGGCGCTTGCACTGACGTGCACGGCGTGTGCGAGCTATCTGAGTGCCGATTGGGACTTTTCCCTCATCAGCCGTCGGGCCGAATCGCTGTATGGGCCTCTGGGGGCCGGCAAGCAGCGCATCGATGCCTGGCAGAATCTGCTGTCGACCGAAAAGCAGATCGGCGAGATGGACAAGCTCAAAGTGGTGAACCAGTTCTTCAACAAGCAGATGCGCTACGAAGAAGACATCGACCTGTGGCATGAGGTCGATTACTGGGCAACGCCTGTGGAGTCCTTGATCAAGGGCGCAGGTGACTGTGAAGACTACGCCATCGCCAAGTATTTCAGCCTGCGCCGCCTGGGTGTGCCCAGCGAGAAGCTGCTCATCACCTACGTCAAGGCATTGCGTCTGAACCGTGCGCACATGGTGCTGACTTACTATTCGAGCCCCAATGCAATGCCGCTGGTGCTCGACAGTCTGATCGATGAAATCAAACCCGCCAACCAGCGGCAGGATCTCCTGCCGGTCTACTCCTTCAATGCCGAGGGGTTGTGGCTGCCGGGCGCGCAGGGCAACAAGAAAGTCAGCGATACCAAGCGTCTGTCCCGTTGGCAGGACGTTTTGAAGAAAATGGCCGCCGAAGGCTTCCCGGCCGAGCCTGAGAATTAGGAGCTCTGATGTCTCTGTTCAAACAGCTGTTGATCGCTATCTGTCTGTTTCTGGTGGTCGCGTTCGCGGGCAGCTTTGTCGTCAGCCTGGAAAGCTCGCGGGCCCAGTACGTCAACCAGTTGCGCTCACATGCCCAGGATGCGGCGACGTCGCTGGCGCTGTCGCTGACGGCCAACATCGACGACCCGGCGATGGTCGAACTGATGACTACCTCGATCTTCGACAGCGGCTACTACGCGAGCATTCGTGTGGTGGACCTGGCGACCAACGCAGTAATCGTCGAGCGCAGTGCAACCCCTGACAACCAGGGTGTGCCGCAGTGGTTCATCAATGCCATCGGCCTTGAGCCGGCGGGCGGCGAGGCCATCGTCAGCCGGGGTTGGGAGCAGGCGGCGCGGGTCGAGGTGGTCAGCCATCCGATGTTCGCCCTGGCCAAGTTGTGGCAGAGCGCGCTGGGTAGCCTGGGCTGGCTGGTAGTGTGTGGCATCGTCAGTGCGATTCTCGGTGCGATGCTGCTGCGTCGGCAGTTGAAGCCGCTCGATTACATGGTCGAGCAGTCCCAGGCTATCGGCCGTCGCGAGTTTCTGACCTTGCCTGAGCTGCCTCGCACGCCTGAATTGCGGCGGGTGGTTCAGGCGATGAACCAGATGGTCGAGAAGCTAAAGGCGCTGTTCAAGGAGAGCACCGAGCGCAGCGAGAAACTGCGGGTGGAGTCTTATCAGGACAGCCTGACGGGGCTGTCGAACCGGCGCTATTTCGACATGCAGCTCAAGGCTCATGTCAGCAGTCAGGAGGAGCACCGCGCAGGCCATCTGTTGCTGCTGCGGGTGCAGGATCTGGCGGGCCTGAACCAGCGGCTGGGCGGCAAGCGTACTGACGCATTGTTGATCGCGGTGGCGCAGGTGCTGAGCAATCACTGCGAGAAATATCCGAAGATCCGCAACCTTATCAGCCGCTCCCGCGGTGGTGAGTTTGCCGTTCTGGCGCCGGGCATGGAGCGCGATGAGGCGCTGGAGCTGGTCAAGGACCTTGAGCAGGCGCTGCAGGTACTGGGTGCTACCGGTGCTTGCGATCTGTCACCGGTCGCGCACATGGGCCTGGCCGCTTATACGCCGGGTGAGGCGCCGTTGACCTTGCTGGGGCTGGCCGACCAAGCGCTGTCGGTAGCCGAAACCCAGGGCGAGCAGACCTGGAGCTACGCCGAGAATGGCCTTGTGGCGAGCGTGGGTGACGATCAGCACACCTGGTATCGCACACTGGATCATGCGCTGACCCATGGCCGCTTCGAGCTGTTTTTCCAGCCTGTGGTCGAGTCGGCCAGCCCTGACCGGGTGTTGCATTACAAAGTGCTGTCGCGGCTGATCAACGAGCAGGGCTACGCCATCGCGGCAGGACGGTTCCTGCCGTGGATCGAGCGCTTTGGCTGGTCGAGCCGGCTGGACCTGATGATGCTCAAGCAGGTGCTGGCGCATCTTGAAACCCATGATCAGGCGCTGGCGCTGAACCTCTCGGCGCCGACGCTGGCTGACGCCGATGCGCTGGATCAGGTCTTCGAATTGCTGCGTCAGCATCCGAAGGTGGGCTCGCGCCTGACGTTCGAGATCGGCGAGGAACAGTTGCCGGAACAGGCGGTGCTGGAGAAGCTGGCGCGTCGGTTGAAGTCGGCCGGGTTCTCCCTGGCCCTGCAGCGTTTTGGCGGGCGCTTCAGCATGATCGGCAACCTGGCGCATCTTGGCCTGGCGTACCTGAAGATCGACGGCAGTTACATTCGCGCCATCGACGAAGAAAGCCACAAGCGGCTGTTCATCGAAGCGGTTCAGCGTGCTGCGCATAGCATCGATTTGCCATTGATCGCCGAACGGGTCGAGACCGAGGGCGAGCGCAAGGTGATCGTCGAGATGGGCATGGAAGGGGTGCAGGGCCGGTTGGTCGGTGACCCGGCGCCGTGGAAGTGAGCCCGCGCAAAACACCGACCCCGTAGCAGTCCGGCTTGCCGGCGATAGCGCTTTCAAGGGCGCCATCGCCGGCAAGCCGGACTGCTACGGGGTCGGAATACGCCTGTAGGAGCGCGCTTGCCCGCGACGGCGGTGTGTCATCCAGCACATCAGTGCCTGAACGGCCGCCATCGCCGGCAAGCCGGACTGCTACGGGGTCGGAATACGCCTGTAGGAGCGCGCTTGCCCGCGACGGCGGTTTGTCATCCAGCACATCAGTGCCTGAACGACCGCAATCGCGGGCAAGCGCGCTCCTACAAGGGTGGGGTGTGAAGCCTGTCGCGCGCGCTCCTGCTAGATCAACCGCGTTTCATCATCATTGATCAAATCGCTCAGGCCGCCCAGGGTTTCACGGGCCTGGGTACGGTCCATCAACTTCGCCTGGGCTGCCGGGGGCAGGTCGGTGATGTTGAGGATTCCTTTGCTGGTCAATACCTGAATCAAGTCGTCGAGTACCCGGATCATGTCCGTGTCGCTCAACTTCAACTTGTTCAGGCTCTTTTCAACGATCTCGTTGGCGTACCACGCCTGGATCTCGTGATCGTCGGCCGGTAGCTGGTCTGTCGCCTCGGCAAAGGCTGCCGCCTCCACACGAACAAGCACACCCTCTGCATCGCGCTGAACGTAAAACATGGCTCATTCCTCATTGAATGCAACGGCTGGCAGCCGTCGGTAACGGCTGCCAGCACAGTACATCAGCTCACGCGACTGATCTATCAGTGATGATCGACCTTGATGGTCGGATCAGTACCTTGAACCAGAGATTTGAGCATGTCGTTGTTCCAGGTCACGCCTTCGACCTTGATATGCACATCGGCCGTGCTGCCAGCGTTCGCCGCCGTGGTGGCGGTGGTGAACTTGCCTGCACTGCTGACTTCGATGGTGGTGTCCTTGCCATCGTTGGTGATCTGCAGGTACTTGCTCAGGTTGTTGAGGTCGTTGCTGTCCTCGCCTTGCAACAGGTCATGCAGATCGATCTTGTCGACCTTCTCGCTGAAGCCCTTGATCACGTCAAAGCCACCGCTGTTGGTGTCGCCAGCCTGCCAGACAAAGGTGTCCTTGCCGCTGCCACCGACCAGGATGTCGTTGCCCTTGCCGCCGATCAGGGTGTTGGTGCCGCCCTGGCCGAACAGGATGTCATCGCCGTTGCCGCCCAGCAGGGTGTCGTTGCCGTCTGCCAGCAGCGGGAACTTGCTGGTGTCGTAGGTATTGGACCCGTTGGCCAGTTTCGAGACATCGTCCACGTGGCTGGTGATGAATTGATGCAGTGCCTTGTCATCAATGGTCGATACGTTGACTTTCAACGCATCGGCCGCGAATGCCTTGAGCGCCGCAGTCCCTTCCAGCGTGCCGTAGTGGATGGCGTCACCGAACAGGATGTCGTTGCCATCGCCGCCGGTGACGGTGTCCTTGCCAGGACCGATCAGGGTTTCGTTGCTCAGGATCGCGTCCTTGAGCTTGGAAACGTCAATGACATTCTGCGAGTGGTTGTTGGTGTCGTACTTGTCCAGCGCGCTGGTGTTCAGGCCAATCGCTTCGATACCGTTACTTGCTGCTGCCAGTTTGTTGTAGGCGGCAGTGGTGTGCGAATCGAGCGTGCTGCCGACGCCTTTGATGCTGGAGTCGAACACGTTCGGCTGACCGTCGGTGATGAAGAAGGTCAACTTCTGCGCACCGGCGTTCACCGCATCGCTGCTGCCGAACCAGGAAGTGGTCTTGTTGAAAACCGCCTCATAGTTGGTGTTGCCGCTGGCTTTCAGGCCGTCCAGGTAGTTGTTCAGCGTGGTCAGGGCGCCGGCTTTCGACAGATCGACCGTGATGCCGTTGGCCGCACTGCTGGCGAAGTTGGTCAGGTAGATCTTGACGGTGCCGGCCTGCTCGCTGGTTGCCGCAGCAGCCAGAGTCGAGAACACCTGCTTCATCTGATCAACCATGGTTTTCAGGTTGCCGGACATGCTGCTCGAGGTGTCGACCATAAACGCGATGTCGTAGTTCTGACCCTTGACCAGCTTCATCGCGCTGACGTCCGCCACGACGATGTCGTTGGTCGCGGTACCTGTGACCGTGCTGTCGCCGGCCGTGCCTTCGGTGGCCTTGTAGGTGCCTGCATCGACAGTGACGACGATGTTCTTGCTGTCGGTCGCGGTCGCCGTGGCGCCAGGCACGCCCACCAGCGCTTTCTCAGTGGCGGTCGCAGTGACGTTCAGGGTGAACTGGCCGCTGTAGTAGGCAGTCTTGACGGTGAGGCTTGCCAGATTCCATGTGCTGACATCCAGCCCTTTGGCCGCATCGGCCAGGGTTGCGCTGTGTCCTTCACCATCGGTAATGATGCCGTTGGCCAGGGCCTTGGCGTCGCCGGTGGAGCTGGTGAGCTTCAGGACCAGAGTATGCGTCTCGGAGCCGTCTTGGCTGTCGGTGAAGGTTGCGGCAACCGGAGCCAGCTTGACCACGCCATTTTCCAGACCGTGGTTGAGCTCGTAACCGGCGTAGTAACCCTCGCCTTTGACGCCGCTGACTTCATTGAGGTCCGAAACGGTCAGGCCCGAATTGGTCAGGTCGGTCAACGAAGCGTACAGCGGCACGTTGGCACTGGTCAGCGCCACAGTCTGGCTGGTGTTGCCGACGGTGGTGGTCAGGTTGATGTTGTAGTTGCCCGCACCCGCCTGGTTGTAGTGGTAGATGTCCAGGGTGTAATAGCCAGTCGCGGTGGGCGTGTAACCCGTCGCGCTGATCGCGCCGCCGGCAGTGCCCCACGCCGCGTTGGCAACGGTCTTGCCGCCGATGGTGATCAGCAGGCTGTCGTCCGCCGAGCCACCGAAGGTGTAGGTCTTGCCGGCTTCCAGGTAGATCAGGCCGGACAGCTTGGTGCCGGTGCCCTCGACAACGTTGCTCTCGCTGGCGTTGTTTGCGGTGGTCTCGCTGGTTGGCGCCGGCGCGCTGGCGAAGCCCGCCTTGATGGTGTCTTCGCTTGCACCGTTGCCGTTGTTACCCATGTTTTGCAGGGTCTTGACCCAGACGTCCTTGACCAGACCGGTGCTGGTGATCACGTCGCTGCCGACGGTCACGTACGGCTGATCGACGACCGGAGTGACGTTGATGGTGCCAGTCGCCTTGCCGCTTGCCAGGCCCAGGTTATCCACAGCGGTGTAGTTGAAGCTGGTGCTGCCGCTCCAGTCTGCAGTCGGCTTGAAGTAGATCGTGGCCGAGTTGTTCGTGGCTGCGATGTTGCTGAGGTTGGTCAGCTCGATCGTGGCATTGGCATCGCTGTAGAACTTGCCGTGACTGCTCAGGTCGTCCAGGTCGGACAGGCTGAACTTGCTCACGGTGCCGTCGACATCGTTGCCGCTCAGGGTGATGGCGATTGCAGGCGTGGTTTGACCGGCATCTTCCAGGCCCGTTGCGCTGGTGGCGTTGGCCACAGGCGCGTCGTTGGTGCCGGTGACGACGATGGTCAGAACCGAACTGCTGCTCAGGCCGGCCTTGTCGGTGACGGTGAACGGCACGGTCAGTGTCAGTTTTTCACCGGCGGCCAGGTGTTGATACGCCTGGTTGCTGGCATCCAGTGTCCACACGCCTGCGTCGTTGACGCTGAAGCCGGCTGGTTTGTTGGCGTTGGCGACCGAGTAGTGCAGGACATCGTTGTCGTCGACATCGGTGGCTTGCAGCTGGCCTGTGGTGGTGGTGTCTTCCACGCCGGTACCGGAACTGAGCTTGGCCACTGGCGCATCGTTGGTGCCGGTAACGGTGATGGTCAGTACCGAGGTGCTGCTCGCACCGGCCTTGTCGGTGACGGTGAACGGCACGGACAGAGTGGTGGTCTGGCCTGCGGCCAGGTGCTGGTAGGCCGCGTTGCCGGCGTCCAGGGTCCACTGGCCAGCGGCGTTGACACTGAAGCCTGCTGGTTTGCTGGCATCGGCGACGCTGTAGGTCAGTACATCACCTGCGTCGACGTCGGTCGCCTGCAGTTGGCCTTTGGTAATGGTGTCTTCAACACCGGTGCCGGAGCTGGCGACTGCCACGGGTGCGTCGTTGACCGCCACCACGTTGACCGTGACGGTCGCGGTGTTGGAAGTCTCGTGGCCATCGGTGACGGTGTAGCTGAAGCTGACAGGACCGTTGACGTCCTTGGCCGGGGTGAAGATCACGTTGCCAGCGGCATCCATGATGACCGAACCGACCACTTTGCCGCTGGCGTCGAAGACGTCGGAGGCGACTTTCGGATCATGGCCTTGCAGCGAGTTGATGGTCAGCTTGTCGCCGTCGGCATCGGTGTCGTTGCCCACGATGGTCTGCGCCTTGATGACCAGAGGCTGGTCTTCGAGGGTCGTCAGGGTGCTGTGCGCCAGGGTCACTGCGTTGCTGGTGCCCAGCACGCTGTAGGCGCCGGTCACGTTGTTGACGATCGAGGCCACCTCGACTTTCAGCTGTGCGTAGCCGCCCTGATCCCAATAGACGATCTGGATATCGTGGTCACCTGCCGCTGCGATCGAGAAGGTGGTGGTGTGGTCGGCGGACGACTGGTTGCCGTCAAAGGCGGCGACCTGCTTGCCATCGATGAAGACGATGTAGCCGTCGTCAGCAGTGATTTTCAGCGAGTAGTCACCTGCGGCCATGTTGACCTTGCCCGCCAGTTCGATGATCGCATCGGAGGTGGTGGTCTGAGTGGTGCCGTTGGTGTAGACCAGCGAGCCCTTGTCGGAGCCCAGGAACGATTGCAGGTTGCCCGAATTGCCCAGGTCATTGCTGAACGCAGAACCGCCACCGTAGTTCAGGGTTTTCGCGTCGAAGGTCGCGTCAGCCTTGTGCGAGGCGATGAAGTCCAGCGCCTGCTTGATGGTGCCCAGGTTCGGACCGTCGGTGCCTTCCTTGTAGCCGTAGTAGTTGCCTTGCAGGCTGCCGGTGACGGTCGCGCCGATGTCGTTGACGGCGATCGGTGCGTCGTTGGTGCCGGTGATGGTGATGACCAGGTTCGAGGTGCTGGTGGCACCCGCCTTGTCAGTCACGGTGAACGGCACGGTGACGGTGGCGATTTCGCCCGCTGCCAGGTGCTGGTACGCCGGGTTGCCGGCGTCCAGAGTCCACTGGCCGGTGGTGCTGTCCAGGGTGAAACCGGCTGGCTTGTCAGCGTCCTTGACGGTGTAGGTCAGGACGTCGCCGTCGTCCACATCGGTGGCCAGCAGCTTGCCGGTGGTGATGGTGTCTTCCACGCCGGTGCCAGTGCTGACTTTCGCCACAGGCGCGTCGTTGGTGCCGGTAACGGTGATGGTCAGGGTCGAGGTGCTGGTCAGGCCGGCCTTGTCGGTGACGGTGAACGGCACGTTGACGGTGGTGGTCTGGCCTGCGCCCAGGTGCTGGTAGGCCGCGTTGCTGGCGTCCAGGGTCCACTGGCCTGCATCGTTGACGGTGAAGCCGGCTGGCTTGTTGGTCACGGTGTAGGTCAGGACGTCGTTGTCGTCGACATCGGTCGCTTTCAGCTGGCCGCTGACAGATTTGTCTTCGTCCACGGCAGCAGTGCTGACGGTCGCCACAGGCGCATCGTTGGTGCCGGTAACGGTGATGGTCAGGGTCGAGGTGCTGGTGGCGCCCGCTTTGTCGGTGACGGTGAACGGCACGTTGACGGTGGTCGTCTGGCCTGCGCCCAGGTGCTGGTAGGCCGCGTTGCCGGCGTCCAGGGTCCACTGGCCTGCATCGTTGACGGTGAAGCCGGCTGGCTTGTTGGTCACGGTGTAGGTCAGCACGTCGTTGTCGTCGACATCGGTCGCTTTCAGCTGGCCGCTGACGGACTTGTCTTCGTCCACGGCAGCAGTGCTGACGGTCGCCACAGGCGCATCGTTGGTGCCGGTGACGGTGATGGTCAGGGTCGAGGTGCTGGTGGCGCCCGCTTTGTCAGTGACGGTGAACGGCACGTTGACGGTGGTCGTCTGGCCGGCCGCCAGGTGCTGGTAAGCCGCGTTGCCGGCGTCCAGGGTCCACTTGCCAGTGGCGTCAACGGTAAAGCCAGCTGGCTTGTTGGTCACGGTGTAGGTCAGAACGTCGTTGTCGTCGACATCGGTCGCTTTCAGCTGGCCGCTGACAGATTTGTCTTCGTCCACGGCGGCAGTGCTGACGGTCGCCACAGGCGCGTCGTTGGTGCCGGTAACGGTGATGGTCAGGGTCGAGGTGCTGGTGGCGCCCGCTTTGTCCGTGACGGTGAACGGCACGTTGACGGTGGTCGTCTGGCCGGCCGCCAGGTGCTGGTAAGCGGCATTGCTGGCGTCCAGAGTCCACTGGCCTGCGTTGTTGACGGTAAAGCCGGCTGGCTTGTTGGTCACGGTGTAGGTCAGGACGTCGTTGTCGTCGACATCGGTCGCTTTCAGCTGGCCGCTGACAGATTTGTCTTCGTCCACGGCGGCAGTGCTGACGGTCGCCACAGGCGCGTCGTTGGTGCCGGTGACGGTGATGGTCAGGGTCGAGGTGCTGGTGGCGCCCGCTTTGTCGGTGACGGTGAACGGCACGTTGACGGTGGTCGTCTGGCCGGCCGCCAGGTGCTGGTACGCCGCATTGCTGGCGTCCAGAGTCCACTGGCCTGCGTTGTTGACGGTAAAGCCGGCTGGCTTGTTGGTCACGGTGTAGGTCAGCACGTCGTTGTCGTCGACATCGGTCGCTTTCAGCTGGCCGCTGACAGATTTGTCTTCGTCCACGGCGGCAGTGCTGACGGTCGCCACAGGTGCGTCGTTGGTGCCGGTAACGGTGATGGTCAGTACCGAGGTGCTGCTCGCACCGGCCTTGTCGGTGACGGTGAACGGCACGGACAGGGTGGTGGTCTGGCCTGCGGCCAGGTGCTGGTACGCCGCGTTGCCGGCGTCCAGGGTCCACTGGCCAGCGGCGTTGACGCTGAAGCCGGCTGGTTTGCTGGCATCGGCGACGCTGTAGGTCAGTACATCGCCAGCGTCGACGTCGGTCGCCTGCAGTTGGCCTTTGGTGATGGTGTCTTCAACACCGGTGCCGGAGCTGGCGACTGCCACGGGTGCGTCGTTGACCGCCACCACGTTGACCGTGACGGTCGCGGTGTTGGAAGTCTCATGACCATCGGTGACGGTGTAGCTGAAGCTGACCGGACCGTTGACGTCCTTGGCCGGGGTGAAGATCACGTTGCCAGCGGCATCCATGATGACCGAACCGACCACTTTGCCGCTGGCGTCGAAGACGTCGGAGGCGACTTTCGGATCATGGCCCTGCAGCGAGTTGATGGTCAGCTTGTCGCCGTCGGCATCGGTGTCGTTGCCCACGATGGTCTGCGCCTTGATGACCAGAGGCTGGTCTTCGAGGGTCGTCAGGGTGCTGTGCGCCAGCGCAATGTCAGGGTTGGTGCCCAGCACGCTGTAGGCGCCGGTCACGTTGTTGACGACCGAGGCCACTTCGACTTTCAACTGTGCCTGACCACCCTGATCCCAATAGACGATCTGGATGTCGTGTTCGCCGCCGTTATCGAGCGTGAACGTGGTGGTATGGGTAGTCGGCGACTGGTTGGCGTTGTACAGCGCCACCTGCTTGCCATCGATCAGCACGATGTAGCCATCGTCTGCAGTGATCTTCAGCGAGTAGGTGCCGGCCGCCATGCTCACCTTGCCAGCCAGCTCGATGATGGCATCGGAAGTGGTGGTCTGGGTGGTGCCATTGGTGTAGACCAGCGAACCCTTGTCGCTGCCCAGGAATGTATCCAGGTTGCCGGAGTGGCCCAGGTCGTTACCGAATCCGCCACCGTAGTTCAGGGTCTTCGCGTCGAAACTCGCGTCAGCCTTGTGCGAGGCGATGAAATCCAGCGCCTGCTTGATGGTGCCCAGGTTCGCACCGTCGGTGCCTTCCTTGTAGCCGTAGTAGTTGCCTTGCAGGCTGCCGGTGACGGTCGCGCCGATGTCGTTGACGGCGATCGGTGCGTCGTTGGTGCCGGTGATGGTGATGACCAGGTTCGAAGTGCTGGTGGCACCTGCCTTGTCAGTCACGGTGAACGGCACGGTGACGGTGGCGATTTCGCCCGCTGCCAGGTGCTGGTACGCCGGGTTGCCGGCGTCCAGAGTCCACTGGCCGGTGGTGCTGTCCAGAGTGAAGCCGGCGGGCTTGTCGGCATCCTTGACGGTGTAGGTCAGGACGTCGCCGTCATCCACATCGGTGGCCTGCAGCTGACCACTGACGGACTTGTCTTCAGTCACGGCAGCAGCGCCGGGCTTGGCAACCGGCGCGTCGTTGGTGCCGGTGACGGTGATGGTCAGGGTCGAAGTGCTGGTCAAACCGGCCTTGTCGGTGACGGTGAACGGCACGGACAGGGTCGTGGTCTGGCCTGCGCCCAGATGCTGGTAGGCGTCGTTGCTGGCGTCCAGGGTCCATTTGCCGGAGGCATCAACGCTGAAGCCGGCTGGCTTGTCGGCATCGTTGACGCTGTAGGTCAGGACGTCGCCGTCATCCACATCGCTGCCTTGCAACTGGCCAGTCGTGGTGGTGTCTTCCACGCCGGTGCCAGTGCTGACGGTCGCCACAGGCGCGTCGTTGGTGCCGGTGACGGTAATGGTCAGGGTCGAAGTGCTGGTGGCGCCCGACTTGTCAGTGACGGTGAACGGAATGTCCAGGGTCGCAGTCTGGCCGGCGGCCAGGTGCTGGTATGCCGCGTTGCTGGCGTCCAGGGTCCACTTGCCAGTGGCGTCAACGGTGAAGCCCGCTGGCTTGTTGGCGTCGGTGACGGTGTAGGTCAGGACATCGTTGTCGTCGATGTCAGTGGCTTGCAGTTGGCCGCTGACGGATTTGTCTTCGTCCACGGCAGCAGTGCTGACGGTCGCCACAGGCGCGTCGTTGGTGCCGGTGACGGTGATGGTCAGGGTCGAAGTGCTGGTCAGGCCAGCCTTGTCGGTGACGGTGAACGGGATGTCCAGGGTAGCGGTCTGGCCGGCAGCCAGGTGCTGGTACGCCGCATTGCTGGCGTCCAGGGTCCATTTGCCGGAGGCATCAACGCTGAAGCCGGCTGGCTTGTCGGCATCGTTGACGCTGTAGGTCAGGACGTCGCCGTCATCCACATCGCTGCCTTGCAACTGGCCGGTCGTGGTGGTGTCTTCCACGCCGGTGCCGGTGCTGACGGTCGCCACAGGCGCGTCGTTAGTGCCGGTAACGGTGATGGTCAGGGTCGAGGTGCTGGTTGCGCCCGACTTGTCAGTGACGGTGAACGGGATGTCCAGGGTCGTAGTCTGGCCGGCAGCCAGGTGCTGATATGCAGCGTTGCTGGCGTCCAGAGTCCACTTGCCAGTGGCGTCAACGGTGAAGCCGGCTGGCTTGTTGGCATCGGTGACCGTGTAGGTCAGGACATCGTTGTCGTCGATGTCAGTGGCTTGCAGTTGGCCGCTGACGGATTTGTCTTCGTCTACAGCAGCAGTGCTGACGGTCGCCACAGGCGCGTCGTTGGTGCCGGTGACGGTGATGGTCAGGATCGAGGTGCTGCTCGCGCCCAGCTTGTCGGTGACGGTGAACGGCACGTTCAAGGTCGTGGTCTGGCCTGCGGCCAGGTGCTGGTAAGCCGCGTTGCCGGCGTCCAGAGTCCACTTGCCGCTGGCATCCACGCTGAAGCCCGCTGGCTTGTCGGCGTTCTTGACGCTGTAGCTGAGCACGTCGTTGTCGTCGACATCGGTGGCTTGCAGTTGGCCGGTGGTCTTGGTGTCTTCCACGCCGGTGCCGGTGCTGACCTGGGCAACCGGTGCATCGTTGGTGCCGGTGACGGTGATCTTCAGGGTCGAAGTGCTGGTCGCACCCGACTTGTCAGTGACGGTGAACGGTACGTTGAGGACGGTGGTCTGGCCGGCACCCAGGTGCTGATAGGCCGCGTTGCTGGCGTCCAGGGTCCACTGGCCAGCAGCGTTGACACTGAAACCGGCCGGTTTGTTGGCATCGGTGACGGTGTAGGTCAGCACGTCGTTGTCGTCGACGTCGGTGGCTTGCAGTTGGCCACTGACGGACTTGTCTTCGGTCACGGCAGCAGTGCTGGCCTTGGCCACAGGCGCGTCGTTGGTGCCGGTGACGGTGATGGTCAGGATCGAGGTGCTGCTCGCGCCCAGCTTGTCGGTGACGGTGAACGGCACGTTCAAGGTCGTGGTCTGGCCTGCGGCCAGGTGCTGGTACGCCGCGTTACCGGCATCCAGGGTCCACTGGCCGGCGGCGTTGACGCTGAAGCCCGCTGGCTTGTCGGCAGTCTTGACGCTGTAGCTCAGGACATCGTTGTCGTCGACATCGGTGGCCTGCAGTTGGCCGGTGGTCTTGGTGTCTTCCAGACCTGTGCCGATGCTGGCCTTGGCGATCGGTGCATCGTTGGTGCCGATCACGGTGATTTTCAGGGTCGAGGTGCTGGTCGCGCCCGACTTGTCAGTGACGGTGAACGGTACGTTGAGCACGGTCGTCTGACCGGCTGCCAGGTGCTGGTAGGCCGCATTGCCGGCATCCAGGGTCCACTGGCCAGCAGCGTTGACACTGAAACCGGCCGGTTTGTTGGCATCGGTGACGGTGTAGGTCAGGACGTCGTTGTCGTCGATGTCAGTGGCTTGCAGCTTGCCGCTGACGCTCTTGTCTTCCAGTACCAGGGCGCTGCTGGCGGAGGCCACAGGTGCGTCGTTGGTGCCGGTGACGGTGATGGTCAGGGTCGAAGTGCTGGTGGCGCCCGACTTGTCGGTGACGGTGAACGGCACGTTCAAGGTGGTGGTCTGGCCGGCCGCCAGGTGCTGGTAGGCCGAGTTGCTGGCATCCAGGGTCCACTTACCGGTGGAGTCAACGGTGAAGCCGGCCGGTTTGTCGGCGTTCTTGACGCTGTAGGTCAGGACGTCGTTGTGGTCGATGTCAGTGGCCTGCAACTGACCGCCGACGCTGGCATCTTCGTTCACGGCAGCAGTGGTCGCCGAGGCGATCGGTGCGTCGTTGGTGCCGGTCAGCTTGATGGTCAGGGTGCTGGTGTCGGTGGCGCCATGTTCGTCGGTCACGGTGTAGTTGACGACGATGGTCTTGACTTCGCCGGCTGCCAGGCTCTGGTAAGCGGCGTTGCTCGGATCGAAAGTCCACTTGCCCTGAGCGTTCAGGGTGAAGCCGTCAACGGCAGGCGTACCTGGCGTCTGGCTGAAGGTCAGCACGGCGTTGTGGTCGATGTCGGTTGCGGTCAGTTCGCCCGACAGGATCGCCGGCTTGTTGACCTGCTGGGCCATGTGCTGGGCGGTCTCGCCGCTGGTGGTCAGCACATAGTTGCCGGCGTTGGCCGAGACCGCGCCGTTGGTCACCACGGAGTTCACGGTAGCGCCGGTGACGTTGCCCACGTTCAGCGTCGAGTTCTGCAGGCTGTCGCCCTGGTTGGCGACGCCGACGACGATCTGATAAGTGCCTGGCTTGTCGAAGACTTGCGAGAACGTCTGGTTGCCTGACGAGCCGTAGCTGCCGACCGCATTGATGTCGCTCAGCGTCGTTGCCGGCTTGCCATTGACCTGTACGAAGGCGAAGTCGTTGTACGGCTTGTAGTCACTGGTGCTGAAGTTCCAGTTGAAGGAGACCTTCTGGTTGGCTTCAGTGGTGGTCACGGTGATGACCATCGACGAGCCGTTGGTGGCGTTGCTCACAACGCCGCTGCCGGTCATCTGGTCTTCCACGGCCGAAACGGTGGCCGCTTGGGCAACCGGTGCATCGTTGGTGCCGGTGACGGTCAGCGTCAGGTATTCGACGTTGCTGGTGGCGTTGTTATTGTCGGTGACGGTGAACGGCACCTTGATGGTCTGGACCTCGCCCTCGGCCAGGTTCTGGTACGCCGCATTGCTGGTGTCCAGGGTCCACTTGCCGGTGGCGGTGTCCAGGGTGAAGCCGGCCGGCTTGTCGGCATCCTTGATGCTGTAGGTCAGGGTGTCGGTGCTGTCCGGATCGCTGGCCTGCAGTTGTCCGGTGGCCAGGCCCGTGTCTTCCTTGGCGGTGCCAACGCTCGCCGAGGCAACCGGTACATCGTTGGTGCCGGTGATGGTCAGGGTCAGGGTCGAAGTGCTGGTCGCACCGGCCTTGTCGGTGACGGTGAACGGCACATCGATGGTCAGTTTTTCACCGGCCGCCAGATGCTGATAGGCCGCATTGCCCGCGTCCAGGGTCCATTGACCGGTGGCGCTATCCAGCGTGAAGCCGGCTGGCTTGTTGGCGTCGGTGACGGTGTAGGTCAGGACGTCGTTGTCGTCCACATCGGTCGCGTTGAGCTGGCCGCTGACGGATTTGTCTTCATCCACGGCAGCAGTGCTGACGGTCGCCACAGGCGCGTCGTTGGTGCCGGTAACGGTGATGGTCAGGGTCGAAGTGCTGGTGGCGCCCGACTTGTCGGTGACAGTGAACGGAATGTCCAGGGTCGCAGTCTGGCCGGCGGCCAGGTGCTGGTATGCCGCGTTGCTGGCGTCCAGGGTCCACTGGCCCGCGTCGTTGACGCTGAAACCGGCTGGTTTGTCGGCGTCCTTGACGGTGTAGGTCAGGACGTCGTTGTCGTCCACATCGGTCGCGTTGAGCTGGCCGCTGACGGACTTGTCTTCGTCCACGGCAGCAGTGCTGACGG
>NZ_JBIVCV010000013.1:168082-222277 GCF_044746765.1 Pseudomonas sp. NPDC090203
CGGCACGCTGATGTTCAGCGTGTCGCCGGCAGCCAGGTGCTGGTACGCAGCGTTGCTGGCGTCCAGGGTCCACTTGCCAGTGGCGTCAACGGTGAAGCCGGCTGGCTTGTCGGCATCCTTGACGCTGTAGGTCAGGACGTCGTTGTCGTCCACATCGCTGGCCTGCAACTGGCCAGTGGCGGTGGTGTCTTCCACGCCAGTGCCGGTGCTGGCTTTGGCCACAGGGGCATCGTTGGTGCCGGTAACGACGATGGTCAAGGTCGAGGTGCTGGTCGCGCCTGCAGCATCGGTGACAGTGAACGGTACGTTCAGGGTCGTGGTCTGGCCAGCGGCCAGGTGCTGGTAAGCGGCATTGCTGGCGTCCAGCGTCCACTGGCCGGTCGCGCTGTTCAGGGTCAGGCCGGCCGGGGTGTCCTTGGCTGCAATGGTGTAGGTCAGCACGTCGCCCTTGTCGACGTCGCTGGCGACCAGTTGGCCAGTGGTGACGGTGTCTTCAACCCCGGTGCCGTTGCTGATGCCCGCTACTGGAGCGTCGTTCACCGGCGTCACGTCGATATTGATGGACTGCGAGCCGGTCAGAGCGCCGCCGGTGCCGGTGTTGCCCTGGTCGTCGACGGTGATCGACAGACCGGCGGTGCCGGTGGTGTTGTTCGAGTCCTGTACCGGCGTGAAGGTCGCGCCTTCCAGTGCGGCGTTGATCTGTGCCTGCGTGCCGGACAGGGTCAGGTGGCCCTGGGCATCGCTGGTTGCGCCGCCAGTCAGGACCAGCGTGCCGCCGGTCACGGTGACAGTGATCTTCAGAACGTCAGTCGGGTTGGCATCGACGTCCTTGATGGAAATGGCATTGCCATTGGCCGCCGAGAACGTCAGCGGGGTGTCTTCAGCAGTCGTCACCTGGGTTGGCGCGGTCACGACCGGGGCATCATTGACCGGTACGACGTGAACGGTGCTGGTGACTGCAACCGAATCATTCTGACCGTCGTTGACGGTCACGGTGATGTTGCGGTCGATGGCGCTCGGGTTTTCGCTGCTGTTGCCGAAGGTGATCGATTTGATCACGGCTTCGTATTCGGCAGACGTGGCTGCGCCGCTCAGGGTCAGCACGATCTGGCCGTTGACGGTGGTCGTGGTGACGGTGATTTTCGCGTTCGGGCTGCCGACTACCAGGCTGTCGTCTGCCTGGGCGTTGGTCAGGGTGACCTTGGCGCCTTGCAGCAGCGGGCTGTCGACGTCGGTGACTTTAAGGTCAGGCGCAATCGCCACGCCCTTGTCGCCTTCGGTGAAAGTGGCCTGGTTGTTGGTGCCTGCCGCCGCACCGTTGAGGTCGACCACTGGCAGGGCATCGTTGTCGATGATGGTGGTGGTCACGCTGCCGTTGGTGCCGCTGACCACGACGTTTTCGAAGTTGCCGCCGGTGATGGCGCCAATCGATACAGTGACGTTTTCGACGCCTTCGGGAATGGTGTCGTTGATGGTCGCCAGGTCAAAGGTGACGCTGCTCGAACCGGCCGGAATCTTGACGCTGACCACCTGGGTGTAATCGGTGCCGTTGGCAGCGGTGCCGCTGTAGGTCAGGTTGATGGTGACTTCGGTCTGCGCCGGGTTGCTCAGGCTGATGGTGTAGGTCGCCGACTGGCCTTCGGTCACCTGGGTGCTGCCGGTGATGGTGGCAACGGTGGTGTCGATGGTGTCAGTGATGGTGGTCGTCGCTGGCGCCGGGTTGGTGGTCAGGACCAGGCCAGCACCGCCGGTGGTGCCGGTGATGGTGGTGGTGATGTCATGGGCGTCCAGGTACGGCGTGTTGCCGTTAGGGATCTGCACAGTGACGGAACCGGTGGTCTGGCCGGCGGCAATGGTGATCTGCGAGCCGTTGGACAGCGTGATGGTCAGGTCGCTCAGCGGCGCCTGGGTCACGGTGGCGGTGTATACCAGCGCGCCGCCTTCTTCGGTCAGGGTCGAGGTGGCGCTCAGGCTCAGGGTCGATTCGCGCTGGGGAACCGCGGCGTCTTCCTGAATGCCGGTCACGGCGTTGTTGCTCAGGCCTGCGGTGTTGAAGCCGATGTTCGGGTTCACCACGTCTGCGGTTTCGGTCAGCATCACCACGCTGTGGCCGCCGCCTGCGTTGCCGCCGTCGGCCGAGGTGCCAGTGGTCTGGCCCGCTGCGGTCGCTTCCAGGTCTTTGGTCGGGTCGGCGCCCGCGGCGATGGCTTGCTGCAGCTCGGCAACCGAAGGTGCGGCCTGGGCGGTGGCTTCGGCGATGTTGGTGGTGGACGTCGGGGTTTCCGAGCTCCACTGGCTGTCACGGCCCATGTCCAACTGACGGCCGTCCGGCAATTGCAGCGTGACAGAGCCTTCCGGGCCCGTCAGCACCTGCTCGCCGGCTAGCAGCCGATCACCCTCGATGAGTACACGGCGAATCCCTTCCGGGGAAACTGCGACTACTTGGCCAACAATGCTTTTGACGATGGCAACAACACTGCTCATGGGGGTGACTCTCCGAGTTTACCGTTCAGTTGGTATCCGTCATGCCGACTGGTCACTAAGGGATGCCGATTCGTATTGGGGTGTTCAGTAACTACAAAACTTTGGCGTCAATTAAATAAGTATTTGATTTAGTTATTGTTAATTATTTGACGTCAATTTATTAACTGCTATTTTCAAGGTCAGGCATTAACTTTATGCCAAACTATTGACCTATTCCGCGCCATCCTAAACAATCGCTTCCGTAATGTCACATTGATATTTTCTGAGATCGTGTATTTCGGTTGTTCGCTCCCAGACGCCCTTCAGAACAACGTGACTCCGCCGATCTCCTTCATGACTCTCATGCAACGCAGCAGTGAATGCTGCGTTTTCGAACAAGTACGTTCTCGGGAAGTAAACAAAATGCGAGTGCAACTCCTCACCGCTGTACCTTTCGTTCTCTCCGTCGGCTTTGCGCAGGCACAAACCTTGCCAGAAGCCATGCAGAAGGCCATGGACGTTCATCCCGAGGTGCAGGCAGGCGTCAACGCCCGCATTGCCCAGGACTATGCAGTCCGTGCGGCCAAGGGTGGTTACCTGCCTCGTGTGGATGTCACGGCGGGGTACGGCAGAGCGGGTTCGGACACGCCAACGACGCGTGCGCAGAATGACAACAATCATTGGCAGACGCTGAACCGCGGCGAGTCTGCCATCCGTTTGCGTCAAATGCTATTCGACGGTTTTGCGACAAGTAACGAAGTTGGGCGTCAACAAGCCACCGCAAACTCGCGCGGTTACTCTTTGCTCAACACCTCCGAGCGTACTGCGCTGACAGTTGCGCAGGTCTATATCGATGTTCTTACCCAGCGCGAGATGGTTCGCCTGGCGCAGGAAAACCTTAAAAGTCACGAACGTATCTACGACCAGATCAAGTTGCGCACCAGCCGCGGTGTCGGACGAATGGCAGATATGGATCAGGCCGATGCCCGTCTGGCTCAGGCCCAGAACAACCTGATCACCGAGCAGACCAACCTGGCCGACGCCCAGACCAACTACCTGAGCGCCATCGGTCAGCTGCCTGATCAACTGGAAAAGCCGGCGCCGTTCGCCCTGATGCCGGCGGATCTGGAAGAAGCTCGCCGTCAGATGCTCGAGAACAGCCCTGTGCTGCGTTCGGCCGAATCTGACATCGCTGCTGCCGAGAAGCAGTACGACGCTGCCAAGTCCTCCTTCTACCCACGTTTCGACTTCGACCTGGGTCGCAACGCCGACAACAACGTCGGTGGCGACGAAGGCCACAACAATGGCTGGGAAGCGATGGTGCGCATGCAGTTCAACCTGTATGCCGGTGGCAGCAACAAGGCCGACCTGTCGTCCAAGTCCTACCTGGCCAGCCAGGCACTGGATATCCGCAACAACGCACTGCGTCAGTTGAACGAAGAACTGGGCCTGGCCTGGAACGCCTACAACAACGCTTCCCAGCAAGTACCTATCGCTCAGCAGTACGTTGATCGGGCTACCAGCGTCCGTACGTCGTATCAGCAGCAATTCAGCCTCGGAGAGCGTACCCTGCTCGACCTGCTGGACAGCGAGAACGAGCTGTTCACCGCGCAACAGCGTCTGGTGCAGCTGCAGAGCCTGAAGACCTACACCCAGTACCGCATTCAGGCTGACATCGGCACCCTGCTGAAAAGTCAGGGCGTAGTGGCTCCGCTGGCATCGGTTGTGCAGAATGATATAAAGCCGACAGTCAAACTGCCGGGTATGAACTGATTCTTGACGCGCTCGCGTCAGGCGCCAGATTCTTTTAATTGCTTAAAGAGAGTGTCAGCGTGGACTTGGAATTACCTTCTGCCCTACTAGGTCATGATCCGCGTAGTCAGCATGATGATCCGTTGCTCGATGGTCTGCTGACACTCTGCGCCTTGCATCAAAAACCGGCGAGCCGGGCGATGTTGAGCACCGGCCTGCCGTTGCCCGACCAGCGCCTGAGCGCCGAGCTGCTGCCCCGTGCTGCGGCTCGCGCCGGTTTGCAGGGGCGTCTTCTGGTCCGCAAGCTGGAACAGATCCCTGAAATCGCCTTGCCCGCCATGCTTCTCCTTAAAGAAGGCCGCTGCGCCGTTCTGCTGGGATGGAATGGTGATGTTGCACGGCTGCTGATCAGCGAAAGCGACGGCGGCGAAGTGACGGTCGAGCGTGAAGCGCTGGCCAAGGATTACAGTGGCAAAGTGTTCTTTGCCCAACCGCAACACAAATTTGACGTGACCATGGGCTCGCTGATTCCTCGCGCGCGTTCCTGGTTCAAAGACACCCTCAAGCTGTCGCGCTGGCTGTACGCCGATGCGATCGCTGCCAGCTTCGTGATCAATCTGATCGCGCTGGCTGCACCGCTGTTCGTGATGAACGTCTACGACCGCGTGGTGCCCAACCAGGCCACCGCAACCCTGTGGGTGCTGGCGGCCGGTATCTGTGGCGCCTACCTGTTCGACCTCTTGCTCAAGGGCCTGCGCAGCCTGTGCCTGGACCTTGCCGGCAAGAAGACCGACCTGATCATTTCCGCGACCCTGTTCGAACGTATCGTCGGCATGGCGATGAAGTTCCGTCCGGCGCGGGTCGGCAGCTATGCCCAGAACATCCATGAGTTCCAGGGCATGCGCGACTTCTTGACGTCGCTGACCCTGACCAGCCTCATCGACCTGCCGTTCACCCTGATCATCCTGCTGGTGATCGCGCTGCTGGGCGGGCATCTGGTGTGGATTCCCATCGTCGCGTTCCCGCTGGCGCTGGGCATTGGCCATTTCCTGCAAAAGCCGTTGACCGCAACCCTGGAGCGCACCATGGCGCTGGGCGCCGAGCGCCAGTCGAGCCTGATCGAAACCCTTGCCGGGCTCGATGCGGTCAAGGTCAACAACGCCGAGAGCGAGCGTCAGTACCACTGGGAACAGACCATCGGCACCCTCAGCCGTCTTGAGCTGCGAGTCAAGATTCTGTCTGGCCTGGCCATGAACCTGACCCTGCTGATCCAGCAACTGGCTGGCGTGGCGATGATCTGCTTCGGCGTCTACATGATCATCGACGGCAACCTCAGCATGGGCGGCCTGGTGGCGTGCTACATGCTCAGTGGACGCGCGCTGGGCCCGCTGGCGCAGTTGTCCGGTCTGCTGACCCGTTACCAGCAAGCCAAGGTGACCATGGTTTCGGTGGACCAGATGATGGAGCTGCCGCAAGAGCGCAATTTCGAGGAGCGTCCACTCAGCCGTCAGGTCCTGCAGGGCGCGATGGAATTCCGCGGGGTCGATTTCACCTACCCGAACCAGGAACAACTGGCCCTCAAGAACATCAACCTGGTGATTCGTCCGGGCGAGAAGGTCGGCATCATCGGCCGCAGCGGTTCAGGCAAAAGCTCCCTGGCCAAGCTGCTGGTGGGCCTGTATCAACAGGATGAAGGCTCGCTGCTGGTCGACGGTGTGGACATCCGCCAGATCGACGTCAGCGAACTGCGCCACAACGTCGGTTACGTCGCTCAGGATATCCAGCTGCTGGCTGGTACCCTGCGCGACAACCTGGTTTCGGGCGCCCGTTACGTCGATGACGAAATGGTCCTGCAAGCCGCCGAACTTGCCGGTGTGCACGAATTTGCCCGCCTGCATCCGCTGGGTTACGACCTGCAAGTGGGCGAGCGTGGCCAGAACCTGTCCGGTGGCCAGCGTCAGAACGTCGCCTTGGCCCGTGCGCTGTTGCTCAACCCGCCGATTCTGCTGCTGGACGAACCGACCAGCGCCATGGACAACACCGGTGAAGAGCGCCTCAAGCAGCGTCTGCAAGCCGTTATCGAGAAAAAGACCGTGATTCTTGTGACACACCGGGCCTCGTTGCTCTCTCTGGTGGACCGCCTGTTGGTGATCGACCGTGGCCAGATTCTTGCCGACGGTCCGAAAGCCGCCGTGATGGAAGCGTTGAAGAAGGGGCAGATCAGTGTTGCTTAAATCGGGTCCAAACTCCGGCGGCGGTATCTTCGGCTACTTCAAGGGCTCGCCATCGCTCGACGGCCAGCCGATGCCCGAAGTCAAGAAAGCCCTGGTCGATGACGCACCGCGCATCGTGCGTATCACCATCTGGTCGGTCATCCTGTTTTTCGTGTTCTTGGTGCTGTGGGCCAACTTCGCGGTGATCGACGAAGTGACCAAGGGTGAAGGCAAGGCGATTCCTTCGACCAAGATCCAGAAAATCCAGAACCTTGAGGGCGGCATCGTCGCGCAGATCTACGCCCGGGACGGCGAGATCGTGGAAGCTGGTGCACCGTTGATTCGCCTGGACGACACGCGCTTTGCGTCCAACGTCGGCGAAACCGAAGCTGATCGCGTGGCCATGGAGCTGCGCGTCGAGCGTCTGAGCGCCGAGGTCGATGACCGTCCGCTGAACATCAGCCCGGAAGCTCGCAAGTCCGCGCCCAAGCAGGCGGCCAACGAAGAGTCGCTGTATCAGAGCCGTCGTCAGCAACTGGTGGACGAAGTGGGCGGCCTGCAACAGCAACTGATTCAGCGCCAGCAGGAACTGCGCGAGTTCGGCTCCAAGCAGGAGCAGTACCGCAACAGCCTGAACCTGTTGCGCCAGGAGATCGGCATGTCCGAGCCACTGGTGGCTCAGGGTGCGGTATCGCCGGTGGATATCCTGCGGCTCAAGCGCTCCGAAGTTGAAACTCGCGGCCAGCTGGACGGCACTACCCTGGCGATCCCTCGGGCCCAGGCGGCGATCGCCGAGGTCCAGCGCAAGATCGACGAGACTCGCGGCAAGTTCCGCAGTGACGCTCTGACTCAGCTCAACGAAGCCCGTACCAACCTGTCCAAGGCGCAGTCCACGGCCAAGGGCCTGGAAGACCGGGTCAACCGCACCATGGTCACCTCGCCGGTGCGCGGTATCGTCAAGCAGATGCTGGTCAACACCGTGGGTGGTGTGATCCAGCCGGGCAGCGACATCGCCGAAATCGTGCCGCTGGATGACACGTTGCTGGTGGAAGCACGCATTCGTCCGCAGGACATTGCGTTCCTGCATCCGGGCCAGGAAGCGATGATCAAGTTCACCGCCTATGACTACACCATTTACGGTGGCCTCAAAGGCAAGCTGGAACAGATCGGCGCTGACACCATTCAGGATGAAGAGAAGAAGAACACGTTCTATGTCATCAAGCTGCGCACCGACCGTAGCCACCTGGGTACTGACGATCATCCGTTGCTGATCATCCCGGGCATGGTTGCCTCGGTGGACATCATCACCGGCAAGAAGAGCATCCTCAGCTACCTGCTCAAGCCCGTCCTCAAGGCCCGCGCCGAAGCCCTGCACGAGCGCTGATCGCCAGACCCGCCGGCGGCGCACCCGAAATCGCCCCGCCGGCAAGCCGTGCTGCTACGGTTCCGCGAACAATCCTGAACCCGGGGCTCGACGCGGTCCCCGTAGCAGTCCGGCTCGCCGGCGATGGCGCCATCGAAACCGCCATCGCCAGCAAGCCGTATTGTGCGGGCGATCCGATATCCCGGACTCGGCGCGGTCCCCGTAGCAGCACGGCTTGCCGGCGGGGGCGCCTTCGAGATCGCCATCGCCGGCAAGCCGGACTGCTACGGTTTTATAGGTGATCCGATATCCGGTGTCGGTCGCGCCTCCCGGATCACTTACCGCGCTTGCTGTCGATCCTTATCAACCGTCCACCCTCGAACCGCAGGTACTGATACATCCCGTTGTTCGGGCCGTAGATCCATTCCTGAACCTGCACCTGATCGACCTGGCGGAAGTGGTTTACCGTCTCTTTGTAGCCGATGATGTCCTGGCTGATCGGCTGGCCGCATTTCTGCTGCACTTCGAACATTCGGTCGCCAGCGCTGATCAGCTGGCTGCCACAACGCAAGGTGTCCGCCTGGCTCAGGCCGCTCAGTGCGGCGAGGCCGATCATCGCGATGCATCTTGTCAAAACGCTTTTCAAGTGTCGTTACTCGCTGTCCAGATGCAGGGGGCTGATGACGCGGCCGTCTTTTTCCGGTTGGCCGAGGGCGGCATCGACGAAATAGACCCGGTCATCGGCCAATTGTCCCTTGTCCACCAGATAGTCCTTGATGCTGCCGGCACGGGCCTGGCCGAGCTGGCGCAGCAGCAGGGCGCTGGAACTCCAGGATTTGAGCACCGCCTGGCGCAGTTTGTTCTGGCGCTCTTCCTTGCCAAGATCGACCCACTCGGCCGGTGGCTGCTGCTTGAGCCGGGTACGATAGATGCCGTCCAGCATTGGCGCCTTTTCATCGTCAGGCACCTTCAGGTCCGCCGCCTGGGCCGGAACCTTGTCGCCACGACGCTGCAGGATCTTGTAGTAGGTGCTCTGGTATTCACGCTCCAGCCGCTGCTGGGCAATCAGCGGACCATCGCTGGCCTCGGCGCTGGTGCCTTCGATTTCCAGCCGCAGGGTCGGGCGTTTTTGCAGGGCTTGGGCGAGTTTGTCCAGCGACGCCTGCGCCTCCGGGCTCAGCTCATCGGAGCCCGCCGCGAAGGCCACCGTGCCCAGGTCTTCCGAGCCACCGCCACTGATGAGCCCGCCAATCAGCTTGAACGGCGCGGCCGCAGCCTTGACGATCAGGTTGCGCAGCGTCTGCCAGACAATGGGCATCACGCTGAATTGCGGATTGTTCAGGTCCCCGGTCACAGGCAGCTCGATGGAAATCTTGCCATCGACGTCCTTGAGCAGGGCAATCGCCAGTTTCAGCGGCAGGTTCACCGCGTCGGGGCTGTCGACTTTCTCACCGAGTTGCAGTTGCTCGACCACCACCTTGTTCTCGGCCTTGAGCTGACCTTTGGTGATCAGGTAATGCAGGTCCAGGTTCAACCGGCCCTTGCGAATGCGATACCCCGCAAACTTGCCGGAGTAGGGGGTGAGGGTGGTCAGTTCGACACGCTTGAAGCTGGTGGCGATGTCCAGGCTGGCCAGCGGGTTGAACGGGTTGAGAGCGCCCTTGATGGTGACAGGCGCATAGCGGTCGACCTTGCCCTTGATATCCACAGGCGCCGGTTTGTCCTGGCGGTTATCCAGGGTGCCGATGGTACCGTTGAGCTGTTGCACCGCCGTGGCGAAGTTGGGGGTGAGACTGAAGTCGGCGAAATTGGCCGAGCCGTTGTTGATGTTGACCTGACCGATGTGTATGCCCATCGGTTTGTCCGCAGTTTGTGCCGTCTTGGTCTGCGCAGCCGGTTTCACTTTCGTCGCGGGGGCCGACGCACCATCGGCCGGTTGCGGAATCAGCAGGTCGTCGATGTTGGTAGTGCGGTCTTCGGCGATCATGAAGCGGGCGTAGGGCTGGTCGAGGTTGATCGTCGCAATGCTCAGACTGTCGCCGAGCTGGAAGCTCAGGCCATCGACATTCAGGCGCTGCCATTTGACGAAGTCCCGGGACTTGAGGGTATCGAGCGTGTGCAACTGATCGACCTGCGCCTTGCCGGTGATGCCCAGCGCCAGCGGCTCGGTGCTTTTCAGGTCAACGGCCAGATCGGAATTGAGCATGCCGCTTCGCACTTCAAGGCGAATGAACGGCGTGACATAGGATTGCGCCACCCGCAGGTCGATGTCGCGGGTGGTGACATTGAGTTTGGTCCACACCGGCGCAAGGTTGACCTGGCCTTCTGCGGTGACCTTGCCCTGCTTGCCCAGGCCCGTGTCGAGCTTGATGTTGAAGGGTGACTTGTTGAGGCTGTCGAAGCCGGTCATGTCCAGGTTGAGCGGGCCGACCTCCAATGCCACCGGCTCCTTGGGCGCCTTGTCTGCCAGATGAATGCGGTAATCGCGCAGTTGGATGTCGCGCAACAGCACCTGCCAGGGCTTGCTCGGCGCTGCCGGCTGGCTGGCAGTCGTTTCGGCACCGCTGGCGGTGGCTGGCTGCTTTTTCTCGGTCTCGGCTTTTTTCTGCTCGGATTTCGACGGCTGGCTGGCAAACAGTTTCTGCCAGTCCAGTTCGCCATCGGCTTCCCGCGCGGCCCAGGTTTCCAGGCCCTGGCTGCGAATCTTGCCGACAGTGACCAGTTGCCTGGCGAGGTCGATCGAGGTGTCGCTGACTTCAAGATTCTTCAGGCGCGCCAACGGGCGGCCGTCCGGCGCGTCGATGGCGAACGGCGCGACCTTCAGTGACGTCTTGTCCAGCAGCAGCTCGGTTTCCTTGGCCAGGTTGAGCTTGTAATGGGTTTCGAGGCTCAGCACGCCATCCTTGAGCACCAGGGGCAGGGCGTCGCGCACGTAAGGCCACCAGGCTTTCATCTTGCCGTCGGTTATTTTCAGCGTGCCCTCCGAGGAGATCGGCACCAGGCTGATACGGCCCACCCAGTCGATCTGCCCCCCCGCAGGGCCTGCGGCTACCAGGGTCATGTCGGCGTTGTCTTCGGGCAGGGTGCTGAGGTTTTTCAGGTCGAAGTTGAGCGCGTCGTAGAGAAACTCGATGGGCTCGCTTGGGCGCAGGTCCTGAAAGTGCACGTAACCGTCGGCCAGCCTGATGGCGTCGATGCGTAGCGGGAAGGGTTTGGCAGGCGGCTCGTCAGGCTTGGCCGGTTCGCTCGCAGGCAGTTTGAACAGGCCGGCAAGGTTGAGTTTGCCGTCCTTTGAGAACAGCACCTCGGTCTTGGGCTTGTCCAGATGAACGGCGGCCAGATGCAGCGCCTTGGTCCACAGGCTGTCGATCTGCAGGTTGGCGTAGAGCCGTTCGAAACCGATCTGCTCCTTGCCCGGCGCGCCGATGTTCAGGCCCCAGAGCGTCACCTCCAGCGTGTAGGGGTTGAGCTCCAGACGCTCGAGTTTTGCAGGCTCGGTGGAATAGATCGCCAGTTGCTGATTGATCACCCGCAGGGCGATGCCGGGCAAAATGAAGAAGCCCAGCATGCTGTAGATGGCGAAGACGGCCAGCAAGGCGCCAATGGCGCGTTTCAATCCTTTGGGCATGTAGTCGCCAACTCTCTCGATATGAGGTGCCTTTGAGTATGGCACGCCAATCTGGTTCCAGACGCTACACCCTCAAACCTTGTGGGAAATTTCCTCGCGACTTGTGAGTGCTCAGAGTTGCAAGATCAAGGTCTTGAGCGGCGGCTGTTGGTCCTGCGACGGAAAGTCGGCGCCCGGCGTAAGCACATGGCAATCGCGGACCGGCCGGCCAATCTTGCTGGCGCAGCGCAGGACCTGGTCGCGCCAGTCGTCCATGGAAACCTTTGCCAGGTTATTGCAGCAGATCAGCACGCCGTTCTCGGCTGTGGCCAGCAACGCCGGCTTGAGCAGGCTCTGATAGTCGCGCAGCAGGTCCACCGTGCCGAACGCACTCTTGGCCCAGGCGGGCGGATCGAGCAGCACCAGGTCGAACTGGCGTTGCTCAAGGCGCGTGTAGCTGGGCAGTTTCTGGCCGCGACGGGACGCAATGGGCAAGCCGGCCAATTGGCGAATCGCCGGGAAGTAATCCGACTGGATGAATTGCATGGTTGGCAGTTGCGGGTTCAGTTCGCCGTTTTCCCGACCCACCGCCAGGTTGCCCTCGGCGAAGTCCAGGTTGCACACCTCACTGGCGCCACCGGCCGCCGCACTCAAGCCGACGCCACAGGTGTAGGCGAACAGGTTGAGCACGCTCTTGCCCTTGGCGTGGTCCTTGACCCAGCCGCGCGCGTTGCGCAGGTCCAGAAACAACAGCGGATCCTGCCCGGCATGGCGGCCGCGCACGCGATAATTCAGGCCCCACTCATGGCCGACCAGATCGACCAGCGCGGCATCGTCGGCTTGATAGACAGGGTCTGTACGATCGATCCGCGAATTGCCCTGGGAGCGGTCGTTGTAGACCAGCATCAAGTCCAGCCCCAGCCGGGCATTGATCGCAGCGTGGGCGGCCAGCAGCGATTCGCGGTCCAGGGTGCTGTGGAAGGTCTGCACCAGCAGCTGCGGGCCGTAACGGTCGATGGTCAGCCCGCCCGCGCCTTCCTGGCTGCCGTGAAACAGGCGGTAGCAGTCAGTGCCCTGGGCGTGCAGTTCGGCGAGCAGGGATTGACGGTTGTCGAGGGCGACGCTGAGCGCCTGATTCAAGGAAGACATGCTCGGCGCCTTGGGGCAGGAATAAGGCGCGCCATTCTAGCAGTTTGGTTGTTGCCGGTGTTGCGGTCCACACTTGGCCTGTAGGAGCGCGCTTGCCCGCGATGGCGGTGTGTCAGACAACATCGTCATCGCAGGTTTATCGCCGTCGCGGGCAAGCGCGCTCCTACAGGTCCTGGCGCCATTCCTGAACCTTTCCTGAAGCCCTGCGCAATTGTCCTGGCAGACCTGTAACAGCGGTTTACTCTCTAAAAAGCCGGGCGTATTCTTCGCCCGTTTTCAACAGATGCGGAGACCCACAGTGGGTACTTGTTCGAGTGACAGACGTCAGCCGGTTTCGATGACCGGCCAATCCTCGGCAAGATAACGCGCAGTCTTTTCACTGCCGTTATCTCGCCGACAAACGCGAGAAACGGCAGTGCCGCCCCGTCCGACCGGACCGGGCTTCTGTCCTTTCCCTGACGCCTCATAGCGTGACGAACGCGCGCGGTCTTTCTGGCCGTGCGGGTCAGCCTGTCGTGCGCCGTTCCTTGTGAATTGCGCGCGAGCGGTCGGCCGTGCCTGCCTGAGTCTCTTGAGTAGTAGCCCTTTAGACCAGGGGACAACACCATGAAACTCTTCGATTTGAAGTTCGCACTCCTGAAAGAGTTCTTCGCAGGCTTCCTGCGCACTCGCCACATTGCCCGGCATTTCCGCCGCCTGGCGATGCTCGACAGCCTGACCGACGCCACCGTCAGCCGCGAAGTGCCGCCAACCCTGGCGCAGACCCTGACCCGTGGCGCCGGTAGCGAAGTGCCCGAATTGCTTTCCCGCCTGGGCAGCCATCCTGACGGCCTGACCGAAGAGCAGGCTCTTGAACTGCGTCAACAGCACGGCCTCAACGAAGTCGAACACGAGCAGCCGCTGCCATGGTGGGTGCACCTGTGGCACTGCTACAAAAACCCGTTCAACCTGCTGCTGACCCTGCTCGCGTTCATTTCCTGGCTGACCGAGGACATGAAGGCCGCCACCGTGATTTTCTCGATGGTGGTGCTCTCGACCCTTCTGCGTTTCTGGCAGGAAACCCGCTCCAACCAGGCGGCCGATGCGCTCAAGGCCATGGTCAGCAACACCGCGACCGTGCTGCGTCACCACGAACCATCCCAGGGCGACGCTCACACCAACGGCAAACAGCACCGCGTCGAGCTGCCGATCAAGCAACTGGTGCCGGGCGATCTGATCGTGCTCTCGGCTGGTGACATGATCCCCGCCGACTGCCGCGTGCTCAGCGCCAAGGACCTGTTCGTCAGCCAGGCAGCCATGACCGGTGAGTCGATGCCGGTGGAAAAATTCGCCCGCCGTCAGGAGGTCGACACCGGCAACCCGCTGGACCTGGAAAACATCCTGTTCATGGGCACCAACGTGGTGTCGGGTGCCGCCACCGGGGTGATCCTGGCCACCGGCAACCAGACCTATTTCGGCGCCCTGGCCCAGCGTGTCAGCGCCACCGACCGCGCGCCGACTTCGTTTCAGGCCGGGGTCAACAAGGTCAGCTGGCTGCTGATCCGTTTCATGTTCGTCATGGCGCCACTGGTGCTGTTCATCAATGGCTTCACCAAGGGTGACTGGATGGAGGCACTGCTGTTCGCGCTGTCCATCGCCGTGGGCCTGACCCCGGAAATGCTGCCGATGATCGTCACCTCGACGCTGGCCAAGGGTGCGGTGTTCCTGTCGCGCAAGAAAGTGATCGTCAAACGCCTGGACGCGATTCAGAACTTCGGCGCCATGGACGTGCTGTGCACCGACAAGACCGGCACCCTGACCCAGGACAAGATCTTTCTGGCGCGCCACGTCGATGTGTGGGGCGATGAGTCCGATGACGTGCTGGAAATGGCCTACCTGAACAGCTACTACCAGACCGGCCTGAAAAACCTGCTGGATGTGGCGGTGCTGGAACACGTTGAAATCCATCGCGAGCTGCAAGTCGGTACGGCCTTCAGCAAGGTCGACGAGGTACCGTTCGACTTCACCCGTCGGCGCATGTCGGTGGTGGTTCAGGAGCAAGGCCAGCCGCATCTGCTGATCTGCAAGGGTGCGCTGGAAGAGGTGCTCGGCGCCTGCAATCGCGTGCGCCATGGCGAGGTCGATGAAGCGCTGACCCCTGAACTGCTGGAGCGCATTGTGCAGGTCACGGCCGAGTTCAACGACGAAGGCCTGCGTGTCGTCGCTGTCGCCGCTCGTGCAATGGAAGCCGGGCGCGACACCTACGGCCTGGCCGATGAAAGCGACCTGACGCTGATCGGTTACGTGGCGTTTCTCGATCCGCCCAAGGAAAGCACCGCGCCTGCACTCAAGGCACTGGCCGAGCACGGTGTGGCGGTCAAGGTGCTGACTGGCGACAACGAGCGCGTCACCGCCAAGATCTGCCGCGAAGTGGGCCTGGAACGTCAGGGCCTGTTGCTGGGGGGCGATGTTGAACGCATGAGCGATGCCGAGCTGGCTGTGGCCGTGGAAACCACCAACGTGTTCGCCAAGCTGACGCCTTCCCACAAGGAACGCATCGTGCGGCTGCTCAAGGCCAACGGCCACGTGGTGGGCTTCATGGGGGATGGCATCAACGACGCGCCAGCGCTGCGCACCGCCGATATCGGGATTTCAGTGGACAGCGCGGTGGACATCGCCAAGGAAGCGGCGGACATCATCCTGCTGGAAAAAAGCCTGATGGTGCTGGAGGAGGGCGTGCTGGAAGGGCGTCGCACCTTCGCCAACATGCTCAAGTACATCAAGATGACCGCCAGTTCCAACTTCGGCAACGTGTTCTCGGTACTGGTGGCCAGTGCGTTCATCCCGTTCCTGCCGATGCTGCCGATGCATCTGCTGGTGCAGAACCTGCTGTACGACATTTCGCAGATCGCCATTCCGTTCGATAACGTGGACGAGGAACTGCTGAAAAAACCGCAACGCTGGCAGCCTGCGGACGTGGGGCGTTTCATGATGTTCTTCGGGCCGATCAGCTCGATCTTCGACATCACCACCTTTGCGGTGATGTGGTACGTGTTCGGCGCCAATACACCGGAACATCAAACCCTGTTCCAGTCGGGCTGGTTCGTGGTGGGACTGCTGACCCAGACGCTGATCGTGCACATGATCCGCACCCCGAAAATCCCGTTCCTGCAAAGCCGTGCAGCGATGCCGTTGATGGTGATGACAGGGGTGATCATGGCCGTCGGGATCTTCCTGCCGATGGGGCCGCTGGCGCACTACTTCAAGTTGCAGGCATTGCCACCGCTGTACTTCGTCATCCTGCCGGTGATTCTGCTGGCGTATGTGGGGCTGACTCAGGCGGTGAAGGGGTTCTACGTACGCCGGTTTGGCTGGCAGTAAAGCCCTGCTGATCACGGTCATTTGTAGGAGCGCGCTTGCCCGCGATTGCGGTATGTCTGTCATGGAAATGCTGTCTGACACACCGCCGTCGCGGGCAAGCGCGCTCCTACGATGGGTGTGGGCTTATTACCGCGCCAACGCCAGCGCAACACCCTGACCACCACCGATGCACAGCGTCGCCAGTCCCTTCTTCGCATCGCGCTTGATCATTTCATGCAACAAGGTCACCAGCACACGGCAGCCCGATGCACCGATCGGGTGGCCGATGGCGATGGCGCCGCCGTTGACGTTGACCTTGTCCATGTCCCAGCCCAACTCCTTGCCCACCGACAGCGACTGCGCGGCAAACGCTTCGTTGGCTTCGATCAGGTCCAGCTCGTCCAGAGACCAGCCGGCCTTGTCCAGGCAGCGGCGGGTGGCGCTGACCGGGCCGATACCCATGATCGCCGGGTCCACGCCAGCATTGGCGTAGGCGGCGATGCGTGCCAGCACCGGCAGGCCCAGTTCTTCAGCCTTTTTTGCGCTCATCAGGATCACTGCCGCAGCACCGTCGTTCAGCGACGAGGCGTTACCGGCGGTCACAGTGCCGTCCTTCTTGAATGCGGGCTTGAGTTTGGCCAGCGACTCGGCGGTCGTGCCTGCACGCGGTTGTTCGTCGTTGGCGAAGGAAACGGGGTCGCCCTTGCGCTGTGGAATCAGGATCGGCGTGATCTCATCGACGAAACGCCCGGCTGCGATGGCCGCAGCGGCTTTCTGCTGCGAGGCGGCAGCGAAGGCGTCTTGCGCCTCGCGGCTGATCTCGTACTTGTCCGAGAGATTTTCGGCAGTGATGCCCATGTGGTAGTCGTTGAAGGCATCCCACAGGCCGTCGCTGATCATGGTGTCGACCATGGTCGCGTGGCCCATGCGCAGTCCGGTACGCGCGCCCGGCATAACGTAGTTGGCCAGGCTCATGCTCTCCTGGCCGCCAGCAATGATGACCTCGGCGTCGCCGCAACGAATGGCCTGGGTGCCCAGGTGCAGCGCCTTGAGGCCTGAACCGCAGACCTTGTTCAGGGTCATCGCTGGCACCGCGAACGGCAGGCCGGCCTTGATCGACGCCTGGCGCGCAGGGTTCTGCCCGGCACCCGCAGTGAGGACCTGGCCCATGATGACTTCGTCGACTTGCGCAGGATCCAGGCCGGTCTGCGCCAGCAATTGGCGAATGACCGCAGCACCCAGATCAACCGCAGGAATATTCGCCAGCGAACCCTGGAAACTGCCGACGGCAGTGCGGGTGGCGGCAACGATAACGACGTCTTGCATGATGCGGATCCTCATTGTTGTAGGTTTCGAGCGCTGGGCCGATTGAAGCGAAGACGATTATGGTGGCATGAATGGGCATCAACGGAAATTCAAACCACGCCCATCCTGCGCCTGGCACGGTGCACCGATGCGTTGCGTACGGCCCATCGCAATACCGGTGCCGTGCGGTTGATGGCCGTTCGAATCATTCTGCGCCTGAAAGCCCCGAACTCAATACCGAACATCGCGCTGGCCCACTGCGGCAGCAGCTCTATGCCGGCCTGCATCATCAGCTTGCCCATGGGCCTGGCCATCCGGCTGGGCGCCGGGGCGTGGCGCAGCACGTGCAGCACCTCGAAGGTACGTTCGTCGCACAGCAATTGCGGACGCATCTGTTCAAGGTAATCGGCAATGGCACGGGCGGATCGCGGTACATCCCGGGCACCCAGACGCTCGGCCACCAGCGCGGTCTCGGCGTAGTAACGGTCCTGTTCATCAAGGGAAAGGTCAGGATTCAGATACCGCAGATGAGCCGCCATGAAGCTGCTGACCTCGGCCACATGCACCCACGTCAGCAGCTCCGGATCGTCGGCCTTGTAATGGCTGCCGTCCGGCGCCGTGCCGCTGATCTGTGCATGAATGCCCCGCACCTTGTCGATCAGCCAGTTGGCGTCGTGGGTTGAGCCGAAGGTGGTGCCCGAGACGAATTGCCCGGTACGCCGCAGCCGGCCGAGCATGTCTTCACGAAAATTGGAGTGGTCCCAGACCCCGGCCAGCACTCGCGGGTGGAGCATCTGCAGCATCAGGGCGCAGATGCCGCCGACCAGCATGCTGGCAAAGTCCCCATGCACTTGCCAGCACACCGCCTGCGGCCCGAACAGCCCGGGATCGCCCTTAGGGTTCTCGATGTCCAGCTGCCCAAGGGCCAGGCCGGTCATGCTCATGACCTGGGTTTCGATGCGTGTGCGGATGAATTCCATGGGTGTCCGATAAACATTGGGAGGAGCACCTGTAGGAGCGCGCTTGCCCGCGACTGCGATATGTCTGTCACGGCAACGTTGTCTGACACACAGCATTCGCGGGCAAGCGCGCTCCTACGGGTAGGCGTTACCTGTTCAAGCGCTTTTCGATCAAGCCTTCCACGACACTCGAATCGGCCAGGGTCGAAATATCCCCCAGGCTGTCCAGCTCGTTACAGGCGATCTTGCGCAGGATGCGACGCATGATCTTCCCGGAACGGGTTTTCGGCAAGGCCGGTGCCCACTGGATCAATTCAGGCTTGGCGAAACTGCCGATTTCCTTGCTGACCAGCGCCAGCAATTCCTTCTGCAAGGCCTCATCGGGCTCGACCCCGGCCATGGTGGTGACGAACGCATAAATGCCCATGCCCTTCACGTCGTGGGGGTAGCCGACCACGGCGGCTTCGGCGACGCTGTCATGCAGCACCAGCGCGCTCTCCACCTCCGCGGTGCCGATGCGGTGGCCGGACACGTTGATGACATCGTCCACGCGCCCGGTGATCCAGTAATGGCCGTCCTGGTCGCGCCGCGCACCATCGCCGGTGAAGTAGTAACCGGGGTAGGGCTTGAAGTAGGTTTCGACCATGCGTTTCTGGTCGCCATAGACGCCGCGAATCTGCCCTGGCCAACTGGCCTTGATCGCCAGTAAACCGCTGGTCGCGCCTTGCAACTCCTTGCCCTTGTCGTCGAGCAACACCGGTTGCACCCCGAACATGGGCTGGGTCGCGCAGCCGGGTTTGAGCGGCGTGGTGCTGACCAATGGGGTGAGCATGATGCCGCCGGTCTCGGTCTGCCACCAGGTGTCGACGATAGGGCAGCGTTCTTTTCCTACCTGGTGGAAATACCATTCCCACGCCTCGGGGTTTATCGGCTCACCCACGGTGCCCAGCACGCGAAGGCTTTCCCGGCTGGTGCCCTGCAAGGGTTTCGGACCTTCGCGCATCAGCGCACGCAAAGCGGTTGGCGCGGTGTAAAAGATGTTCACATGGTGCTTGTCGATCACCTGCCAGAAGCGCGAGGTGTCGGGGTAATTGGGCACACCCTCGAAAATCAGCGTGGTCGCCCCGTTCGCCAAGGGGCCGTAGACGATATAGCTGTGCCCGGTGACCCAGCCCACGTCAGCGGTACACCAGTAGATTTCCCCGTCGCGGTAGTCGAACACGTACTTGTGGGTCAGTGCGGCCTGCAACAGATAGCCGCCGGTGGTGTGCAGCACGCCCTTGGGTTTGCCGGTGCTGCCTGAGGTGTAGAGGATGAACAGCGGGTCTTCGGCGTCCATCGGCTCGGGCGGGCAATCATCGCTGATGCCGTGCAGGGCTTCGTGGTACCAGATGTCGCGGCCTTCGATCCAGTCGACCTCACCCTCGGTGCGCTGGACCACCAGCACGGTGCTGACGTTCGGGCAGCTTTGCAGGGCCTTGTCGACGTTCTGTTTCAGCGGGATGTATTTGCCGCCGCGTACGCCTTCATCGGCGGTGATCACGGTGTGGCAATCGGCGTCGAGAATCCGGTCGCGCAGGGCGTCCGGGGAAAATCCGCCGAACACCACCGAATGCACCGCGCCGATGCGCGTACAGGCCAGCATCGCGTAGGCCGCTTCCGGGACCATCGGCATGTAGATACACACCCGGTCACCTTTCTTCACCCCGCGCTGCTTGAGCACATTCGCCAGGCGGGCGACGTTGTGGTGCAATTTCTTGTAGGTGATTTCAGCGGATTCGGCAGGATTATCGCCTTCCCAAAGAATGGCCACCTGATCGCCGCGCTTTTCCAGATGACGATCGATGCAGTTGTAACTGACATTCAATTGGCCGCCCTTGAACCAGTTGGCGGCGCCGGTCTTGAGGTCGCATTGCTGCACCTGATCCCAGGGGCGGGACCAGTCGAGAAACTGGCTGGCCTGCTCGGCCCAGAATGCATCGGGCTGTTCGACCGACTGCCGGTACATGCGCTGGTAGTCCTCAGCGCTCAGTTGAGCGGCCTTGCGCGTGGCGTCGGCGTGGGGGAAATCGCTGAGATTGAACATGGCGTCTCCTTTTCTTGTGGCGTTGTGTAGCCGCGACATCTCATCAGAGTAGTTCGAAAACCCATGGGTTCAGCCTCTGTACACATCCCGTAGCAGCACGGCTTGCCGGCGGGAGCGTCGTGTCAGACAAGTATCTGTCACTGACCCACCGCTCCCGCCGGCAAGCCGTGCTGCTACGGGAGCCAATAAAAAACCCGCCGCCTCTTGCGAGGGGGCGGGTTTCGGATGCTGCGATCAGGCTTTATCAGCCGCGGTGACGACCACGGAAGTAGTTGATGAGCCCTTGGGTCGAGGCATCTTCAGCGGCGGTTTCTTCAGTGCCGACAAGGCGGCTGTAGACGCCTTTGCCCAGTTCCTTGCCCAATTCCACGCCCCACTGGTCGAAGGCGTTGGTGCCCCAGATCACGCTCTGCACGAATACCTTGTGCTCGTACATCGCCACCAGCGCGCCGAGACGGCGAGGGCTGATACGTTCAACGACGATGGTGTTGCTCGGACGGTTGCCTGGAATCACCTTGTGCGGCGCCACGCGCTGCACTTCTTCCTCGGACATGCCCTTGGCGCGCAGTTCGGCCTCGGCTTCTTCGCGGGTCTTGCCCAGCATCAGCGCCTGGCTCTGGGACAGGCAGTTGGCGTACAGCCACTGATGGTGGTCGGAGACCGGGTTGAAGCTGACGATCGGCACGATGAAATCGGCCGGGATCAACTGGGTGCCCTGGTGCAGCAACTGGTGATACGCATGCTGGCCGTTGCAACCCACGCCACCCCAGATCACAGGGCCGGTGTCGGTCTTGACCGGCACGCCGTCCTGGCGAACGCTCTTGCCGTTGGATTCCATGTCCAGCTGTTGCAAGTGCTTGGTGATGTTACGCAGGTAGTGGTCGTACGGCAGGATCGCGTGGCTCTGCGCGCCCCAGAAGTTGCCGTACCAGACGCCCAGCAGCGCCAGCAGGGTCGGCATGTTCTGCTCGAACGGCGCGTTCTGGAAGTGCTGGTCCATGGTGTAGGCACCGGACAGCAATTCCTTGAAGTTGGACATGCCGACCGCCAGCGCGATAGGCAGGCCGATGGCCGACCACAGCGAGTAACGACCGCCGACCCAGTCCCACATCGGGAAGATGTTCTCTTCACGGATACCGAAGGCCACAGCGGCGGCGTTGTTGCTCGATACCGCGATGAAGTGGCGATACAGCTCGGCTTCCGAACCGCCCTGGGCCAGGTACCAGGCGCGCGCGGCGGTGGCGTTCTTCAGGGTTTCCAGGGTCGAGAAGGTCTTGGACGAGACGATGAACAGCGTGGTCTCGGCGCGCAGCTTGCTGGTCAGTTCGTGCAGCTCGGTGCCGTCGATGTTCGCCAGGTAATGACAGCGAACGCCTTTCTGCGCGTAGGACAACAGCGCTTCGGACACCAGCTCAGGGCCAAGGAACGAGCCACCGATGCCGATGTTGACCACGTCAGTGATCGGCTTTTCGGTGTAGCCGCGCCACAGACCGTCGTGAATGCGGCCCACCAGATCGGTGATCTGGTTCAGCACCTTGTGCACTTCGGGCATCACGTTGACGCCGTTGACCATCAGCTTGTCACCCACCGGACGGCGCAGCGCGGTGTGCAGCGCCGGACGGCCTTCGGAGGAGTTGACCAGTTCGCCGTCGTACTGCGCCTTGATGGCGTCCTTGAGGCCCACTTCGTTGGCCAGGTTGACCAGCAACTGGCGGGTCTCGGCGGTGATCAGGTTTTTCGAGTAGTCGAGGAACAGCCCGCTGCTGCTGAGGGTGAAGTTGTTGAAGCGCTGCGGGTCTTCGTTGAACGCATCGCGCATGCTGAAATTCTGCATGGCCTTGCGGTGGTCGTTGAGCGCCTGCCAGGCGGGCAGGGTGGTGACGTCATGAGGAGTGCGGTAGTACGCCATCGCTACGGGGTTCCTTAAACTTGAACTGCCTTTGGACATTGAAAGCCAGACTGTCCGAAGCCTAATCCCCGGACGCGCTTATGTCTGCGCCTGACTTTACCTTTGCTCGGTACTTTTTCTCACAATCTAATGCATGGCCGCCTTTCTCAGGCGAGCTGTACCGGTATGGCATTGCTCGTGTGGCTAAGTTCATTACCCGGTCTGCATGGGTCTGGTAAACCTGGCCGCCGGGTACTGAGCATAGTCGCCATTGCAGACGTGGTGTTTATTCCTTGGCCAGGTGCAGGTTGTCGATCAGCCGCGTCTTGCCCAGGAATGCCGCACCCAGCACTACCAGGTCGTGGTCGTCTGGCGTTGCCGGACGCAGGGTCACGGCATTGCGGATTTCCAGGTAGTCGGGGCGAAAGCCTGCGGCTTCGAGGGCTTTCCAGCCATCGGCGAGCAACTGCGTGTGGTTCTGCTCGCCATTGTGAAGGGCGTCTGCGATCTGTTTGATGACACGGTAAAGCGCCGGTGCCGTCGCGCGTTCGGCTTCGGTCAGGTAACCGTTGCGCGAGGACAGCGCCAGGCCGTCGGCGGCGCGTACGGTGGGCTCGCCAATGATCTGGATCGGCATGTTCAGGTCACGGGCCAGTGCGCTGACGACTGCCAGCTGCTGGAAGTCTTTCTGGCCAAAGATGGCGATGTCAGGCTGGACCATGTTGAACAGCTTGCTGACCACCGTGGAAACACCGTCGAAGTGCCCAGGACGGCTGCCGCCGCACAGGCCTTCGGAGACCACGGGCACGCGGACGATGGTCTGGTCGGCCATGCCGTGGGGGTACATTTCCTCGACCGTCGGCGTGAACAACAGGTGGCAACCGGCTTGCAGCAGTTTTTCCTGATCCGCCGCCAGGGTGCGCGGGTAGGTGGCCAGGTCTTCGTTGGGGCCGAACTGCAACGGGTTGACGAAGATGCTCGCCACCACGAAGTCGGCGCGCTGGGTCGCCTTGGTCACCAGCGCCGTGTGGCCGCTGTGCAGGTTGCCCATGGTCGGGACCAGTGCGATACGTTTGCCTTCGCTGCGGGCGCGGGCAACGGCGGCGCGCAGTTCGCGAACGGTTTTGACAGTGTTCATGCCGAGAATCCGTGTTCTGGTGCAGGGAAGCTGACGCTTTTGACGGCGCTGACATAGGCCGCGATGGCCGACTGAATATCTGGCTGGCCGGTCATGAAGTTCTTCACGAACTTGGGCACGCGGCCGCTGATCGACAGGCCGAGCATGTCGTGCAGCACCAGCACCTGGCCATCCACCGCGCTGCCTGCGCCGATGCCGATCACCGGAATCTTCACTGCGTGGGTGATTTCCTGAGCCAGTTCGCTGGGCACGCATTCCAGCAGAATCATCGCCGCACCCGCCTGTTCCAGGGTGATGGCGTCGGCGCGCATCTGCCGTGCCTGCGCCTCGTGACGCCCCTGCACCTTGTAGCCGCCCAGCACGTTGACCGCCTGCGGCGTCAGGCCCAGGTGCGCGCACACCGGGATGCCGCGCTCTGCCAGCAGGCGGATCGAGTCGGCGAGCCACGCCGCGCCTTCGACCTTGAGCATGTGTGCACCGGCCTGCATCAGCGCGGCGCTGTTGGCGAAGGTCTGCTCGGCAGTGGCGTAGGACATGAACGGCAGGTCGGCGAGAATCAGCGCACCCTGATTGCCGCGTTTGACGCAGGCGACGTGGTAGGCCATTTCGGCGGTGGTGACCGGCAGCGTGCTGTCGTGCCCCTGCAGGACCATGCCCAGCGAGTCGCCGACCAGCAGCACTTCTACACCCGCCTGGCTTGCGGTGTGGGCGAAGGTTGCGTCGTAGCAGGTCAGCATGGTGATTTTCTCACCTTTTTGCTTCAGGCCCAGCAGGGACGTAACGGTGATATCTGGCATGAAAAAAGTCCTCGTTCAGGCGCTGTGAACACTACGGCGAGCAACGCGTGATTCATTCGTAAGACACAGGCACACCGTCGTTTCGCGGTGTTTGAAAAAGCCTGTTCTGCGCCTTGTGGCCGGTAGTCCGGCGTTGGGACGCTTATCTTCGTGAGGAGGGGGCGGGAAGTCAATTCCGGGTGTTACCGGTTTGGTCGGGTTGTTACCGGGCGGGTAACGGGCAAGCGCGATTTATGCCTGTAGGAGCGCGCTTGCCCGCGAATGCGGTGTACCTGTGACGAATAAGGCGCCAGGCATACCCCCATCGCGGGCAAGCGCGCTCCTACAGGATGGAGTCAGCCTGGCAGGCGCTCCAGCCCTTCAAACGGGCAGGCGGCCAGCAGGTTGTCCAGTGCTCGCCCATCGGCCAGGATCAGGCCCGGCGCAAGCTCGGCCAGCGGGTACAGCACGAACGCCCGGGCGTGCATGTGATAGTGCGGGACCTTCAGGCGCGGCTCGTCGATCAGGCGGTCACCGAACAACAGGATGTCCAGGTCCAGCGTACGCGGCCCCCAGCGCTCGAGGCGCTCGCGACCCTGGCCGTTCTCTACGCCTTGCAAGGCATCGAGCAGCGCCAGTGGCGCAAGGCCCGTGTCCAGCGCGGCAACGGCGTTGGTGTAACGCGGCTGGCCTGGCAGCAACGAGTCACTGACATAGAAAGAAGAAACGCCTGACAGGGCAGTCTGCGGCAATTGCGCGAGCGCCTTGAGGGCTTCGCGTAATTGCTCGGCGGGCTCGGCCAGGTTACTGCCCAGGCCGATGTAGACACGTTCCATGTTCATCGTACGCGCTTATTCTCCTGCGTCGGCGCCAGCACGCTTGCGCTTGCCGCCACCGCTGCGACGGCGTTTGCGCGGGCCCTGGCCTGCGGCGTCGGGCTTGTTGCCCAGCTCGCGAATCATGTCGCGGCGCCCGGCCTCATTGGCATCCTGATACTCCGTCCACCAATCGCCCAGGCCATCGGTTTCCTCGCCTGCGCCTTCACGCAGCAGCAGGAAGTCGTAGCCAGCGCGGAAGCGTGGGTTCTCCAGCAGCAGGTCGGCGCGCTTGCCGGAACGGCGGGGCAGACGCTCCTGCATGTCCCAGATCTCGCGGATCGGCATGGTGAAGCGCTTGGGGATCGCGATGCGCTGGCATTGCTCGGAAATCAGCAAGTGCGCCGCTTCCTGCATGGCCGGGATCGGCGGCATGCCGCGCTCTTGCAGGCGCAGCACCAGCGCAGGCAGGGCCGGCCACAGCAATGCGGCGAACAGGAAGGCCGGGGTGACCGGCTTGTTCTGTTTCACCCGCAGGTCGGTGTTGGCCAGCGCGTCGCTGATGAGCGTGTGGGTGTAGGTCGGGTTGTGCTCCAGCGCGTGGGAACTGGCCGGGAACAGTGGATCGAACAGCTCCAGATCCACCAGCATCTCGAAGGTCGGCTCGGCATGGCCCGACAGGAACAGCTTGAGCACTTCCTCGAACAGGCGCGCAGCCGGAATGTCGCGCAGCATCGAGGCCAGCGGGCGAATCGGCGTGGCACTGTGCTTCTCGATGCCGAAGTCCAGCTTGGCGGCGAAACGCACGGCGCGCAGCATCCGCACCGGGTCTTCCTTATAGCGCTGTTGCGGGTCGCCAATCAGGCGGATCAAGCGATTGCGGATGTCGTGTACGCCGTTGGCGTAGTCGAGCACCCGCTCGGTGACCGGATCGTAGTACAGGGCGTTGATGGTGAAGTCGCGGCGCTGGGCGTCTTCTTCCAGGGTGCCGTAGACGTTGTCGCGCAGGATCCGCCCACTCTCGTTGCGGGACGACTGGTTGCTGTCTTCGTCCTCTTCATCCTGAGGGTGGTTGGCGCGGAAAGTCGCCACTTCGATGATTTCACGACCGAAATGGATATGAACCAGCTTGAAACGCCGGCCAATGATCCGCGCGTTGCGGAACTCGGCGCGCACCTGTTCAGGCGTGGCGCTGGTGGCGACGTCGAAATCCTTTGGCGTAATGCCCAGCATCATGTCCCGCACGCAGCCGCCAACCAGATAGGCCTGGTAGCCGGCATTTTGCAGACGCTCGACGATGTTCACCGCATAGCGGCTGAATTGGTTGCGTTGCAACGAATGCTGGCTGCTGTTGAGCACTTCAGGCGTTGTGCGCATGTGTTGCTGCGGCTTGGTGCGCAGAGGGGTACGGAATGACTGGAACAGCTTCTTCAGCATGGGATGCACTGTTTGAAGGAATATTCGGCCAATGACAAAGAATGACCGCATGATGGGCGGGGATTCTAGCATTTAGTCGATCAATGGTGTAGGAAGCTGCGCGAACGCCGCCGGGAGGCAGGAAATACAGGGGTTGGACGGTGGTTGCAGGGCAAGGATTTTGTTCTGGAAGCTACTGGGGGAGCCGAAGCTCCCCCAAAGTGCGTGCTCTTATTTTTATTGTCTGTTGGGCTTTTTGTTTTTGTTGAGCGCCCAATTCACGGCATTTCGCCTGTGAAACCTCCCAATCGGGAGTCAAGAGCAAACGGATTGCTTTGGTCGCTGTGCTGCAGTAATCGTTCGATCCAACCAGTTCAGGCTCTACCTTGGGGTAGTTTTTTGTTGTTCTCGGCCTGGTTGCGGGACAAGTCCCAAATGCAACGCCTCTCCAAAAGAATCAGTTAGCTGCGCCTCCGCCGTTTTGTTCTTGTTATGCGTGAGTCGATACGTCTTGTTTTTATTGTGTTTTTTTGCGGGTGACTGATTTTTGTTGTTCTTGTACGAATACATATAGCAGAACCCGTGCCAACTTTTGACGAAAGCGCTGCAGCCCTTTAAAACCGGGGGTGTGGCAAAACGACGCTATCGCGCGCAGTTTTGCGCAGGCCAAAAAAAGCCGGGGCTGCGTTACCGTACGCCCCGGCTTTTGTTACGTTCCGCTTTCGAGGTAACAGTTCTTTTCGAACTTGCTGAAGGCCCTGTGCCAGAGCCTTCGCGCGCCTCAGGTCTCGCTGGCCACGCCGGTCTTGCGCCGTGGAATGCCCAGGCGCTGGCGACGTTCCCACAGGCACTTGCGGCTGACGCCCAGCTTGCGTGCCAGTTCAGTCTCGGTCATGTGGTCCTGATGTTCGAGCACGAAGTGCTGGAAATAATCTTCCAGGGACAGGTCCTCGGTCGGCTCATGGGCGGTGGAACTGGCGCTGGCCGCCTGAGGCGCCAGGCCAATGAACTCGTCCACGTCCAGATCGCTCAGCTCGATATCGATGCCGAGCAGGTCGGCCGAGATTTCAGGGCTCTCGCAGAGGATCACCGCGCGCTCGACAGCGTTTTCCAGTTCGCGCACGTTACCCGGCCAGGAGTAGTGACGAATCGCCTGCTCGGCATCGGGGCCGAATTTCAGGTCGTTACGGCCAGCCTTGGCGCTCTGGCGGGCCAGGAACGCGTTGGCGATCTCGTTGACGTCGGCGCCACGCTCGCGCAGTGCGGGCAGTTTCAGCGCGATCACGTGCAGGCGATAGTAAAGGTCTTCACGGAACTGGCCGACCTTGGCCAGGCTCTTGAGGTCGCGGTGGGTCGCGGCGATCAGGCGCACATCGACCTTTTGCGACTGCACCGAGCCCACGCGGCGAATCTCGCCTTCCTGAAGCACACGCAGCAGGCGCGCCTGGGCTTCGAGGGGCAATTCACCGATTTCGTCGAGGAACAGCGTACCGCCGTCCGCCGCTTCCACCAGGCCCGCGCGACCTGCGCTGGCACCGGTGAATGCGCCTTTCTCGTGGCCGAACAGTTCGGACTCGATCAGGGTTTCCGGGATGGCTGCGCAGTTCACCGAAATCATCGGTGCCTTGGCGCGGCGCGACAGGTTGTGCAGGGCGCGGGCGACCAGTTCCTTGCCGGTCCCGGATTCACCCTGGATCAGCACGTTGGAGTCGGTCGGCGCCACCTTGCGAATCTTGCCGTAGAGGTCCTGCATCGGCGGGCAGGAGCCGATGATGCCGATCTCGCCATTGCTGTTGTCAGGGCCCGGCTTGTCAGCCGAAGGCTTGCCGGCAGCGGCGGCGCGTTCTGCCTGGATGCTCTGCACCGTCTGTCGGTCACGCAGGATGCGCGAGACCGCCTGGAGCATTTCGTCGTGGTCGAAGGGCTTGGCGATGTAATCCACCGCGCCCATCTTCATCGAGTCCACGGCCGAGCGCAGGCTGGCATAGCTGGTCATGATCAGGACGGGCTTGCCCTGGCCCAGCTTGATCAGTTCAGTGCCCGGAGCGCCGGGAAGGCGCAGGTCGCTGACGATCAGGTCGAACGAGGGGATGCTGAAACGTTCCTGAGCTTCCTGCACGGATCCGGCTTCACTGACCTGGTACTGATTACGTTCCAGCAGGCGACGCAAGGCAGAGCGGATAATGGTTTCGTCTTCGACGATCAAAATGTGCGGCATTGATTCGATTCTCTCGACGGTCTCAGTTCACAGCGGACGTCGCTTCGACATGTCGCGGTAATGTCACCCGAATACGGGTTCCGCGTTGTTGCTCGGGGTCAGCCGGGCTGTCGATGGTGATTTGTCCATAATGCTCTTCAACGATGGAATAGACCAGTGCGAGCCCAAGGCCTGTCCCTTCACCCGGATCCTTGGTGGTGAAGAACGGCTCGAACAAGCGGTCCATGATCGCTTTTGGAATACCGGTGCCTTCGTCTTCGACGATCAGATCCACCGTATGTTCAGACGCCTCGCTCTTGACCCGGATCGCGCTGCCGGCAGGCGAGGCGTCACGGGCGTTGGAGAGCAGGTTGATCAGCACCTGCGCCAGGCGTTGCGGGTCGCCGTCGACCCAGTGGTTCGGGTTGCACAGGTTATAGAACTGCACTTCGAAATTGCGCCGGTTCAGGGCCAGCAGACCAATGGCATCCTGCGCCACTTCGGCCAGGCACACCGCTTCGTCGGATTGTTGATGGCCGCCGGCATGGGCGAAGCTCATCAGCGATTGCACGATGCGCGAAACACGTTTGGTCTGCTCGATGATCTGGCTGCTGATTTCGGTCAGTTCGCCGTCTTCTTCACGCTCTTCGCGCAGGTTTTGCGCAAGGCAGGCGATGCCGGTGATCGGGTTGCCGATCTCGTGGGCCACGCCCGCCGCCAGCCGGCCAATGCTGGCCAGGCGCTCGGAGTGCACCAGTTTGTCTTCGAGCATCTGGGTGTCGGTCAGGTCCTCCACCAGGATCACCAAGCCGCTGTTGCCCGGAGCGAGGGGCTCGTCGATGGCGGCCTTGTGCAGGTTGAGCCAGCGGGTCTGCCCGTCCAGCCCCAGGCGCTGCTTATGCAAGTGCTCGTCCGGCACGTTGATGAACCCCAGCAGCAACTGGCGCCATGGATCGGCGATGGTTTCCAGCCGAGAGCCGACCACCCGCTGTGCACCGATGCCGGTGAGTTCTTCCATGGCCTTGTTCCACATCAGGATTTCCTGATCCTTGGCCAGGGAGCAGACGCCCATCGGCAGCTCCTGCAAGGTCTGGCGGTGGTAGCGGCGCAGGGCGTCGAGTTCGGCGGCAAGCCCTGTGAGGCGCGAGTGGTAATCCTCGAGGCGGCTTTCGATGAAGTGGATGTCTTCGGTGACGTAGTTTTCGCTGCCGGATTTGTACGGCAGGAAGGTTTCCACCATGTCCTGGGCGACACTGGGGCCCATCAGGCCGGACAGGTTGGCCTCGATCCGGTCCCGCAGGCGGCGCAGGGCATAGGGCCTGCGCTCGTCGAAGGGCAGGTAGAGATCGCGCAGCGCCTGTTCGACTTCCTTCTGCGCGGCCTTGGCGCCCAGGGGCTTGGCCAGTTGGGTGGCGAACTCCTGGGGCGATACGGCGTGCAGTTCCCGACGCTGCGGGCGGCGCACGTTGTCCACCGCGCAGGCCTCGGCGGCGCTGGCTTCCTCGGCGCTGGGGTTGCTGAACAGAGAGATCAGGGTGAACACCAGCACGTTGGCCGCCAGCGAGGCGATGGCCGCCATGTGCCAACTGGTGTCGTCGAGCACGTAGATCATGTTCAGCAACGGGATGTAGAAGCCCTGGAAGTTGCCGATCAACGGCAACAGCATGCTGACCAGCCACACCACGATGCCGGCGATCAGCCCGGCCATGAAACCTCGACGGTTGGCGGCGGGCCAGTACAGCACCGACAGCACGCCCGGCAGGAATTGCAGGGTGGCGACGAAGGCGACGATGCCCAGGTTGGCCAGGTCCTGCTTGGCGCCCAGCAGCAGGTAGAAGCCGTAGCCCGCCATGATGATGGCCACGATCAGCCCGCGACGGGTCCACTTCAGCCAGCGGTAGATATTGCCTTCGGCAGGCGGTTGATAGAGTGGCAGCACCAGATGGTTCAGCGCCATGCCGGACAACGCCAGGGTGGTCACGATAATCAGCCCGCTGGCTGCCGACAGCCCTCCGACATAGGCGAGCAGGGCCAGGGCCGGGTTATGGGCAGCGATACCGATGCCCAGCGTGAAGTATTCCGGGCTGGTGGTGGCGCCCAGTTTCAGCCCGGCCCACAGCACCAGCGGCACTGCCAGGCTCATCAACAGCAGGAACAGCGGCAAGCCCCAGCTGGCACTGACCAGCGCGCGGGGGTTGAGGTTTTCGGTGAAGGTCATGTGATACATGTGCGGCATCACGATGGCCGAGGCGAAGAACACCAGCAGCAATGTGCGCCACGGACCTTCCTGTAACGGGGTATGCAGAGCGGCGAGGGCACTCTGGTTTTGCAGCAGCCACTGTTCGAGGCTTTGCGGGCCGTCGAAGACACCGTACAGCGCATACAGACCCACGCCGCCGATGGCCACCAGCTTGATGACCGATTCAAAGGCGATGGCAAACACCAGCCCTTCGTGTTTTTCCCGGGTGGCGATGTGGCGTGAGCCAAAGAAGATGGTGAACAGGGTAATCAGCACGCAGAACGCCAGGGCGACGTAGTTGCGCACCGGCTCGCGGGTCAGAATGCCGATGGAGTCTGCCACCGCCTGAATCTGCAGGGCCAGCAGCGGCAGCACGCCGATCAGCATGAAGATCGTGGTCAGCGCACCGGCCCATGTGCTGCGAAAGCGGAAGGCGAACAGGTCGGCCAGCGACGACAGCTGGTAAGTGCGGGTGATCTTGAGGATCGGGTAAAGCAGCACCGGCGCCAGTAGAAACGCGCCCGACACCCCGAGGTAGCTGGACAGGAAGCCATAGCCGTACTCGTAGGCTAGCCCTACCGTGCCATAGAACGCCCAGGCGCTGGCGTAAACCCCCAGCGACAAGGTGTAGGTCAGTGGGTGACGAATGATCCAGCGCGGAATCAGGCCGCGCTCACTGATCCAGGCAACGCTGAACAGCGCCAGCAGGTAGGCGGCACTGACCAGGATCATCTGGGTCAGGCTAAAGCTCATCGGCATCTCGTTGGCTCTGCAGAATGAAAGTCACCACGATCAGGATCAGCCACAGCATGTAGGGCCGGTACCAGGCCCCCGTCGCGTCGATCCACCAATCCATGATGGCCGGGGAAAATAGATAAATGCCTACCACCAGGAGCAGGACCAATCGGTAGATGTACATTTGGCCTCCCAGGTTGACTGACCGACAGATGAGGAGCGGCATGGTAACGGATGGCTATCAGGCCGCAAGCGACGTTTCGGCCAGTTTTCTACGGCAGTTTGGAGCAACCGCTCTAGTTCAGTCTATTCGAGCTTCTTCGATCGTGGCGACCCGCGGAATCAAATCGGCATTCCAGTGTGCGATTCCCCAGTCCAGCACCTCGCGCGGGGTGGCGAACGACAGGTCCGCTGGCGCGGGCTGCCCGAGTGCACGCAGGGCCCGCATCAGTAGCGGGGTCGCCTGATCGGCGGGCAGGGGCGGGGAGCGGTAGGTCTTGCCCAGCTTGTTGCCGTTGGGCTGGGTAATCAGCGGCACATGCAGGTAGCGCGGTTGCGGCAGGCCCAGTAGCTCCTGCAGGTACAGCTGGCGCGGCGTGGAGTCCAGCAGGTCGGCGCCGCGCACGATGTCGGTGACCCCTTGCCAGCCATCGTCGAGGACCACCGCCAGTTGGTAGGCGTAGAAGCCGTCACGGCGGCGGATCACGAAATCGCCGACGTCGCGGCCCAGGTGCTGGGCGAATGAGCCCTGGACCCGGTCTTCGAAGCGGTATTGCAGTTCCGGCACGCGAATGCGGATCGCGGCGTTGTCAGGCGAATGCCCTGCGTTGCGGCAGAAGCCTGGGTAAATACCCTGGAAGTCTTCCAGTTGCTTGCGCGAACAGGTGCAGGCGTAGGCCAGGCCATGGCTGAACCAGCGGTTGATGATGTCCTGGTAGGCGTCGTGTCGGTCGCTTTGTCTGACCAGTTCGCCGTCCCACTCGAAGCCGTAGGTTTCCAGGGCACCGAGGATGGCCACCTGCGCGCCGGGTTCTTCCCGGGGCGGGTCCAGGTCTTCCATGCGCATCAGCCATTTGCCGCCAACAGCGCGCGCATCCAGATAGGAAGCAAGCGCCGCGACCAGTGAGCCGAAGTGCAGATAACCGCTGGGGGTTGGCGCAAAGCGCCCTATATAAGGAAGGGATTTCATGGACGCAGATGGTACTGGAAATCGGATGGCCGAAGAACCGGACGAATCATCAGACCCTGTAGGAGCGTGCTTGCCCGCGACAGCGATCTTGCGGGCACCGACGCCGGCAAGCCGGACTGCTACGGGGCCGGTGTGTGACGAATATCTGGCTCTTGGCCGAAGGCCGCCCCCGCCGGCAAGCCGTGCTGCTACGGACTGATGTGCGACCACGATCTGGTTTCTGGCCGAAGGCTGTAGGAGCGCGCTTGCCCGCGACAGCGATCTTGCGGGCACCGACGCCGGCAAGCCGGACTGCTACGGGGCCGGTGTGCGACGAAGATCTGGCTCTTGGCCGAAGGCCGCCCCCGCCGGCAAGCCGTGCTGCTACGGACCGATGTGCGACCACGATCTGGCTCCTGGCCGAAGGCTGTAGGAGCGCGCTTGCCCGCGACAGCGATCTTGCGGGCGCCGACGCCGGCAAACCGGACTGCTACGAGGAAATCACTTCGCTCCAGAAACAACAAAAGACGCCGAAGCGTCTTTTGTTCTGAAAGAAAACACGATCATTTACCGATCTGTTTTTCCTTGATTTCAGCCAAGGTCTTGCAGTCGATGCACAGGTCGGCGGTCGGACGGGCTTCCAGGCGGCGCAGGCCGATCTCGATGCCGCAGGATTCGCACCAGCCGTACTCTTCGTCTTCGATCAATTGCAGCGTCTTGTCGATCTTCTTGATCAACTTGCGCTCACGATCACGAGCACGCAGTTCAAGGGCGAATTCCTCTTCCTGACTTGCACGGTCTGCCGGGTCAGGAAAGTTGGCCGCTTCGTCCTTCATATGATCAACGGTGCGATCAACTTCCTGCATCAAGTCCTGTTTCCACTTGTTCAGGATCTTGGTGAAGTGAGCGCGCATGGGCTTGCCCATGTATTCCTCGTCCTTCGTCGTGACGTAAGGCTCGAAACCGCTAATCGTTTGGTTGCTTTTTTGCTTTTCTTCGGTGGGCATGAACGGACAGCCTCTCACTCTTCTAAGCCATTGCGCAGGGTAAAGATCCATCGCCGACGCCTGCCGGCCCTGCGGCTGCAAGCGGGCGAACTTACCAGATCGAATCGGAGCGCGCTACTCCCGGTTGTCGAGCATGGCTCTACAACGCGCCCGTGAACTATGACCACGGCCAAAGCGCCCGGTTTTATATTATTTTGCAGTGCCATCAGTCTAGCCCCCTTGTGCAACTACACCGGTTTTTGCGGATCATCGGCAGCGCGTGAGGCCAGTCTTCTCCGATAATCCTGTAGCGGCGCAAGCGGTTGGGTAGAATCAGGCGACAGTTTTCGACACCTGCCAGTAAAAGGAAGGACCATGCCCCAGCCCTACAGTGCGCGCAGCCGCGCCATCGAACCCTTTCATGTCATGGCGCTGCTGGCCCGTGCCAATGAATTGCAGGCAGCGGGGCACGATGTCATCCACCTGGAGATCGGCGAGCCGGACTTCACCACCGCCGAACCCATCATCAAGGCCGGCCAGGCTGCACTGGCCGCGGGGAAAACCCGGTACACCGCAGCGCGAGGCCTGCCTGAACTGCGCCAGGCGATTTCCGGGTTCTACGCCCAGCGCTATGGCGTGGACATCGATCCCGAGCGGATCCTGATCACCCCTGGCGGCTCCGGAGCCTTGCTGCTGGCGGCCAGCCTCCTGGTCGATCCCGGCAAGCACTGGTTGCTGGCCGACCCAGGTTACCCTTGCAACCGGCATTTCCTGCGGCTGGTGGAAGGCGCGGCGCAATTGGTGCCAGTGGGGCCCGATGTACGCTATCAACTGACGCCGGATCTGGTGGCCCGGCATTGGGACCAGGACAGCGTCGGCGCGCTGGTCGCGTCCCCTGCCAATCCGACGGGCACTCTGCTGCACCGCGACGAACTGGCCGCGTTGTCCGCTTCACTCAAGCAGCGCCACGGGCATCTGGTGGTGGACGAGATCTACCACGGGCTGACCTACGGCATGGATGCGGCCAGCGTGCTGGAAGTGGATAACGATGCGTTCGTATTAAATAGCTTTTCAAAGTATTTCGGCATGACCGGCTGGCGTCTTGGCTGGCTGGTTGCACCCCAGGCTGCGGTCGGCGATCTGGAAAAACTGGCGCAGAACCTCTACATCAGCGCGCCGAGCATGGCGCAGAGCGCGGCGCTGGCCTGCTTCGAGCCGCAGACCCTGGAAATTCTCGAACAACGCCGGGCCGAGTTCGGCAAGCGTCGAGACTTCCTGCTGCCTGCATTGCGTGAACTGGGTTTCAACATTGCGGTGGAGCCCGAAGGCGCCTTCTATCTTTATGCAGATATCAGCGCATTCGGCGGCGATGCCTTCGCGTTCTGTCGGCATTTCCTGGAAACCGAACACGTCGCCTTCACCCCGGGCCTGGACTTCGGTCGCCATCAGGCGGGCCATCATGTGCGGTTCGCCTATACCCAGAGCCTGCCGCGCCTGCAAGAAGCAGTCGAGCGGATCGGGCGCGGGCTGCGGAGTTGGCAAGGCTGATGCGTTTTTTTCCCGAACTCGAAGAAGCACGCCTGCTGCAACGCTACAAACGCTTTCTGGCAGACATCGAAACGGCCAGTGGCGAGCGTCTGACCATCCACTGCCCCAACACCGGCTCCATGTTCAATTGCATGATGCCGGGCGGCAAGGTCTGGTTCAGCCGCTCCAACGACCCCAAGCGCAAGCTGCCCGGCACCTGGGAAATCAGCGAAACCCCGCAGGGGCGCTTTGCCTGCGTCAACACCGGGCGGGCCAATAAACTCGTTGAAGAGGCGCTGCTGGCGGGTGTCATCACCGAACTGAACGGCTTCACGGGGCTAAAGCGCGAAGTGGCCTATGGACAGGAAAACAGCCGGGTGGATTTCCGCCTGGACTACCCCGACGGCTCGCTGTTTCTTGAGGTCAAGAGCGTCACCCTGGGCTTTGACGACAGTGCCGTGGCGGCCTTTCCGGATGCCGTCACCCAGCGCGGCGCCAAACACCTGCGCGAACTGGCCGCCCTGGCTCGCGAAGGTGTGCGCGCCGTGCTGTTGTACTGCGTGAACCTCACCGGTATCGAAGGGGTGCGACCGGCCGAGGAAATAGACCCCGCCTACGCCGCCGCGCTAAGGGAGGCGGTTGCCGCAGGCGTGCAGGTCCTGGCCTATGGCGTGCAACTGACGCCCGAAGAGGTGCGGGTGGATCGTCGACTGGACGTCCATCTGCATCAGCTCAAGCCTGCGCTGGCAGATTGATCCAGATGCCCTGAGCGTCTTCGTTCGCCGCGATCACGTTCAGGTGTTTGCCCTCGCATGGCCCGGCGATGCATTCACCGTTTTCGATGAGGAACAGCGCGCCGTGGGTTGCGCACTGGATCAGGCTGGCGCTGTCATCAAGGAACTGGTCCGGCTGCCATTCCAGAGGAACGCGGCGATGCGGGCACTGGTTTTCGTACACGTAAACCTGCCCGCCACGGCGGACTGCAAGCAGCCTTATGCCGTCGATGTCGAAGCCCCGGCTTTTACCCTCGGCCAGATAAACGCTGTTACACATGTATTTCAGTTGAAACTCCTTCGCGCTTGACGCGCAAATGCAAATAATTATCAAATTGCCCGGCTGTCGGGAGCCGCCTAGTCTGACAGCTCTGCAAACGGCGCGTCGATTCCGTCGGTCTTCGGGCCTGCCCTGTCACGACGTGAGCTGCCGTGTTCCCTCCCTTTAAAGGACTTTCCCCATGCGCTTCGTTGCCAGGCTGACTGCCATTCTGACCGGGTTTCTCATCACTCATCTGGCACTGGCCGATTCGCAGCAGCCCCAGCGCTGGGTCAGTGCCGGCGGCGCGCTGACCGAGTGGGTCGTGACCCTCGGCGGGCAATCGCATCTGGTGGGCATCGACACCACCAGCCAGCATCCGGAATCCATCAAATCCTTGCCCAACATCGGCTATCAGCGGCAGTTGTCGTCGGAAGGCATCCTGAGCCTGCGTCCGAATGTTCTGATTGGCACCGAAGAAATGGGGCCGCCGCCGGTGCTCGCGCAACTCCGCACTGCCGGGGTGAAGGTCGAGGTGTTTTCCGCAGCCGCTGAGGTGAGCGCGCTGCAGGGCAATCTGCAAAAACTCGGCAATTTGCTGGGTGACGAGGATCAGGCGCGTCAGGTTGCCGATCAATACGTGCGCCAACTGGACAGCCAGCATGACTGGGTAGCCCGTGCACAACAGCACCAGACGGCGCCGGGCGTTCTGTTGCTGGTCAGCCATGCGGGTGCGGCGCCGATGGTCGCCGGTGCCGGGACGGTGGGGGACTGGCTGATCAAACAGGCCGGTGGCCGCAATCTGGCGACCCATAATGGTTACAAGATTTTTTCTGCCGAGGCGATGGCAGGGCTCAATCCTGAGGTGCTGGTGTTCACCGATCGCGCACAGAACGGCGCCTCGTCCCGCGATGCTTTGATGCGCGAAAACCCGCTGCTGGCCGCGACCCAGGCGGTGCGCAACAAGCGCGTGCTGGAAGTCGACCCGACGCTGCTGGTCGGCGGCCTGGGCCCGCGGCTGCCCGAGGCCATGCAGGCGCTGTCCAGGGCCTTCTACCCGGCTGACTCATCGCTCAACGCCAAGGTAACGCCAGCTCAATGAGGCTCATGCTCAAGCCACGCACCTTGTTCGTATTGCTGGCCCTGGCCTGCCTGTTGGCAGTCTGGTTGTCGCTGGCTCTTGGCCCGGTCAGCCTGCCGTTGATGGACACCCTGCGCGCCGGCTTGCGCCTGCTGGGCGTGCCGGTGTCCGGGGATGATCTGCAACAGGCCGAACTGATTCTCGGGCAGATCCGTGTGCCTCGGACCTTGCTTGGCCTTGCGGTGGGTGCCGTACTGGCGCTGTCCGGTGTGGCGATGCAGGGCCTGTTTCGTAATCCGCTGGCCGATCCGGGGCTGGTGGGCGTGTCCAGCGGTGCGGCGCTGGGTGCCGCAATCGCGATCGTCACGGGGGCATCCCTGGGTGGCCTGCCCGAAGCTTTTGCCCCTTATCTGTTATCCATTTTTGCCTTTGTCGGCGGCCTGACAGTGACCGGCATCGTTTATCGCCTGGGTCGCCGGGAGGGACAGACCAGCGTCGGCATCATGCTGCTGGCCGGGGTGGCGATGACTGCGCTGGCCGGTTCGATCATCGGCTTGTTCTCCTATCTGGCTGACGACGCGGCATTGCGGACCCTGACCTTCTGGAACCTGGGCACGCTCAACGGCGCCAGTTACGCAAGGCTCTGGCCACTGCTGCTGGTGTGCGCGGCGGTGATCGTCTGGCTGCCGAGGCGGGCCAAGGCGCTGAATGCCTTGCTGCTGGGGGAATCCGAAGCCCGTCACCTGGGGATCGAAGTCGAGCGGCTCAAGCGCGAGCTGGTGGTGTGTATCGCCCTGGGCGTCGGCGCGGCAGTGGCGGCGGCGGGACTGATCGGCTTCGTCGGCCTGATCGTGCCGCACCTGGTTCGCCTGATCGTCGGCCCCGACCATCGCGTGCTGTTGCCGGCCTCGGCACTGGCGGGCGCGAGCCTGTTGCTGTTTGCCGACGTTTTCGCGCGCCTGGTGCTTGCGCCTGCCGAGCTTCCCATCGGTATTGTCACTGCATTTATCGGTGCGCCGGTTTTTCTGTTCATGCTGGTGCGGGGGCGTACGTGATGTTGAAGGTCCAGAACCTGTCGGTTCATCGCGATGGCAAGCCGGTGCTCGCCGATGTCGACCTGACCCTGCACCCCGGCCAGATGCTCGGGGTGTTGGGGCCAAATGGTGCTGGCAAGAGCACGCTGCTGGGCGCATTGTGTGGGGAGTTGAAAACCACCGGCGGGGAAGTCTGGCTCGATGAGCAGCCGCTGGCGCACTGGACGGGGCAACAACGGGCGCGGCGCCTGGCGGTGTTGCCGCAGACCTCCACATTGAGCTTCGCCTTCAGCGTGCGTGATGTGGTGGCGATGGGGCGCCTGCCTCACGACAGCGGCCAGCAGCGCGATGGCGAAATCATCGAGCAGGCGCTCAAGGCCGCCGATGCTGCTCATCTGCAGGATCGCAGTTACCTCGCGCTGTCGGGCGGCGAGCGCCAGCGGGTGCACCTGGCCAGGGTGCTGGCGCAGTTATGGCCGGGCGAGGGCGGACAGACTTTGCTGCTGGACGAACCAACGTCGATGCTTGACCCGCTGCATCAACACACGACGTTGCAGGCCGTGCGTGAATTTGCCAATCGTGGTGGCGCGGTGCTGGTGATCCTCCACGACCTCAACCTGGCGGCGCGTTATTGTGACCGCCTGATGCTGCTCCAGGCGGGTCGCCCGTATGCGCTGGGCACGCCCGAGGCGGTGCTGGTGCCCGATGCACTCAAGAGTGTCTTCGGGCTGGAGGTTCTGGTGCAGCCTCATCCGGAGCGGGGCCATCCGTTGATCATCGCGCGCTGATTGGCGCGCAAGGTGCGTGGAACAAGGAGGTCCTGTGCGTCGTTACCTGTTGCTGCTGGTGCTGTCCTTGGCGAGCGCATGCCAGTCGTCGCCAACGTTGCCACCCCTACCTTCCTGGCAGAGCCCCGAGGGGCGCGAGCATGCGGAGCTGGGTGTGATAAAGGATCTGAACAACGGGCAGGTACTGACGCCGCAGCAACTGGTCCATCGACTGGCCGGCGCCACGCGGGTGCTGGTCGGTGAGCAGCACGACAACCCCGATCATCACGCGCTGCAACTGTGGCTGCTGCAAGCCCTTGGCGACCAGCGCCCGCAAGGCAGCCTGTTGCTGGAAATGCTCACCCCGGACCAGCAAGGCCGTGTGGACTTCGCGCAGCGTGACCTTCGCCAGGGCAAGCCCCCTGCAGATTTGCCTGCGGCACTGGGCTGGCAGAAAGGCTGGGACTGGACCCTTTACGGCCCTGTGATGCGCTTCGCCCTGATGCAGCCGTATCCAATCCTTTCAGCCAACCTTTCTGCGGTGGAGGTCGGCGCGATCTACCATCAACGCCCTGTGTTGAGCGGCGTTCATTCCACCACCAAGGGCGTGCGCAATACTTTGCTTGCCCAGGTGCGCGAATCCCATTGCGGCATGTTGCCGGAAGACGCCTTGCCCGCCATGCTCGCCGTTCAACAGCAGCGCGACAGGCGCATGGCGCAGCGCCTGATGGACGCCCCCGCTCCGGCGTTGTTGTTCGCTGGCGGCTACCACGTGCGCAAGGACCTCGGCATCCCGTTGCACATGGCTGATCTGGGCAGTGACGAACACCCGGTGGTGCTCATGCTTGCCCAGGTCGGCAGTGAGGTTCAGCCGGCGAGCGCGGACTACGTCTGGTTCACCGCTGCGCTGCCCGATCAGGATTACTGCGCCCAGATGCGGCCGCCTTCGCGCTGAGCAGTTACGTTTTTTTGAAGGCAATGTCCTTAAGACCTTTCTGATAGTTGCGTAGGCGCGTTCTTTAGCGTTCCCACGGCCATCCACTGACCCTCCCGCTGGATTATCGTCGCTCCCCCCAAACGCAGGAGAGCGAAATGAAACAGCAGGATGACTTCGAAGAAGCAGTGGCGCAGACGGCAATCAGGCTGATGGAGTTGACCTCACTCAACACCGATGACACCGCAGAGCGCATCGTCGCGCTGTGTCACCGGGCACTGACGCCCCTTGGCAATGTCGCTGCGGTCTGCGTGCTGCCCAGGTTCGCCGGAATTGCGCGGCGCACGCTCGATACCTTGCAGGCACGGGAGGTGAAAGTCGTTGCCGCGGTGAATTTTCCCAACGGACGCGCGCCGATTTCCACCGTGGAGTCAGAGACCCACGCCGCGATGCTGATGGGGGCTGACGAAATCGATCTGGTCTATCCCTTCAATGCCCATCTGATGGGCGACAGGCTGATGGGTGCCAGGATGATCGCGGCGTGCAAGGCCAAGTGCGGCAGCCGCGGGCAGTTGACGGTCTCCCTGGAAACCGGGGTGCTGGCTGATCCGCAGATCATTCACAGCGTCTGCCGGACCGCGATTGCCGAAGGGGCATCGTTTCTCAAGCCTGGCACGGGGAGGCAGGTCGAAGGCGCGACGGCCCAGGCCGTGCGCATCCTGCTCGAGGCCATTTCCGAGCGCAGTTATCTGGTGGGTATCAAGGCACCGGGGAATGTTCGGACTCTGGAGCAGGCCAAAACCTACATAGACATGGCGTGTAACCGTTTCGGGCCGCAATGGCTCGAGCCTGGAAGGATGCGCCTGGGCACTTCAAGCCTGCTGGACGACGCGTTGATGCGCCTGGGTGTGTGCCCCTGATCGCAGTGAAAAATCGCGGGCAAAAAAAGACCCGGCAAAAAGCCGGGTCAAAAACCGTGATTAGCCTGATGAGGAGATAATCTGAGAGTCCGAACCAAGGAGCCTTTCAGGTTACCAGCCAGTCTCGCGACTGGATGTGATAATCATAGTGATTCTCATTTGTAAGTCAACAGGCAATTTCAAACTATTTTCCTGACCCGGTTTTGCTGCACTCCAGTGCCTCCACATCGAGCTTGATGAGCTGTCGATTCAGCGAATCCTTGAGCTCCGTGGACAAGTCACACCAGTGCTGGTCGAGCAAGGCGCCTTCGATGGCGTAGAGCAGCACCTTGGATGTGCGAAAGCCGCGGGTCTTGACTGCGCGATAGGCGTGGATGGCGCCGATGCGGCGCAGGTCGGCGGCATTGTGGATGCCGGAAGCATGTAGCCATTGGGCGGATGTCTTGCCCAGATTTCTCATCGACAGCAGTTCGTCTTCCATGATGACGCCTCCTTGCAGCGTGTTGCTCCGTATGTGGTGACCTCCCTGGACTTGGACAAACTGCGGGCGCAAGCCAAGGAGTGAGTGTAGTTGGCTGCGAGGAGGGTTGGGCAAGCGGAGGTGGGCAGGCGCCGGACGGTAGTTCGCGCAAGGAAAAGCCGACAGACGACGCGGCCCCGGCATGTCCGCGCATGCACGGCGGCGGCGCTGTGGGCAGATTGAAACCTTCGGTATGGATTGAACACGTTCCCGTAGGAGCGCGCTTGCCCGCGATTGCGATCTGGCCGTGACGATTTTCCGCCTGACCCAGCGCCATCGCGGGCAAGCGCGCTCCTACGGTACGGGGCTTTGAACCTGTTATCGGGTGCGGTAACGCAGGCGGGTGCCGAAATTGACCGACATCAGGATCTCGTCGGCGCTCAGCTCAGGCGGGAAGTAGGCGCCCGAGATCTGCGCATGGGCAATGCTCGCGCCTTCCAGGGAGGCCGTGCGGAAGTCCACGCCGCGCAGATCGGCGGAGCGGAAGTAGGCGTCGGTGAAGTCGATATCCTCAGCGTTCAGCTCCCGCAGGTCCAGACCACGGAAATCTCCGCCGGCGAGGTCGATAGGGCCGGTTCTCGGGCGCTGGAGATTGAACGCGTTGACGTCATCTTTTCGCAGCAAGGCGAAGAGCGGCGAGTCGAGCTGCTTGGGCTGGGTCATCTTGGCGTCACCTTGTTGGAATTCTGACGCCATTATAATGCCACTACCATCGAGCCGTGAAGGGGCACGCTTCACGTCTCGATGATTGGTTCGCCGAAGCTGTTTACAGGCCTGGCAGGCACTGGCGGATGTCAGTGACCAGCTTGTCCAGATCGCCGCTGATATTGGTTTCCACGTGGCGGCTGCGCAGTGTTTCGTCTGCGGTCAGCGGCTCGCGGTTGGCCAGTTGGGCTTCGATCACTTCCATCGTGGCGTCGGAGGGGTCTTCGTTGGTGGCCTGGCGCTGGGCCAGCCAGCCCTGGATGACTGCCTTGGGCGCTGCGCAGTCGAGAATCAGGAACGGCGCGCCGGTCGCCTCGGCCACCTGCGCCGTCGCAAGGCGCTGCTCGTGCTTGAGGTAGGTGGCATCGATGACCACCGGCAGGCCTGCATGCAGGACCACTGCCGCCAGTTCGTTCAGGCGCTTGTAGGTCGCCGCGCTGACATCGGCCGCGTAGAGGTCTTTGCTGTCACCGAACAGACGCTTGCGTTCGACGTCCGAGCGCAGGCGAACGGCGCCGAGCGCCTCGACCAGGCGCATCGCGACGTGGCTTTTGCCAACGGCGGATACGCCATGGGTGATGGCCAGGAAGCTGGAAGGGATGGCGCTGTAGCTTTCGGCCAGGTTGGCGTAGTTGCGGTACTGACGCAGGGTGGCGGCGCGCTGGATGTTGTCGGTGTCCGGTTGCAGGCTGAACAGTGCGACCTTGGCACGTACCAGGGCGCGGTAGGCCTTGTAGAAATTCAGCAGTTCCAGGCCTGCGTAATCACCGGTGCGCTCCAGATACTGGCTGACCAGGCGTCGCGACAGGCTCTTGAGGCCGCGGTCTTCAAGGTCCATGGCGAGGAAGCCGAGGTCGGCGTAGACGTCGGTCATGCGGAACGGTTCGTTGAACTCGATGCAGTCGAAGATCACCACCTTGCCGTCGATCAGGGTGATGTTGCCCAGGTGGATGTCGCCGTGGCATTCGCGGATGAAACCGTCGGCCTTGCGCTGTGCCAGCAGGGGCTTGAGGCGTTCGAAGCTGGCGTTGGCCCAGGCTTCCAGCGCCTGGAGCTGGATCAGGTCAGACTTTTCGCTGAGGAATGGCAGAATCTGTTCGAAGTTCTGCGTCACCGGCGCCATCACGCTTTCTGGCGAGCCCAGCACGTTCTCGGCCAGGACCCGGGGTGCGCTCAGGTGGAACTCGGCGATTTGCCGGGCCATGTCGTCGATGTGCGCGGTGGTCAGTTCGCCTTTCGCCTGCAGGGCGCTTAGCAGGCCGTCCTGTGGGAACTGACGCATTTTCAGCACGTATTCGATGGCCTCGCCGGTGCCGCCCAATTGAGGTGCTTCGGCGGTGCCGGTGACAGGCAACACTTCAAGATACAAATTCTCGGTCAGGCGCTGATTGAGGATCAGTTCCTGTTGGCAGAAGTGCGCGCGGGACTCGAGCGTGGTGAAATCCAGGAAGCCGAAGTTCATCGGTTTCTTGATCTTGTACACATAGGGGCCAGTGAGCAAAACCCAGGAAATATGGGTCTCGATGACCTGGAACTGCTCCACGGGATGGGGAAACAGGGCAGGGTTTTGCAGAGCTGCAATCAGTGTCTGGCTCACGGACGGTCCTTGAAAGTGACAAGTCGATATTTTGAGTGTCTAAAGGTGGCCATTATGGCCGCTCGGCGCCGCGCTGCAAACCGCTGTGAGGGTGGTCTGCCGATGACCTTGAAAGTGCGTATAATCCGCCGCCATGACTCGATCCCGTACCTCGAAAAAATCCCCCAAACCCGCCAACAGCCGCCTCCGCAGCCTGTTGGGCTGGGCCCTGAAACTCAGTCTCGTGGGGCTGGTGATCCTGGCCTGCTTCGCCGTTTACCTGGACTCCATCGTCCAGGAAAAATTTTCCGGCAAGCGCTGGACCATTCCGGCCAAGGTGTATGCGCGGCCGCTGGAGCTGTTCGTCGGCCAGAAGCTCTCGCGCGATGACTTTCTGATCGAGCTCGACGCCCTGGGCTATCGCCGCGAAAGCGTGGCCAACGGCCCCGGCGCAGCTTCGGTGAATGGCAATAACGTCGATCTGAATACACGCGGTTTTCAGTTTTATGAAGGCGCGGACCCTGCGCAGCAGATCCATGTGCGTTTCTCCGGCGACTACGTGGCCGACCTGACCGCCGCCAACGGCTCCAAGCTGGCCGTGGCGCGGCTTGAACCGCTGATGATCGGCGGCCTGTATCCGAAGAACCTCGAAGACCGCATCCTGATCAAGCTCGATCAGGCGCCGCCGTACCTGCTCGACACCCTGGTCACCGTTGAAGACCGCGACTTCTACCATCACTTCGGCGTATCGCCCAAGTCGATTGCCCGCGCCTTCTGGGTCAACGCTTCGGCGGGCCAGATGCGCCAGGGCGGCTCGACGCTGACGCAACAGCTGGTCAAGAACTTCTACCTGACCAACGAGCGCAGCCTGTCGCGCAAACTGACCGAAGCCATGATGGCGATCCTGCTGGAGATCCACTACAGCAAGCAGGAAATCCTTGAGGCGTACCTCAACGAAGTGTTCGTCGGTCAGGACGGTCAGCGTGCTGTGCACGGTTTTGGCCTGGCCAGTCAGTATTTCTTCAGCCAGCCGCTGTCGGAATTGAAGCTGCATCAAGTGGCGTTGCTGGTCGGGCTGGTCAAGGGGCCATCCTATTACAACCCTCGTCGCAACCCGGAGCGTGCCCTTGAGCGCCGCAACCTGGTGCTCGATCTGCTGGAACAGCAGGGCGTGGCTTCGGCGGAAGCGGTGGCAGCGGCGAAGAAAATGCCACTGGGCGTTACCAAAATGGGTTCGCTGGCCGACAGCTCCTTCCCCGACTTCCTGGACCTGGTCAAACGCCAGCTGCGTCAGGACTACCGCGACGAAGACTTGACCGAAGAAGGCCTGCGCATCTTCACCAGCTTCGATCCGATCCTGCAGATGAAGTCCGAAGCGGCGGTGCGTGAAAGCTTTGCCAAGATGGCCGGTCGCAAGGGCTCCGACGAGATGGAAACGGCGATGGTCGTGACCAACCCGGAAACCGGTGAAGTGCAGGCGCTGATCGGCAGCCGTCAGGCCGGTTTCGCCGGCTTCAACCGCGCGCTGGATGCCGTGCGGCCGATCGGCTCGCTGGTCAAACCCGCCATCTACCTGACCGCCCTGGAGCGTCCGCAGCAATATACGCTGACCAGTTGGGTGCCGGACGAGCCGTTCCAGGTCAAAGGCGCCGATGGCCAGATCTGGAAGCCGCAGAACTTCGATCACAAGGCCCACGGCAACATTTTCCTGTATCAAGGCCTGGCGCATTCCTACAACCTTTCCAGCGCCAAGCTGGGGCTGGACCTGGGCGTGCCGAATGTCTTCAAGACCCTGACCAAGCTGGGCGTGACCCGTGACTGGCCAGCGTTTCCGTCGATGTTGCTGGGTGCTGGCGCACTGACCCCGATTGAAGTGGCCACCATGTACCAGACCATTGCCAGTGGCGGGTTCAACACGCCACTGCGCGGGATCCGCAGCGTGCTGACCGCCGAGGGCGAACCGCTCAAGCGTTATCCGTTCCAGATCCAGCAGCGCTTCGATCCAGGCTCCATCTATCTGCTGCAGAACGCCATGCAGCGCGTGATGCGCGAAGGTACGGGCAAATCGGTGTACAACGTATTGCCAAGCTCCCTGAATCTGGCGGGTAAATCGGGCACTACCAACGATTCCCGTGACAGCTGGTTCGCCGGTTTCAGCCAGGACCTGCTGGCGGTTGTCTGGATGGGCCGCGACGACAACGGCAAGACGCCATTCACTGGCGCGACCGGTTCGCTGCAGATCTGGACCAGTTTCATGAAAAAGGCCGACCCGCTGCCGCTGGACATGGCCATGCCTGACAATGTCGTGCAGGCGTGGGTCAATGCGTCAACAGGGCAGGGCTCCGATGCCAACTGCCCGAATGCCGTGCAGATGCCGTATATTCGCGGCAGTGAGCCACAACCAGGGCCAACGTGCGGTGGGCCGACAGCGCCTGCCGAGTCGGTCATGGATTGGGTCAAGGGCTGGTTGAATTAAGCGAAGAGGGTGTGAAGTGAACAAGTGGTTGATTCCGGCTTTAGCGGCTCTGGCTTTGCTCAATGGCTGCGCGACACAGACGCGTGGCAACATTCCGGTGGTGGATTCAGGTTCTCGCGTCTCCAACGGCGAGCGGGTGTCGGCCAATCGCAGCAACACCTACCGGGCGCCGGTGCAGGCCCAGACGCCTGCCCAGGCTCAGTCGATCCAGGAAGACTCCGGCGTGACGGTCATGGTGCCAGGCGGGGCCAACGCCAGCGCCGCGCCTATTTCGACCTTTACCCCGCCGATCAGTACCTCGCAGGCACCGATCAGCACCGCGCCGGTCAATCAGGCGCCGATCAACAACACCTACACGCCGCCCGCGGCAACCGGTAGCACCTATAACATGCCGTCTTCGGCGCCGACCGGCATCCCGTCGGCCTCCAGCGGCGGTCTGTCGGCGGATGAGCAACTGGATGGCCCTGTGCTGGCGCTGCTGACCACCGCTCAGCAACAGCAGAGCAGCGGTGACCTCAACGGCGCATCGTCGAGCCTGGAACGCGCACAGCGTGTGGCTCCTCGTGAACCTCAGGTGCTGTACAAACTGGCCCAGGTGCGTCTGGCCCAGGGCGATGCGCCACAGGCCGAGCAACTGGCCCGTCGCGGCCTGACCTACGCCAACGGTCGTGCCAGCCTTCAGGCAAGCCTGTGGGGGCTGATCGCCCAGGCACGGGAAAAGCAGGGTGATGCGGCCGGTGCGGCGCTGGCCCGGCAGAAGGCCAATGGATAAGCGTTTTCCACAGATCGCCGATCAACTGCTGCTGATCGAGCGTGAACTGCGCACCTTGGGCTGGTGGAAGGCTGTGCCACCCAGCGATGACGACCTGGCCAGCCGTGAGCCTTTCTGCGTCGATACGCTGGATTTCGATCAGTGGCTGCAATGGATATTCCTGCCCCGGATGAAAACCATCCTGGAGCAGGATCTGGAGTTGCCCAACGCATCGGGCATTCTGGAAATGGCGCAGATGGTCTATGTCGACCGCGCCGTGCAAACTCGTCGCTTGCAGGAACTGCTGGCGCAATTCGACCGGCTGATCACCGAGTCGGTCTGAAGGTCAGTTGCACGTGTCGTCGATGGACTTCTTGACCTCGGCGATACGCGCCTGGCGCTCCTCTTCCGTGAAACGCCTGAACTCTCCGTTCACCTCTTCCCGAACCCGCGGGTTGTTCTGCAACTGCGCAAGATTGGTGCGCTGAGTCTCGCAATACTCCTTGCGCTTGGCCTCCTGCGCCGCCACTTGCCGTTTCACTTTCGCGTCAACGGCCTGCTGTGCCGAATCCTCTGAGGGTTTGGCGGGCGCGGGCGCAGGCGGCGCAACCGGCTTTTGCACGTCGATTTCCTGCGCCGATTGCCCGGCAGGCGGCTGGGCATCGAAGTGAGTGATCCCCTGAGCGTCAACCCACTTGTAGATCTGGGCGGCCTGGGTGGCGACCGAACCTGTAGCCAGCGTCAGTGTGGCGGCAAGCATCATCCAGCGCATACTGCTTCCTTAACTTCGTTTGCTGTACAGGTGCAACCTATCACAAGCATGCAGTCACGACCTCATTCGGTGCTTTTTCGTCCGGGATGGGTGAAGAAAGCGCATCGATGACTTGACTTGAGAGGGTTGAATCAGAACAATCCAAAGTCCGCTGTAGAGGGACTGCCAGAAGCAGACCGTCTCGGCAGATCATGAGGCGCACACCCGCGCCGACCTGTTACACCCGCAACGCGTTACCTCGCGCTGGGTGGGAAGACCCCGAAACATTAATGGGGAGACTCCCAATACTTGCTCAGTCAGTGCTGACGTAGTCGGCGACCACCGTCGCTCATGCTCTGCTTGGCAGTAAACCTATTAGACCCGTCCCGCTTGGAGCGGACGGTTTTCTGGCGTTTTAGAGGTGGACAACGTGGAGCTTTTATCTGGCGGGGAAATGATCGTCCGCTTTTTGCGCGACGAAGGCGTCAAGTATATCTATGGGTACCCAGGTGGTGCCGCACTGCATATCTACGACGCGCTTTTCAAAGAAACGACTGTTCAACATATTCTTGTCCGTCATGAGCAGGCTGCCACCCACATGGCCGACGGCTATGCGCGTGCGACCGGCAAGGCCGGTGTCGTACTGGTGACTTCGGGTCCCGGCGCGACCAACGTCATTACCGGTATCGCTACCGCGTACATGGACTCCATTCCGATGGTCATCCTGACCGCCCAGGTCCCGAGCTTCATGGTCGGTACCGATGCGTTCCAGGAAACCGACATGATCGGGATCTCGCGTCCGATCGTGAAGCACAGCTTCATGGTCAAGCACGCATCGGAAATCCCTGAAGTCCTGAAAAAGGCCTTCTACCTGGCAGAGTCCGGCCGTCCTGGTCCGGTTGTCGTCGATATCCCGAAAGATATGACCAACCCGGCCGAAAAGTTCGAATACATCTATCCGAAGAAAGCCAAGCTGCGTTCCTACAGCCCGGCGGTCCGTGGCCATTCCGGCCAGATCCGCAAGGCCGTGGAAATGCTGCTGGCGGCCAAGCGTCCGGTCATCTACGCCGGTGGTGGCGTCATCCTGGGTCACGGTTCGGCGCAACTGACTGAACTGGCCCGCTTGCTCAACGCTCCGGTGACCAACACGCTGATGGGCCTGGGTGCCTACCCTGGCACTGATCGTCAGTTCGTCGGCATGCTGGGCATGCACGGCGCCTACACCGCCAACATGACCATGCACCACTCGGACGTGATCCTGTGCGTCGGTGCCCGTTTCGACGACCGCGTGATCAACGGCGCTTCGCGTTTCTGCCCTGGCGCCAAGATCATTCACGTCGACATCGACCCTGCGTCCATTTCCAAGACCATCAAGGCCGACGTGCCAATCGTCGGGCCTGTGGAAAGCGTGCTGACCGAAATGGTCGCGACCTTCAAGGAAATCGGCCAGACGCCTGACAAGGCGGCGGTCGCTACCTGGTGGAAGCAGATCGAAGAGTGGCGCGGCGATCGCAAGATGTACCCGTACAACGAAGGCGATGGCAGCGTCATCAAGCCTCAGACCGTGATCGAGACCCTGAGCGAAGTCACCAAGGGCGATGCCTATGTCGCCTCCGACGTCGGTCAGCACCAGATGTTCGCGGCGCAGTACTACCGTTTCGACAAACCCAACCGCTGGATCAACTCCGGTGGCCTGGGCACCATGGGCTTCGGTTTCCCGGCGGCCATGGGCGTCAAGCTGAGCTTCCCGGATGCGGACGTTGCCTGCGTGACGGGTGAAGGCAGTATCCAGATGAACATCCAGGAACTGTCGACCTGTCTGCAGCACAACCTGCCGGTGAAGATCGTACTGCTCAACAACGGCGTACTGGGCATGGTCCGTCAGTGGCAGGACATGAGCTACGGCTCGCGTCATGCCCACTCGTACATGGAATCGCTGCCTGACTTCGTCAAGCTGGCCGAAGCCTATGGTCACGTCGGCATGCGCATCACTGACCTCAAAGATCTGAAACCGATGATGGAGCAGGCCTTCGCCATGAAGGACCGCCTGGTGCTGATCGACATTCAGGTCGACGCCAGCGAGCACGTCTACCCGATGCAGATCAAAGACGGCGCGATGCGCGACATGTGGCTGAGCAAGACGGAGCGTACCTAATATGCGGCACATCATTTCCTTGTTGCTGGAAAACGAACCAGGTGCTCTTTCTCGCGTCGTCGGTCTGTTCTCGCAGCGTAACTACAACATCGAAAGCCTGACCGTGGCGCCGACCGAAGACCCGACCCTGTCGCGTCTGACGTTGACCACCGTCGGTCATGATGAGGTGATCGAGCAGATCACCAAGAACCTCAACAAGCTGGTTGAAGTGGTCAAGCTGGTCGATCTGTCGGAAAGTGCTCACATCGAGCGCGAACTGATGCTGATCAAGGTCAAGGCCACTGGCGCCCAGCGCGCCGAAATCAAGCGTACCACGGACATTTTCCGCGGCCAGATCGTTGATGTTTCCAGCAGTGTCTACACCGTGCAGCTGACAGGGACGAGCGACAAACTGGATAGCTTTATCCAGGCCATCGGCACCACCGCCATCCTGGAAACCGTACGCAGCGGCGTCACGGGCATTGCCCGCGGCGACAAAGTGCTGAGCATCTAACCTTACACATTTAGCGAATGGCCTTGCGGCCGAGATAACAGGGGAATTTCATGAAAGTTTATTACGACAAAGACTGCGACCTTTCCATCATCCAGGGCAAGAAAGTTGCCATCATCGGTTACGGTTCCCAGGGCCACGCTCAAGCGTGCAACCTGAAAGACTCCGGCGTTGATGTCACCGTTGGCCTGCGTAAAGGTTCGGCTACTGTCGCCAAGGCTGAAGCCCATGGCCTGAAAGTGACTGACGTCGCTTCCGCCGTTGCCGCTGCCGACCTGGTCATGATCCTGACCCCGGACGAGTTCCAGTCCCAGCTGTACAAGAACGAAATCGAGCCGAACATCAAGAAAGGCGCCACCCTGGCCTTCTCCCACGGCTTCGCGATTCACTACAACCAGGTCGTGCCACGCGCTGACCTGGACGTGATCATGATCGCGCCAAAAGCGCCAGGTCACACCGTACGTACCGAGTTCGTCAAAGGCGGCGGTATCCCTGACCTGATCGCTGTCTACCAGGACGCTTCGGGCAACGCCAAGAACGTCGCACTGTCCTACGCTTCGGGCGTTGGCGGCGGCCGTACCGGCATCATCGAAACCACCTTCAAGGACGAGACTGAAACCGACCTGTTCGGCGAACAGGCCGTTCTGTGCGGCGGTACCGTCGAGCTGGTCAAAGCCGGTTTCGAAACTCTGGTCGAAGCTGGCTACGCGCCAGAAATGGCCTACTTCGAGTGCCTGCACGAACTGAAGCTGATCGTTGACCTCATGTACGAAGGCGGTATCGCCAACATGAACTACTCGATCTCCAACAACGCCGAATACGGTGAGTACGTGACTGGTCCTGAAGTCATCAACGCCGAATCCCGTCAGGCCATGCGCAACGCTCTGAAGCGCATCCAGGACGGCGAATACGCGAAGATGTTCATCGCCGAAGGCGCGAGCAACTACCCATCGATGACCGCCAAGCGCCGCAACAACAAGGCTCACGGCATCGAAATCATCGGCGAGCAACTGCGCTCGATGATGCCTTGGATCGCCAAGAACAAAATCGTTGACCAAACCAAGAACTAAGCTTTTCTAAAGCGCGTTCAGGTTTACGAAAAACGCGGCCCTCGGGTCGCGTTTTTTCGTTCTGGGGGGCTCATCTGGTATAAAGCTGCATCGTTTGCCGGCGCGAAGCCGCCGCGAGCATTATCGAAAATTCCCAGCTGCAAGGTATTGTCCATGAGCGAACGTCCCGACGAGCCGAACAAGGCCTCTGACGCCGAAAGCCTGCTACCGATCGACGAACATATAGAAGAGGGCCACGACGCCGAAGGGCGCAAGGTCCGTCATCGCGGCATCTATCTGCTGCCGAACCTCTTCACCACCGCCAACCTGTTTGCCGGTTTCTACTCGATCATCAGCTCCATGAGCGCGCAAAGTGCGATGAGTGCCGGTGACCTGGTGGGTGCCAGCAAATACTTCGGGTTCGCCGCAGCCGCCATTTTCATCGCCATGGTGCTCGACGGCCTGGACGGGCGTGTGGCCCGCATGACCAATACGCAAAGCGCGTTCGGCGCCGAGTACGATTCCCTGTCCGACATGGTCGCCTTTGGTGTGGCACCTGCGTTGCTGGCCTTTGGCTGGGCCTTGGGTGGTCTGGGCAAGGTGGGCTGGATGGTCGCCTTCATCTATGTGGCAGGGGCTGCGCTGCGCCTGGCCCGCTTCAATACCCAGGTGGGCACTGCTGACAAACGCTATTTCATCGGTCTGGCAAGTCCTGCCGCGGCGGGTGTGATCGCCGGCACGGTGTGGGCATTCAGTGACCACGGCATCGACGGCTCGGGTTGGGCCTTCCTGGTCGCGTTGCTGGTGGCCGCCGCTGGCATGCTGATGGTCAGCAACATCAAGTACAACAGCTTCAAGGAACTGGACCTCAAGGGGCGCGTGCCTTTTGTGGCAATCCTGGCCGTGGTGCTGGTCTTCGCCGTGGTATTCAGCGATCCGCCGCGTGTCCTGCTGCTGATCTTCCTCGGTTACGCAGCCTCGGGCCCGATTCAGTACCTGTTGGGCCCGCGTCGTCGTAAATAGCCATACAGATTCATTTCACATGGCGCTGCGCAGCCTATAAGGTTGATTCATACACCTTGGCTGCGGAGGCGCCATGCTCATCAAGATCCCTTGCGCATCCGCTTGCAACGAGTCGGATGTCACGCCCGAATCCATCTACCTCTCACGCCGTGCTGTGCTGGGCGCCTCATTGGCCGGCCTGGCTGTCAGCGCCTTGCCTTCCTGGGCGCAGGCTGGCGATGCTTCGCAATATGACGGCGTCGAAGCCGCAGAGGCACCTGCCTGGTTCAAGGACAAGCTGCCTTCGACCAAGTGGCAGGCGGTGACGGTCCAGAACGAGTCCGTCACGCCGTTCAAGGACGCCACGCACTACAACAACTTCTATGAGTTCGGCACTGACAAGGGCGACCCTGCGCAGAATGCAGGCTCCTTGAAGACCGAGCCCTGGAGTGTGGTGATCGATGGCGAAGTGGCCAAGCCCGGCCGCTACGCGCTGGAAGACTTCATGAAGCCTTATCAGCTGGAGGAGCGGATCTACCGTTTGCGCTGCGTAGAGGCGTGGTCGATGGTCATTCCCTGGATGGGCTTCCCGATTTCCGAACTGCTCAAGCAGGTCGAGCCGACTTCCAAAGCGAAATACATTCGTTTCGAAACCCTGCAGGATCCCAAGGTCATGCCGGGACAGCGTTCCGGCTTTGCATTGATTGACTGGCCCTATGTCGAGGGGCTGCGGCTGGACGAGGCGATGAATCCTCTGGCCATCCTGGCGGTGGGCATGTACGGGCGAGCGTTGCCGAATCAGAATGGCGCGCCGCTACGCCTGGTGGTGCCGTGGAAGTACGGCTTCAAGAGCGTAAAGTCCATCGTGCGGATCAGCCTGGTCAGTGAGCAACCCAAGACCACCTGGCAGAGCATCGCGGCGAACGAGTATGGCTTTTATGCCAACGTGAACCCGACGGTGGATCACCCGCGCTGGACCCAGGCTCATGAGCGGCGCTTGCCCAGCGGCTTGTTCAGCCCGAACATCCGCCAGACTGAAATGTTCAATGGGTATGGGGAGCAGGTGGCGGCTCTCTATACGGGTATGGACCTGCGGAAAAACTATTGATGCGATATCTGTGGTGGCGCCTGGCGGTTTTCCTGGCGATCTGTGCCGTGCCGGTGGCCTGGCTGCATCAGGCGTGGATTCTCGATCTGGGGCCGGACCCTGGCAAGACGCTGGTCGACCGATTCGGCTTGGGCACGCTGGTGCTGTTACTGGTCACCCTGGCGATGACGCCGTTGCAGCGGGTGACCGGTTGGGCAGGGTGGATCGCCGTTCGCAGGCAGTTGGGGCTATGGTGCTTTGCCAGCGTGGTGGTGCACATGCTCGCCTATGGCTTCTTCATTCTGGGGTTTGACTGGGCGCAATTGGGTGTCGAACTGGTCAAGCGCCCTTACATCATTGTGGGCAGCCTTGGTTTTCTCTGTCTCCTTGCAATGGCGGTGACGTCGAATCGTTACAGTCAGCGTCGCCTGGGTGCGCGCTGGAGGAAGTTGCACAAGTTGGTCTACGTGGTTCTTGGGCTTGGTTTGCTACATATGTTGTGGATTGTACGGGCCGACCTTAAAGAGTGGGCTATCTATGCAGGGGTAGGGTGCTTTCTTCTGGCGCTCAGGATTCCAGCAATTGCTGGGCGAATCCCTCGCCGCAAAGCCAGGAAAACAGTAGCTGTAACAAAAGTTTAAATAAGTGCTTGACGCCCCCTCGAATCTCTCTATAATTCGCCCCACTTCCGGCGCAGTCGGAACGGAAAACTCCTTGAATATCAACGAGTTAGACGTTCAGGAT
>NZ_JBIVCV010000014.1:0-25037 GCF_044746765.1 Pseudomonas sp. NPDC090203
GTCAGCCCCGGATCGCGCAAACGCCCCAACCCTGTAGGAGCGCGCTTGCCCGCGACCGCGGTGTGTCAGGTGGCATATCTGGGTCAGACATGACGCCGTCGCGGGCAAGCGCGCTCCTACGGTGTTATGGGCCGAGGCTGCGGGGCAGCCGCAAGACCGCCCCGCCGGCAAGCCGTGCTGCTACGGTGCGGTGATCAGCCCCAGATCACGCAAACGCCCCAATCCCTGTAGGAGCGCGCTTGCCCGCGACTGCGGTGTGTCAGGTGGCATATTTGGGTCAGACGCGCCGCCGTCGCGGGCAAGCGCGCTCCTACGGTGTTATGGGCCGAGCCTGTGGGGCATCCGCAAGGCCGCCCCGCCGGCAAGCCGTGCTGCTACGGGTAGGTGGTCAGCCCCGGATCGCGCAAACGCCCCAATCCCTGTAGGAGTGAGCTTGCTCGCGATTGCGGTGTAGCTGTCACCGCATCAGGGCCTGACACAGCGCTATCGCGAGCAAGCTCACTCCTACAGGAGATATGCCCGGCTACTTGCTTGGTAGGAGCGCGCTTGCCCGCGACCGCGGTGTGTCAGGCAGCATATTTGGGTCAGATGCGCCGCCGTCGCGGGCAAGCGCGCTCCTACAGTTTTGTGCTGGTCTGTTGGATATGAAAGACTTCCGCTGTTCCCCTTTCAAGACCAATTCCATGCCCGCCATCGACCACCCCATGATCGACCGCTTTCTCGACGCCTTGTGGCTTGAGAAGGGGCTGTCGGACAACACCCGTGATTCGTACCGCAGCGACCTCACCCTGTTCAACGGGTGGTTGCAGGAAAGAGGCATCGACCTGATGGCGGTGGGGCGTGGGGCGATTTTCGATCATCTGGCCTGGCGTGTGGATAATGGCTACAAGGCGCGCTCCACTGCACGATTACTCTCGGGAGTGCGGGGCTTCTACCGGTACCTGCTGCGTGAAAAGCTGATTTCGATCGATCCAACCTTGCAGGTCGACATGCCGCAGCTCGGCAAGCCGCTGCCCAAGTCCCTCTCCGAAGCCGACGTCGAGGCGCTGCTCGCAGCCCCCGACCTGAGCGAAGCCATCGGCCAGCGTGACCGGGCCATGCTGGAAGTGCTCTACGCCTGCGGGCTGCGCGTCACGGAGCTGGTCAGCCTGACGCTGGAGCAGGTGAACCTGCGCCAAGGCGTGTTGCGCATCATGGGCAAAGGCAGCAAAGAGCGTCTGGTGCCCATGGGGGAGGAGGCCATTGTCTGGGTCGAGCGCTACATGCGTGACGCCCGTCAGGAGTTGCTCAACGGCCGCCCCAGCGACGTACTGTTCCCCAGCCTGCGCGGCGAGCAGATGACGCGCCAGACCTTCTGGCACCGCATCAAACTCCAGGCAAAAGTTGCCGGGATCGGCAAGTCGCTGTCGCCCCACACGCTGCGCCATGCCTTCGCCACCCACTTGCTCAACCACGGCGCCGACCTACGCGTGGTGCAGATGCTGCTGGGCCACAGCGATCTGTCCACCACCCAGATCTACACCCACATTGCCCGCGCCCGCCTGCAGGATCTGCACGCCAGGCATCACCCGCGAGGATAAAACCCCAGGCAATAAACGACGTGTCTTACATCAGTCGGCGTCGGTGTTGCGAGCCTTATGTGATAGGCTTTGCCGGTTTCGCAGATTGGAGCCACGAAAACCTTCCGGTACCGCTTGTGTCCAACGTTTTCCATTTCGCCCGTCTGCTCACCGCCCGAGGAGTTTTCATGCGCGTGACTCGTATTATTGGCGCTGCCGTCGTAGCGCTGGCCAGCACCTTCAGCCTGTTCGCCCACGCCGACGAAGCGTCCGACAAGGCCATCCGCAAGACCCTGGAATCGCTGAACCTGGAGATTCCTGTCGAAAGCATTTCCAGCAGCCCGCTCAATGGCCTGTATGAAGTCAATCTCAAGGGCGGCCGCGTGCTCTACGCCAGCGCCGACGGCCAGTTCGTGATGCAGGGCAACCTGTACCAGATCCAGGGCGGCAAGCCGGTCAACCTGACCGAAAAAGTCGAGCGTCAGGCGATCTCCAAGACCATCAACGGCATCCCGACTGCCGAGATGGTGGTCTACCCGGCCGTGGGCGAAACCAAATCGCACATCACCGTATTCACCGACACCACGTGCCCGTACTGCCACAAGCTGCACGGCGAAGTGCCCGAGCTGAACAAGCGCGGCATCGAAGTGCGCTACGTGGCCTTCCCGCGTCAGGGCCTGGGCTCGCCGGGTGACGAACAACTGCAGGCGGTGTGGTGCTCCAAGGATCGCCGCGACGCCATGGACCGCATGGTCGACGGCAAGAACATCAAGGCGCCCAAATGCGATAACCCGGTCACCAGACAGTTCGAGATCGGCCAGTCCATCGGCGTGAACGGTACGCCGGCCATCGTTCTGGCCGACGGCCAGGTGATCCCGGGCTACCAGCCGGCGCCGCAAGTCGCCAAACTGGCATTGAGCGCCAAGTAATTCAACAGTGAGCCGCACTGCAATGCGGCTGTTTCACGGCTGGCTGAACGCCGGCCGTTTCATGGGGAGTTCATAGTGAAACCGGTCAAAGTAGGCATCTGTGGGCTGGGTACTGTCGGTGGCGGTACCTTCAATGTGCTAAAGCGTAACGCCGAGGAAATTGCCCGCCGTGCCGGGCGTGGAATCGAAGTGGCGCAGATTGCCATGCGTAGGCCAAACCCCAATTGCCAGATTACCGGTACCGCGACCACCGCCGATGTATTCGACGTGGCCAGCAACCCCGAAATCGATATCGTCATCGAGCTGATCGGTGGCTACACCGTCGCCCGCGAACTGGTGCTCAAGGCCATCGAGAATGGCAAGCACGTGGTTACTGCGAACAAGGCGCTGATCGCCGTGCACGGCAACGAAATCTTCGCCAAGGCTCGCGAGAAGGGCGTGATCGTCGCGTTCGAAGCCGCTGTGGCTGGCGGCATTCCGGTGATCAAGGCCATTCGTGAAGGCCTGTCTGCCAACCGCATCAACTGGGTGGCGGGCATCATCAACGGCACCGGCAACTTCATCCTGACCGAGATGCGCGAGAAGGGCCGTACCTTCCCTGACGTGCTGGCCGAAGCCCAGGCGCTGGGTTATGCCGAAGCCGACCCGACCTTCGACGTCGAGGGCATTGATGCGGCGCACAAGCTGACCATCCTGGCGTCCATTGCGTTCGGCATCCCGCTGCAGTTCGACAAGGCCTACACCGAAGGCATCACCAAGCTGACCACCGCTGACGTCAACTATGCCGAAGCGCTGGGCTACCGCATCAAGCACCTGGGCGTGGCCCGCAGTACGCCGGCCGGTATCGAGTTGCGCGTGCACCCTACGCTGATCCCGGCCGATCGCCTGATCGCCAACGTCAACGGTGTGATGAACGCCGTCATGGTCAACGGTGATGCCGCAGGTTCGACGCTGTTCTACGGCGCCGGCGCCGGCATGGAGCCGACTGCATCGTCCGTGGTCGCTGATCTGGTGGACGTGGTGCGTGCCCTGACCACCGACCCGGAAAACCGCGTGCCGCACCTGGCCTTCCAGCCTGACTCGCTGTCGGCCCACCCGATCCTGCCGATCGAGGCGTGCGAGAGTGCCTACTACCTGCGCATCCAGGCCAAGGATCACCCGGGCGTACTGGCTCAGGTGGCCAGCATCCTGTCCGAGCGCGGCATCAACATCGAGTCGATCATGCAGAAGGAAGCCGAGGAACAGGACGGCCTGGTCCCGATGATCCTGCTGACTCACCGCGTGGTGGAAAAGCGCATCAACGACGCCATCCAGGCCCTGGAAGCGCTGGAAGGCGTTGCCGGCCCGGTCGTTCGTATCCGCGTAGAACATCTGAACTAAGACAGCTACAAGCTTCAAGCTGCAAGCTTCAAGCAAGAGCAAAACAACTTCGCGGTGAGCTTCATGCTGCGCCAGGCAGGTAAAAACGGATTCGCTTTTACTTGTGGCTTGCAGCTTGGAGCTTGCCGCTCAAACCAAAGGTTTGCCCCAATGCGCTATATCAGTACTCGCGGCCAGGCGCCGGCCCTGAATTTCGAAGACGTCCTGCTCGCCGGCCTCGCCAGCGATGGCGGTCTGTACGTCCCTGAGAACCTGCCTCGTTTCACCCAGGAAGAAATCGCTTCCTGGGCCGGCCTGCCGTATCACGAACTGGCCTTCCGGGTCATGCGTCCGTTCGTCACCGGCAGCATTCCCGATGCCGACTTCAAGAAGATTCTCGAAGAAACCTACGGCGTATTCGCCCACAACGCCGTGGCGCCGCTGCGTCAGCTTAACGGTAACGAATGGGTGATGGAGCTGTTCCACGGTCCGACCCTGGCGTTCAAGGACTTCGCCCTGCAACTGCTGGGTCGCCTGCTGGACTACGTGCTGGAAAAGCGCGGCGAGCGCGTGGTCATCATCGGTGCCACCTCCGGCGATACCGGCTCAGCGGCCATCGAAGGCTGCCGTCGCTGCGACAACGTCGACATCTTCATCCTGCACCCGAACAACCGTGTCTCGGACGTTCAGCGCCGCCAGATGACCACCATTTTCGGCGACAACATCCACAACATCGCCGTCGAAGGCAACTTCGACGACTGCCAGGAAATGGTCAAGAACAGCTTCGCTGACCAGAGCTTCCTCAAAGGCACGCGCCTGGTGGCGGTGAACTCGATCAACTGGGCGCGGATCATGGCCCAGATCGTCTACTACTTCCACGCGGCCCTGCAGTTGGGCGGCCCTGCGCGTTCGGTGGCGTTCTCGGTACCGACCGGCAACTTCGGCGACATCTTCGCCGGTTACCTGGCCCGCAACATGGGTCTGCCGATCAGCCAGCTGATCGTGGCCACCAACCGCAACGACATCCTGCACCGCTTCATGAGCGGCAACCAGTACGTCAAGGAAACCCTGCACGCCACGCTGTCGCCGTCCATGGACATCATGGTGTCGTCGAACTTCGAACGCCTGCTGTTCGACATGCACGGTCGCAACGGTGCGGCCATCGCCGAGCTGATGGAAAGCTTCAAGAAGGGTGGCGGTTTCAGCGTCGAAGAAGACCGCTGGACCGAAACCCGCAAGCTGTTCGACTCCCTGGCCGTCACCGACGAGCAGACCTGCGAGACCATCGCTGAAGTATTCGCCAGCACTGGCGAGCTGCTCGATCCGCACACGGCCATCGGGGTGAAGGCGGCCCGTGATTGCCGTCGCAGCCTGGACACGCCGATGGTGGTGCTGGGCACCGCGCACCCGGTCAAGTTCCCGGAAGCCGTACAGAAGGCCGGTGTAGGAAAAGCACTCGAGCTGCCTGCACATTTGTCTGATTTGTTCGAACGCGACGAGCGCTGCACCGTGCTGCCGAACGACCTCAAGGCTATGCAGGCCTTTGTCAGCCAGCATGGTAACCGTGGCAAGCCGCTCTGACGGTTGCTCCGTGTAACAACTAAGGCCCGCTCTCCAGCGGGCCTTCTTGTTTGTGCGTGCCACACTTTCCGGACATTTATGATTTCCCGGATCAATACGTGGGGTGCAGTACATGAACATGGACAAGCAGGGAGTGCCCGTCCAGACCCGAACAATCGAACGCCTGTTGTGCACCCTCCTGGTGCTGGCATGTGTTTTCGCGCCAGCAGCGAGCGGCACCGAAAAGCTTCCATTCAACCTGAGCCCGCCGTTCGTGGCGCAATCGGCATTAACGCTCGACAGCCATGACCGCCAGTGGCTCGACGAACGTGGGGTGGTGCGGGTCGCGATTGCAACGGCCGACTACGAACCCATCGACATCACCAGCGACCGCAATCGCTATCAGGGCCTGAGTGCCGATTATCTGAGCCTGGTCGGCGCAAAGCTTGGGGTGACGTTACAGATCACCGGCTTCGCCCGGCCCGAGGATATGGTCGCGGCACTGCTCGAGGGCAGCGTCGATGTGCTGGCCAGCGCGAATCGCTATGATCGCGGGATCGGCGGTCTGGCGTTCACCGGTGAATACCTGCCAGACCGGGCGGTGGTCGTAGTCCGGGAAAATGACCATTCCCTGAGCGCCGAGTTGGTCGGCAAGCGCGTGATCATCCAGGACGGATACGCCGACATCGCCGCCGTGGAGCGTATCTACCCGAAAAGCCAGGTCATCCTGGCGCCCACGCTCTACAGCGCCATGGAGGCCCTGGAGCACGGTGAAGCCGATGCTGTCATCGTCAATGAGGTCGTCGCGCGTGCCTACATCAGCATGCGCCGCTACCTGGGGTTGCAGATCCGGTTCGACAGCCTGTTGCCAGCGGCAGGTTTCGCCTTTGCCATGCGGGAGCAAGATGCGAAATTGCTTGAGCTGTTCAACCGGTCACTGGATGACCTGGACGAGTCGGTCGCCCGTGAAATCCTGCACCGCTGGACCAGCGGGCTGGGCGTCGATGCCGGGCGCCAGAGGATTCGCCTCAGTCCCGACGAGCAGGCGTGGGTCCGTCGTCACCCGCAAGTGATGGTGGCCTCGACCCTGCACCCGCCCTATATCTACAAGGACGAACACGGCCAGTGGGTGGGGCTGAACATCGATGTGCTCAACCGCATCTCGCGCATGACGGGGTTGATGTTCGTACATGAGGCGATGCCTTCGACCCAGGCCGCCATCGAGGTCCTGCGCGCCGGATCCGCCGACATGAACACCACGCTGGCCGAATCGTCCGAACGCCGGAAATTCCTCGACTTCACCTATGCCTACGGCGGGCACAGCTGGGTCTATGTGATCCGTGATGATCGCGAATCCCCGGTCACCCTCACCGAGTTGTCGGGAAAGGTTCTGGCGATGCCGACGGGCCATGCCCTGCTCGAGTTCATCCGCACCAGCGCGCCCGGTATCAAACTGCGGCTGGTTCCGACCTATAAGGAGGCCCGGGCTCTGGTGGAGGCCGGGGAAGCGGATGCGACCATTCAGAATGAGGCCGGAGCGGTGATGGCCAGCCGTGGGCGCTTGAAGGTCGGACGCGGTGTCGAGGGGCGCTGGTCCCCGGATCGCCTAGCGGTGGTCAAGGAGCATCCCGAATTGCTCAGCATCCTCAACAAGGCCCTGGTGGAGTTTCCCGTGGCCGAGCTGCGCGCCATTCGCATGAAATGGCTCGGCGGCGTCATGCCGCAGGAGCCTTTGTTGCACCGCATCCCGGGTTGGGTCTATTGGTTACTGGCGATGACAACGCTGTCGGTGGGCGTTTCGCTGTTCTGGCGCCACAGGATCAGAGGCCAGATCCATCAACGCATGCACGCCCAGAGACAGCTGAATAATCAACTGGTGTTTCAGCGGGCGTTGTTCGACGGCATCCCCCAGCCTCTGTATGTGCGGGACCTGACCGGTCGTCTGGTGGCCTGCAACGCCAGTTACGAGCAGGCGTTGGGCATCAGCTTCGAGCAGATGAACGGGCGGCGACTGATCGACGTCGACCTCATTCCCAAGGCTGTCGCGCTGGCGATGCATGAAGAACACATGGGGCTGCTGCAATCACGGGAGCCAGTGCTTGTGGACCGTTGCCTGGATCTGCCGGGGCGGCGGCTCGAGACCCGGCAATGGTCGGCACCCTTTTATCTCGCGGACGGACAGTTGCAGGGATTGGTCGGGGGCTGGACCGAACTGAGTGAGTGCAAGGGCGCCCGCCCGGTGTCTTCGGCATGAATTCTGCCTGTCACATTGGGCAGGCATGCTCCAGTGAACGGGTAGGGGGCAATCACCCAGGCTAAGGCAGGACGAACTTTGTGCGCTTGCCGGTGGTCATTGATAAGCACCTTTGCATTCAACCTCTTGAGTGGTGAACCAGATGGAAAATATCAGCTTACTGCTAAGCGAAGCACTGGCACCGTATCAGGCGAGCCTGGGGGCTGCCGGTGTGAATGGCGAGCGTCTGGTGACGCTTAGAAATGCGGCCGGTGCGATCGTGATCGAAAGGGTTTTTTCGGCCGGGCAACTGTGTGACAAACGCCAGCTGACCGACGTGGTAGACGGCTTGCATCGTGACTTGATGGTGGCAGAGGGGCGCATCGAGCCTTGCGTCATCGCGGCCATGCGCAACGTTTCGCAATCTGCTGCCTATGCCGCCGGTCGGGCTTTTGTCTGATGCCTGCGGAACCTTCCGGGTCCGATAGGCTCCTATCCATTACGGCAGGCGCAGGCATTGTGCTCCGGTGTTTATGTTGCCTGCCGTACGGGTCCAAGATGGACCACGGTTGACCCCGAGTAGTCTCCCCGCTGCTCGGGGTTTCTTTTTGCCCGCTCGCCTGTGTCAGACGGCTCACTCGCCGGCGTCGTCGAAAAAGGTTTTGGAGTCGCGCAGGTATTCCTCTTTCTTGACCATCCACTCGGCGTAGAAGCCGATCAGCCGGGTCACGCGCAGCGTGCGCATTTCCCGATTGATGATCTCGATGGCCGCACGGCCCTTGTCCGTCTTCGAGCAACCGATGTGGGCGAACTGGTACTTGGGCGCGTCCTTGACCGGAAAAAACTCCAGTTCATCCAGCGCGATGCCCTGTTGCTGTGCGTGAAACCGTGCCTCCGGCCAGTAACTGATGATGGCCTGAAAGCGATCCATGCGTTCCATCTGCAACATGCTGCCCACGGCGGCGTTGCCGTAGTGCAGGATCAGGTTGTCCGGCTGCGTCGTGGTACGGATGACCTTGTCGATCACCGGACCGTAGCTGCGCTCGCCGACAATGCCGACCTTGACCGTATTGCTCGCCAGTACCGCAGCGAGATCCAGGTGGCCATCCTCAGTCAGGTAGGGCGCGAACAGCTTGTGGTTGCTGCGTTCGATGGTGATGCCGTTGCCCGGCGTTGCGTAGGTCGGAATCGAAAACAGGATGGTCTTGTCCCGTTCCGGGGTCCACAGCAGGGTGGGGTCGCAGGCGAACACATCGGGATCCTGCAGCATCTGCGTTCCCCGCGCGCGGTTCACGTGCATGATCTGGTGCTCGTATTCGGGCATGCGGGCGATCAGCTCGGGCATGATCCTGTCGATGGCGCCCTGGCCGGCCTGCGGGCCTGCAAATATGGTCAGCGGCGGAAAATCACGCAACAGCCACGTCAGCGTTTCCTTGGCCTCTGCCGTTCCGGCCGTGGTACCCAGTGCCGATGTGAAAAGCAGTGCCACAAGCCCGGCTCTGTGGCGGTGGGAAGAACGATTGACCATCCGTCGATATGAATCCTGAAAAAGCTGACGGCTGCCCGGACTGGCACAACCCTGATCACTAAGGCCTGTCGTCGCAACGGGCCGCGCTGTGTACTTCATGCTAGAGGGTCTCGCACCAAGGTATCGGCGTTGTGGATCATTTGTTTAACACTCGTCACCGTTGGATCAGTAAAGCACCGGGATCAGGGTCCGGCCCGGCTATTTACACAGATCGGCTGGCAAGGTGCACGGTCCGGTCGTTCAATGGGCCGGCATCGGGTAGACTTGGCGCCTTTCCAGCCTTTAGAAGCCCGTTCATGGCCCAGCCGTCCACGACCTACAAATTCGAACTGAACCTCACCGACCTTGATCGCGGGGTGTACGAAAACGTCAAGCAGACCATCGCCCGCCATCCTTCCGAAACCGAAGAACGGATGGCCGTGCGCCTGCTGGCCTACGCGCTCTGGTACAACGAGCAGCTGTCATTCGGCCGTGGTCTGTCGGAAGTCGATGAACCTGCATTGTGGGAAAAAAGCCTGGACGACCGTGTCCTGCACTGGATCGAAGTCGGCCAGCCGGACGTTGACCGTCTGACCTGGTGCTCGCGCCGCACCGAGCGCACCAGCCTGCTGGCCTACGGCAGCCTGCGCGTCTGGGAAGGCAAGGTGGTACCCGCCGCCAAGGCGCTGAAGAACGTCAACATCGCTGCGGTGCCGCAGGATGTGCTGGAAACCCTGGCCAAGGACATGCCCCGGGCGATCAAGTGGGACGTGATGATCAGCGAAGGCACGGTGTTCGTCACCGACGATCGCGGCCAGCATGAAGTCCAGTTGCAGTGGCTGGCAGGTGAGCGCGGCTGATCCGCTGCCTCAGCCTTCTGCCACACATCAAAAGCTCAAAAGAAGAACATCAGCGGAAACCGCATGCGCATCGAATCACGCCAGTTGCCCGACACCCTGCCATTTCTCGGCGACCTGCCACCCTTGCTGACTCGCCTGTACGCGGCGCGCGGCGTCGTTTCGCAGGATGAGCTGGACAAGGGGCTGGCGCGGCTGATTCCGTATCAGCAGCTCAAGGGCATCGATGCCGCCGTCGATCTGCTGGTGACGGCCTTGCAGCAGCGCCAGCGCATTCTCATCGTTGGCGATTTCGATGCCGACGGCGCCACGGCCAGTACCGTCGGCGTGCTGGGCTTACGTCTGCTGGGCGCTGCTCATGTCGATTACCTGGTGCCCAACCGTTTCGAATATGGCTACGGCCTGACCCCGGAAATCGTCGGTGTGGCCCTCGAGCGCCAGCCTGATCTGCTGATGACCGTGGACAACGGCATTTCCAGCGTCGAAGGCGTTGCCGCTGCGAAGGCGGCCGGGCTGCAAGTGCTGGTGACCGATCACCACTTGCCGGGCCATGAACTGCCCGCCGCCGACGCCATCGTCAACCCGAACCAGCCCGGCTGCACCTTTCCGAGCAAGGCGCTGGCCGGCGTTGGCGTGATGTTCTACGTGCTGATGGCGCTGCGCGCGCGACTGCGGGAGCTCGGCTGGTTCGAGGCCAATGGCCGCGCCCAGCCGAATCTGGGCGAACTGCTGGACCTGGTGGCGCTGGGCAGCGTGGCCGACGTCGTACCGCTGGACGCCAACAACCGCATCCTGGTGCATCAGGGGCTGATGCGCATTCGCGCCGGTCGCGCAAGGCCTGGCTTGCGCGCGATCCTGGAAGTTGCCCGCCGCGAAGCGTCGCGCATCACCTCGACCGACCTTGGGTTCATCCTCGGCCCGCGACTGAACGCTGCCGGGCGTCTGGACGACATGAGCCTGGGCATCGAATGCCTGCTCTGCGAGGACGAAACCCTGGCCCGGGAAATGGCCGTACAACTGGATGAGTTGAACCAGGACCGCAAATCCATCGAGCAGGGCATGCAGCGTGAAGCGCTGGCCCAGCTCAAGGATCTGCCGGTGGAATCGATGCCGTTCGGCCTGTGCCTGTTCGAGGCCGAGTGGCACCAGGGTGTGATCGGGATTCTGGCCTCGCGCCTCAAAGAGCGCTATCACCGCCCAACCATCGCTTTCGCCAGTGCCGGGGAGGGCGTATTGAAAGGCTCGGCGCGCTCGGTGCCGGGCTTTCACATTCGCGACGCGCTGGACGCCGTGGCGGCCAAGCATCCTGAGTTGATCAGCAAGTTTGGTGGCCACGCTATGGCGGCCGGGCTGTCGCTGCCCGAGGAAAACTTCCCGGCATTCTGCGATGCCTTCGATGCCGAAGTGCGTCGTCAGCTCACCGAAGAGGACCTGACCGGCCGGCTGCTGTCGGACGGCACGCTGGCTGTCGAGGAGTTCCACCTGGAACTGGCCCGCGCCCTGCGCAATGCCGGTCCATGGGGCCAGCATTTCCCTGAGCCGCTGTTCCATGGCGTGTTCCAGCTGGTGGAGCAGCGCATCGTTGGCGAACGGCATTTGAAGATGGTGCTCAAGACCGAATGTGGTACGGTGAAGCTCGATGGCATCGCGTTCAGCATCGACCGTGACGTATGGCCTAACCCGGGCATTCGCTGGGTCGAGCTGGCCTACAAGCTGGACCTGAACGAGTTTCGTGGCAACGAGACGGTGCAATTGATGGTGGCGCATATCTCGCCGCGCTGAATCAGGGACCAGGAACCCCACTTCTCTCAGGTTGTCGACTAGGCTCAAGGTTCAGAACGAGAAGGAACCTTAGACTCGACCCTGAGAGGTGCCCATGAGCCTGCTGCTTGAACCCTACACCCTTCGCCAACTGACCCTGCGCAATCGCATCGTGGTTTCGCCGATGTGCCAGTACTGCTGCGCCGACGGTCTGGCCAATGACTGGCATCTGGTCCACCTTGGCAGTCGTGCCGTGGGCGGTGCCGGCCTGATTTTCACCGAAGCCGCTGCCGTGACGCGCGATGGCCGCATCACCCCGGAAGACCTGGGCATCTGGAACGACGAGCAGATCGCCCCACTGCAACGCATTACTCGATTCATCACTGCACAAGGCGCGGTGGCGGGCATTCAACTGGCCCACGCCGGGCGCAAGGCCAGCACCTTCCGCCCCTGGTTGGGCAAGCACGGCAGCATCAAGGCCGATGAAGGTGGCTGGACGCCTTGGGGGCCGTCGAAGATCGCCTTCGATCCCCAGCACACGCCGCCCACGCCGCTGGACGAGTCGCAGATCCAGAAGGTCATCCAGGCCTTCGTCGATGCCGCCAAGCGGTCGCTGGAGGCAGGGTTCTCGGTGGTGGAAGTCCATGCCGCCCATGGCTACCTGTTGCACCAGTTCCTGTCGCCGTTGAGCAATCAGCGCCAGGACCGTTATGGCGGCTCGTTCGAGAACCGTATTCGTCTGACCCTGGAAGTGTCCGAAGCCGTGCGCAATGTCTGGCCGCAGGAGTTGCCGGTGTTCGTGCGCGTGTCGGCGACCGACTGGGTCGAAGATGGCTGGAACCCGGATGAAACCGTGGAGCTGGCCAAGCGGTTGAAAGCGCTGGGGGTGGACTTGATCGATGTGTCCTCGGGCGGGACCGCGGCCAATGCCGAGATTCCTGTGGGGCCGGGCTACCAGACCGAGTTCGCCGGGCGTGTGCGCCGGGAGTCGGGCATCGCCACGGGGACGGTGGGCATGATTACCGAACCCTTCCAGGCCGACACCATCCTGCGCACGGGGCAGGCCGACCTGATCCTGCTGGCCCGCGAGCTGCTGCGTGATCCGTACTGGCCCCTACACGCCGACGACGACCTGGGCGGTCGCAACGCCGTATGGCCGGCCCAATACCAACGCGCAACCCACCGCGACCAGCCGATCCACGAGTCGGATTTGCGCGATTGAAAACGACACCCTGACCCGTTGCAGTCCGGCTTGCCGGTGAGGCGGCCTCACGATCGCTCCCGCTGGCAAGCCAAGCTGCTACGGGGCTGGGGGTGTTCGAGAGGTTGGGCATGACAAAAAAACCGTAGCAGTCCGGCTTGCCGGCGACAGCGATATTGAGGCCGCCTCGCCGGCAAGCCGGACTGCTACGTCGAGAGAGAGTGTTCAAGGGATTTGGGCATGACACAAACCCCGTAGCAGCACGGCTTGCCGGCGGGGGCGGCCTCAAGACCGGTCACCCTTCAAGCAACCCCTTCACCCGCTCGCTGAGCACCGGAATCGAAAAGGGTTTGGTCAGCACGTGCATCCCCGGCTCAAGCCGTCCCTTCCCCAGTGCGGCGTTTTCCGCATAACCGGTCACGAACAACACCTTGAGCCCCGGTCGCAATGCCCGCGCCGCGTCGGCCAACTGCCGGCCATTCATGCCACCGGGCAGGCCGACATCCGATACCAGCAGGTCAATGTGCTGGCGCGATTGCAGGATGGTCAGTGCACCTGGGCCAGAGTCCGCCTCAAGCACTGTGTAGCCCTGATCGGTCAGCGTTTCGATCATCAATGCACGCACCGAGGGTTCGTCATCGACTACCAGCAGCGTCTCGCCGCCACTGCTGTGTGTCAGCGGGTCAAGGTGTGCATGAGGTTCAGCGCTCACCGCGGCCACCTCGGTGTAGGCCGGCAGATAGATGCAGACCCGCGAGCCGCGCCCCGGCACCGAATGGATATGCACGCCACCGCCGGACTGACGGGCAAAGCCGTAGGTCATCGAAAGCCCCAGCCCCGTGCCCATGCCAATGGGTTTGGTGGTGAAAAACGGGTCGAAAGCGCGCTTGACCACCTCCTGGGTCATGCCGCAGCCGTTGTCGCTGACACACAGCATCACATAACGCCCGGCAGGCAGCTCCAGCTCGGCGGCCTGTAGCGGGTCGAGCTGCGTGTTGCAGGTTTCGATCAACACCTGGCCACCCTCGGGCATGGCGTCGCGGGCGTTGAGGCACAGGTTGAGCAGGGAGTTTTCCAGCTGATGCAGATCGACCAGCGTTGCCCACAGCCCTGGCGTGGCGATGATGTCCATGGCAATGGAAGGTCCGACCGTGCGCCTGATCAGTTCGGCCATCCCGTCGACCAGATCATCGACATCGACAGGTTGCGGATCCAGCGTCTGCCTGCGTGAAAATGCCAGCAGGCGATGGGTCAACGCAGCGGCCCGGCGTGAGCCTTCCAGGGCCGAGTCGATGTAGCGCGCAAGGTTCTCGGTCCGCCCTTTGGCGACACGGCCTTTGAGCAATTCGATATTGCCGCTGATGCCCATCAGCAGGTTGTTGAAGTCATGGGCCAGCCCACCGGTCAGTTGTCCGACCGCTTCCATTTTCTGCGATTGGCGCAACGCATCTTCGGCGGCGCGCAGGGCAGCCGATCGCTCTTTCTCGGCGCTCATGTCCTTGCCCAGGGCGAAGATCAGGCCGTGGTCGGGCGCTGCGGTCCAGCCGATCCAGCGGTAGGAACCGTCCTTGTGCCGGTAGCGATTCTCGAACAATGGCAGAACGCCGCTGGTGGCCTGGGTCAGCGCTGACTCGGTGGCGTGCACGTCGTCCGGATGAGCCAGGCTCGTGACATGAGTGCCGACCAGTTCGTGGGATTGGTAACCCAGGACCGTCGTCCAGGCCGGACTGACCCGTAGGAACAAGCCATTGGGATCGACCATCGCCAGTAAGTCCGGAGAAATCTCCCACAGGCAACTCAGCTCTGCGCTCAAGTCGATCTGCCTGAGCGTGAGACCAGCCTGACTGTCACCTGCGGGGAAGCGGGGGTATCTGGTCAATGGACAGGCTCCAGTCAGAAGAAATCAGTATACGGAGCCGGATCGAAAGAGTCCCTGCCATTCATATCCAATTGAATGGTTGTTGGGTGGGGCGTTAAGCAATTTGGCCGTCATATGAGTGCCAGAAAACCCCTGCCCATCCAAAGCAGCGCATTCACTGTTGACCATGGGAACGTTCAGGGGTTGCGGGTGATATCAAATTAAAATCAGGTTTGCGTCGCGTGACAGAGCAAATCGCTGACCCACTGATTGATGCTTTTGTGAGCAAGCTCAGCCTTGCACGCGACGCTGGCGTGAAGCGCGGGCTCCAGGCGCAGGCTCAATTTCCCGGAATAGGTTTTTTGTGGTGCGCGGCCCAGCTTCGCACAAGTATCGAGATAATCGTCGACCGCTTCTTCGAAGGCTGCCCGCAGCTCATGGACGGACTCACCGTGAAAACCGATGACATCGCGGACGCCGGCAACGTGTCCCACGAACAGACCATCTTCGTCGCTGTAGTTGATTCGGGCTGCGTATCCCTTGTAATTCATGATGTTCATGGGGTAACTCCTGCTTGCTCCAGGAACGTTCGCGCATCACGAATCTGATACGGCTTGGCTTCCTTGTCTGGGTGAGGGCGGTGGAATGTGGCCACCACCCCGTTGAGTTCGAATCGAACCCTGGAACCATTTCCTTCGATGCTTCTTGCGCCCAGTGCATGGAACAGAGCCTCGATTCGGCTCCATTCCAGCGTGCTGGGAACAGGCCTGGAAAAGATGATTTTTAAGGTCTTGGCTTGTCTGGTATTCATGGTATCAAAATATGATACCGCCGGATTATAACCAAGGGCCGGTTTGTAGGAAAAGGGGACGTGAGATGTGTCTCACGTCCGAATTTGTCCTCGCGTTGTTCAAGCAGGCACTTATGTCATCTCCCACTCTTCCACGCATCCCCGGCTGGCGCAGTCCCGTGGTCATACGGCCGGCCGATCCACATGTAGATCAGCCCCAGGGCGATGACGATCACGGTGGTCAGCACCATCGAGTAATTGATGTACCACGCCGCATCCGGGGTGCGCGGCCAGGCCATGTTGATGATCGCCAGCACGCCGTAGATCAGCGCGCCGAGGTTCACCGGCAGGCCCCATTTGCCCATGCTGAACTGGCCACTCGGGACCCAGCCGCGCATGCGGGCGAAGAGGGCGGCGAGGACGATCATCTGGAACGCGAGGTAGATGCCGATGGCCGCGAAGCTGACGATGGTGGCGACGGCGTCCTGCAGCACGAAGCCCATGCAGATGATGATCGCGGGCAGCACGCCGGAGACGAACAGCGCAGCGACCGGCACCTGGGTGTTGGGCGAGATGCGTTTGAGCAGGTGGCTGCCGATGATCATTTCATCCCGGGCGTAGGCGTACAGCAACCGGCTGGCGGCGGCTTGCAGGCTGATGACGCAGGAGATGAACGAGACCATGACGATCGCCATCACCACTTTGGAGCCGGTCACGCCGAAGGCGTTACTGAGGATGGTAGTCACCGGATCTTTGTCGGTGCCATTGATGACGGCGTTCATGTCCGGCACGGCGAGGATCAGCGCCAGGCAGGCGAACATCGCGGCGGCGCCGCCGATCCAGATGGTCATGCGCATGGCGCGCGGGATCTGTTTGCTCGGGTTGGGCGTTTCTTCGGCGACGTCGCCACAGGCTTCGAAGCCGTAATAAAGGAACATCCCGGCCAGGGAGGCGGTGAGGAAGGCCGGCAGGTAAGAGCCGTCGATGCGGATATCGAAGGTGTTGAAGAACACGCTCAGCGGCTGATGACGCTCGAAGATCAGCAGGTAGCCGCCCACCAGCACCGCACCGATCAGCTCGCAGAGAAAGCCGAACATGGCGATGCGCGACAGTACCTTGGTGCCGCTCAGGTTGACCAGCGTGGCGAACAGCGTCAGCACCAGAGCGATGACGATGTTGGTGTTGGCGCTCGGTTCGAAGCCCATCATGGCCGCCAGGTAGGGACCTGCACCCACCGCCACGGCGGCGATGGTCACGCACAGGGCAATGGAGTAGATCCAGCCGACCATCCACGCCCAGCGCTTGCCCACCAGGCGCCGTGCCCAAGGGTATACGCCGCCGGAGATGGGGAATTGCGAGACCACTTCGCCGAACACCAGGCACACCAGCATCTGGCCGATGCCCACCAGCAGATAGGCCCAGAACATCGGCGGCCCGCCTGCGGCCAGGCACAGTCCGAACAGGGTGTAGACCCCGACGACCGGCGACAGGTAGGTAAAGCCCAGCGCGAAGTTTTCCCAGAGGGTCATGCTGCGGTTGAAGTTGGAGGTGTAGCCCAGTTTTCTCAGTTGCTCGGCGTCGTGGTCGGCGGCCGGTGGAACAGGGACGCTGCTCATGGTGTTTCTCCAGTAAATCGGCAGATTTTGGATGGCCGAACCCGTGGCTGTGCCGCAAGGGCCAGCCAGGATCGGTGGTTATTGTTTTAAAGCCGTTGCCGGTAGCGCGAATGATCGTTGGAATACGTTGCCGTGTAGGAGCGCGCTTGCCCGCGATTGCGGTACGTCTGCACCTGATGTGTTGAGTGACACACTGCCATCGCGGGCAAGCGCGCTCCTACAAGGGTTTATCAGTGCTTGAACATCACATGCCGCACCGTGGTGTAATCCTCCAGCCCATACATCGACATGTCCTTCCCATAACCAGACAGCTTCTGCCCGCCGTGGGGCATTTCGCTGATCAGCATGAAGTGGGTGTTCACCCAGGTGCAGCCGTACTGCAGGCGTGCAGACAACCGGTGGGCGCGGCCCACGTCCTGGGTCCAGACGGACGACGCCAGGCCGTAATCCGAGTCATTGGCCCAGCCCAGCACCTGTGCTTCATCGTCGAACCGGGTGACCGACACCACCGGCCCGAACACTTCCCGGCGCACGATCTCGTCGTCCTGCTGCACGTCGGCAATCACCGTTGGCTGGAAGAAGAAACCGTTGCCCTCGATGGCCTTGCCGCCGGTCACCAGGCGGGTGTGGGATTGCGCCACGGCGCGCTCGACGAAGCCGGTCACGCGGTCGCGATGCTGCGCGGTGATGAGCGGGCCCAGTTCGGTTTCCGGGTCATCCTGCTGGCCGACCTTGATGGTGCTGACCGCCTCGCCGAGTTTCTCGACGAACTTCTCGTAGATGCCCTTCTGCGCGTAGATGCGGCAGGCGGCGGTGCAGTCCTGGCCCGCGTTGTAGAAGCCGAAGGTACGAATGCCCTCGACCGCCGCGTCGATGTCGGCGTCGTCGAAGATGATCACCGGGGCCTTGCCGCCCAATTCCATGTGCATGCGTTTGACGCTGTCGGCGGTGCTGGAAATGATGTGCGAGCCGGTGGCGATGGAGCCGGTCAGCGACACCATGCGCACCTTCGGATGGGTCACCAGCGGATTGCCGACGGTCTGCCCGCGGCCGAACACCAGGTTGAGCACGCCAGCCGGGAAGATGTCGTTGGCCAGCTCCACCAGGCGCAGCGCGGTGAGCGGGGTCTGCTCGGACGGCTTCAGCACCACGGTATTGCCGGCAGCCAGGGCAGGGGCGATCTTCCAGGCCACCATCATCAGCGGGTAGTTCCAGGGTGCGATGGAGGCGATCACGCCTACCGGGTCGCGGCGAATCATCGAGGTGTGGCCAGGCAGGTATTCGCCCGCCGCCGAGCCGCCCATGCAGCGGCTGGCCCCGGCGAAGAAGCGGAACACATCGGCAATTGCCGGCAGCTCATCGTTCAGCGCGGCATGATAAGGCTTGCCGCAGTTGTCCGACTCAAGGCGCGCCAGTTCTTCGGCATTGGCGTCGATGGCGTCGGCCAGTTTGAGCAACAGCAGCGAGCGGTCTTTCGGCGCGGTCTGCGACCAGCTTTCGAACGCGGCATCGGCGGCGCGCACGGCGGTGTCGACCTGGCCTTCGGTGGCTTCGTTGATTTCCACCAGCACCCGGCCCAGCGCGGGGTTGAACACCGGTTGCGCGGGACCTTCACCGGCGACCAGATGGCCGTTGATCAGCAGTTTGGTTTGCATCGTCATTTCCTCTCGGTGTACTCGTTCCGTAGGAGCGCGCTTGCCCGCGATGGCGTTGTGTCAGTCAACACATCGGGTACAGGTAAACTGCCTTCGCGGGCAAGCGCGCTCCTACAGGGGGCTGTTGTCATTTCCCGCCACTGCCGGCCACGCTTTCGCCGCCGCGGGTCAGGTAATAGGCGCCGAGAATCGGCAGCATGGTTACGGTCATCACCAGCATCGCGACGACGTTGGTCACCGGTACGTCGCGAGGGCGGCTGAGCTGGTTGAGCAGCCAGATCGGCAAGGTGCGTTCATGCCCTGCGGTAAAGGTGGTGACGATGATTTCGTCGAACGACAGTGCGAACGCCAGCATCCCGCCGGCCAGCAGCGCCGAACCCAGGTTGGGCATGATGATGTAGCGGAAGGTCTGCCAGCCGTCGGCCCCCAGGTCCATCGACGCCTCGATCAGGCTGTGGGAGGTGCGGCGCAATCTGGCGATGACGTTGTTGTAGACGATCACCACGCAGAAGGTCGCGTGGCCGACGATGATGGTGAACATCCCGGGTTCGATGCCCAGCGTCTTGAACGCCGACAACAGCGCAAGCCCCGTGATGATGCCGGGCAGGGCGATGGGCAGGATCAGCATCAGCGAGATGCCGTCCTTGCCGAAGAAATCCCGGCGATACAACGCCGCCGACGCCAGGGTGCCAAGCACCAGCGCGATGAGCGTGGCGACGCAGGCGATCTGCAGCGACAGCTTGATCGACTCCAGCACATCGGGCCGCGCGAACGCCACGCTGAACCACTTCAAGGTGAAGCCTTGAGGCGGGAAGCTGAACGCTGCGTCTTCGGTGTTGAAGGCGTACAGAAAGATGATCAGGATCGGGAAGTGCAGGAACACCAGCCCGCCCCAGGCGGCGATTTTCAGGCCCCATGAGGCCTGATCGCCTTGTTTGATAACCGGCTTAGAGCGCATCGAAAGCTCCCAGTCGCTTGACGATGGACAGGTAAATGGCGATCAGCACAATCGGCACCAGCGTGAAGGCTGCGGCCATGGGCATGTTGCCGATGGCGCCTTGCTGGGCGTAGACCATGCTGCCGATGAAGTAGCCAGGCGGGCCGATCAGTTGCGGCACGATGAAGTCGCCCAGGGTCAGCGAAAAGGTGAAGATCGAACCTGCGGCAATGCCCGGCACCGACAGCGGCAGGATCACCTGCATGAAAGTCTGCCGAGGTTTGGCGCCCAGGTCCGCCGAGGCTTGCAGCAGCGAGGGCGGCAGGCGTTCGAGGGAGGCCTGGATCGGCAGGATCATGAACGGCAGCCAGATGTAGACGAACACCAGAAACCGCCCCAGATGCGAGGTCGACAAGGTGCTTCCGCCCACGCCGGGAATCCCCAGGATCACCTGCAACACCGGCTCCAGCCCCAAGTGCTGGACGAACCACTGCGCCACGCCGCCCTTGGCCAGCAGCAGCGTCCAGGCGTAGGCCTTGACGATGTAACTGGCCCACATCGGCATCATCACCGCGATGTAGAAAAACGCCTTGGTCTTGCCCGTGGTGTAGCGCGCCATGTAGTAGGCGATGGGAAAGGCGACGATGGCGCTGGCGATGGACACGGCGATGGCCATGGTCAGCGTGCGCTGGATCACGTCGAAGTTCGACGGGTTGAACAGTGCGCCGAAGTTGACCAGCGTCAGGTCCGGGGTGACCGTCATGCTGAAGTCGTCGAAGGTGTAGAAACCCTGCCACAGCAGGGTCAGCAGCGAGCCGAGGTAGATCGCGCCGAACCACAGCAGCGGCGGAATCAGCAGCAGCGACAGGTACAGGTTGGGCCGTCGGTACAGCAGGCTGGAGAAGCGCCGCATGGGCGATTGCCCCGACATCGGCGCTGAATGGGCGAGTGTCTGGCTCATCTCACTGGGCCTCGGCAACGGTGTCATGCAGCGGGATCATCGCCTCCCGTGCCCAGCGTGCAGTGACGCGCTGGCCGGGCTGGTGCTGGGCGCTGGTGTCCAGCCATTGGGTGTTGGCCTGGCTGACGCTCAAGGTCTGGCCGTTGTCCAGTTTCAGCTCGTAGCGGGTGGCGCTGCCCTGATACTGAATGTCGTGGAGCAGGCCGCTGACTTCGATCTCGTGACTGCCCACAGGGCCATCGGCGAAGCGGATGTGCTCGGGACGAATCGAGAACGCGTTGGGCTTGCCACTGAGGTGTTGCGCCAGTTCGCCGCGCAGCACGTTGGAGGTGCCGACGAACTCGGCGACGAAAGTGGTGGCTGGCTTCATGTACAGGTTGCGCGGGGTGTCGACCTGCTCGATGCGGCCCTTGTTGAACACCGCCACGCGGTCAGACATCGACAGCGCTTCGGTCTGGTCGTGGGTGACGAAGATGAAGGTGATGCCCAACTGGCGCTGAAGCTTTTTCAGCTCGCTCTGCATCTGCTCGCGCAGCTTCAGATCAAGGGCGCCGAGGGGTTCGTCCAGCAGCAACACACGCGGGCGATTGACCAGTGCGCGGGCCAGGGCCACACGCTGGCGCTGGCCGCCCGAAAGTTGCACCGGCTTGCGATCGCCGTAGCCGCCGAGCGCCACCATGCTCAAGGCTTCTTCGGCTCGGGCCAGGCGTTCGCTCTTGCCCACGCCCTTGACCTTGAGGCCGTAGGCGACGTTGTCGCGCACGTTCATGTGGGGGAACAGGGCGTAATCCTGAAACACCGTGTTGACGTCACGCTCGTAAGGCGGGAGCCCTGCGGCTTCCTCGCCGTGAATGCGGATCGAGCCTGCACTGGGCTGCTCGAAGCCTGCGATCAGGCGCAGGCAGGTGGTCTTGCCCGAGCCCGAGGGGCCGAGCATGGAAAAGAACTCGCCGTCCTTGATATCGATGGAAACCCGGTCAACGGCCTTCACTTCGCCGAACTGACGGGAAACGTGGGTGAACTGGACTGCAAGGGTCATGGTGAAACTCCAATTGGCCCTCGTGGGAGCGGATCGATCCGCGAAAGGGCCGGTACCGGCGGTGTAGGTGTGACGAAAGAGCGCCGAACCCTGTAGGAGCGCGCTTGCCCGCGAAGACGGTGTGTCATTCACCATCAACGTCTCAGACAGATCGCTGTCGCGGGCAAGCGCGCTCCTACAGGCGTTACGCTTTGAACCGGGGACTAACGCCCGCCCATGATCGCGATGTAATCCTGGGTCCAGCGGCTGTACGGCACGTACTTGCCGCCCTGGGCCTCGGGGGTTTTCCAGAAGGCGATCTTGTCGAACAGGTCGAAGCCGTTGGTGGCGCAGCCCTCGGCGCCCAGCAGTTCACTGCCCTTGCACGCCGCAGGCACCACCGGCAGCGAGCCGAACCAGGCGGCTACGTCGCCCTGGACCTTGGGTTGCAGCGACCAGTCCATCCACTTGTAGGCGCAGTTCGGGTGCTTGGCGTCGGCGTGCAGCATGGTGGTGTCGGCCCAGCCGGTGGCGCCTTCCTGCGGGATGGTCGAGGCCACCGGCTGCTTGTCGGCGACCAGGCCGTTGACCATGTAGCCCCAGGAGCTGGACGCGGCGACGCCTTCGTTTTTCACGTCGCTCATCTGTACCGTCGCGTCATGCCAGTAGCGGTGCACCAGCGGGTGCTGGGCGCGCAACAGGTCGAGCACGGCCTTGTACTGGGTTTCGGTGAGCTGGTAGGGGTCTTCGATCTTAAGGTCGGGCTTGGCGGATTTCAGATACAGCGCAGCGTCGGCGATGTAGATCGGACCGTCGTAGGCCTGCACGCGGCCTTTGTTCGGCTTGCCGTCCGGCAGGTTCTGCGGCTCGAACACCACGCTCCAGCTCACTGGCGGCGTCTTGAACACATTGGTGTTGTACATCAGCACGTTCGGGCCCCACTGGTAGGGCGTGCCGTAGGTTTGCTTGTTGACGGTGTACCAGGGCCCGTCCTTCAGGCGCGGATCCAGGCTCTTCCAGTTGGGGATCAGATCGGTGTTGATCGGCTGCACCCGCTTGCCCGCCACCAGGCGCAGCGAAGCATCGCCGGACGCCGTCACCAGGTCATAACCGCCCTTGGTCATCAGGCTGACCATTTCGTCGGAGGTGGCAGCGGTCTTGACGTTGACCTTGCAGCCGGTTTCCTTCTCGAAGCCGGTGACCCAGTCATAGGCCTTGTCGCTCTCGCCGCGCTCGATGTAGCCCGGCCACGCGACGATATCCAGCTGGCCTTCGCCGTCGCCGACAGCCTTGAGCGCTTCGGCCGCTTGCAGCGTGCCGCTGGCGAATAACGCACTCGCTATGGCTCCCAATAACATGGTCTTTTGCACTGACATGTGGGTTCCCTCTTTAACTTATGGTTGGCAGGAAATCAGTGGTAGGGAGCCAGCTGCAAGCCGCAAGCTACAAGTAAAGACAGCTGCAAGCTTCAAGCGACAAGCTGCAAGTGGTCATCGCGCCGGCTCTTTACTTCTAGCTGGAAAATGCAGTTGCTCCCCTTTTTTCTTTTATTGCTCTGAACTCAAAACCTCCGCGGCTCTAGCGCTTTTTCTTGCCGCTTGCCGCTTACAACTCATAGCTGCTTTTAGCCATGATGTGGCGCACAACGCTGTAGTCCTGAAGCGAATCACTGGACAGATCTTTCCCGTACCCCGAGCGCTTCAAGCCGCCGTGGGGCATTTCGCTGACCAGCATGAAATGGCTGTTGATCCAGGTGCAGCCATATTGCAGACGCGCCGCGACCTGCATGGCCTTGTCCAGATTCTGGGTCCAGATCGAGGAGGCCAGGCCGTATTCGGAGTCGTTGGCCCAGTCCACGGCCTGGGAGAGTTCGTCAAAGCGGGTCACGGTGACCACCGGGCCGAACACCTCGCGCTGGACGATCTCGTCGCCCTGTTTGCAGCCTGCGAGCAGGGTCGGCTGATAGAAAAAACCCGGGCCGGAATGCACGGCGGCGCCGGTGATGCGTTCGATGTGTGGCTGGCTCAGGGCGCGCTCGACGAAGCTGGCCACGCGGTCGCGTTGACGGGGGCTGATCAGTGGCCCGATTTCGTTATCGGCGTCGCGTTTACTGGCAAAGCGCAGGCTGCTGACGGCGGCGCCGAGTTCGGCCACCAGCTTGTCGTGGATCCCGGCCTGGGCGTAGATGCGGCAGGCGGCGGTGCAATCCTGGCCTGCGTTGTAGTAGCCGTAGGTGCGCACGCCTTGGACCACTGCGGCGATGTCGGCGTCGTTGCAGACGATCACCGGTGCCTTGCCGCCCAGCTCAAGGTGAGTACGCTTGAGGGTCTTGGCAGCGGCCTGGAGGATTTTCTGGCCGGTGACGATATCGCCGGTCAGCGACACCATGCGCACTTTCGAGTGGCTGACCAGGTGGCTGCCGACCCCTTCGCCGCCACCGCACACAATATTGATTACGCCATTGGGCAACAGGTCTGCGAATACCGGAGCCAGCGCGAGGATCGACAGCGGCGTGTGCTCCGATGGCTTGAACACCAAGGTGTTGCCCGCTGCCAGCGCCGGGGCGATCTTCCAGGCGGCCATCATGATCGGGTAGTTCCACGGTGCGATGGACGCAACGACACCAATCGGGTCGCGGCGCACCATGCTGGTGTAGCCCGGCACGTATTCACCGGACAACTGTCCTGTCTGGCAGCGCACGGCACCGGCAAAGAAGCGAAACACATCGACGGTGGCGCTCAGGTCATCCTGACGCGCCAGGTGCAGCGGCTTGCCGCAGTTCAGCGATTCCAGGCGGGCAAGGTGGTCGGCGTGTTTTTCGATGGCGTCGGCGATGCCGAGCAAAATGTTGGAGCGTTGTTGCGGGGTGGTCCGGGACCAGCCGGTGAACGCGCGGTTGGCCGCCAGGATCGCGCTCTCGACCTGCTCGGTGCTGGCTTCGGCGATATGGACCAGCACCTCGCCGGTGGCCGGATTGACGATCGGCTCGACAAACCCCTGGCCCGCGACCAGTTCACCGTCGATCAACAGCGAGGTGAAGAATTGTGGGGGTGCAGTGCCAGCCATTGTTCGAGCGTCCTTGTGTCAGTGTCCGATCCGATGAAACGATCGTTGATGCCAACGTCGTCGCGGGGGGGGGGGGGCGCGCCTAACAAAAACCGAACCCCGGAGCGGGCGGGGGGGGCGGCCGGGGCGGGGGGTGGATGTAAGGAAACAAGAAGTAATATCGCAACAAC